>NZ_JBIAHP010000002.1:149859-680314 GCF_042870715.1 Streptomyces sp. NPDC006463 | reverse complement strand
CGGTAGCTGGGGGACGTCGGCGACCGACGACAACGCGGCAAGCCGCGGTGCCGGGCGAGCCGGGCCCGGCCCTGATCCGTCAGACACCCCCTAGATCCCCGGTACCCCGAAGGAGACCCGCTGGAGCAGGCCGTACGTGAACTCGGCCACGCACGGCTGCGCCCCCGCGGCGAACGCCAGACGCCAGCGGGTCGGCGCGGTGCCCTCCAGCGGCCGCGCCGGGGCGAAGGCGCGCGCCACCTCGTCCACCGTCGCCGACCAGGGCCGCAGGTCGTCCGCCGACTCCAGTACGGGACCCCGCGCGCCCGGGGCCCGTACCAGCCACTCGTTCCACACCGCCCCGTCCGGCGCGGCCAGCACCTCGAAGCGCAGGTCCGGCCAGAGCGGCACCGGCCAAAGCAGCGCCTCGCACTCCAGGTCCCCGATCCTGCGCCGCTCCGCGGACTGCGGCGGGCCGAGCACCGAGCGGTAGCGGGCGAGGGCGCCGCGGGAGCGGGGTGAGCGAACCATCGCCTGCCAGCGCTTGTTCGCCTCCCGCTGCTCAGCGAGCGAGGCGCCGAGCCGCCTGCGGGCCTCATCGGCGAGGTCCGGCTGGAAGTCCGCCATCCTGCGCAGCAGCACCAGCTGGAAGGCGGCCGGCCCGAAGGGTCCCCGGGCGCCCGGAGTCGGATTCGCTGTCATGGAGCCCACGATTCCACACAGGATCCTTACGTTCCCGGGATCCGTATGTTGCCGGGGACCGCGTAGCCTGCGGGCGCTATGAACTACTGCCCCGCATGTCGGAGGCACCTCAACGGCGCGCTGGCATGCGCCGGGTGCGGAACCCCGGCCGAGTACCTCATGCCCGCCGCGCCCGCCGCCGCGCCCGCGACCGCGCCGGACGAGCCCGCGCCGCAGCCCACGCTGGCCGGCGTGTACGCGGACTCGCTCGTCGTGCTCTCCGCGCCGAACGAGCGCAGGGCCGGTGCCCGCCGCCGCACCACGCAGCGCAAGCGCCGCCGGACCGTGCTGACCATCGGGCTCGGACTGCTGCTGGCGACCGCCGGCTCGCTGGGGGTGGCCAAGATGGCCACCGACGGGCAGCGCAGCGACCGGGCCGCCACGGTGGTGCTCACCGATGACGCCGGTCCGCAGCAGCCCGCGCCGCTGCCGGACCTGCCGACGTCCGGCGCGCCCGCGGGCCCGTCGGGGAAGGCCACCGCGAAGGCCGCCGCCGGACCTGCGAAGAAGAGCGGTAGCGGGGCGCCTTCCGCGGGTGCCGCGCAGCCGGCGCCGGTGTCCTCCGCCCCCGCGCCCTCGGTGTCGGGGTCGGCGTCCGGTACTACCCGCCCCGGGGTGAAGCCGACCGCGTCGGGGAAGCCGTCGCAGAGCGCCACCGGCAGCCCGCAGCCGCCGACCCCCACCCCGACGAACCCCGCGCCCACGCCGACGCCGCCCGAGGACTGCGGCTTCCTGGGCTGGAAGTGCTGGTAGGGGCGACGGTCAGCTGCCGAGCATCCGCCTGAGCAGGTCCCGCAGCGCCGTCCGCTCCTCTGCGGACAGGCCGGCCAGCGGCTCGCGCGCGAAGTCCAGCGACTCGCGCAGTCGCTCCGCCGTCTGCAGGCCCTCCTCCGTGGGGGCGGCCAGCTTCACGCGGCGGTCGGCCGGGTCCGGGCGGCGCTCGACCAGGCCGCGCGTCTCCAGCCGGTCGACTATGCCGGTCACGTTGGAGGGCTCGCACCTCAGCTTCTGCGCGATGCGGCGCATCGGCATCGGCTCCAGGGAGAGCAGGTTCAGCACTTTGGCCTGCGCGCCGGTCAGCTGGTGGCTGGCGGCCGCATTCTCGTACTCCATGTGGTACCGGGTCACGACGTCGCCGATGAGTTCGACGACCTCGACGGTCACTGGGTCTGCGCGACGACTGGGCATGGATCCAGAGTACCCATTTACTTGACAACATGAAATATCCAGGCGCATGGTTGTTTCACCTAGTGAAGCAATTTCGTTCTTACCAGGAGCGCCGCATGTCTCAGATCCCCGCCGTCAGCCGCGAGTGGCACCTCGTCCGTCGCCCGCAGGGCTGGCCCGTCGCCGAGGACTTCGCCCTGCGCGAGGTGCCCGTGTCCGCCGAGCCCGCCGCCGGTCAGATCCTCGTGCGCAACCTCCACATGTCCGTGGACCCGTACATGCGCGGCCGGATGAACGACGTGAAGTCCTACATCCCGCCCTTCCAGCTCGACGAGCCGATGCAGGGCGGCGCGGTCGGCGAGGTCGTCGCCTCCGCCGCCGAGGGCTTCGCCGTCGGCGACCACGTCCTGCACCACCTGGGCTGGCGCGAGTACGCGGAGCTCGACGCGAAGTTCGCCACCAAGGTGGACGCCTCGCTCGCCCCGCTCTCCGCCTACCTCGGCGTGCTCGGCATGCCGGGCCTGACCGCCTACGCCGGCCTCTTCGAGGTCGCCTCCTTCAAGGAGGGCGACTCCGTCTTCGTCTCCGGCGCGGCCGGTGCGGTCGGCAGCCTCGTCGGCCAGTTCGCCAAGATCAAGGGCGCCTCCCGGGTGATCGGCTCCGCCGGCTCGGACGAGAAGGTGACGCTCCTCACGGAGAAGTACGGCTTCGACGCCGCCTTCAACTACAAGAACGGCCCCGTCGCCGAGCAGCTCCCGGTGGCCGCCCCCGAGGGCATCGACGTCTACTTCGACAACGTCGGCGGTGACCACCTGGAGGCCGCGATCTCCTCGATGAAGGTGGGCGGCCGGGCCACCCTGTGCGGAGCGATCGCCGGATACAACGACACCGAGCCCACCCCCGGTCCGCGCAACCTGATGATGGTCATCGGCAAGCGGCTGCGCCTGCAGGGCATCCTCGTCAACGACCACGCCGGACTGCAGCAGCAGTTCGTCCAGGACGTCGCCGGATGGCTGCGTTCCGGAGAGCTGCGGTACGACGAGACGGTCGTCGAGGGCGTCGAGAACGCGACGTCCGCCTTCCTCGGCATGCTGCGCGGCGAGAACACCGGAAAGATGATCGTTTCTTTCACCGGCTAGGCTCACCCCACACCGTCGTGACCGTGGGCGCGAGTCGCGGCGATTACCAGGAGGATCTTTTTACATGTCCATCCAGTACTCCGACGTCGCGTACACCGCTGTCGCCACCGCCGAGAACGGCCGTGACGGTCGCGTCGCCACCAACGACGGCCAGCTCGACGTCGTCGTGAACCCGCCGAAGGAGCTCGGCGGCAGCGGCGCCGGCACCAACCCGGAGCAGCTGTTCGCCGCCGGTTACAGCGCCTGCTTCCAGGGCGCCCTGGGTGTCGTCGCCAAGAACGTGAACGCCGACATCTCCGGCTCCACCGTCACGGCCGAGGTCGGCATCGGCAAGAACGACGAGGGCTTCGGTCTGATCGTCAAGATCTCCGCCGTGATCCCGAACGTGGACGCCGCCACCGCCAAGGACCTCATCGAGAAGGCCCACGAGGTCTGCCCGTACTCCAAGGCGACCCGCGGCAACATCACGGTCGAGCTCGCCGTCTGATCCGCCGCAGTCCGGCGAAGGCCGCACCCCCGATCGGGGGTGCGGCCTTCGCCGTAGACTGACGCCATGCGTGATCTTGCAGGGGGTTTCCGGTATCTGCTGGCCGGACAGCGGTGGGTGCTGCGGCACGGACGGTGGCTGGGCTTCGGGCTGTTGCCCGGGCTGGTCTCCCTCGTCCTGTACGCCGGAGCGCTGGTCGGGCTCGGCTACGGCGCCGACGACCTCACCGCCTGGGCCACTCCCTTCGCCGACGGCTGGGGGTCCCCGTGGCTCGGGCTCTTCCGGGGCTTCCTGACCGCCCTGGTCTTCGCCCTCGGACTCTTCCTTGCGGTCATCACCTTCACGGCCGTGACCCTGATGATCGGCCAGCCCTTCTACGAGTCCCTCACGGAGCAGGTCGACCGGAGCGAGGGCGGCGAGGTCCCCGAGTCCGGGCTCCCGCTCTGGCTGGAGCTGTGGATCTCGGCCCGCGACAGCGTGAAGGTGCTCGGCCGCGTGGTGCTGTACGGGATCCTGCTCTTCGCCCTCGGTTTCATCCCCGTGATCGGGCAGACCGTGGTGCCGGTGCTCGGCTTCTGCGTCTCCGGGTACTTCCTGACCCAGGAACTCACCGCCGTCGCCCTCCAGCGGCGCAGGGTGGACCTGCCCGAGCGGCTGGTGCTGCTGCGCTCGCGGCGGATGCTGGTGCTGGGCTTCGGCGTGCCACTGGTGCTGGCGTTCCTGGTGCCGCTGGTCGCCGTGTTCCTGATGCCGGGCGCGGTGGCGGGGGCCACGCTGATGGTGCGGGACCTGACCGGGGCCGACGAGGCCGACGGGGCCGACGCCGGAGCCGGCCCCACTGAGGACGACGCCACGACCACGGCCGGTGGGGGTACCTCCCAGTGGTAGCCGGGGGGAGTTTCGGGCCGCCGCCGCCCGCCTACTCGTGACTAGCGCTTGAGCATAGTGATCGCCCCGACCGTGTCCTCCCCGCCGTGGGCGGCCGGGTCGGCGGTCAGCCGGCGCCGCATCAGGTCCAGGTACGGGGAGATCAGCTCGGCGCTGACCCCCTGGTCCTCGGCGGTGCGCAGCAGGGTGCCGCTGGCGGCGACCTGCATGGCCAGGTTGGACTCCACCCCGGTGGTGAAGTCCCGCGAGGTCAGCCGCTCGGCGGCGTTGCCGACGAAGAAGCCCATCGCGCCGAGCCACTCGGACAGCAGCGGAGACAGGTCCTTCGGGGCGATGTCCTCGCCCTCGATCAGCGCGTAGGCGTGCGAGATCCCGGCGAACAGCCCCGTCATCGCGCTGAGCAGCGCCACGTCGTGCAGGGCGGCGTGCCCGGGGTCCTCGCCGACGAAGCGGGCCCCGGCCGGGACCTCCAGGGCCGCCCGGTGCGTGTCGAAGAGCGCGCGCGAGCCGCTGTAGAAGACATATCCCCCGCTCTCAGGGGCGCCGATCATCGTCGGCGTGGCCATGATCCCGCCGTCCGCGAACCGGGCCCCGCGCGCCTTCGCCCAGGCGGCCCGTGCGCGGCCCTCGGCCGGGGTGCCGGTGGTGAGGTTGACCAGGTCCTTGCCGGTCAGGTCGGCGCCGTCCAGGGCCGATCCGACGGAGGCGTCGTCCAGCAGGCAGACGACGACGAGCCGGTTCGCGGCCACCGCCTCGGCGGGGCTCGCGGCGACGACGGCCCCCTCGGCGGCCAGGGCCTCGGCCTTGGCGGCGGTGCGGTTCCAGACGGTGAGGGGATGCCCGGCGGCGAGCCAGGTGCGGGCCAGGGCGGTGCCCATGTCGCCGAGGCCGAGCAGGGTGAGGGGGACGAGCGGGGTGGGCGAATTCTGCGGTGTGTTGTCAGTCATGGCGTTTAGCCTGATGGCAGGCCATGAGGCGCTCAAGTACGCACTTTGGAGTGGGTGGTTACCCCAAGGTGAGCGAGCAGGTGGGAGGGATGTGCGGTGGCGGTGGCACGGAGGCCCGGTGCGGAGCACTGCGGGATCGCCGCGGCGATGTCCGTGATCGACGGAAAGTGGAAGGTCTCGCTCCTTTGGGGGCTGGAGCAGCGCCCCCGGCGCTTCGGTGAACTGCGCCGGCTCGTCCCGGGCGTCTCGGAGAAGGTGCTCGCCGCCCAGCTGCGCGAGCTGGAGACGGACGGCATCGTGCACCGCGAGGTCTACGACGAGGTCCCGCCGCGCGTCGAGTACTCCCTGACCCCGCTGGGGGAAGAACTGAACGCGGCCCTGGAAGACCTCGGGAAATGGGGCGCCAAGCACCTTCTCCCGGATCCGGCGTAGGTCCCGGCCCGGCCGCCGGCGGTCCCTTCCCGAGCCCCGCTGTACCCAGGCAGGGCCCGTAGTATGCATGGCGGCAACTGCCAAGGCTGTCTCTCACCGCCCTTGAGTCCGCCCCGGCCCGGAGCTTCGGCACGGAGGTCCGGAGCCGGGCAGCGGCTTGCCCAGCAACGACCGGCCGTCGGGCCGAGGACCGACCAGCAGTAGGGACACAGCAGTGACAGTCAGTACCGCGGGCCCGGTGACCGCGCTGCCCACGGGCGGACCGGCCGCGCCCGCCCGCCCGATAACGGCGGCCTCGGGCACGCTGCGCTCCCGGGGCACGCTCCTGCTCCTCGAAGCCGCCGTCGCCTTCGCGGCGGCGCTCGTCCTGCCGGTGCTGGCCCGCGGCTTCAGGCTCAACCCGCTGGACAGGATCGCGCAGGTCAGCGGTCTCGCCGCGATCCAGCTGCGGTTCGCGCTCGTCGGCCTGCTGTTCATCGGCGCGGTGGGGCTCGCGATGCGGCTGCGCCGCGGCCGCCACTTCGACCTGGCCGCCCGGATCGCCGCCGCCGCCATCGCGGGTCTGGCCAGCGGCTTCGTCGCGGCCGGCGCCGTCGTCGCACTCCACGGCACGCCGTGGCCGATGTTCGGCCTCAACGGCGACAGCGGCCGCATCGTCGAGTGGGCCCAGGCGGTGGCCAACGGCCGGCCCTCGGGCTCGCCGGTCTACCCGCCGGCCCCCCTCTACACCCTCGGCCACTACGCCGAGTGGTTCCGCGGCGGCAACACCGCGTACGCCTTCAAGGACCTCCAGATCCTCGGCGCCGCCGCCTTCGGTCCGCTGGTCTACCTCTGCTGGCGCATGCTGCTCAGCCCGGTCCGTGCGCTCGCCTTCGGTGTGGCGCCGGCCTTCGCGCTGATCGACGCGTACAAGCCGTACAGCCAGACGGTGCTCGTACTGCTGGTGCCCGTGCTGGTGGCGATGGTGGTGTCGCTGCGCCGCAGCGGGACCGACGGCTGGCGGCCCCTGCTGCTCAAGGGCGCCGGCTTCGGCGCACTGCTCGGCCTGCTGTTCCTCACGTACTCGGGCTGGTTCCTGTGGAGTGCGGCGGGTGTGCTGTTCGCCGCGCTGCTGTACTTCCCGTGGCGGACCGGCCGCCTCAAGGGCGCGGCGTTCCTCGGCGCCACCCTGGGGGCCTTCCTCGTGGTCGCCGGGCGCTACCTGGCGGTGATGCTGACCGAGGGGCAGACCACAAAGGACTACAACTTCCGCTTCGACAACTTCACCGACCCGGCCTACTACCTGATGTGGCGCACGGACATGCCCGGCAAGGTGGGCGACTGGCCGCCGCCGGGCGAGTACGGCGGGGTCGGGTTCTTCGCCCTGGTCACCTTCCTCTGCCTCGGTGCCGCGATCTGGCTGGGCAGCCGCAGGCCGATGGTGGTCACCATCGCGGCCATGTTCATCAGCGCGTGGGTGATGCGGATGTACATCGCCTCGCACATGTACGAGACGCAGACCGTCCAGCTGTACACCCGGACCAACAACCAGCTGCTCTACTGCGGGCTGCTGCTGTGCGCGCTGGTCGTCCATCTGGTCTCGCAGCGGATGGCCGCCGCCCGGCCCACGGCAGGGGCCGACGGCACGTCCCGTACCGGCTTCCCGGGACGCGAAGGAGCGGTGATCGGGGCCCTGTGCGCCCTCCTGCTGCTCCTCGGTACGGTCTCCTCCTCGATGGCCGACCGGTACATGCCGGCCAAGGACGGCACCTACCGGATCCTGCCGTGGGTGTCGCACACGATCACGGAGCGGGACGGGAGCTGCCCGAAGTTCGCCCCGGGCGGTACCTGCTCCAAGGACGGCGACCAGAGCTGGCTGAGCTACATCCGATGACTCGAGGAAACCGATGATCTCCGCACTGACGCGGCTGGCCGACTGGTCGGCCAGGTCCCCCAAGCGGTTGTGGCTGGTCGCCTTCGCGCTGTTCTTCGCGCTCACGGGCTCCTGGTCCGCCGCCAGCCCGCTCGCGGGTTCTCCCGACGAGCACGCGCACTTCATCCGCGCGGCGGCCGTCGCCAGGGGGCAGATCGGCGGACCCAAGGTGATGGTCCCGCACGTGGTGGCGGGCATCGAGGGGCAGTTCGCCGAGACCGGCGTGCAGCTCCCGGAGTGGTACAAGGACCTCCCCACGCTCCACGAGTGCTACTCGTGGAAGCAGCGGACGCCCGCGTCCTGCGCGCCCCCGCTCGGGAACTCCGAGAAGATCACGCAGGCCACCACCGCGGCCGGCCGCTACCACCCGGCCTACTACCTGGCGACGGGCTGGCCGAGCCTGCTGGTCGACGGGCCCAAGGGGCTGTACCTCATGCGCTTCGTGTCGGCGCTGCTCTGCTCGGCCATACTGGCCAGCGCGCTGGTCACGGCCGCCGAGTGGCGGCGGCGCTCGCTGGCGGTGCTGGGCGTACTGGCCGCTGCCACGCCGATGACGCTGTACATGGGCGGCATGGTCAACCCCAGCGGCGGCGAGATCGCCGCGGGGATCCTGGTGTGGACGGCCATGCTGTCGATCGTGCTCTCCCCGGACCCGCGGCTGCTGAACCGCCGGCTGGCCAGGCTGGGCATCGCCGGCCTGGTGCTGATAAACATCCGGCCGCTCGGGCTGATCTGGTTCGCGGGGGCCGTCGTCTTCAGCCTGCTGCTGGCGGGCCGCGGCGTGATCGGGTCGGTGCTGCGCCGCAAGGCCCTCTGGCTGTGGACGGCCCTGCTGGGGCTGGCCGCGGCCGGTGCGCTGCTCTGGGCGGCGAAGCACCCGGACCACTCGGCGATAGACATCCCGAAGGACCTGACCATGGGGGTGGCCGCGAAGCGCACCCTCGGCTTCACCAGCGACTACATCCACCAGATGATCGGATTCTTCGGCTGGCTGGACACGCCCGCGCCCGCCCTCACCTGGCTGTTCTGGTTCGGTGTGATCGCGACGTTCGCCGCGCTGGCGCTGGCGTACGGCCGTAAGCGCGAGACGGTCGCGGTGCTCGGCATGACGGCGGCCGTCGTGATGGTGCCGGTGATCGCCCAGGCCTCGCAGGCGGAGCGGATCGGCATGGTGTGGCAGGGCCGCTACCTCCTGCCCTTCGCGGTCGGACTGCCGCTGATGACCGTGCTGATCTGCGCCACGCGCTCCCCGGACCGGGGATTGCCCTGGCGCCGGCTGGCCGGGTTCTGCGTCGTCGCCCTCACGGTCGCCGACGTGGCGGCGTTCTACTGGACGCTGCGCCGCTTCGCGGTCGGGACCAGCGGCTCGTGGGTGCCGACCCACGCCCACTGGGCCCCGCCGGGCGGCTGGGCCGTGTGGGTCGGTGTGTACTCGGTCGCGGCCGTGCTGCTCGTGGTGCCGGCCTTGGTGTCGGACCGGCGGCCCGTCGCGCCGCAGCCCCCGGACCGGGACACCCCGCACCCCGGGCACCACTCGCGGGTGCCCGAGCCCGCCTGACGGCCGGGGTCGTCAGGCCCCGGCCACCGCGACCTCGACGGTCACCACGGACGGCGTACGGTCGTCCGCCTCGGCCAGCAGCGCGCCGCCCGGGCCCCATACGGCCGCGCCGCCGCAGCCGGTCCACGGGCCCGCCTGGCCGACGTGGTTGGCGAGGACGACGTACAGGCCGTGCTCCTTCGCGATCCCCGGGTGGACGGTGGCGCGCTCGTGGATCCCGTCGCCCGTCCCGTAGAGGGAGCTCGCGAGGTGGACGCGGCAGCCGTCGGCCGCGGCGCGGCCGGTCAGCTCCGGGAAGTGGTTGTCGTAACAGACGCCCAACGAGAAGCGGATCCCGCCGAGTTCGAAGCGCCCGTCGCGCTCGCCGGGCCGGAAGACGCCCTGCTCGTGCCGGTAGAGGTGCTGCTTGGCGTACGTGGTCACGTGCGCGCCGTCCGCGTCGTGCACCAGCGTCGCGATGGCGGGCCGCGCGCCGCCGGTAGGCAGGGCGACATTGACCGCGGTGGCGATGCCGGCGGAACGCAGTGGATCCAGCCGGGGATCGTCGGCGCCCGTCCACAGGCCCGGGTCGGCGGCCAGCGCGTCCGGCTCGTAGCCGGTGAGCGTGAACTCGGGGAACACCACCAGCTCGGCCCCCTGTTCACGGGCCAGGCCGGCGAGGCCGGCGGCCTGCGCGGCATTGGCGCGGACGTCGGCGGGTATGCAGGTCAGCTGGGCTGCGGCGATCTTCACCCGGCTCAGCCTAAGGGGTGTCCGGGCCTCTCAGCAGGGTGAGGAAGGCGCGGAACGCGGCGGGCATGTCCACCGATTCGGGGGCGAGCAGCCACTGGTACTGCAGACCGTCGCTGACGGCCGCCAGCAGCGGAGCGGCCTGTTCCGGGGTGAGGCCCGACGGGAGGCGCTCGCCGAACTCGGCGCGCAGCATCGCCGCCATCTCGCCGCGTACCTGGGCGTAGCGCTCGGTGAAGAACTCCCGCGCCGGGTGCCCTTCGGTGACGCTCTCGCCCAGCAGCGCCGAGAAGGTCTGCACGATGCCCGGGCGCATGGCGTTGTACTCCACCAGCGAGGCCAGCAGGTCCAGGCGCCAGCTGCCGGCCGAGGCGCGTGAGCCGCCGCCCGTGTCCCAGCGGTCGCGCTCCTCCAGCACCGCGACCAACAGGGCCTCCTTGGTCGGGAAGTAGTGCAGCAGCCCCTGCTGGGTCAGGCCCACGCGCTCGGCGACCGCGCCCAGCGACGCGCCCCGGTAGCCGCGCTCCGCGATCACTTCGAGGGCCGCGCGGACGATCTCCCCGCGACGCTCCTCGCTCCTTGCCCTGACCATCGCCCCGGCACCCCTTCCGTTCACAGCTGCCAGCAGGACCGTACGCCATTCGCATATCACGAAGAGATTACGAACCCTACCGCTCGCCAGGTGACGGGTCCACGATGGGGGCACCGCACCGCACCCGCACCGCACCCAATGAGGAGGCACGGCCGTGACCGATGCCGATCAGGCCCGCGAGAACGCCGTAGAGGCGGCGCTGGGCAAGCTGGATCTCGACACCAAGGCCCGCCTGCTGGCCGGCCAGGACATGTGGTCCCTGCCCGCCCTCCCCGAGATCGGGCTTCAGTCCCTGGTCATGTCCGACGGCCCCATCGGGGTGCGAGGCGTGCGCTGGACCGCCGACGACCCGTCCGTCGCGCTGCCCTCCCCGACCGCGCTCGCCGCGGCCTGGGACCCCGCGCTCGCCCGCCGCGCCGGCCGGCTCCTCGCCCAGGAGGCCCGCCGCAAGGGCGTCCACGTCCTCCTCGCGCCCACCGTCAACCTGCACCGCTCCCCGCTCGGCGGCCGCCACTTCGAGTGCTACTCCGAGGACCCCTACCTCACCGGCGCCGTCGCCGCCGGCTACGTGAACGGCGTCCAGGACGGCGGGGTCGGCACCACCGTCAAGCACTTCGTCGGCAACGACGCCGAGACCGAGCGCTTCACCGTCGACAGCGTCATCGCCCCGCGCCCGCTGCGCGAGCTGTACCTGGCGCCCTTCGAGGCCATCGTCGCCAATGCCCACCCCTGGGGCATCATGACCGCCTACAACCAGGTCAACGGCACGACGATGACCGAGCACCGGTACCTGGTGAACGAAGTCCTGCGCGGCGAATGGGGCTTCGACGGATTCAACGTCTCCGACTGGATGGCCGCCCGATCCACCACCGGCGACATCGAGGGCGGCCTCGACGTGGCCATGCCCGGCCCGCAGACCGTCTACGGGAGCGCCCTCGCCGAGGCAGTCCGCGCCGGCGAGGTCCCCGAGTCCGCCGTCGACGCGGCCGTACGCAACGTGCTGCGGCTCGCCGCCCGCGTCGGCGTCCTGGAAGGCGCCCCCGCCGTCGTCACCGAGGCCCCGGAGGCCATCGACGGCCAGGCGCTGGCCCGCGAGCTCGCCGCCCGCGGCTTCGTCCTCGTCCGCAACGAGGCCGTGCTCGATGAAAACCCGGCGCTGCCGCTCGACGCGGCCGCCGGCCGCACCGTCGCCCTGATCGGCGCCGCCGCCCGCGATGCCCGCGTCCTCGGCGGCGGCTCCGCCACCGTCTTCCCCGAGCGGGTCGTCTCCCCGCTCGACGGCCTCACCGCCGCCCTCCGCGACCGGTCAGGGGTACCGCCCACCTACGCCGTCGGCGCCGACCCCTCCGACGAACTGACCCCCGCCGGCCAGGGCTTCGAGCTCCGTGCCGTCTGCCGCGACGCCTCCGGCGCCGTCCTCGGCGAAGGCAGCCTCCCGTCCGGCCAGGTCCAGTGGATCGGCGAGGACCTGCCCGCGGGCGCCACGTACGAGACGATGGCGACCATCGAGGTGACCGGGACGTTCCTGCCGAGGGAGAGCGGTGAGCACGCCTTCGGCACCCGGGGGCTGGGCGCCTTCACCCTCACCGTCGGCGGTGAGACCCGGTGGCAGGGCGTCCAGGAGATGGGCAACGAGGCCGACCCGTTCGAGGCCTTCTTCGGCGCCCCCAGCGAGCGCACCCGGCTCACCCTCACCGAGGGGGAGCCGGTGGAGGTGTCACTGACCTACCAGGTCCCCGACATGACCGCGCTGCCGCTCAAGGCGATCATGTTCTCGCTGCTCCACCTCGGTCCGCGGCGCGACCCGGAGGAGCTGATCGCCGAGGCCGTGGCGGCCGCCCGCGCCGCCGACACCGCCGTCGTGGTCGTCGCCACCACCGAGCGCGTGGAGTCCGAGGGCTTCGACCGCCGCGACCTCACCCTGCCGGGCCGTCAGGACGACCTGGTCCGCGCGGTCGCCGCCGCCAACCCGAACACCGTGGTCGTCGTCAACGCCGGCTCCCCGGTCGAGCTGCCTTGGCGCGAGGAGGTGGCCGCCGTGCTGCTGACCTGGTTCCCCGGGCAGGAGGGCGGGGCCGCGCTGGCCGACGTACTCCTCGGGGAGGCGGAGCCCGGCGGCCGGCTGCCCACGACCTGGCCGGCCCGGCTCGCCGATGCGCCCGTCACCGAGGTCGTGCCCACCGAGGGGCGCCTGGAGTACCGCGAGGGGCTCTTCATCGGCTACCGGGCGTACGAGGCCGGGTCCATCACCCCCGCCTTCCCCTTCGGGCACGGCCTCGGCTACACCGACTGGGCGTACGAGTCCCTGGAGGTCACCGGCACCACGGCCCGGGTCCGCGTCACCAACACGGGCAGCCGGCCCGGCCGCGAGGTCGTTCAGATCTACCTGGCGCCCGTGGCGACGGCGTCCGACAGCGCGCAGAGCCCGACGGTGGAGCGCCCGGCGAGCTGGCTGGCCGCCTTCGCGGGCGTCGAGGCGGGCCCCGGCGAGAGCGTCGAGACCGAGATCGCCCTGCCCGCACGGGCCTTCGAGATCTGGGACGAGGGGACCCGCGGCTGGCAGCGGATCGGCGGCACCTACGAGGTCCGCGCGAGCCACTCGCACGGCGATGCGCGGCTGTCGGCCACGCTCGACATCCCGTAACACGCCGTAACCGCAGGAATGGCCGGAAATCACCCACAAAACCGGGCAGGGGGCGGGCCCTGACACCCGCCCCCTGCCCACCGGCGTCAACGTGGCGGTTCGGCCGCCGTCACCTGGCGGTGGGCCAGTTCCGCCAGCCGCGCCTGCCCGTCCTTGCCCGGATGGAACCAGTCCCAGCGGCTCAACTGGTCCGCCGCGAAGGGGTACTGGAAGACCGCACCGCCGTCGTAGCGGCACAGCGCGTCCTTGGCGCACACCTCGCGAAGCACCTCGTTGTACTCGACCACCCGTGCCCGCACCCGCTCGCGCCGAGCCGTCGCCCCCGAGGTCGCCGACAGTGGATCGGCGAGCATCGACTGGCAGATGCCCAGGCTCCAGATCTTCCGCACCATCGGGTCGTCCTTGCCCTGCTCCCACAGCCGCTGGAGGTCCGGCACGCTGGAGACGTACACCTGGGTGGTGGGGGACGCGGCCCGCAGCGACGCGAGGGCCTGCTCGAAACCGGCCCGGAACTCCGCCACCGGGGTCATCGACGAAGCCGTGGGCCGGCAGGCGTCGTTCGAGCCCACCATCACCGTGACCAGGTCGGGCTTGTGTCCGGCCGCCTCCGCCAGCTGCCGCGGCAGGTCCGCCATGCGCGAGCCCGTCGCCGCGTGGTTCCAGCTGTGGACGGGTGCCTGCGCCTCCCCGAGCAGCCGCGCGGCCAGGGAGCGGACCGCGGGGTCGTTGCCCGTGACCCAGGAGACCTCCGGGCAGTCGGCGAGCACCGAACAGGCGTCGAAACCACGGGTGATGGAGTCGCCGACCGCCGCGATCGAGGTGGGCGCCGTGTTCCAGCGCGGTGCGGCCTGCGCCCCGCGCTCGCCCTCGTCGCCCGGGCCGCTCGACCCGCACCCCGTCACCGCTCCGGCCAGCAGGACGGCCACCGCTCCCGCGCCCGCGAGGGTCCGGCGCGCGCGGCGGCGCGGAGCGGTGGTGCGCATCGGTATGGTCTCCCCTTCGACGTCCCCGCATCGTTCGGGGGGTCCTGCTGAGTGAAAGCTCTGGGTTTACGGGCCTTGGAGCGACCGTACGTCACACCATGACCTCTGACGCACGGTAGCTTTTTCCCGTGGCGTTTCGGCCGCAGGTCCCGTAGCGCAATGTCAAATAATTTCCGTTACATTACATCACGTCACATACTGTCCGTTTTCTGGAGTTTATTCCCGACCTCGTCCCACACTGGAGGTCCCGGTGACGACACGTGGAGTTCTGTACGTGCATTCCGCACCGCGCGCGCTCTGCCCGCACGTGGAATGGGCTGTTGCGGGCGTGCTCGGGGTGCGGGTGAACCTCGACTGGATCAGGCAGCCCGCCTCGCCGGGCACCTGGAGAGCCGAGTTCTCCTGGCAGGCCGAAGCGGGCACCGCCTCGAAACTCGCCTCCGCGCTGCGCGGCTGGCACCTGCTGCGCTTCGAGGTGACCGCGGAACCCTGCCCCACCGCCGAGGGGGAGCGCTACAGCTCCACCCCGGAGCTCGGCATCTTCCACGCCGTCACCGGCATGCACGGCGACATCCTCATCCCGGAGGACCGGCTGCGCGCCGCCCTCGCCCGGTCCGCACAGGGCGAGACCGACCTGGAGGCGGAGATCGCCAAACTGCTCGGCAAACCCTGGGACGACGAACTGGAGCCCTTCCGCTACGCGGGCGAGGGCGCCCCGGTGCGCTGGCTCCACCAGGTCGTCTGAGAGCAGCCCGTACACGCGAAGGCCCCGCCCGGCATCTGCCGGGCGGGGCCTTCGCGCGTACGGGGTCAGACGGTGCGGAACGCGAGGGTCACGTTGTGTCCGCCGAAGCCGAACGAGTTGTTGATCGCCGAGATCGGGCCGTCGGCCGGCAGCTTGCGCGGCTCGCCGCGCACGATGTCCGCGTCGATGTCGTCGTCGATGTCGTCGAGGTTGATCGTCGGCGGGGCCAGCCGGTTGTGCAGCGCCAGCACGGTCGCGACGGTCTCGATACCGCCCGCGCCGCCCAGCAGGTGACCGGTCATCGACTTGGTCGCGGAGATCGCGATGTGGTCGAGGTCGTCGCCCAGCACCTTGCGCAGGGCCTTCAGCTCGGCCGTGTCACCCTGCGGGGTGGAGGTGGCGTGCGCGTTCAGGTGGACCAGCTCGGCCGGGTCGAGACCCGTGTTGTCGAGCAGGTTCTGCACCGCGGCCGCGACACCGCGGCCGGTCGGCTCGGGCTGCGCGATGTGGTGGCTGTCCGCGGACAGGCCCTGGCCCAGCACCTCGCAGTAGACCCGGGCGCCGCGCGCGGCGGCGTGCTCGGCGGACTCCAGGACGACGACGCCCGCGCCCTCGCCCAGGACGAAGCCGTCACGGGCCTTGTCGTACGGGCGGGAAGCCACCTCGGGGTTCTCGTTGTTCTTGGACATCGCCATCATGTTGGCGAACGCGGCGATCGGCAGCGGGTGGATCGCCGCCTCGGTGCCGCCCGCGACGACCACGTCGGCACGGCCGCTGCGGATCATCTCGACGGCGTAGCCGATGGCCTCGGCGCCGGAGGCGCAGGCGCTGACCGGAGTGTGAACGCCCGCCTGGGCGTTGACCTCCAGGCCCACGTTGGCCGACGGGCCGTTAGGCATGAGCATCGGGACGGTGTGCGGGGAGACCCGGCGCACACCCTTCTCCTTCAGCACGTCGTACTGGTCGAGCAGGGTCGTCACGCCGCCGATGCCGGAGGCGATGACGGTGCCGAGGCGCTCGGGCGCGATACCGGCGTCCTCACCCGCGGGGGCGGTGTAGCCGGCGTCGGCCCAGGCCTCGCGGGCCGCGATGAGGGCGAACTGCGCCGAGCGGTCGAGCTTGCGGGCCAGCGGCCGGGGCAGGACCTCGCTCGGGTCCACGGCGGCCGGTGCGGCGATACGGACCGGGAGTTCGGCGAACCGCTCGCCCTCGAGGGGCTTTACGCCGGAACGGCCGGCGAGCAGACCTTCCCAGGTCGAAGCGCTGTCGCCACCCAGCGGAGTGGTTGCGCCGATACCGGTGACGACCACGGTGCGATTGGTCGGGCTCACAGGAATTCTTTCTCCACGTCTCAGGGGGTGCTGAATTGTCACGGCGCCACCGCCAGGTGGCGACAAACGCTCGTCAGGCTCAGGCCTGGTGCTTCAGGATGTAGCTCGCGGCGTCGCCGACCGTCTTGAGGTTCTTGACGTCCTCGTCCGGGATCTTGACGTCGAAGCGCTCTTCGGCGGCGACGACGACCTCGACCATGGACAGGGAGTCGACGTCCAGGTCGTCCGTGAAGGACTTGTCGATCTCGACGTCCTCGACGGGGATGCCGGCGATCTCGTTGACGATGTCCGCGAGACCGGCGACGATCTCTTCCTGCGTGGCGGCCATGTGGCGCTCCTTCTCTGGGTAACTGGGTAAAGCAGGACCGGAATGTGGTTCCCGGTCCTAGGGGAGGGTAACGACCGTCGCGGCGTAGACGAGTCCAGCCCCGAAGCCGATGACGAGCGCGGTGTCGCCGCTCTTCGCCGCTCCGGTCGCCAGGAGCCGCTCCATAGCGAGCGGAATCGAGGCGGCCGAGGTGTTGCCGGTCGTCTCCACGTCACGGGCGACCGTGACGTGCTCCGGCAGCTTCAGAGTCTTCACCATCGAGTCGATGATCCGCATGTTTGCCTGGTGCGGAATGAAGACGTCCAGGTCGTCCGCGGTGATCCCGGCGGCGTCGAGCGCCTGCTGGGCCACCTTCGCCATCTCGAAGACGGCCCAGCGGAAGACCGCCTGACCCTCCTGCGTGATGGCCGGGAACTTCTCGGCGCTGTCCGTGCTGCGGTACTCGTCCCACGGCACGGTCTGCTTGATGGTCTCGGACTTGTCGCCCTCCGAGCCCCACACCGTGGGGCCGATGGCCGCCTCGTCCGAGGGGCCGACGACCACGGCACCGGCGCCGTCACCGAACAGGAAGGCCGTCGCGCGGTCCTCCAGGTCGGTCAGGTCCGAGAGCCGCTCCACGCCGATGACGAGCACGTACTCCGCCGAACCCTCAACCACCATGCCCTTGGCCAGGGTCAGGCCGTAGCCGAAACCGGCACAGCCCGCGGAGATGTCGAAGGCGGCGGGCTTGACCGCGCCGATCCGGTGCGCGATCTCGGTCGCGACGGCCGGGGTCTGCTTGAAGTGCGAGACCGTCGAGACGATCACGGCACCGATCTGCTCCGGGGAGACACCGGCGTCGGCCAGCGCCTTCCCCGAGGCCTCCACCGACATCGCGGCGACGGTCTCCTGGGGCGAGGCCCAGTGCCGGGTCGCGATGCCCGAACGGGAGCGGATCCACTCGTCGGACGAGTCGATCGTCTCGAGGATGACCTCGTTGGGCACCACGCGGGTCGGGCGGTAGCCGCCGACACCGAGGATGCGGGCGTACGGGGAGCCCTTGGCCGGCTTGATCTTGGACATGCTGTGTGGGCTCCTTCTCTCAGGCCGTCTGCTCGGCGACGAGCGCCGCGGCCTTGTCGAGATCGTCCGGGGTCTTCAGGGCCACGCTCGGCACGCCCTTCAGCGCGCGCTTGGCCAGACCCGTCAGAGTGCCGCCGGGGCACAGCTCGATGATCCCCGTGACACCCAGCTCCGCGAACGTCTCCATGCACAGGTCCCAGCGAACCGGGTTCGCGACCTGGCCGACCAGCCGGGCGACGACGTCGGCGCCCGTGGTGACGACGAGGCCGTCCTTGTTCGAGACGTACTTCAGCGCCGGGTCCGCCGGGGAGAGGGCCTCGGCGGCCTTCTCCAGCGTGGCGACCGCGGGGGCCATGTGGTGCGTGTGGAAGGCGCCCGCGACCTTGAGGGCGACGACCTTCATGGAGCCTTCGGGCTTGTCGGCCTCCAGGGCAGCGATCTGCTCCATGGTGCCAGCGGCCACGATCTGGCCCGCGCCGTTGATGTTGGCGGGGGTCAGACCCAGCTTCTCCAGATGTGCGACGACCACGTCACGGTCGCCGCCGAGGACCGCGGCCATGCCGGTCTCGGTCACAGCGGCGGCCTCGGCCATGCCCAGACCTCGGGTACGGACGAACGACAGCGCGTCGGCGTCGGACAGGACACCGGCGTACGCGGCGGCGGTGATCTCGCCGACGCTGTGGCCCGCGACGGCGCCGAAGGCCGTACGGCCGTGCCCATGGGAAGTGGCAAGTGCCTCGGCGGACAGCAGACCTGCGGCTACCAGCAGCGGCTGGGCCACGGCCGTGTCGCGGATCTCGTCCGCGTCGGCCTTCGTGCCGTAGTGGGCAAGGTCGAGCCCGATGGCGTCCGACCAGGCGGCGACGCGGTCAGCGGCACCGGGAAGGTCGAGCCAGGGAGTCAGGAAGCCGGGCGTCTGAGCGCCTTGGCCGGGAGCGACGAGTACGAGCACCCTCACACTCTCTCTTGTGGATGGACCCTGCCGCCCGTGGGGACAGGGACCAAGAACCGTCGGGGTAATTGTTGATGTCCGACAAAAGTCTAGGACTGAGGATCGCCGTCGGCTAGACGCCCGAGAATCAGGGCGATCCGCAGAGTGAACGCCGAACGGACATCAGAGGGTGACCAGCCGGTGACGTCGGTCACACGTCGCAGCCGGTAGCGCACCGTGTTGGGGTGCACGAACAGCATCCGAGCAGCCCCTTCGAGGCTGCTCGCCTGCTCCAGGTACACGCTCAGCGTCTCAAGCAAAGCTGAGCCCGCTTCTTCAAGCGGTCTGTAGATCTCCTCCACCAACTGCTCCCGGGCGGAGGGATCCGAGGCGATCGCGCGCTCCGGCAGGAGATCGTCCGCCAGGACCGGGCGCGGAGCGTCCTGCCACGCCGTACAGGCCTTCAGCCCGGCCGCCGCGGCCTGCGCCGACTTCGTCGCGTTCAGCAGGTCGGGCACCACCGGGCCGGCGACCACCGGGCCGGCCGCGAACGGTCCGATCAGCGACTTCGCGACCTGCATCGGGTTGTCGCTGCCGCCCGCGATGACCACCAGGCGGTCCCCGAGCACACCGGTGAGGACCTGGAGCTTGTGGTGGCGGGCCGCGCGCCGGATCGCCTCGACCGTGAGCTCGCTGTCCCCCTCCGGCGCGGTGCCCAGCACCACGCACACGTGCTCCGGGGAGTTCCAGCCCAGCGCCGCCGCCCGCGACAGCGCGCCCTCGTCGGCCTCGCCGGACAGCACCGCGTTGACGACCAGCGACTCCAGCCGCGCGTCCCACGCCCCGCGCGCCTCGGCGGCCTGCGCGTACACCTGGGCCGTCGCGAAGGCGATCTCCCGGGCGTACACCAGCAGCGCCTCGCGCAGGATCTGTTCGTCGCCCGGGGCCGCCACCTCGTCGATCGCGGCCTCCATGACCTCGATCGTGGTGCGGACCATCTCGACGGTCTGGCGCAGGGTGATCGCCCGGGTCAGCTCGCGCGGAGCCGTCCCGAACACGTCGGTGGAGATCGCCTGCGGGGTCTCCGGGTGCCGGAACCACTCCGTGAACGCGGCGATACCGGCCTGTGCGACCAGGCCGATCCAGGACCGGTTCTCCGGGGGCATCGCCCGGTACCACGGCAGGGTCTCGTCCATCCGCGCGATCGCGTTGGCGGCGAGCCGGCCGGAGGACTTCTCCAGTCGGCGCAGCGTCGCGGTGTGCGGATGGACGGGCGCGGGATGCGCGGCGTGTGTGGCGGGGGAATGCTCACGTTCGGGTTGGGGCACGGGACAAGACTGCCTTATCGGGAACGCTCTGCGGAGTCCGGTCCCGTGTCCGGGCCGGGCCCCGTCTCGCGGCTGGGGCTACGGTGGCCACCATGATTGATGTACGCCGCGGCGCCGACCGGTACGAGGGCGGGGACCCGGCCGCCGGGATCACGACCCGGCACGCCTTCTCCTTCGGGTCCTTCTACGACCCGGACAACCTGCGCTTCGGCCCGGTCCTGGCCTGCAACGAAGAGACCCTCGCCCCGGGCGCCGGCTTCGACGAGCACCCGCACAGCCACACCGAGATCGTCACCTGGGTGGTCGAGGGCGAGCTCACCCATCAGGACAGCACCGGCGAGAAGGGTGTGGTCCGGCCCGGGGACATGCAGCGGCTCAGCGCCGGGTCCGGGGCGCGGCACGTGGAGCGCAACGACGGCACCGGGCGGCTCCGCTTCGTGCAGATGTGGCTCGCGCCGCTCTCCGCGGGCGGGGAGCCCTCGTACGAGGTGGTCCGGGGTGTCAGCGACGCCGCACCCTGCGAGGTCCCCGCGGCCGGCGCCGTGCTGCACGTGCGGCGCCCGGGCGCGGGCGAGCGGGTCCCCGTACCGGCGGCGGAGCGGGTGTACCTGCACGTGGTGCGGGGGGACCTGCGCCTGGACGGCCAGGAGCTCGGCCCCGGGGACTCGGTCCGGATCACCGGCGAGCGGGACCTGGAGATCGTCGCCGGGTCCCCTGGCGAGCTGCTGATCTGGGAGCTTCCCGCCTAGGGCGGCCCGTCAGCGGGCGGCGAGCTCGGCCAGGACCGCGTCGGTGAACGGGGGCCAGGCCTCCACGGCCCACGGGCCGAAGGCCCGGTCCGTCAGCGCCACGCACGCGGCGCGCGCGTCCGGGTCCACCCACAGGAAGGTGCCGGCCTGGCCGAAGTGGCCGAAGGTCCGCGGCGAGGAGGTGCCGCCCGTCCAGTGCGGGGACTTGCCGTCGCGGATCTCCAGGCCGAGCCCCCAGTCGTTGGGCGTCTGGTGCCCGTAACCCGGCAGGACGCCCTTGAGGCCGGGGTGGACCACGGACGTGGCCGCGGCGACCGTACGGACGTCGAGCAGCTGGGGCGCCTGCAGTTCGGCGGCGAACCGCACGAGGTCGCGGACGGTGGAGACGCCGTCCTTGGCGGGCGAGCCCTCCAGGGTGGTCGCCGTCATGCCCAGCGGCTCGAACACCGCCTGGTGCAGGTACTCGGCGAACGGGATGCCGGTGGCCTTGGTGATGTGGTCGCCGAGCACCTCGAAACCGGCGTTGGAGTACAGCCGGCGCTGCCCGGGCGGGGCGGTCACCCGGTGCTCGTCGAAGGCCAGCCCGCTGGTGTGCGCGAGGAGGTGACGGACCGTCGAACCCTCGGGTCCGGCCGGCTCGTCCATCTCGATCGCGCCCTCCTCGTACGCGACGAGGGCCGCGTACGCGGCGAGCGGCTTGGTGACCGAGGCCAGCGCGAAGCGGTGGTCGACGGGCCCGTGGGAGCCGGCCAGGCTCCCGTCGGCGCGTACGACGGCCGCCGCGGCGGTCGGTACCGGCCAGCTCTCGATGATCCGCAGGCTTTCCATGCTGTTGACGGCCTCCAAGCTCTCCATGCCGCCGAGCCTACTTGCTTGGAGTGCGCTCAAGGGTTTTAGCGTGGAGGCCATGGATCAGAGCCTGATGCAGACGCGGTACACGATCAGCGAGGTCGAGGCCCGGACCGGGCTGACCCAGCACACGCTGCGCTGGTACGAGCGGATCGGCCTGATGCCGCACGTGGACCGCTCCCACTCGGGACAGCGGCGCTTCAGCGACGGAGACCTGAACTGGCTGGCCTTCGTGGGCAAGCTGCGCGCCACGGGGATGTCGGTGGCGGACATGGTCCGCTACGCCGAACTGGTGCGCGAGGGCGAGCACACGGTCGACGAGCGCCGCGAGCTGCTGGAGCGGACGCGGCGCGATGTGCGGGCGCGGCTGTCGGAGCTGACGGACGCGCTCGCCGTTCTGGACTACAAGATCGATCTTTATGCGATGAAAGAGATCACGGGGAAGGCACAGTCATGACGGAGTACGACGGCACCACCCTCGCGCAGGCCGAACTCGGCAAGGGGGGCCCGATGGTCGGCGTCCAGGGCCTCGGCTGCATGGGCATCAGCGAGTTCTACGGGGCCACCGACGAGGCGGCGGCCCGCGAGACCCTCGACGCGGCGCTGGCCGCCGGGGTCACCCTCTTCGACACCGCGGACACCTACGGGCGGGGCCGGAACGAGGAGTTCCTCGCCCCGTTCGTGGCCGCGCACCGGGACGAGATCACCCTGGCGACGAAGTTCGCCATAGAGCGGAGCGACGACCCGCACTACCGGGGCGTGCGCAACGACCGCCCGTACATCCGCCGGGCGGTGGAGGACAGCCTGCGCCGGCTCGGCGTGGACGTCATCGACCTCTACTACATGCACCGGCGCGACCCGGCCGTGCCGTTCACCGAGTCGGTGGGCGCCATGGCGGAGCTGGTGCGGGAGGGCAAGGTGCGCCACCTCGGGCTCAGCGAGGTCACCGGCGCGGAACTGCGCGAGGCGCACGCCGTGCACCCGATCGCGGCGCTGCAGTCGGAGTGGTCGCTGTTCAGCCGGGACGTGGAGCGCAGCGCGGTGGGGGCGGCGGCCGAGCTGGGCGTGGCCTTCGTGCCGTATTCGCCGCTGGGCCGGGGCTTCCTGACCGGGGCCTTCGCGGACGCGTCCGTGGAGCTGTCGCAGGACGACTTCCGCCGCCACCAGCCGCGGTTCTCCGGTGACAACGCGCAGGCCAACGCGGCCCTGCTGGCCCCGGTCCGGGAGATCGCCGAGGCGCACGGGGCGAGCCCGGCGCAGATCGCCCTGGCCTGGGTGCAGCAGCGGGCGCGGGTGCACGGGCTGACCGTCGTCCCGATCCCTGGCACCCGCAAGGCGGACCGCGTCCGCGAGAACGTGGCGGCGGTCGGGATCACCCTGTCGGACGCGGAACTGGCCTTGCTGGAGCCGATCGCCTCGCAGGTCGCGGGCGACCGCTACCCGGACATGACCTTCACCGCGGTGGCCCGCGAAGCCTGACCGCCCGGGCCCGGCCTACCGGGAATCGGCGGCGAAACGATCCCGCAGTGTCGTGTACTCGGCGTCCGTGAGCAGCCCGGCCGAGTACAGCTCGCTCAGGTGCCGCAGACGGTCGTCGTCGGAGCGGGCACCGGGGACCGCGGGCACCGCGGACACCGCGGCGCGGCCCCGCACGGCGGCGAGGACCGCCGCGGCGAACGGCAGCGACTCGTGCGCCGCCCCGTACCCCACGCCGAAGACGGCGGCCGCGAGGTCGTGGTCCGGCCGGGGGTCGGCGGCGGTGTCCCGCAGCAGCAGCCGCAGGTGCCCGCCGGTGCCGTCCGGGGACCTCCACTCCACGCCGGTCAGGGCCGAGAGGGGGTAACGCTGGTCGCCCGCCTTCCACTTGGTGGAGGTGGCGCCCGTACGGGACCAGTGGAAGGCGACCGCCGAGCCGTCGAAGCCCACCCGCGCGTCGTACGCCTTCAGACGCCGCGGCGGGCCGGGTACGCCGACCAGGAAGCGGTCGGCCGGCTCGGTGGCGTCCGGCCCGAGCCGCAGGCGCAGCGCTTCGGCGAAGGCGGCGGCGTGCGGCGCCCGTTCGCCCGGCAGCACCAGCCGGTACGGGTCGCAGGACTCCTTCAGCTGCCCGGCCGCGGCCTCCATCAGCGGATCGGCACCCGGCCGCGGATGGGCGCGCAGCACCACCGTGTCCCGCTTCCCGGCGGTCACGGTCACCCCGGACACCGCCTCCACGGGAATCCGGCGTGAGCCGAGGGCGTGAAAGAGCCTCGGCGTTCTCGGCGTTCGTATCCCCCGTGCGAAGCGGATGAGCACCGAGTCCGAGTCGAACTCCCAGACGGCATGGTTTCCGGCCAGTACGTCACCCATGCGGCACATGGTAAAGGGAGAGGTCCCCGCACGTCCCCCTCGGCGCGAGGACCGATTTCCGCGCCTCTACGCGCGTCAGTCCGACTCTGTTCCGGAAGTTCCACGCCGGCAGGCGTCGTCGCCGGTCGCGCAGACCACGGAATCGAACGCGCCGGTTCCGATTTTGGCGAAGTTGTCCACCGAGTCGGTCCCTGGCGCGAAATAGCCGGTGTGGTTCTTGGCCGTCGCCGAGGACAGCAGCCGTGCGCCGAACTCCGGGGACACCGGATCGGTGCCGTGGCCCAGCCCGCCGACCTCCAGGTGCGGCACGTCCGCGATCCAGTCGCCCTGGTCCCGCGTGGCCCAGACCCGGGCCGAGGTGTGCAGCCCGGCGACGTTCTCCGCGCGCATCCCGGGGCTGCCCGCCACCACGACGTCCGTCACCCGGGCCGGCAGTTCGTGCGCGGCGACGCCGCACACCACCGATCCGTAGCTGTGGCAGAACAGCGCCACGCGGGAGTCCCCGGGCAGGGCCATGGTCAGGGCCCTGAGCCGGACGGCGCCGTCGACGGCCATCCGGCCGGTGGCGGCGTCCATGCCGACCCCGGTGGGCGCGGTGTAGCCGGCCCAGGCGATTACCGCGGTCCGGCTGTCCGGCGCGGCCGCGCGCTGGGCCTGGTACAGGGACTCGGCCATGCCGACCGGGGCGGTGAAACGGCGCTGGGTGCGCTCGAAGGTGAGGGCGTCGGTGTCGACACCGGGGACGATCACCGAGACGCGGCGGGCCTCGTCGAGGTCGCCGAATACCTCGGCGACGAGTCCGTCGCCGGTGGGATCGAAGGTGAGGATCTGTCGGCCCGGCTCGGCGAGCGAGGCGAAGCGGTGGGAGCGGCGGACGGCCGTGGCGCGGTCGGCCGGGGTCAGGGCGACGTCGCGGCCGCGGGCGTCCTCGACCTGGCCGGCCTGCTCCAGGCCGATCCGGTTGGCCCGGTAGCGGGTGGCGGCGGGGACCCCGTCGAGGTTGCCCACGACGAAGGGGTAGCCGTCGGCGAGCCGGGCCCGCTGGGCGCCGTCGAGCCCGGCGAAGAAGCGGGCCACCGTCCGTACGGGGGCGTCCGCGGGCGGTACCGGGCGGCCGTCGACCCGGGCCGAGGCCCAGGCGGCGAGGGACGCGGCCCGCAGCGGGGTGCCGCCCTCGGGGCGGTGCACGGCCGTCCAGCCGGTGGTCGCCAGCATGACGAAGACCACCGCGAGCGCGAGCAGGGTGCGCAGGGCGGCAGGGCGCGGGTCGGCGCCGGGGGCGGTGGGGTGGGCAAGGCCGGACAGTTTCACTGCGACCAGCGTAAAAGACGCCTTCCGGCCACGGCGCGCCGGGTGACGGGACTCACGGCCCACCGGGTCGATCCACAACTCCGGTGACCCTGCTGCCCGGCAGGGCCCGGCAGCGCCGGTCAGTCCCGGCCCGTGGCGGGCGTACGGCGCCAATCCGCAGCCAGGGCAGGGCCGATCTGGTCCAAGTACGCCTCGGTCATCCGCCGGATCGCGGCCACGCTGGTGTCCTGGCCCTGCCCCCACAACCGGCCCGTGACTCGCATCACACCCGAGAACGCGGCGACGGCCACCCGAGGCCGGGGATCGGCGTCCACGTCCAGTCCCTCGCGGGCGGCGATCAGCCGGGCGATCCGCTCCTCCAACTCGGTGGAGCGGCGCAGGTGCACGGCGAGGAGGGCCGGGGTGGACTCGATCAGCTGGTAGCTGCGCATGTAGAGGTCGACGGGGACCACCTCGGAGATGGCCTCCTCGACGGTGTCCCAGGCGGCGAGCACCGCGCCCCGCATCGCCGCGAAGGGACCCTCGGCGGGCGGCCGGGCCTGCAGTTCGGCGAAGAAGTGCGACTCGACCAGGTCCTGGACGGCGAAGGCGACCTCCTCCTTGTTCGCGAAGTAGCGGAAGAAGGTCCGCTGCGACACGTCCACGACGTCGGTGATCTCGTCGACGGTGGTCCGCTCGTACCCCTGGGAGATGAAGAGCAGCAGGGCGGCGCGCAGCAGCGCGTCCCGGGTGCGCCGCTTCTTGCGTTCGCGCAGTCCCGTCACCACCGGTGCGGCCGGCGCCGGCCGCTCATCGGTCATCACCGGGGGGCTCCTTTCCGATGTTCTTCTGCTCTTCTGACGCCGAGTGAGCGGTCAGGTTACCTGTGACCCACGCGACAGAGGCTGTCCTGCTGAGCCGTTTGTGAAGTGTCAGTCGCTGTCACTAGCCTGTTCGCATGACTAGTCAGATCACCGTCGACGGCCGGGTGCCCGCCAAAGAACCAGGATCGGCACCGGCACCTACGGGCCTGCGCGGCCACCCCTGGCTGACCCTCTTCGCCGTCGCGATCGGCGTCATGATGGTCGCCCTCGACGGCACGATCGTCGCCGTCGCCAACCCCGCGATCGCGGCGGACCTCGATGCCTCGCTCGCCGACATCCAGTGGATCACCAACGGCTACATGCTGGCCCTCGCGGTCTCACTGATCACCGCGGGCAAGCTCGGCGACCGCTTCGGCCACCGCCAGACCTTCCTCATAGGCATCGCCGGCTTCGGGCTCTCCTCCGCCGTGATCGGCATGTCCGACGGCGTCGAGCTCGTCATCGCCGCCCGTGTCGCGCAGGGCCTCTTCGGCGCGCTGCTGATGCCCGCCGCGCTCGGGCTGCTGCGCGCCACCTTCCCCGCCGAGAAGCTCAACATGGCCATCGGCATCTGGGGCATGGTCATCGGGGCCTCGACGGCCGCCGGGCCCATCATCGGCGGCCTCCTCGTCGAGCACCGCAGCTGGCAGTCCGTCTTCTTCATCAACGTCCCCGTCGGGGTCGTCGCGCTGCTCCTGGGCCTGTTCATCCTGGTCGACCACCGGGCCCCGAACGCCCCTCGCTCCTTCGACGTGCTGGGCATCCTGCTGCTGTCGGGCGCGATGTTCTCCCTCATCTGGGCCCTGATCAAGGCCGGGGAGTGGGGCTGGGGCGACTGGAAGACCCTGTTCTTCCTCGCCGCCTCCGTGCTCTGCTTCGCGTTCTTCGCCGTCTGGGAGACGAAGGTCGCGGAACCGCTGATCCCGCTGGGCATGTTCCGCTCGCTGCCGCTGTCCGCGGGCACCGTGCTGATGGTGCTGATGGCCTTCGCCTTCATGGGCGGCCTGTTCTTCGTCACCTTCTACCTGCAGAACGTGCACGGCATGAGCCCGGTCGACAGCGGTCTGCACCTGCTTCCGCTGACCGGCATGATGATCGTCGGCTCGCCGCTGGCCGGCGCCGTCATCACCTGGGTCGGCCCGCGGATCCCGCTCGTCGGGGGCATGGTCGCCACCGCCGCCGCCTGCTTCGGGATGGCCCAGCTGACCCCGGGCACCGGCACGCTCACCATGTCGCTCTGGTTCGCCCTGCTCGGCCTCGGGCTCGCGCCCGTCATGGTCGGCGCCACCGAGGTCATCGTCGGCAACGCCCCGCTGGAGCTGTCCGGCGTGGCCGGCGGGCTCCAGCAGGCCGCCATGCAGGTCGGCGGCAGCCTCGGCACCGCCGTCCTGGGCGCGGTCATGGCCAGCGCCGTCGGCAACTCGTTCGGGGACAACTGGCGCGCCGCCGGGCTGCCTCCGCTCGCCCCGCAGGAGCAGGCTCTCGTGGAGAAGGGGGTCCAGGTCGGCATGGCCCCCGTCCAGCCGGGCACCCCGGAGCCCGTCGCGCAGGCGATCGCCAAGGTCGCGCACGACACCTTCGTGTCCGGCATGAGCACCGCCTTCACCGTCGCCGGCGTGGTCGCGGTCCTCGCCGCGGTCGTCGCCTGCTTCACCAAGCGCGGCGAGAACGCCGCCGCGGGGGCGGGCGCCGCGCACGTCTGAGGCCCGGCTCCAGCGCCCGCGGAGGCGTCAACTCCGTACGTACGACAGCCCCGCCGGACGGTTCCGGCGGGGCTGTCGCCTATCAGGGTGGATCTGCCGAAGGCCTCTTCCGCCCGGCTGTCGGCCCAGGTCAGCGTGGTGTCGGCGGAGCTCCGGCAACAGTCCGGGGCACGTTTCGTCCACAAGGAGTTGACCCGTCATGCGTACGTGGAGCACCACTCTCGCCGTAGTCGGCCTGGCCCTCACCGCTCTCGTCCCGAGCACGTCCGGCGCGGCGCACGCCGCCGGCCCGGCCACCCTCGGGGCCTGTGCGACCGGGCAGCTGTGCCTGTGGGTGAAGCCGGAGTTCAAGGGCACCCGGCACACCCATGAGCTGAGCACCCTGGACATCAACAGCTGCACCGCCCTGCCCGCTGGGACCAGCGCCCAGTCCCTCACCAACCGGCTCGGCCGCCCGGTGACCACCTACCAGTCGGCGCAGTGCGCCGAGACCGGCGAGTTCCAGACCTACCCGGGCGACGGGGTCTGGCTGCCGCAGTCGCCGTACCAGGTCAGGGCGTTCAAGGTGTGGGAGACGTAGCCTCGCGGGGCGCCGGGGCGCCGGCCCGGTCGGCCGGACCAGTCGCACCGGCCGCACCGGCCGCACCGGCCGGACCGGCCGCCCCGCCGCCCAGCGCCGCGACCTCCGCACGCAGCGCCCGTACCTCCGCCTGCAGTTCCCGAAGGGCCGCCAGCTGAAGCCGCTCCACCTGGTCGTCCCGCTCGAAGCGGGCGATGAACCAGGCGGCGATGTTGGCCGTCACCACACCGAGCAGGGCGATCCCGGACAGCATCAGCCCGACGGCCAGCACCCGGCCGAGGCCGGTCGTGGGGGAGTGGTCGCCGTACCCGACCGTCGTCATGGTGGTGAAGGACCACCACACCGCGTCGCCCAGGTTCTTGATGTTCCCGTCGGGGGCGTCCCGTTCCACGCTCAGCACCGCGAGGGAGCCGAACATCAGCAGCCCCACCACGGCCCCGGCCACATAGGTCGTCAGCCGGATCTGCGGAGCCATCCGGGCCCGGCGCCCCACCAGCATCAAGGTGGCGACGAGCCGCAACAGCCGCAACGGCTGGACCAGCGGCAGCACCACCGCGGCCAGGTCCAGCCAGTGCGTCCGCACGAAGACCCTGCGGTCCCTCGCGAGCACCAGCCGCACCAGATAGTCGACCGCGAAGGCCGCCCACACCACCCACTCCGCGTGCGTACACGCCCGGTGGACCGCCGGATCCGCGTCGGGCGCGACGATGGGCACGGCGTAGGCGACGGCGAAGGCCACGGCGAGCACCAGCAGGGGAGCCTGTGTACGGCGCTCCCAGCGCGCCTGGCGGGAGGGTTCCTTCATGCCAGCATCGTAAAGAACGAGTAAGGGGCGCTGGGACAAATGTCCCAGCGCCCCCACGGAAGGGTGACGGCTACGCGTCTCCGCCCGCCGCGCCCGGGTCGGCCGCCGAGACGTCCAGCAGCTGGTAGCGGTCGACGGCCTGCTTCAGCACCGAACGGTCGATCCGGCCCGCCTTGGCGAGCTCGGTGAGCGTGGCCAGGACCACCGACTGCGCGTCGATGTGGAAGAAGCGCCGGGCCGCGCCGCGGGTGTCGGCGAAGCCGAAGCCGTCCGCGCCCAGCGAGGTGTACGGGCCGGGCACCCACCGCGAGATCTGGTCCGGCACCGCCCGCATCCAGTCGGAGACCGCCACGAAGGGCCCCTCCGCGCCGGACAGCTTCCGCGTCACGTACGGAACGCGCTGCTCCTCCTCCGGGTGGAGCAGGTTGTGCTGCTCCACCTCGACGGCCTCACGGCGCAGCTCGTTCCAGGAGGTCGCCGACCAGACGTCCGCCCGCACGTTCCAGTCGGCGGCCAGGATCCGCTGCGCCTCCAGCGCCCACGGCACCGCCACGCCCGAGGCCACGATCTGCGCCCCGATGGTGCCCTCCGTGCCCCGCGACACCCGGTGGAGGCCCTTGAGGATCCCGTCCACGTCGACGTCCGCCGGCTCGGCCGGGTGCTGGATCGGCTCGTTGTAGACGGTCAGGTAGTAGAAGACGTCCTCCGACTCGGGCCCGTACATGCGCCGCAGGCCGTCCTCGACGATGTGCGCGATCTCGTAGCCGTAGGCCGGGTCGTACGCGACGCAGCCCGGGTTCGTCGAGGCCAGCAGCTGGGAGTGGCCGTCGGCGTGCTGCAGGCCCTCACCCGTCAGGGTGGTCCGGCCGGCGGTCGCACCGAGGACGAAACCGCGCGCCAGCTGATCGGCCATCTGCCAGAACTGGTCACCCGTGCGCTGGAAACCGAACATCGAGTAGAAGACGTAGACCGGGATCAGCGGCTCGCCGTGCGTCGCGTACGCCGAACCCGCGGCGATCAGCGAGGCCGTGCAGCCCGCCTCCGAGATGCCGTCGTGCAGCATCTGGCCGGTCGGGGACTCCTTGTACGCGAGCAGCAGGTCGCGGTCGACCGCCTCGTACTGCTGGCCCAGCGGGTTGTAGATCTTGGCGCTCGGGAAGAAGGCGTCCATACCGAAGGTGCGGTACTCGTCGGGCGCGATCAGCACGAAGCGCTTGCCGATCTCCTTGTCCCGCATCAGGTCCTTCAGGATGCGGACGAACGCCATCGTGGTGGCGATCGACTGCTGGCCCGAGCCCTTCTTGGCGGCCGCGTAGGTCGCCTCGCCCGGCAGCTCCAGCGGCTTCGCGCGCACCACGCGGGTGGGCACGTAGCCGCCGAGCGCGCTGCGCTGGTCGTGCATGTACTGGATCTCGGGCGACTTCGGACCCGGGTGGTAGTACGGCGGGGCGCCGCTCTCCAGCTGCGCGTCCGTGATCGGGATGTGCAGGCGGTCGCGGAAGCGCTTGAGGTCGTCGACCGTCAGCTTCTTCATCTGGTGCGTCGCGTTGCGGCCCTCGAAGTTCGGGCCGAGCGTCCAGCCCTTGACCGTCTGCGCCAGGATCACCGTCGGCTGGCCCTTGTGGGCCTTGGCCGCCGCGTAGGCCGCGTAGACCTTCTTGTGGTCGTGCCCGCCGCGGCCGAGGTGCTGGATCTGGTAGTCGGTCATGTTCTCGACCATCGCGCGCAGCCGCTGGTCACCGCCGAAGAAGTGCTCACGGATGTACGCGCCCGACTCGGTGGCGTACGTCTGGAACTGCCCGTCCGGGGTCGAGTTCATCTTGTTGACCAGGATGCCGTCGCGGTCCTGCGCCAGCAGCGGGTCCCAGGAGCGGTCCCAGATCAGCTTGATGACGTTCCAGCCGGCCCCGCGGAAGATCGACTCCAGCTCCTGGATGATCTTGCCGTTGCCGCGCACGGGGCCGTCGAGGCGCTGGAGGTTGCAGTTCACGACGAAGGTCAGGTTGTCCAGACCCTCGCGCGCGGCGATGGACAGCTGGCCGAGCGACTCCGGCTCGTCCATCTCGCCGTCACCGAGGTACGCCCATACGTGGGACTTGGAGGTGTCCGCGATCCCGCGCGCCTCCATGTACCGGTTCATCCGGGCCTGGTAGATCGCACCGAGCGGGCCGAGGCCCATCGACACGGTCGGGAACTCCCAGAAGTCCGGCATCAGCCGCGGGTGCGGGTAGCTGGAAAGGCCGTACGGGGCCTTCGACTTCTCCTGCCGGAACGCGTCGAGCTGCTGCTCGGTGAGCCGGTCCAGGAGGTAGGCGCGGGCGTAGATACCGGGGGACGCGTGGCCCTGGAAGAAGATCTGGTCGCCGCCGTCGCCCTCGTCCTTGCCCCGGAAGAAGTGGTTGAAGCCCACGTCGTAGAGGGAGGCGGAGGAGGCGAAGGTCGCGATGTGGCCGCCGACCCCGATGCCCGGGCGCTGGGCGCGGGAGACCATCACGGCCGCGTTCCAGCGGGTGGCGTTGAGGACCTTGCGCTCGATCTCCTCGTTGCCGGGGAAGAACGGCTCGTCCTTGGTGGCGATCGTGTTGACGTAGTCCGTGCTGCGCATCTCGGGCACGGCCACGCGCTTCTCACGGGCCCGCTCGATCAGCCGCAGCATCAGGTAGCGGGCGCGTTCACGGCCCCGCTCGTCGACTGCGGCGTCCAGGGAGTCGAGCCACTCCTGCGTCTCCTCCGGATCGAAGTCCGGGACCTGACTCGGCAGGCCGCCAATGATGATCGGATTGCGATCGGATGCGGAAGCCACGCTGTTCCTTCGCTGTCGGGGGAGTCCTACTGAGGCCGTATCTGGGGGGCGCCGCCTCCCATGGTCTTACGCTCGGCCGAAATCGTCATCTCTACCACTGGGTAATCCCTGGAGACGGTAGGGAGTCTTGAGGAGGGGGTCGGTGGCAGGTGCGGCCAAATCGCAACCTTACGCCCAACTCGGTCACCTCCTTCGTGAGGCCGTTCGTCCCTCAAACAGGTAGGAAAGTCCTGAAGCGATGACGAATGAACCGGAATGGTGTGGGATGAATCACCCGAGGTGTATACGGAGGGGCTGAAAGTTGCGGCGAGACGGCCGCAATCGTCACCGTTTCGACGGTCTCGGCGGCCGGGTACTTGCGCGATCCGCCGCGCCCGTGTGGACTACGTCCAATGCTGCGCGTACGCGCGCCGCCGAAGAACATTCACCGAACATGAGCAGGAGGCACCCCGTGAGCGCGACCGCGGACCACGCGGAGAACCTGGCCGCCCGGCTGGGTTTCCAGTCCGAACAGGTGGTCCAGGAGATCGGCTACGACGACGACGTCGATCAGGAATTCCGTGACGTCGTTGATGGGCTCGTCGGCGAACTCGTCGACGAGGACTTCGATGACGTCGCCGACGCCGTGTTGCTGTGGTTCCGGGAGGACGACGGCGATCTGGCGGACGTACTGGTCGATGCCACCGAGCTGATCGAGGACGGCGCACTGATCCTGCTGCTGACCCCCAAGACGGGCCGTCCCGGCTACGTCGAGGCCAGCGACATCAAGGAAGCCGCGGAGACGGCCGGCCTCTCGCTGGCCAAGGGTCTCCCCGTGGGCAAGGAGTGGGGCGCCACCAAGCTGGTGACGCCCAAGACCGCCGCCAAGTCCAAGCGCTGAGCCGCGCCCCGCAGCCGAGCGGACACTTTGCCACCCCGTCGACCCCGGTCGGCGGGGTGCGTGCGTTCGTGGCCGGGGCGTGCATAGGCTTTGCCTCACCCGAACAGCCCAACGCAGGTATGCAGGAACGAAGGGACGCGAGAGATGGCGATCCAGGTCGGCGACAAGGCCCCCGACTTCGAGCTGAAGGACAACCACGGCGCCACCGTGCGGCTCTCCGACTTCCGGGGGGAGAAGGTCGTGGTGCTGCTCTTCTACCCGTTCGCCTTCACGGGCGTCTGCACCGGCGAGCTGTGCGAGCTGCGCGACCAGCTGCCGCGCTTCCAGAACGACGACGTCCAGCTGCTCGCCGTCTCCAACGACTCCGTGCCGACCCTGCGGGTCTTCGGAGAGCAGGAGAGCCTGGACTACCCGCTGCTGTCGGACTTCTGGCCGCACGGGGAGACCTCCCGCGCGTACGGAGTCTTCGACGAGGAGAAGGGGTGCGCGGTCCGCGGCACCTTCATCATCGACAAGGACGGCGTCGTGCGCTGGACTGTCGTCAACGGACTGCCCGACGCGCGTGACCTGAACGAGTACATCAAGGCCCTCGACAGCCTCTGAGACCCGTCGACGGCACCGGGTCGGCCCACAGCCGGCCCACGGTCGGCTCGTCGGCCGCAGTTCGCTGCGAAAATCGCGTACAGGCGGGAACCCGTCACTAGGATCGAAACGTTGATCCGGTAGCAACCGCACGACGGGGCCCCGCCCCACACATGAACCCAATGGAGGACCCGTGGGAGTCAGCCTCAGCAAGGGCGGCAACGTCTCGCTGACCAAGGCCGCGCCTAACCTGACGGCGGTCATCGTCGGTCTGGGCTGGGACGCTCGCACCACCACCGGTGTCGACTTCGACCTCGACGCCAGCGCGATCCTGACCAACGACCAGGGCAAGGTCGCCAGCGACGCGAACTTCGTCTTCTTCAACAACCTGAAGAGCCCCGACGGCTCGGTCGAGCACACCGGTGACAACACCACCGGTGAGGGCGAGGGCGACGACGAGGCGATCAAGGTCAACCTCGCCGGTGTCCCGGGCGATGTCGCCAAGATCGTCTTCCCCGTTTCGATCTACGAGGCCGAGAGCCGCCAGCAGAGCTTCGGCCAGGTCCGCAACGCGTACATCCGCGTCGTGAACCAGGCCGACAACACCGAGCTCGCCCGCTACGACCTCTCCGAGGACGCCTCGACCGAGACCGCCATGGTCTTCGGCGAGCTGTACCGCAACGGTGCGGAGTGGAAGTTCCGCGCCATCGGCCAGGGCTACGCCTCGGGCCTGCGCGGCATCGCGCAGGACTTCGGCGTCAACGTCTGACCCTGAGAGTCATCACCCGTCCGGCGCCGTGCACTGTGTGTACGGCGCCGGACGGGCTTTACGGCCCCCGGGGGCCGCACGGCCCGCGCACGGCAGGACCCGCCACACACCGGCCACACCGCCACTCCGCCACATCGCCACACCGTCGTCCGGGGAGGACCACAGCATGGGCGTCACACTCGCCAAGGGGGGCAATGTCTCCCTCTCCAAGGCCGCACCGAACCTCACCCGGGTCCTGATCGGCCTCGGATGGGACGCGCGCTCGACCACGGGCGCGGACTTCGACCTCGACGCCAGCGCGCTGCTGTGCCGCGACGGCCGGGTCCTGGGGGACACGTACTTCGTCTTCTACAACAACCTGAAGAGCCCCGAGGGCTCCGTCGAACACACGGGGGACAACCTCACCGGCGAGGGTGAGGGTGACGACGAATCGATCATCATCGACCTGACCAAGGTGCCGGTCGAGGTCGACAAGATCGTCTTCCCGGTCTCGATCCACGAGGCGGACTCCCGTCGGCAGAGCTTCGGCCAGGTCAGCAACGCCTTCATCCGCGTGGTGAACCAGGCGGACGGCCAGGAACTGGCCCGCTACGACCTCTCCGAGGACGCCTCCAGCGAGACCGCGATGATCTTCGGCGAGGTCTACCGGTACGGGGGCGAGTGGAAGTTCCGTGCGGTGGGGCAGGGGTACGCGTCGGGCCTGAGGGGCATCGCTCTAGACTTCGGGGTCAACGTTTCGTAAAGCCGTACAAGACGATGGGGTGCCAGTGGTTCTCAAAACCTTCGGCTGGTCGTTCGCAGTCACTGCGCTCGGTCTGGTCGCAGCGGTGTTCTACGGGGGGTGGACCGGATTCGGGATCGTCGCGATCCTGTCCATCCTTGAGATCTCGCTGTCCTTCGACAATGCGGTGGTCAACGCCGGAATCCTGAAGAAGATGAATGCCTTCTGGCAGAAGATCTTCCTCACGGTCGGCGTGCTCATCGCCGTGTTCGGCATGCGCCTGGTCTTCCCCGTCGTGATCGTCGCGGTCACCGCCGGTATCGGGCCGATCGAGGCCGTCGAGCTGGCGCTGCGCGACAAGGAGCAGTACGAGCAGCTGGTCACGGACGCCCACCCGGCGATCGCGGCCTTCGGCGGCATGTTCCTGCTGATGATCTTCCTCGACTTCATCTTCGAGGACCGGGACATCAAGTGGCTCGCGTGGCTGGAGCGCCCGCTCGCCAAGCTCGGCAAGATCGACATGCTGTCGGCGTGCATCGCGCTGATCGTCCTGCTGATCACGTCCATGACCTTCGCCGTCAACGCCCACCAGCACGGCGGGGTCCACGTGGACAAGGCGCAGACCGTCCTGGTCTCCGGCATCGCCGGCCTGGTCACCTACATGATCGTGGGCGGCCTCTCCGGCTACTTCGAGAACAAGCTGGAGGAAGAGGAGGAAGCCGAACACGAGGCCGAGGAAGCGGCCAAGAAGAGCGGCAAGCCCGTCTCGGTCGTCGCCATGGCCGGCAAGGCCGCGTTCTTCATGTTCCTCTACCTCGAAGTCCTCGACGCCTCCTTCTCCTTCGACGGAGTCATCGGCGCCTTCGCCATCACCAACGACATCGTGCTCATGGCGCTCGGCCTCGGTATCGGTGCCATGTACGTCCGGTCGCTGACGGTCTACCTGGTCCGCCAGGGCACCCTCGACGACTACGTCTACCTGGAGCACGGCGCGCACTACGCCATCGGCGCCCTCGCCGTGATCCTGCTCGTCACCATCCAGTACGAGATCCACGAGGTCATCACCGGCCTCGTCGGCGTCCTGCTGATCGCCTGGTCCTTCTGGTCCTCGGTCCGCCGGAACAAGCGCCTGGAACTGGAGGGTTCCGCCGCCGAGGCATGACCGCGGCGGTAATGCGGAACGCTCCATCTGCGGGGCGGCCCACGGGGTCCACGGACCCGGCGGGCCGCCCCGCTTCCGTACGTATCAGGGGACCAGGGGACCAAAGGGTCAAGGGGGGTAGGGATGGGCTTCTTCGACGGCATCATGGGCAGCCGCGCCGTGCAGTTCCAGTCGGGCAGCGCCTCGTCGAACGCGATCGAGCTGACCAAGCGACATTCGACCGTGTCGCTCACCAAACAGGGGGCGGTCCACGGCAATCTGCGCGTCAACCTGTCCTGGCGCATGCGCACCTCGGACATCGGCGGCAGCCACGGCCAGAGCGGCCGGCTCTTCCGGCATCCGCTCAAGCTGTTCAAGCCCGACATGGTGCAGGCGCACACCCAGGGCATGGTCAACGTCGACCTCGACATGGGCTGCCTCTACGAGCTGACCGACGGCACCCGCGGAGTCGTCCAGCCGCTGGGCAACCTGCTCGGCGACATCAACGACCCGCCGTACGTCAAGCTCAGCGGGGACGACCGGTTCGGCTCGGCGTCCGGCGAGACGCTCTACGTCAACCTCGACCACGCCGACGAGATCAAGCGGCTGCTGGTCTTCGTCTACATCTACGACCAGACCCCGGCCTTCGACCGGACCCACGCCCTGGTCACCCTGTTCCCGGTGACCGGGCCGCGGATCGAGATCCCCCTGGAGGAGCGGCACCCGCAGGCCCGCTCCTGCGCGGTGGTCTCCGTGGAGCGCGTCAAGGGCGAGCTGGTCGTGCGGCGCGAGGTGAAGTTCGTGTACGGGTTCCAGGCCGAGCTGGACCGGTTGTACGGCTGGGGGCTCCAGTGGGGGCGGGGCTACAAGAGCGCCAAGGCCTGACCGGAGCCCCGGGCGGGGCCCCGGGCGGAGGCGTCGGCAGTGGTGTGAGCAGTGGCGTCAGCGGCGGATGAACTGCGGGCCCTGCACCGGCAGCCGGAACGACGGGTCGGCGGCCGGACCGGGTACGGGGGCCGGGGACACCGGCTGCGGGTACCCGTAGGCGGGCTGGACCGGCGGCGGGGCCTGCGTGGGCGGTGCCGGCGGAGCCATCGCGGCCGTCTGCTCGGAGGTGGGCCCCGCGCCGGGTCCGGCGGCGGGCCCGGCATCGGGGGTCGCGGCCGGCTCGGCGGCGTTCTCGTCGACCGAGATCCCGTGGTCGGTCGCCAGCCCGACCAGCCCGTCGGAGTAGCCCTCGCCCAGGGCGCGGAACTTCCACCCCTCGCCCCGGCGGTACAGCTCACCGCAGATCAGCGCCGTCTCGGCACCGGTCTCGGGCCGCACGTCGAAGTAGGCCAGCGGTTCGGAGCCGCCGGCCGCCGTGGCGTCGTACAGGAGGATCCGCAGGTCGCGGACCCGCTGGAAGGGGACGTCCTCGGCGGAGGCGACCACCAGGATCCGGTCCACCGCCGGGGTCACCGTCCGCAGGTCCGCCTGGACGGCGTCGGTGACCGCGTCGCCGATCTGCTTCTTGCCGAGTCGCCAGACGGCCCCCGAGGGGTGCCGCGGCTGGTTGTAGAAGACGAAGTCCTCGTCCGAACGCACCCGGCCGTCGGCGCCCACGAGCAGGGCGGAGGCGTCCACGTCCGGCACCTCGGGGCCGGCCGTCCAGCGGAGCACCGCCCGGACCGCCACGGGGGCCACCGGGATGTTCGAGCCCTTCTGCATCGCGTGCGTCATGCACGTCATCCTGCCCTCCCGGGGTGGAGCGGGACAATGCGGCCCCCCGTAGGGCCTTGTCCCGAACGCGAGAGCTGGGCATGGTGCAAGAGGGTTACCTGAACTTCATGTGCTTGAGGAACTCTTGACTCACGTTCGTACGTACTATTACCGGCCACGCCAGTTGGGCCGCCGAGGCAGTACGGGGGAAGCACATGCGTCACTTCGGGCACATATCGCCCACTGTCCGCAAGGACCTCTTCCACCAGGAACCGGCGGAATTCACCGCGGCCTCGCCCGCCCGCGTCCTCGCCGCGGCCCTGGGGGCCACGCTCTACAGCCCCGCCACGCGCCCCCAGCTCGCCCGGGACGTCCGCAAGCAGGCCGGCCGCGGAGTCGTCTCCATGGTCCTGTGCCTGGAGGATTCCATCAGCGACGGCGATGTCGTCGCGGCCGAGGAGAACCTCGTCCGGCAGTTCGCCGAGCTCGACGCGGACACCGCCGAGCTCCCGCTCCTGTTCATCCGCGTCCGCACACCCGAGCAGATACCCGACCTGGTGCGCCGCCTGGGCGGCTCCGCCCGGCGACTGGCCGGATTCGTACTTCCGAAGTTCAACGAGAGCAGCGGCACTCCCTTCCTGGACGCCGTCGCCCAGGCCGAGGCCGCCCACGGCCAGGGCCGTCTGTACGCGATGCCCGTCCTGGAGACCCCGGACCTCCTCCACCTCGAAACCCGCGTCGAGACCCTCGCCGGCATCTCCCGCACCGTCAACGACCACCGCGAGCGGGTCCTGGCCCTGAGGCTCGGCGTCACCGACTTCTGCTCCGCCTACGGCCTGCGCCGCACCCCCGACATGACCGCCTACGACGTCCAGATCGTGGCCGGCGTGATCGCGGACGTCGTCAACGTCCTCAGCCGCGCCGACGGCACCGGCTTCACCGTCACCGGCCCGGTGTGGGAGTACTTCCGCAGCCAGCAGCGCCTCTTCAAGCCCCAGCTGCGCCGCAGCCCCTTCCTGGCGGAAGGCGTGGAAGAACTGCGCACCGCCCTCATCGAACACGACCTGGACGGGCTGCTGCGCGAGATCGAGCTCGACCGGGCCAACGGACTGCTCGGCAAGACGTGCATCCACCCCGCCCATGTCACGCCCGTCCACGCGCTGTCGGTGGTCTCCCACGAGGAGTTCAGCGACGCCCAGGACATCCTGCGCCCCGAGCGCGGCGGCGGCGGAGTAATGCGTTCCGTCTACACGAACAAGATGAACGAGGTGAAGCCCCACCGGGCCTGGGCCGAGCGCACCATGCAGCGCGCCGAGGCCTTCGGTGTGGCGAAGGAGGAGGTCGGCTTCGTCGACCTGCTCACGGCCGGGCTCCAGGTGTGAGCGGGCCGGTGACGACGAGGGAAGGCAAGACGATCGACACGGTGTGGTCGGGAACATGGGTCGCGGACAGGCTCGGGGTGCGGCTACGGGACGCCGAGGGGGAAGCCGGGGGGCCGCGGCTGACGGAACTCCTCGGGCTGGCGCTGCGGCGCAACCCCAAGCGGGCGCACCTGCTGGTCTCGCAGGTGCTCGGCAAGCACGTCCCGCAGTCCCCGGCGGCCGTCTACGCCGCCGGATACGGGCTCGGCGAGCGGGTCCGGGCCCTGCTCGGCGCGGACGGGGCCGCCTCGGCGGTGGTCCTCGGCTACGCCGAGACCGCCACCGGCCTCGGCCACTGCGTGGCGGACGGCCTGGGCCCGGCCCCCTACCTGCACTCCACCCGCCGGCTCGTGCCCGGAGTGGAGCCCGCGGGAGGCTTCGAGGAGGCCCACTCGCACGCCACCTCGCACCTGCTGCTGCCCGAGGACCCCGCGCTGCTGGCCGGCAGCGGGCCGCTGGTCCTCGTCGACGACGAGTTCTCCACCGGCAACACCGTCCTGAACACCATCCGCGACCTCCACACCCGCCACCCGCGCTCGCACTACGTGGTCGTCGCCCTCGTCGACATGCGCTCCGCGGCCGACCGCGACCGGCTCACCGCCTTCGCCGCCGAGCTGGGCGCCCGCGTGGACCTCGTCGCCCTGGCCTCGGGCACGGTGTCGCTCCCGCCCGGCGTACTGGCCGAGGGCCAGGCCCTGGTCGAGGAGCACGAAGCGGCCGCCGACGGCGTCCCGCCCCGCCCGCAGGCACCGGCCCCGGCGGACGGCCCGCGCCCGGACCACGAGCGCGTCGACCTCGGCTGGCCCGCCCGGGTCCCGGACGGCGGCCGCCACGGCTTCACGGCCGCGCACCGCGAAGCGCTGGACGCGGCCCTGCCGGCCCTGACCGACCGGCTCACGGCCGCACTCGGCGAGCGGCCCGGCCGTGTCCTCGTACTCGGCAACGAGGAGCTGATGTACGCGCCGCTGCGCCTCGCCAAGGCCCTGGAGGAGGCGGGCGCGGCCCGCGAGGTCCGCTTCTCCACCACCACCCGCTCGCCCGTCCTCGCCGTGGACGACCCGGGCTACGCCATCCGTACCCGGCTGGTCTTCCCCGCGCACGACGCCCCGGCCGACGGCCCCGGAGACCGGTACGCGTACAACGTCGCGGGCGCCCGCTTCGACGTCGTCGTCGCCGTCGTCGACTCGGCGGGGGACACCCCCGAGCTGCGGTCGGGACTGCTCGCGAGCCTGGCTCCGCACACCGGCCGCGTCCTGCTGGCCGCCGTACCTTCCTACGTACCCGACCGGCAGGAGCAAAAGCCGATCATGACCGAGCCGATCACGCACGAGCCGATCACGCACGAGCCGTTGCGCGGGCCCGCCTTCTCCTCCTACGCCGCCGAGGACGTCGGCTGGCTGCTCCAGGACTTCTCCGACGTCGAGCTGGAGGCCCCGACCGAGGAGCGCGAAGAGGCGATACAGGCGGGCGGCGCCCACTACGCGGAGTCGCTGCCCGTCGAGTACCAGCCCTCCCCGCAGTACCAGGACCTCTACCAGAGCGCCCTGACCGCCTCGGCGGCCCGCATCGCCCGCGCGGTCGGCACCGTCACCGAGACCGTCCTCGCCGAGCGCACCCCGTCCCCCGTCCTGGTCTCCCTGGCCCGCGCCGGAACGCCCGTCGGCGTCCTGATGCGCCGCTGGGCCCAGCTCCGGCACGGCCTGGACCTCCCGCACTACGCCGTCTCCATCGTGCGCGGCCGCGGCATCGACGCCAACGCCCTGCGCTGGCTGGCCGCCCACCACGACCCGGCCGACGTCGTCTTCGTCGACGGCTGGACCGGCAAGGGCGCCATCACGCGCGAGCTCAAGGCCGCCCTCGCGGAGTTCGAGGGCTTCAACCCGGAGATCGTGGTCCTCGCCGACCCCGGCTCGTGCGTGCGGACGTACGGCACCCGCGAGGACTTCCTGATCCCGTCCGCCTGCCTCAACTCCACCGTCTCCGGCCTCATCTCGCGTACCGTGCTGAGGTCCGACCTGGTCGGGCCCGCCGACTTCCACGGCGCCAAGTTCTACCGCGAGCTCGCCGGGGCCGACGTCTCCGTCGACTTCGTCGACACGGTCGCCGCCCGCTTCGACGAGGTGGCCGACGCCGTCGACGCCGAGGTCAAGGAGCTGCTCGCGGCCGACCGTACGCCGGCCTGGGAGGGCTGGGCGGCGGTGGAGCGGATCAGCGAGGAGTACGGCATCCACGACGTGAACCTGGTCAAGCCCGGGGTCGGCGAGACCACCCGGGTGCTGTTGCGCCGGGTGCCGTGGAAGATCCTCGCGCAGCGCGGCGCGGGCGCCGACCTGGACCACGTACGGCTGCTCGCCGAGCAGCGCGGTGTCCCCGTGGAGGAGGTCGACGGGCTTCCCTACACGTGCGTCGGACTCATCCACCCCCGATTCACGCGCGGCGCCACCGGCGCCGACGGAAAGGCCGTGGCCTCGAAGTGACTGTCCTGGTAGCCAGTGATCTCGACCGCACGCTCATCTACTCGGCGGCGGCCCTCGGCCTGACCATGCCCGACCCGGAGGCCCCGCGGCTGCTGTGCGTCGAGGTCCACGAGAGCAAGCCGCTGTCCTACATGACGGAGACGGCGGCGGGACTGCTGGCGGAGCTGACGGCGGACCCGTCGGTCGTCTTCGTCCCCACGACGACGCGGACCCGCAAGCAGTACCAGCGGATCCGCTTCCCCGGCCGCCCGGCCCCGTACGCGATCTGCGCGAACGGCGGCCAGCTGCTGGTCGACGGGGTCCCGGACCGGGAGTGGCGGCGGCAGGTCGCTGCGCGCCTGGCGCAGGAGTGCGCCCCGCTGGAGGAGGTGCACGCCCACCTGCTGGCCACGGCGGACCCGGAGTGGCTGCGCAAGGCGCGGGTGGCGGAGGACCTGTTCGCGTACCTGGTTGTCGAGCGCGCCCTGGTGCCCGACGAGTGGCTCAAGTCGCTGACCGAGTGGTCGCAGGCGCGCGGCTGGACGGTCTCGCTCCAGGGCCGCAAGATCTACGCCGTGCCGCGTCCGCTGACCAAGAGCGCGGCGATGCACGAGGTGGCCCGCCGCACCGGCGCCACGTCCACCCTCGCCGCCGGCGACTCGCTCCTGGACGCCGACCTGCTCCTGGCGGCCGACGCGGCCTGGCGCCCGGGCCACGGCGAGCTGGCGGACGCCACCTGGACGGCGCCGACGGTGACGGCCCTGTCCGCGGCCGGAGTCCTGGCAGGTGAGGAGATCGTCCGCGCATTCGGCCGGGCGGTTGCGACACTGGCCGTATGACCAAGGGCAACAGCACCAAGATCACTGACGAGCTCTACCGGTACATGCTCGACCACAACCCCCCGCTGGACGAGGTCCAGCGGGGGCTGGTCGAGACGACGTACGCCAAGTTCCCGGACGTCGCCGGAATGCAGTCGGCGCAGGAGCAGGGGCCGCTGCTGGCCTTCCTGGTCCGGCTGACGGGCGCCCGCCACATCGTGGAGGTGGGCACCTTCACCGGCTTCTCGGCCCTGTCGATGGCCCAGGCACTGCCCGCGGACGGCCGCCTCATCGCCTGCGACGTCTCCGAGGAGTGGACGGCGTACGGCAGGGAGGCCTGGGCGGCGGCGGGCGTCGCGGACCGCATCGAGCTGCGCATCGCGCCGGCGCTGGACACGCTCCGTGCGATGCCCGCCGAGCCGCACATCGACATGGCCTACGTGGACGCGGACAAGGAGAGCCAGATCGCCTACTGGGAGGAGCTCGTGCCGAGGATGCGTCCGGGCGGCCTGATCGTCACGGACAACACCCTGTTCCACGGCTCGGTCCTCGACGAGTCGGCCACCGGCTCGGCGGCCGGTGTCCGCGCCTTCAACGAGCACGTCGCGGCGGACGCGCGCATGGAGTCCGTGATGCTGGCGATCTCGGACGGCCTGACGCTCTCGCGCAAGCGCCAGACGGTTTAAGCCGCGGCGCACGGTTCGGCACGGTCGCTGCTCGGCCGCGGCGCACGGTTCGGCCGCGGCGCACGGTTCAGCCGCCGTCACCGTTAGGCCGCGGCCACCGTTTCAGCCGCCGTCACCGTTCAGCCGTAGCGGCGCTCAGCCGCAGCCACCTCCACCGCAGCAGCCCCCGCCGCCTGCCGCCCGGGCGGGCGCGGGGGCACTACTGGTACCGCCCACGGCGACGGCGGAGAGCAGCTTGACGGTGTCGCCGTGCCCGGCCGGGCAGTCGGCGGGCGCGGAGGACTCGGCCATCGGCCGGCTCACCTCAAAGGTGTCGTCGCAGGTCCGGCAGCGGAATTCGTATCGAGGCATGCGGCCAGGTTAACGGCGGCGGGAGGAATTACGGCAGGGCCTGGGCCCGCCTCCCGGACTGTCCCGCCGTCCGCTGCTCCCGCGCCGCCTGCTCGGGGTGGCGGGCCCGCCAGTACGGATTGTCGTGCGGCAGCGCGCTGCCCACCCGCCCGTACATCCCGAACCACATCAGCATCACGCCGACGACGAAACTGAACAGCACGTTCTGGATCTCGAAGGCCAGGAAGTTGAAACCGGTGTCCAGCAGGGCGAGATTGACGAAGCCACTCAGGATGAACAGCACCCCGAGCACGATGTTCAGGGTGGAGGCGAAGGTCCCGCCGATCACCATCCCGACGAACAGCAGTGCCCCGATACAGATCGACAGGACACTCAGCGCGCCGTTGGTGTTCAGCGCGAGCACCGTGTCCCCGCCGGTGTCGAAGAACCCGATCTGATCGATGAGCCCCAGGACGCCGAAGACGACCAGCAGCAGCCCGGTCAGGCCGGCGCCGACCCGATAGACCTTGCCGAGCTTGTGGTCGACGGGCAGGTGCTCGTCGAGCTCGGCATTGACGGGATGCAGAAGGCGCTGCAGCCTGCCGGGGGAAGCCGGGGGCGCGTGGGTCTCGTACGGCTCATGGGGCACGTACGGCGCGTAATTCTCGTGGGGCTCGGTGCACCCGTAGAGCGCATGAGCCGTGTAGGGCTCATGCGGTGCGGGAGGTGCCTGGGGTGCACGGGCTGCACGAGGCTTGTGGGACGTGTGGGCAGCCATTGCGCCCTCCTCTGCTCCGTTTACGGCCCCTCCAGCATCCGCCGATGCCTGCCCCCCGACAACCCCGGCCTCATCCTGCGGCGCGCCGGCCCCGCATATCCGCCACCACCCGGCCCACCGCCACCCGGACCTCCTCCATCTCCTGCAGGAAATGCCAGTAGTCCGGGTGCCGACCCTCCAGCCCCGCCAGCGCCCGCTCCATCCGGGCCACCGCCTCGTCCAGCGGCCGCGCGTGCCGCGGATCGGGCACACTGCGACCCGCCATCGCGAGGCGCTGCGCATCCCGGATCGCGAACCGGGTCCGGTCCACCTCCGCCTGCGGGTTCCGCGACACTTCCTCCAGCCGCGTCAGCCGGTCCTGCGCCGCCGACACCGCCTCGTCCGTGGCCTCCAGCGAAGCCCGTACCCCGTCGATCAGCACCCCTACGTCGGCCCAGCGCTGCTCGTCCCGCGCCCGGGAAGCCTCCTTGAGCCGGTCCTCCGCCAGCGCGACATCCCGTATCGCCTGGTCAGGGACGTGCTGCAGGTCCTGCCAGCACGCGGCGCTGAACCGCCGACGCAGTTCGCTCAGGACCGGATCCACCCGGTCCGCCCGGTTGCGCAGCGCCTGGGCCCGCGTCCGCAGGCTCACCAGGCGCCGGTCGATCTCCGCGGCCCGCTCCGGCAGCCGCACCGCCTCCGCCCGTACGCCCTCGGCGTCCCGCAGGATCCGGTCGGCGCGCTGCACGGTCTCCTGCACCCCGTGCTGGGCCGCGCCCTGGTTCAGCTTGGTCAGCTCCGGGCCCAGCGCGGCCAGCCGCGCCGCCAGGTCATCGGCCCGCATCCCCTTGGCCCGTACGGCGTCCAGCGCGTCGCTGGCCGCCAGCAGCGCGGCCTTGGCCCGCTCCCGGGCCGGCGCGACCCGGGCGAGCTGCGTCTCGGCCTTGTCCAGCAGCGGCTGCAGCCCCTGCGCGAACCGGTCCAGCTCCCCCTTGGCCCGCACCAGCTCATCGCGAGCCCGGGTCAACTGCTCCCGGGCCTGCGTGGCGACGGAGGCCTCAAGATCCACCCGGTCCAGGTCGTGCGCGTCGACGGCCTCGATGTACACATGGCTGACCTGGTCGATCCGCTGCCCCAGCGCGGCGAACCCCTCGCTCGCCTGCCGCGCGGCGGGCGACCCGTCCGCGGCGGCGATGGTCTCGATCGAGATCCGCAGGTCCCGCTGCGCGGTGTCCAGCTCGTAGAACGCCGCGGCGGCGGCATCCTTGGCCGCCTGCGCATCAGCCCGCCGACTCTCGTCCCGCCCACCGAACCAACGCCGGGATGCTGTTGTCACAATCCCTCTCCCGTACCGCGTCCGCCATGCCCCGGACCATTCTCTCCCACGGGAACGGGTTTGCGTGGGGGGTGCGCCTGCCATGTAGGCTGTCCACTCATCCACGGGTGCGTAGCTCAGGGGTAGAGCGCTGCTCTTACAAAGCAGATGTCGGCGGTTCGAAACCGTCCGCGCCCACCAGTCAAAAGGCCCCCAACCGATCATGGTTGGGGGCCTTTGACGGCTACAGGTGACGGCAGTCCCTCACTCGGCCGGCCGCCGACGGCGCAGCAGCCGGTCTATGTGCCCCATGGCCTCCCGCCTGCTGCCGTCAGTCACGTGGGTGTAGATGTTCATCGTGACGGCGATCTGTGAGTGCCCCAGGATCTCCATCACCACCCGCGGCGCCACCCCGGCCGCGAACAGCAAGGTGGCGCAACCGTGCCGCGCGTCGTGCAGCCGGATCCGCGGCAGGCCGGCGTCCTGGCCGATCCGCTCGAACGACCGGCTGAGGTTGCGCGGCTCGATCGGCCGGCCGGTGCGGGTGGTGAAGACGTAGTCGCTCGCCTCCCACTGCTTGGCGCCGGACCGCAACGCGGCTTGCCGCATGCGCTGCCAGCGCAGCGGCGCCACACACATCTGCGGGATGGGGATGGCCCTGGTCCGCCGGTTCTTGGTCGAGTCCGCGTACAGCTCCTTCTGTACGCGCTGGATCTGGTTCCGTACGGTCAGCGTCCGGCGGTCGAGGTCGATGTCGGACCAGCGCAGCCCGAGGATCTCGCTGCGGCGTAGCCCCAGGGCGACCGCGAGCACGAACGCCGCGTACAGCGGATCGCGGCGGCTGGCCTCCAGGAACGTGAGCGTCTCGTCGAGGTCCCACGGCTTCAACTCGCGCTGCACCACCCGCGGCGCCGGCACAAGCATCACCACGTTGCGGCTGATCAGCTCCTCGCGATTCGCCGCGGTGAGCGCGCTGCGCAACACGCGGTGCGATTCCTTCGCGGTCGCGGCAGAGGTCTGCGCGGTGACGGCAGCCAGCATCCGCCGCACGTCCGGCACCCCGAGCGTCTCCAGACGCTTGGAGCCCAGGTGGGGGATGAGGTACAGGCGGACGTGCGTCTCGTACTTGGCGTACGTCGTCTTCTTACGGTCCTGCCTGACGAACGTCTCCAGCCAGTACGGCAGCCACTCGGAGAGTTTGGCCGAGCGAGTGGGCGTCGGGATGCCCTGGCGGTCACGGAGCACGAGTTCCTGCCGCTTCGCGTCGCACTCGGCCCATGTCTTGCCGTACACGGTTTTCCGGCGGCGGGTGCCGTCGGGTTGCGGGACGTAGACGCGAGCCTCGTAACGCCCGTCGCTGCGCTGCCAGATGCTGCCGGCGCCGTTCGGATTCCTCTTGCGTGTCATCAGGCGGCTTCCTCCAACTTGGCTTCCAGGTAGGCGCGAACGCTGTCTGCGGGGATCCGGCGCGAGCGGCCCTCGGTAAAGCTCGGGAGGGCGCGAGAGCGGATCAGGTTGTAGACGGTGAAGCGGCTGAGCCGCAGCGCGGCCATGACCTCCGGAACGGTCAGGGCCTGGTGCGTGGTGGGCAGGGGGGAACTCACAGCGGCCTCCGTAGTGGTGGTCAGTGCGTGTGTGTCCGAGGTTGGGATTTCTGCGTCATCGCGTCATCTGCGTCATTCGTGGTCCTGACCTGCGGGTTTCGGTGACGCAGGGGGGGTGGGGGCTGTGTCACCGGTGACACAGCCGTCCGTCACGGGGTGACGCAGGTGACGAACGGTGACGCAGAGATTGGGGCTCTGCGTCACCGCTGTTGTTGCAGGTCAGGGCCGGTTTTCGGGGCCGTCGTGACGCAGGTGACGCAGCGTCTTCCTACTTAGGAAAAAGAGCGGGGCTTTTCTCTGTTGTCTGTGCGCCCTCGGGCGAAATGCCGAGCCGCAAGCGGCACGCCCTTTGGGCGGCGGCGCGGCCGCCGAAGAACAAGAAGAGCACCGCCCCGCCAGGGCGGCGGGTGCTCCTCTTGCTTGTGCGGCCGGGACCGCCGGCGCTGGTCTAGAAGAGGTCCTTCTGCTCGTCCTGCGGGGGCTGGGGCCGGGCCATCGCGATGTAGCGGGCGGTGTTGGTGCGGCCCCAGTCGACGAGGACGCCGCGGGCGGCGAGGACGGGCTGGAGGCGCTTGAGGCGGTCGGAGAGGACCTTGCCGGTGGTGGGCCACCCCTTGGGCTGGGGCCGGAAGTCCTCGCCGGTGTAGAGCTGGGTCAGCGCGTGCAGCCACTCTGCCGACGTCATCCGAACCTCGGTGCCCGGCTCGATGTCGGCGGCATGCTTGAGGACGGTCTGGGCCAGGAGGTCACCCTCGATGACGTCGTCGTTGAGGTCGTCCAGGCTGGCCCGGTAGGCGTCCAGCGCACCGAAGCTGCGGGCAGCATCCAGCTGCGCGCACAGGTGGGCGAAGTCGGCCATGCGCAGGTCGGTCGGGATGTCGGCCTGGCCGGCGCGGACGCTGACGGCCAGGTCGAGCACGGAACCGAGGATCACGGGCAAGTCCCGCGCGAACTCCGTCCACAGCTCCTCCTCGGTCCGCCGCACGCGGGGGTGTTCCAGGCGCAGGGGCAGGAGGCGTTCGGCGAGGTCGGGGCGGATGACGCCGACGTCGATACCGGTGAGCAGGAGCGGGCGGCGGTAGCGGGAGCGGACGACGTCGCCGTCGGTGAACAGGGCCCGCTTGATGTTCTCGGCGCCGGTGACGATGCAGCACATGAGGTCGGAGAGGTCCGGGCCGAGGTGGGAGAGGTTGTCCAGGCCGGTGATCCACCCGGCGGCAACGGCGGTGATCAGGTTCTCCTCGTCCTTGGGCGGGCGGCGCAGGTCGCCGCTCATGCCCTCGATAATGCGGACGAGCATCTTGCCGGCGGTGGACTTGCCCGCGCCCTGGGGGCCGGTGAGGAACGGGGCGGGGACGGGGACGTCGGGGCCGAGGCAGCCGACGAGCCAGGCCAGGGCAAGGCCCTCGCTCTGGGCGCTGGCGAAGTTGACCAGGCGCATCAGCAGGTCGCTGCCCTTGCCGTCGGTGTCCTTGACCGGGAGGGGGAGTTCGCCGGTGAGCTGGGTACGGCGCCAGCAGACCTCCCGGGGGTCGGGGGTGAGGATGTCCCAGCCGTTGGGGTGGATGCGGACGGACTGGCCGTCGTCGCGGCCCAGGTCCAGCCAAGTGGCTCCGTCGAACCCCGGAGCGACGCGGATGTGGACGGGCTGGACGTCCTCGGTGAGCGCGAGTGCTTCGATCAAGTCGAGTGCCTCCTTCAAGGCGGTTCCGTTGAAGACGCCGCCCCCGTCGCGGAACAGGCCGACCATGAGTTCCTGCCGGTGGCTGCCGGTCGTGCCCTGGGAGCGGATCGGGCGGGCCACGGGGTGGCCGTTCCGCTGGGCGTAGACGGTGCCGTCGACGGTGCGGAAGTACCGGAAGTGCTGCTGCGCGTACTCGGTGATGACCTCGCGTGCCGGGTTCTTCTCGTCCTCAGGCATGTTCAGATCCCCAGAGCATCAGCGGCGTTGGACCACGCGTCCTCGCAGTGCCGCAAGGACTCGCCCCTGGCCTGTGCGGCGGTGAACAGGCGCTTGATGTGTGTCTCGGTGAGGCAGCCGCACCAGCCGTGCGCGTCGGTGTCGGGGCCGGCCGCGAACTCGGCGGCTGCTTCGCGGCGCTCCATCTCGGCGAGGGCCTGGTCGAAGACGGGCCTGCCGCTCCACCCCTTCAGGCCCTCGAACGCCTTCGTGTCGGGGTAGGCCTCACCAGGGACGGTGTAGAAGCCCTGCGGGGTGCGGGTCAGTTCCACCAGCGGCGGCTGGTTGCCGCTGAGGACCTGGCGGATAGCCCAGATGGTGCCGTAGGCGTAGGCCTGTGCGCTCTGGTGGTGGAGCAGGTACAGCACGTGGGCGTGGCTGCGCTGGTGGCCGTTGATCAGCGCAATGGTGTGGGCGTGCGGCTGGTAGGGCATGTCCGTGCCCCAGTGGGGGAGCTTGATCCCGCCGTCGACGAACCGGACCCGGTCGAGGTCGTACTGGGCGGCGTTGAGGGCGGCGCCCTGGTGGGCGTGCTGAGCCTCGCGGGCGGCGGCCCCGAGGGCGTAGACGCTGTCAGTGAGGGTCTCGAACCACGGCATCGTGGTGGTCTTCAAGGGTTTGTCCTCGTGTGAAGGTGCCGCCGGAAATCCCGGTGGGTGATGTGGTCCATCTGCAGATGAGGGCGGCCCTGACCCGGGCGAGTCGGGGCCGCCCTCGTGTTGTCTGCTCGGTGGGCGCTCAGTTGTTGATCTGCCTGCGGACCTCGGTGACGAGGCGGAGGTTCTCGTGGGCCATGTCGGAGATGGCCTGTAGCCGCTCTTCGACGTCCGCCGGTCCGGTGAAGGTGAAGGACGGTTCGGGGTCCGGTCTGGGGTTGGTGAACGAGAACGACAAGGGCTGCTCCCGACGGGTCAGATGGTCGAGTGGCGGGCGCGGCGGATGGCGGCCTCCCACACGCTGCGCACCTGGGCTCCGGTGTGGGAGTCGTTCCAGGAGGGGATCGACTCCCACTGCTTGCCGTGCTGGCGGCGGGCCTCGTCCAGGAGGAGGTTCCCGGCGTCCCGGTAGGCGGCGTTGCGGGCGCCGGCAGCTGCTCGCAGCGCGCCGATGCAGTGCTCCTTCACCCCTGTCGGCTGGTGGGAGTAGCCCGCCGGCCTCGAATTTTCCTTCCCTACTGAAAGGCCCCTGCTATGGCCCGAGCAACCCTCGGTGAACCGCTCGTCCGCCACGAGACGGCGCAGACCCCCGTCCCGATTCCCACCCCCACGTGGTACGCCGCCAGTGCTGACGGCGCCGCGGTACAGCCCCCGCTGCGTCCGGTACGCAAGGGCGATCCGCTCCCGGGCGGGTACGCCGCCGAGCGGGAGATCCAACTGTTTTGGCGCATGCTGGCCGGAACCGTCGACGGGTCGATGGCGCCGGGCTCCAAGGGCGTGGATGTGGTCCAGGTTCGCGGCTATCTCGTTTTCGTGGGTTCGCTGCCGATGCCTTCCCCCGGGCCCGCACCCCCACCCCAACTCCCTCCGCCCCGGCCCCCGTTCCCGCAGGCCAGTGCCGTCCTCCCCCGCCCGTTGTCGTAGGCTGCGCAAGCGTGACTACCGGAACCGGCGGCATACTCGCCCCACTTGAACCCCAGGACCCCCGCGAGAACGCCGGCTACCGGCTGCTCGCCCGGATCGGCGAAGGCGGCATGGGGACCGTCTACCTCTCGCACACGCGCGGCGGCCAGCCGGTGGCACTGAAGCTCATCCGCCGGGAGTTCGGGCAGGACCCCGACTTCCGGCGCCGTTTCGAGCAGGAAGTGCAGGCCGCCCGCCGGGTGCAGGGCTACCACCTCGTCCCGGTCCTCGACCACGACACCACCGGCGCCACGCCCTGGCTGGCGTCGGTGTTCGTGCCGGGGCTGTCGCTGCACGACGCCGTGAGCACCTACGGTCCGCTCCCGCTGGACACCGTCTTCCAGCTGGTCGGCTGCACGGCGCGGGCGCTCGCCTCCATCCACGCGGCGGGGGTCGTCCACCGCGATCTGAAGCCCGCCAACCTCCTGCTCGGCCCGGCCGGTCCGTACGTCATCGACTTCGGGATCGCCCGAGCCGCCGACAGTACGCAGCTCACCCGGACCGGCGGGGTCATCGGCACCCCGCAGTACATGTCCCCCGAGCACGCGCTGGGCTCCGAAGTCACCGCCGCGAGCGACCTGTTCTCGCTCGGGCTGATCGCGGCGGTCGCGGCGACCGGGCAGCACCCGTACGGGACCGGCGGGGCCACGGCCATCGGCGTGCGGATCGCCAACACCGAGCGGCTGCCGCCCGACCTGAGCGGCTACCCGGAGCGGCTCCGGCCGCTGCTGGAGCGCTGCCTGACGGCGGATCCGGCCGCACGGATCGGCACGGACGAGCTGGCCGCGCTGTGCGAGACGGCCGCCGGACGCCCGCTGGGCGACTTCGCGCACTGGCTTCCGGAGCCGGTCGGGCTGGAGATCGCCCGACGGATGCGGGCCGCGGAGAACCCGCCGGTGCCCACGGTCGCGGACGCGGGTACGGGTACGAGTGCCGGTGCCGGTACGGCCGGATCGGCCGCGGGCGGTACGGGCGCGGGTGCCGCCGGGGCCTTCGGCGGGGTGTACGGGGCGCCGACGGTGGGCGCGCCGCCCCGGCCCGCGGGTCCTCCGCCGGCCGCCGGCCACCCGACGCACCCCCCGGTGCCGGGCCCGGCGCCCGCACCGGCCCCCGGACCGAAGCGGCTCCGGGGCGTGCTGGTCGGGGCCGGCCTCGTGCTGGCCGTCCTCGCGGGCGCCGGCGCGGTCCGGCTGCTCGACGGCGGCGGCGCCGCGAAGGACGACGCGAAGCAGGAGGGGCCGGTCGCGCCCGCCTCCTCCGACCAGGCGCAGGCCCAGGCCCCGGCTCCGGCCCCGGTCTCGTCCGGGCCCAAGACCGCGCCCTCGGCCTCCTCCTCGCCGAAGTCCGCGTACACGCCCGTCTTCCAGGACAAGCCCCTGACCCTGCGCGCGCCCTCCTCCAGCACCGGGACCCACGTCGACCTGGACGCCCCGCAGATCTTCCCGAAAGGAGCCATCGGCAAGACCCAGGGCATGGAGCTCACCTACCAGGACTGGGGCGACGCCGATCTGCGCTTCCTGACGGCCATGGGCAAGAGCACCGGCACCACGCCGGAGGAGTGCCGGGACGCCGTCGCCACCAACACCTTGGCCTCCAGGGTGGGCAAGGACGAGCTGAAGGCGGGCAAGACGCTCACGAAGGGGACGGTGCTGTGCACCGTCACCGGTGACAACAACCTGGCGATGCTCCGCATCACCGAGGTCGTGCTCGACACGAGCAAGGGGTCCATCGGCCCCATGCCGGACTACGTCACCGCACTCACCCTCTGGAAGATCGGCTGACGCCGTGGGCCGGGGCTCCCGGGGAAGCCCCGGCCCACGGACGTTGCCCTAGACGCCGGCGCCGGCCCCGGCCCGGCGCCGCGACGCGGCGAAGCCCAGCGCCACGTCGGCCTCCAGGAACACCAGCAGGCTGATCCCGTTGGGTGTCGAGGAAGGCGAGGGCGTCGGTGAGGGTCTTCTCGACGGCGCCGGGCCGGTGCACGGGCGGGGCGGCGGCGAGGATGAAGGAAACCGGCGAAGGGAGCGGCGGGGACCGCGGGGGCGACGGGTTCCGGGGCGGGGTCGAGGAGCTGGAATGCCTTCGCGTACAGGTCGGGGTCGATGGGGGTGAAGCGGGTTTCGGTACGGTTCATGCGGCCCTCCACAGTCCGTTCTCGTTGGTGACCTCGTCGCGCTTCTTCAGCTCGGACAGGCGCGGCTTGATGTTTTTCGCGGATGTGCCCAGCTTTCGTGCGATGGTCTCGGCGGTCATGGGGATGGATTGGTCCCGGAGGAGTTCGAGGATTCGCGGCTTGATCAGCTCCTGTCCGTCCGAAGAACCTGCGGGGCCGGCGGGGTCTGCCTGGGCCCGCTGCTGAGGCAGGGCGGGCTGTCCCTTCTGTGCCGCGGTGAGGAGATCGGCGAGGCTGCCGATCAGGTTCTTGCCGCGCTGGTCGACCACCGGGGTCTGTGTGATCGCCTCCCGGTGGTGCCAGGCGTCGCAGTCCTCGACGGCGACGGGCGGCAGGTCTCCGGCGAGGGAGGCGGGCGGCACGTCCAGGTGCAGGGAGCGGAACTGGACGGCCTGCGATCCAGGAGTGAGGAGGTAGCCGAGGCCGAAGGTGCCGTCCTCAGGACCGGCGGCGGCCGCGGTGTCCAGGCCGGACATGTCCCGGGCGGCGACCTTGGTGTACTGGCCGGGCCAAGATGAGGGGATCTTGGACAGGTCGATGCCCTCGGCGCCCTCGACGGCGTTCGCGCCGACCAGGGAGCCCTGGCCCTTGGCGCAGCGCAGGAACACCGCGCCGCCGCCGATCAGGAGCTGGGATCGGATGACGGTGGAGTTGCCGAGGTCTTCGGCGAGCGGGGTCTGGGTGGCCAGGACCACGCCGATCCCGCGCTTGAGGGACCGGCGGGTGAGCTGCTCGACAATCGCCTTGGCCTCCGCGTGATACGGGGAGGAGACCGACAGCAGCATGTGTGCCTCGTCGATGACGACCAGAACCAGCGGATCGGTGAAGGGGAAGGCGGGGGAGCGGTAGCGGGCCTCGCGGTTGACCATCAGCGCGTAGGCCAGGCGCAGGGCCCCCATCGCCTCGTCCAGGCCGTCCCCGCAGTACGCGGCCAGGCGGGCTCCGGCGATGGTCCCGGCCTGCGGGGACGCCAGGATCACCGCGATACGCGAGCGGTGGGCGGAGAGCAGAACCTGTTCCAGGCATCCGGACTTTCCGGAGCGGGAGCCGCCGACGAGGTAGAGGTGGCGGGCGCCGGATCCGGGCTGACAACTCGCACTTCGCGGGCCAGTGCCTTTCCAGCTGGTACCAAGGGCAGGACGGGCTCGGAAATGTTTACCTTGAGCGCTGCGGCTCCCCGGCCAACTACAACCAGCAGTGGATGGAGAAGTGGACGGGCGACGGAATGCAGCTCGTCAGCCGATTGACCGGCCTGTGTCTCGACAGCAACGGGCAGGGCAAGGTCTACACCCACCCCTGCAACGGCGGCGACTACCAGGTCTGGAAGTAACCAGCTCGGCCGGAACCGCTCAACGCCCGCTGTCACGGGACCGGGACCTACCGGCACGTCCCGTGGACGGCTTGTGCTCGGCAGCTCGACCGGCTGACATCCATGGCTGACACCCGTCCCGCGCCCACCAGCACAAAGGCCCCCCGCCGAACACGGCGGGGGGCCTTCTGCATCCACGCGGTGGGCAGCGGCGTCCGCGCCGCTCCTGAGCTGCTGACTCAGGTCCCGCCGGACGTGCGTGAAGATCCTCTGTCGGGCAGGGCCGGGGGGTTTGTGCCGCCGGATTTTCGCGGATTTGGCGAAACGCCGCGTAGGCGGAGGGTTGTTCATATGATGTGCCTCCTTTGAGCGGCTTGGGGTGGGGGTAGCGATGCGCAGCAGTGACACGGGTGAGGGCGGCAGAGGTCGCAGTCGGGCCGGGGGCGTCGTGCGGCGGGCGGTGGTCGCGCTGCTGGTGGCCGGCGTTGCCGTCGCCTGCGGGCCGGCCGGGGGTGGGGGGCCCGCGGTGTCCGCGCCGCCGACCATCCCCTCGGTCTCGGCGGTACCGACTACGGCCTCCCCGACCCCGACCCCGACCCTGCCGCCGTCTCCGTCCCTCGCTCCTTCTCCGACCGCGGTCCCGAGCCCGTCGGACACCCCCGACCAGAAGCCACCCAGCACTGTCCCGGCGCCCAAGCGCACGACCAAGGCTCCGACGACTCCGCCGGCCGAGCCCGCGGACACCGCGTGCGAGATCGTCTCCAATGCCGGGAACTGCTACAACGCGGGCCAGTTCTGCCGCAAGGCCGACCTCGGCCGGTCCACGCACGCGGGCAACGGTCGCCTGATCTACTGCCGCCAGGACGGCAGCCAACCGCGCTGGGGCTACTAGGTCTTGGCCGGACGATCGGGCCGTGGGATCGTCAGGGGATGGGCGAGTGGCTCGCGTGGGGTGGGGTGGTCGTGGCAGTGGCCGCGGTCCTGGTGACGCTGGAGCGGGCCGTCGGCGCGGGCTTCGAGCGCAAGCGGGACGAGGAGCGGGCACGGTTGCTCGCACACGTCGCCGAACCGGCGGCCGAGCCCGGTGGGGAAACCGTCGGCGGGCCGGGACACCCGAAGTTCGACGACGTCGGCGGCATCCGGCCGCACCCGCCGGCACAACTCGGCGACCGCCGCGACGACTTCACCCCGATCCTCGTGGAGTACTACGCCTACGGGCTGACCCAGGCGCGGAGCAGCTTCGCGACCAGCCAGCGGTTCGCCGGGGTCGGAGCGGCGATCCTCCTCTGCGGGGTGGCGCTGGCCGTCTGGAAGGCCGAAGGCGGCGGAGAGCTGTACCTCGGGGTCGTGACCAGTTCGGTCGGCCTGGTCACCACCCTGGTCGGGCAGCTCTTCCACCGGCGGGCCGACATCGCGCTCAAGCACATGGCCGACCAGACCGCCTCGCTGCGCGACGACCGGCGGGCCGCCGAGACGACCCAGCAGGCCATAGGGCTGCTGGACGAGGTCATGGACCCGGAACTCAGGGGCCGGCTCCAAGCCGGATTGATCATGAAATTGTCCGGGGCGGAGCTGCCTCGCTAGCGGGATAGTAGGAGTATGTGCCGTTCCATTAAGACCCTGCGCCCGCCCGCGATCCCCGAGAAGGCCACCGAGGACGAGATCCGCGCCGCCGCGCTGCAGTACGTACGCAAGGTGTCCGGGTTCCGGGTACCCGCCGCGCACAACCGCGAGGTGTTCGAGGCGTCCGTGGACGCCGTCGCCGAGGCCACCCGGCTGCTCCTCGACGGTCTGCATGTACGGGGCCAGGCCGCCGCCACCGTCTGACCAGGGGGCCTACGACCTCCCGCGATGCGGGAGGTCAGGCGGCCGCGCGGCGCCGCACCACCCACACCCCGGCGCCGAGCGCGCCGACGACGAGGGCGCCGCCCATGGCGATCTGACCCGGGCTCACCGAGCGGATACTGCCGCCCGTCCCGCCCCGCGCGCCCCCCGGGGCGACATCCAGCGAGACGGTGACGCGCTCACCGCCCGGACCGCCGCACTCGAAGGTGACGCGGTGCGTGCCCTGACCGGCGTTGTTGTAGACGGTGGCGTTGCCGAAGAGGGTATTGGCATCGACGTTGCCGGGGGTCAGACGTACCTCGCCGAAGGCGCTGGAGGTGACCCGGGCGGTCCTGGTGCCGCAGCCCGCGATGTTGAGGGAGACCCGGCCACCCGGTGCGACCGTGGTGGGGGAGACGGCGGCGGTGGGGGCGGCGTAGGCGAGTGCGGCGGGAGTGGCGGCGGCGATGGCGACCGACGCGGCCGCGACGGCCAGCAGCCGGCGCGGCGCGGCGGACCGCCGGGCGGCCGGTTGGGCGAGAGGGGAGACGAGCGGCGTGACAGGCGGCTTGGCGGGCATGGAGAGAACTCCTCGGGCTCCTCGAAACGGCGCGGCCAGGGCACGGATGTGACGCGGATTCGGTTGCGCACCGTGCTGTGGACGCTAGGAGCCCAGGCCGGTCGCGGCGATCGGGGCCGGGTGAACGGGTGAGCCACTGCTCCATCAGAGGGACTACGCCGCCACAGGATCGGGCTGGCTCACGCGGCCGGCGCCGCCGTCGGTGAGGCCGGGCGGCGGACGAGGAAGGCAGCCAGCGCGCCCGCGGCGAACAAGGCGACGACGGAGACGGCCGTACCCAGCCACTGGGTACCGAGCCACTGGGTACCGAAGTAGCCCAGCGACACGCTGTAGCCCGCCCAGGCCATGCCCGCCAGGACCGACCAGGGCAGGAACTCCGCCACCTTGCGGTGCGTCTTGCCCGCGCCCAGGGACACCACCGAGCGCCCGGCCGGCGCGAAACGGGCGATCACCACCAGGGCGCCGCCGCCGCGGGCCAGAGCCGTACCCAGCCGCTCATGGGCCCGGGTCAGCCGACGGGAGCGGGCGATGGCCCGGTCCAGCCGGGCACCACCGCGCCGGGCCAGCCGGTACGCGGCCATGTCCCCCAGCACCGAGGCGGTCGTGGCGATGACGAGCAGGGCCAGGATGTCCGGCACCTGCGCGGGCACGGCCACCGGCCCCGCCGCTCCGGCGGCCGCCGCGGCCGCCGCGGCGGTGATCACGAGAACCCCGCTCGGCAGCACCGGAAGGAACACGTCGAGCACGACGGACACCGCCACCACGGCGTAGATCCATGGGCTCGCGGTCAGCGACCCCAGAGTCTCAAACAAGGCGGGACTCCCCAGTCCGGTTGACGTGCAGCGGCATGAAGCGCCGCGACGTCGCGGGGGAGCGGCAGGAGCGGCTTGACAGCCATACAGCGTACGCCCGCGGTTCGCCCTCCGGATGCCCGGGGCAGCCCCTACTCCGCAGCGGTGAGCTCACGGTCAAGCACCTTCACCAGCCGGGCACCCGTACGGTTCTTGTGCGCCTGATCCAGCCGTACTCGGGCCGTCCGGCCCGCCAACGCCAGCGTCATCAGCTGGTTCCCGAACCACGGCCCGCCCGTACGCCGCCAGCTGAGCGGCGGCCGCCCCGTCCGCCCGTGCCGTGAGAAGCCCCGCCCCAGCCACCGCCCCGTACGCGACCAGCCCAGCCGGAAGCCCAGCTTCACCACCGTGTGGATGGAGTTGTGCACCGGCGAGCACGTCAGCTGGAACACGCGAGCCGTGCTGGGTATGTGCGGCTCGGCCACATACGCGTGGTGCACGTCCCCCGACAGCACGCACACCGTCGCCGGCGCCCGCGGCCCCGTCCCGACCTCCTCGATGAGATCGGTCAGCGCCGCGAACGAGGCCGGGAACGCCGCCCAGTGCTCCAGATCGCTGCGCCGGCGCAGATCCTCGCCTATTCGCGCCCACCGCGGCCCCCGCTCTCCGCGGCACATCGCGGCATTCCACGTCTCCGCGTCGTGGATCAGATGCGGCATCAGCCACGGAAGGGAGGACCCGATCAGTAGATGGTCGTAACCTCCGTGCCCCGCGAGCGCGTTCTCCCGCAGCCAGCCCTGCTCCGCCAGGTCGAGCATCGCCCGCCCGTCCTCGGCCAGCACGCGCGCGCCCCGGGTGTCCACCATCAGCAGCCGCGTCCGGCCGAAGTCGCGCCGGTAGCTCCAGCGCACCGAGGCCGGGTCGGCGTCCGCCGCGGACGCGAAGGAGCGCAGCAGATCCGTGCCGTCAGGTGTCTGCCGTATCGCCTTGTAGAGCCCGTCGGCCGCCAGTTCGTCGGGCGAGAGATTGCCCAGGTGCTGGTACACCCAGTACGACATCAGCCCGCTGAGCACCCGTTCCTGCCACCACGGCGTCGCCCGCATCTCCGCCAGCCAGGCCGCGCTCGTGTTCCAGTCGTCGATGACGTCGTGGTCGTCGAATATGTGCAGACTCGGCACGGTCGACAGCAGCCAGCGGATCTCGGGATCGAGCCAGGACTCGTCATAGAGCCGGGTGTACTCCTCGTAGTCCGCGACCTGGGCGCCCGGCGCCTCCCGCAGGTCCCGCCGGGCCGCGAGCCACTGCCGGGTCTCCTGGGACAGCGCGTCGGCATACACCTGGTCGCCGAGCAGCAGCAGGACGTCCGGCCGCACCGCCTCCGGGTCGGCGGCCAGCCGCGCCGCGAGGGTGTCGAGCGCGTCCGGGCCGTGAGGGCCGTGCCGTCCGGCGGGCGGCGCGGCCTGCCGGCAGGAACCGAAGGTGATGCGCAGCCCGTCGGCCGCCGGGCGGCCGGAGCCCGCCACGGCCGGGGCGGTGATCGTGCTCGGCGGGAAGCCGCTGTCGGGCAGCGGCCACACGCGCACGCCGTCCAGCAGCACCTCGTACGCCGTAGTCGTCCCCGGGGTCAGGCCGGTCACCGGTACCAGCGCGTAGTGGTGCCCGGCGATCTGGAAGGTGCGCACGCTGCCGCCCGCCCCGTCGGCGCACAGCACCTCGGCCGTGCACGGGCGGTCCGCCTCGACCCAGATCGTGGCGGACCCGCCCGTGTCCCAGTCGACGTAGCGAAGCAGCGGCCCCAGACGCAGTCCGGCCATGGAACTCCCCCTCATCCGTAGCGCCTGCGATCACGGTACGACGGTGAGGGGGAGCCCCGCCTCCCCCTGGCGGGGGAGATGATCGGCCGACTTCGTCAGCAGCGCGTCGGCGCTGGTCCCAGCGGCACTCCGGCGTCGGCCTCAGCAGCCGTTGAGGATGTTGACCAGGGCCGTCTTCTCGCCGGAGTCCATGCTCAGGCCCCAGTACTGCTTCACGTTGACCCACATCCGCGCGTACGTGCAGCGGTAGGCGGTCCGCGGCGGCAGCCACTTGCCGGGGTCGAGGTCGCCCTTGGCCTGGTTGACGTTGTCCGTGACCGCGATGAGCTGCGGGCGGGTGAGGTCGTTGGCGAACTGCTGGCGCTTGGACGTGGTCCAGGAGCTGGCGCCGGAGCGCCAGGCCTCGGCGAGCGGGACGACGTGGTCGATGTCGAGGTCGGAGGCGGCGGTCCAGGTGGCGCCGTCGTACTCGGAGTACCAGCTTCCGCTCACGGCGGCACACGCGGAGTCCTGGACGACGTTCACCCCGTCCCGCTTGAGGACGGTCTCGCGGGTGTTGCAGGTGCCGGAGACGGTGCTCCAGTGCGGGAAGAGGTCACGGCTGTAGCCGGCGGTGGATCCCTCGGCGCGCGGCGTCACGGTCGCCAGGTACGAGCGGGCGGCCGCGGCGCTGATGGGGGCCGGGGGGGAGGCCTGGGCGGTGGGGGCGTTGACGAGGGAGGTGAGGGAAGCGAGGGCGACTGCTGACGCGAACACGCCAATTCGACGCGCGTAGACGGCGGGTATGAGTGCCATGAGGGGCTCCCTGGATGCGGGGGGATGTGGGCCGTGCGGCCCCGGAGGGGCGCGGCCATGGTTGCGGCGCCAGGTTTCGCGGGGGTGGGCGCCAGGTGACAGCGTGGCGACATGGGCACGTCACATCAAGTGCCCCAACACAGCCCACTCAAGCGGAAGTTGAGATTCCCGCGGGGGTGGAGGGTCAGGGTGGGGCGGTGGTGGGGGGTGCCGGTGGGGGGCGAGAGCGGGACCAAGGTCCTATTCCGGGCACTCGTGAGCGTCGCGTACCCTGATGGAGCAGAAGGGGAGTAGCTCTTCGCCGGACCGTCGACATACTGCTGGGTCACCCCAGCCGGCGCCCGGAGGCAGGCCGCGGAGAGCGGTCGGCCAGCGAGACCTTCGGCCGCAGTGTCCTGTTCATGCACGGGTGCGTTCGTATTTTTCGTACGCTCACGCGCAAGTCAGGGTGCCGCCGAGCCGAAGCGACCCCTGACACATTCCAGGTCTCTCGGTCTCGGTGGCGTCCTGCCTGACCGATTGAGGTTTCACCCCTGTGTTCAGCTTCACCGTCACGGCGATCGCGTTCGGCGTCGTCTTCCTCGCCGAACTCCCCGACAAGACGGCCCTCGCCGGCCTGATGCTCGGCACCCGCTACCGCGCCTCGTACGTCTTCGCCGGCGTCGCCGCCGCCTTCGCCGTCCACGTGGCCCTCGCCATCGCCGCGGGAAGCGTCCTCACGCTGCTCCCGCACCGGCTCGTCCAGGCCGTCGTCGGCGTCCTCTTCCTCGCGGGCGCGGCCATGCTGCTCCTGAAGAAGGACGACGGGGAGGAGGAGGTCAAGCCGCCCGCGGACCAGTCCTTCTGGAAGGTCTCCGGCGCCGGATTCATGCTGATCCTCGTGGCGGAGTTCGGTGACCTGACCCAGATCATGACCGCCAACCTGGCCGCCCGGTACGACAACCCGGTGTCCGTCGGCATCGGCGCCGTGCTCGCCCTGTGGACGGTCGCGGGCATCGGCATCCTGGGCGGGCGCACCCTGATGAAGTACGTGCCGCTGCGGCTGGTCACCAAGGTCGCGGCGGCGGTGATGGGCGCGCTGGCCGTGTTCTCGCTGTACGAGGCGATCGCGGGGTGACCGGTGACCGGGGTGACCGGGGTGACCGGGGTGACCGGGGTGACCGGGGTGACCGGGGTGACCGGGGTGACCGGGGCGCGCGCGTCGGGCACGTGGGCGGGAGGGGGCTGACGCCGGGCCTGTGTGTGCGGGGGGCGGTGGGGGCGTCGGCGGTGGCTTCGGGGGCGGGGCGTCCGCTGGGCGGCATCAGAGATGCGGTCGGTGGCTTCGGGCGGGTTGTTGCCCTTGGGCGGGATCAGAGAAGGGCTGGAGGTTTCCCGTCCGTCCCATCGTCTTCCGGGTCGGGCCGGTCCCTCAAGGGCGCTCCCTCCGGTCGCGTCGCTGCGCGATGGCCTTCGGCCACCCTTGACCGACCGGCCCGACCCGGAAACTTCGAGGACAGACGGGAACCCCCCAAAAGAACGGTCACGGGGGACAGGAGGCGATGCGGGGTCATCAGGGACGCGGGTGCCCGGTTCCCTGGGCCAGCCCACATCAAGCAGCGCCCAGAAGCCCATCAGAGTTGGCCAGGCGGGCATGCGCGTCAGATCGCTACGCGCTCCTCACCTCTCAGCGTCCGACGGCCGTCCGGGGCTGGACATAAGCCGCCCACGACCGCCGCACACCTCTCCGAGCATGCGACTGCGGCGGTTTGCCCCCATTTGGCGGCGAGTTGGGGGCTAGTGGATCACTTCCCGGAGCGAGAGCCCGAAAAATCCGGCACCACACTCCACCAGACCGCATTCCGCGCCCACCAGACCGGAATCCCACCCCCAGGACCGCCCGCACCCGGTCGCCAGCGAACCCGTGGAGGCAGGCGGTCACCTCTCCGCACGCCCCAACCACCCGCACACGCCCAGCACCAGCACCAGCACCAGCACCAGCACCAATTCACCGCCTGGGCGGCCTATGCCCAGCCACATGCCGGGCCGGTCGCCGCCCGCCCACCCCAGCCTCGTAGCGATCCGTGGCGGCCTGTTCCCAGCCCCGGACGGCCGCCAGACGCTTAGCCGCGAGGAGCGCGTAGCGATTGGGGGCGCCCCCGACCCGAGGGGCTTCTGGGCGCTGCCCGGTGCGGGTAGGGCCGTGGCCGCGCCCCCCACCGCTGACCGGGCTCGGTGATGAGGCTTGGCCGGCCCCTCCGGGAAGCGGGCATCCGCATCCCTGATGGACCCGGCCCTGGACACGAACACCGGTGACCGTTCTTTTGGGGGGTTCCCGTCTGTCCTCGAACTTTCCGGGTCGGGCCGGTCGGTCAAGGGTGGCCGAAGGCCATCACGCAGCGACGCGACCGGAGGGAGCGCCCTTGAGGGACCGGCCCGACCCGGAAGACGATGGGACGGACGGGAAACCCCCAGCCCCTCCCTGATCCCGCCCAAGGGCAACAACCCGCCCGAAGCTGCTGACCGTATCTCTGATGCTGTCTCGTGGGCGTTCGGCCGCCCGAAGCCCCCGCCCCGCCTCCCCGAAGCCCCCGCCCCCGAAGCCACCGCCCCCCGGACGCCCCGCCCCCCGGACGCCCCGCCCCCCGAAGCGCCCGGCCCGGCGGGGCCGGCCGGCGGGGCCTTGTGTCTTATGCCCCGGCTGTGACCCTCACCTGGATCGAGCCGTCCGGGGTGGTCGTGACGTGGAGCTTGGTGAGGTCCGGGACGTGGGTCGTGGGGGTGTGCGCGGCTGCGCGGGGGCCCACGCCGATCACGCGCATGCCCGCCGCCCGGCCCGCGGCTATGCCCGCGGCTGAGTCCTCGAACACGATGCAGTCGGCCGGGTCCACGCCCAGCGCGGCGGCGCCCTTGATGAAGCCCTCGGGGTCGGGCTTGCTGGCCTGGACGGACTCGGCCGTGACGCGTACCGCGGGCATCGGCAGGCCTGCGGCGGTCATCCGGGCCGTGGCGAGGGCCGCGTCGGCGGAGGTGACCAGGGCGTGCGGCAGGCCTTCGATCGCGGCCATGAACTCCGCGGCGCCCGCGACCGGGACCACGCCGTCGGTGTCGGCGGTCTCGCGGGCCAGCATGACGGCGTTCTCCGCGTGGTTGACCTCCATCGGGCGGTCCGGCAGCAGGACGGCCATGGTGGCGTAGCCCTGGCGGCCGTGGACCACCTTGAGGGCCTCCTCCGGGTCCAGCCCGTGGGATACCGCCCAGTCGCGCCAGCAGCGCTCGACCACCGCGTCGGAATTGACGATGGTGCCGTCCATGTCCAGGAGCAGGGCCTTGGCGGTGAGGACGACGGGCGCGGTGGTGGTGCTGCTGGCCGGCATCGGCGGTGCTCCAGACGGGGCGGGAAAAGAGAACAAGTGGTTCCGCCCACCGGTCAGGGAGTGAAGGCGGAACCACTTTGTTCCTCCACGATACAAAAGAGGACCGGTCCGCGCCACCGAGTGTCGTGTGAGCCTCGTCCCTAACCCTCCAGCGCCTTGCGGGTCGCAGGGCCGTAGACGCCCCATTCCTCGTCGATGTCGTTCTCGTACTGGAAAGTCGACACGGCGTTCTCCACCCGCCAGTCGAACTTTCCGTTGAACTTGCCGCTGTACAGGCCACGTGCCGCCAGCAGTCGCTGCAGTTTCTCCACATCCGCGCCCGAGTCCCCGTACCGCAGGGTCGGCCCCGTCGGGGGCGGCGTCGGGCTGGGGGCGCGGGGCGGGGTCGGTGACGGGGTCGGGGAAGGGGGCGTCGACGAGCGGGACGCGCTCGGCGAGGGGGACGCCGACGCCGACTTGGAGGCGCTCGGCGACGGTGAGGGCGAGGCCGAGGCCGAGGGGGACGGGCCGTTCGTCCGGGTGGCCTGGGTCAGGGACGGCTCGGCCGGGGCAAGGCTCGTCACCGGCGCCGAGGCCTTCGCGTCCAGCAGAGCCGTGTCGCTCCCGGCGGAGGTCGGCAGCACCCATAGCGCGACGGCGGTTCCGCCGAGGGTGACCACCGCGGCGGATGCGATCAGGAGCGGCAGCAGGCGCCGGAAGGCCGGGCCGGTCCGCTTCTCCCGGCCCCCGCCCCCGCCCCCGCCCCCGCCCCCTCCTCCGCCTCCGCCGGGTCTGGGCCCGGGGTCCGGGACCGCCCGGAGCCGTGCCGTCTCGGCCGGGTCCGGCACGGGGGCCGGGTCGTCCGGCCACGGCTGGTGCGCCGGGGCCACGGGTATCCCGTACGCCGGGGTGTCGTCCTGCGGCGGCTGGACCACCACGCGCGCCACCGGCGGCGCGGGCGCGTCGTCGTCGGGTTCGTGGGGGTCGGGCAACGTCACGTACGGGCGGATGCGCAGGGGGTCGAAACCCGCACCCGGCGCACACCGGCAGGCGGCACCGCGGGCACCGCAATCTGGACAGTGTTCACCGTTCACTGGAATCCCTCCCTGGGCACTGCCAGCGATTATGCAGACCCGCCGGGCACCTCCCAACCCCTTCCAAGAGGCCATAACCGGACACACCACGCAGGATGGAGATGTTGATCCGGCCTGAGGAGGAACGATGGCTCAGGATGTGACCACGGAAGCCGGGGGACCCGGTCCCGGCCCGAAGATCTCCGGTCCCGCCGCCGAACACTCCTCCCGCGACGTGCTCGTCTCCATCAGCGCCCTGCTCCTGGGCCTGCTGATCGCCGCACTCGACCAGACCATCGTGTCCACCGCCCTGCCGACCATCGTCAGCGAGCTCGGCGGCATGGCTCACCTGTCCTGGGTGGTCACCGCCTACATGCTCGCCTCCACCGCCGCCACACCCCTGTGGGGCAAACTCGGCGACCAGTACGGGCGCAAGAAGCTCTACCAGTACGCCATAGTCCTCTTCCTCATCGGCTCCGCCCTCTGCGGCCTCGCCCAGAACATGCCCCAGCTCATCGGCTTCCGCGCCCTGCAGGGCCTCGGCGGCGGCGGACTCATCGTGCTGTCCATGGCGATAGTCGGCGACATCGTCCCGCCCCGCGAACGCGGCAAGTACCAGGGCCTCTTCGGCGGCGTCTTCGGCGCGACCAGCGTGCTCGGCCCGCTGCTGGGCGGCCTGTTCGTCGACCAGCTGTCGTGGCGCTGGGTCTTCTACATCAACCTCCCCATCGGTCTCGTCGCACTCGTCGTCATCGCCGCCGCGCTGCACATCCCGGCGCGTCCCTCGAAGCACACGATCGACTACCTCGGCACCTTCCTCATCGCCTCGGTCGCCACCTGCCTCGTCATGGTCGCCTCGCTCGGCGGCACCACCTGGGCCTGGGGTTCGGCCCAGATCATCGGCCTCGCCGTCCTCGGCCTGATGCTGCTCGTCGCCTTCGTCCTCGTGGAGCGCAGGGCCGTCGAACCCGTCCTGCCGCTGAAACTGTTCCGCATCCGCACCTTCACCCTCTGCTCGGTGATCAGCTTCATCGTCGGCTTCGCCATGTTCGGAGCGATGGTCTACCTGCCGACCTTCCTCCAGGTCGTCCAGGGCGTCTCGCCGACCCTGTCCGGCGTCCACATGCTGCCGATGGTCCTCGGGATGCTGATCTCCTCCACCGCCTCGGGCCAGATCGTCAGCCGCACCGGCCGGTGGAAGGTCTTCCCCATCACCGGCACCGCCGTCACCGCCCTCGGCCTGCTCCTCCTGCACCAGCTGCACCGCACCAGCTCCACCTGGGAGATGAGCGTCTACTTCTTCGTCTTCGGCACGGGACTCGGCCTGGTCATACAGGTACTCGTAGTGGTGGTGCAGAACGCCGTCACCTACGCCGACCTCGGCGTCGCCACTTCCGGTGCCACCTTCTTCCGCTCCATCGGCGCCTCCTTCGGCGTCGCCGTCTTCGGTACGATCTTCACCAACCGGCTCGACGACACGCTGGCCGCCTCAATCGCGGGCGTCACGCTGCCGCCCGGTGCGAGCGTCGGTGATCTGGAGGCCGACCCGCGGGCCATCGGCGCGCTCCCCTCCGATCTGCAGCCCCGCGTGCTCGACGCCTACGCCACCGCCATCACGGACGTCTTCCTCTACGCCGTGCCGATCGTCCTCGTCGCCTTCGTGGTGGCCTGGTTCCTCAAGGAGGACAAGCTCCGCGCCTCGGTCACCGCGCCCGACGTGACCGAGACCCTCGCCTCCAACCCCGTCGAGCGCTCCTCCCGCGACGAGGTCGCCCGCGCGCTGTCGGTCCTCGGTACGAGGGAGGGCCGCCGGCACGTCTACGAGAAGATCACCGAGCAGGCGGGCTACGACCTGCTGCCCGCCACCAGCTGGCTGCTGCTGCGGATCAACAAATACGGCTCTGCGGAGCCCGCCATGCTCGCCGACCGCACCATCGTGCCGCTGAAGGTCATCACGGACGCCGCCCGCCAGGCCGAGGAGCGCGGGCTCGCCGTACGGGACGGGCTGGCGCTGGTCCTGACCGGCAAGGGGCGGGAGGCGGCGGCCGACCTCGCCGCCGCCCGGGAGGAGTCCCTCGCCGAACTGCTGGGCGACTGGTGGGGCCCGGACCGCCCGACCGACCTGGTCCAGCTGGTCCACGAGATCAATGCCGAGCTCTGCGGATCCGACGCCGAGGAGCCCTACGACGCCGCTTCGCGCCGGGACCACGCCGCGCCCTGACCCTGACCGCCAACCGCCGAGGGGCGCCGCCCGGCCGGAGCCGGTCACGTCAGGTCAGACCAGGCGCTTCTCGAACCAGTGCTGTGCATACGGGCCCGAGTTGTAGGCCGGTATCTCCGCATACCCGTGCCGCGCGTACAGCACCCGGGCCTCCACCAGGTCCGAGCGGGTGTCCAGCCGGACCCGGCCGGCGCCCAGCGCGCGGGCCTCCGCCTCCAGGACTTCGAGCAGGGCCGCCCCGCCGCCGGTACCGCGGGCTCGCTGGTCGACGTACACCCTGGTGAGCTCGGCGGTGGCGGGGTCGAGCAGTCGTATCCCGCCGCAGGCCAGGGGCTCGCCGCCCAGCCGGCCGACCACGAACTGGCCCGTCGGCGGGACCAGGCCGTCATCCGGGAAGTCCAGGAGCCCCTGATCGATCTCGGCCTCGGTGACGGTCCGCTTCCAGTACCGGCCGGCGACCTCGGCGTAGTACGCGCGCCGCAGGAGGGTGGCGTCGGGGGTGGTGTACGGCTCGGGGGCCACGGTCCAGGCGTGGGCGCGGGCGTGGGCTTGGGCGCGGGTGCGGGTGCGGGTGGTGTGATCGCTGTGAGTGGTCATGCCGTCATTGTGGAGTTCGCCGTGGATCTCCCGCGTGGAATATCCACAGCGGCGGGCCGATGATAGGGAAAAGGGCAAATCGTGCATACCTGGAGGGTGTGAAACACCATGTCCGAGCATCCAGACTGTGCCCTGGTCCGCCGCGGCTACGAGGCCTTCGGCAAGGGCGACATGGAGACGCTGAGCTCGCTGTTCACGGCCGACGTCATCCACCACGTGCCCGGCAACAACCCGCTCTCCGGGCACCACAAGGGGCGGGAGAACGTCATCGACCTCTACCGCCGGCTCGGAGCGGAGACCAACGGCACCTTCCAGGTGCACCTGGAAGCGGTGCTCGCGGACGGGCGGGGGCACGTGATGAGTTTCCACACGGCGCGCGGCGACCGCGGTGACCGTGGGATCGAGATCCGCGAAGGCCTCTTCTTCACCATCATCGGCAACAAGATCACCGACATCGACCAGTGCACCGCGGACATCGAGGAGTCAGACGCCTTCTGGAGCTGAGCGGCAGGCAGAGTCCGGACAGAGAGCAGAGTCCGGACAGGCCACTCAGAGCCCGGACAGAGAGGAGGCCCGGGGCGCGCGCCCCGGGCCTCCCGCCCGCGTCAGGCCTTCTTCGGAGCCGCCTGCTGCACGACCTCGAACGACCACACCGAGGACCCGGAAGCAGCCGGCTTCGGCCGCTCGCCGCCACCCGCACCACCCTGGTGAGCAGCCTTCATCGGCCCCTCCATCCACGCCTGGAAGTCCTCCTCGGACCGCCACCGCGTGTAGACCAGGTACTGGTCGGTGCCCTCCACGGGGCGCAGCAGCTCGAACCACTCGAACCCGTCCGAACTCTCCACGGCGCCCGCCCGCGAGGCGAAGCGCTGCTCCAGCACCTCCCGCTGCTCGGCGGGGACGGTCAGCGCGTTGATCTTCACGATGCTCATGCGGGCCATCCTAGGTATCCCGCGCGGGATATCGTCGTCCAGGTAATGGAACGGGGCACGAAACGCGGCAGCCAGGCAAAGTCAGGGTTGCGGTCAACAGGGCGGGAGGCCGGCGAGGCGTGGCTAACGCGGCAGAGCACAGCGGTGCGAACGGACATGCCGGAGTCATAGGCGGTAGCGGCAGGCTCGGGGCGGCACGCGTCCTCCTGTGGGCTCTGGCAGGCGCACTCGCCGTCAGACAGGCCGCCGCCGTGCTGCGCGTCCCACCGGGCGAGTGGCTCAGCGGCTTCCACCTCCCCGGCGGCCTGCCCGGCTCGCTGTACGGCGCCGGCCAGTTCACCGGTACGCCGTTCGCCGGACTGGTCCTCAAGCCGCTGCTCGGCCTCGCCGCGCCGTCGCTGGAGGTCGCCTGGATCTGCGTGACCCTGCTGTTCGTCGCCGCCATCGGCCTGGTCGCCGCGCGCGGCCTGCCCGACCCCGTCCCGCGCCGCACCGCGCTGCTGGCCGCGCCCGTGCTGACCGCCCTGATGATGGTCTCGCTGCCCGTCCGCGAGGCCGCCTCGCCCGGCCGGACCGCCGTCCTGCCCGTGCTGCTGGTGCTGCTGGCCGTCTTCCGCGTGCCCGGCGAACGCCCGGCCGGTTTCCTCGTCGGCCTCGCCGCCGCCCTCCAGCCCGCGCTGCTGTTCTTCGCCCCGCTGCTGTGGCTCACCGGCCGCCGCACCACGGCCAGGTCCGCCGCCGTGACCTTCGCCGGGGCCACCGCCCTGACCTGGGCGGCGATGCCCCGTGACTCCTGGACGTACTGGATCCAGCACCTCGCGGGCACCGGTCTGGGCGTGGCCCCCGACCACCTCGCCAACCAGTCCGTGCACGGCGCGCTGCTGCGCCTCGGTCTGACCGGACCCGTCGAGATCGTCCTGTACGTCGCCCTCGCGGCCGGCATCGCCTGGATCGGCCTGCGCCGCGCGGCCCGCTACGCCGCCGACGGGCAGCTGCTGCTCGCCGTCGCCGTCACCGGCTGCGTGGCCGTCGCCGTGTCCCCGACCGGCTGGCGCCACCAGCTGCTGTGGGTGCTGCTCGCCGTCGCGGGCAAGGTCGGGCGGCGCGCCGCCGACCGGCCCGTATGGCCGGTGGCCGTGGTCCTCGCCATGACCCTGCCGAGCGACGTGCTGCTGCCGAACCTGGCCGCGCTGGCCCCCGTACGCGACAACGTGCTGCTCCTCGCCGCGCTGGCCGCGGCCTGCGCGGTGCCGTTCCTGCCGCGCTCGTCGCCGTACTGGCGCGAACCCGTCCCGACGGCCTACGGGCGCCCCGCGGCCGCCCGGTGGTCGCGGGTTCCGCTGCTGCCGTTCTGGCGGCGCGTGCTGTCCCGCCCCAACCTGCTGCTGGAACTCCTGCTGATACGGGTCGGCTACTCGCTCTACTCGCACATCAGGGCCGCAGCCCCCACCAGCCGCTCGCTCGCCGAGGGCAACGGCAGCCAGATCCACGGCATCGAGCGGGCGCTGGGCATCGACATCGAGCACGCCGTGAACCACGCCGTCGTGAACACGCCCTGGTTGGAGGCGTTCTTCAACTTCTACTACACCTCCTTCCACTTCGTGGTCCCGCTGTCGATCCTGGGGGTCCTGTACTGGCGCCGGCCGGGCGACTACCGCTGGGCGCGGGCCTCGCTGGGGCTGGCCACCGTGCTGGCGCTCATAGGGTTCTGGCTCTACCCGCTCGCGCCGCCGCGGCTGATGCCCGGCCTCGGCTTCATCGACACCGTCCACGGGCCGCAGGACCTGGCCAATCCGTCGTACGGGGCCATGACCGCGATCTCCAACCAGTACGCGGCGATGCCCTCGCTGCACTTCGGCTGGTCGCTGTGGTGCGGGATCGTGATCGTGGTGCTCGCGCCGAAGGGGTGGCAGAAGCTGCTGGGGGCGCTGCATCCGCTGATCACGGTGTGCGCGATCGTCGCCACCGCCAACCACTGGGTGCTCGACGCGGTGGGCGGCGCGGTCGTCGTGGCCGCCGGATTCGGGCTCGTGTACGCGCTGTCCGGGCCGCGCCGGCTGAGCGCGAGCCTTCCCGCGCAGCGGCCGGCCGGCCAGGACGCCGAGGACGCCGAGGACGCCGAGGACAGTGAGGACCGGGAGCGGCGGCTCGACGTCCCCGCCCGGGCGAGGTAGGCGACACAGCGGGCGGGCCGGCGGGCCGGCGGGCGTCGTCCCCGCCCGCCCCCCGTCGCGGCGCTCGGCCTGCTCGCGGGGCGGGCGCCGTCCGGGTGACCAACGTGATCGTCGTCGCGCTGCGGTCGGGTCGGGTCGGGTCGGGTCGGTGCAAGCATCGGATCATGAGCGCACAGCGGACGGGGAACCCTCACTCCGCCGGGCCCGATCGGCGCAAGTGGCTGGTGTTCGGCGGCCTGGCGCTGGGCGTGATAGTCGTGGCCTACCTCCTCCTGGCCGAGACCGCCCCGCGCTGGTAGTCCCAGCGCATGGGGGCCGCCGTGGACGGGCGTCTCGGCACCGGGCTGCTGCTCGGGCTGGTGTTCGGCGTCGCCGGCACGCTGCGCCCCTGAACGTGGCCTGGATCGGCCTGCGCAAGCGGCGGTCCTTGAAGGCCACGGCTGGCTCGCGTTGGCGGTGGTCCTCGCCCTGGCGAACCTGTGGACGCTGAGCGTGGTGGTGGGCGCTGGGGGTGCCGCGCACGCCGGGCAGCGGGTCATGGACGTGGAGGCGCCGTGGTTCCGGGGTGCGACGCCGGCGGGCGCGATCGTGTCGGTGGTGGCGTTCGCAGGGTTCGTGGCCTACACCCGGCGGCGGGACCGCCCCGACAAGCGGGTGGTCTGAGCAGGCCGGCAGGTCGAAGCAGGCCGAAGCAGGCCGAAGGGGCGCCGGGGCACAGCTGCCCCGGCGCCCCTTCGGCTGGATCGCCGCTGTCAGTCAGGATCGCCCCGCTCGGGCCGCTCCGCCACCTGAGCGGGTGCGGGCCCGCTGCCGGCCGCGCCCCGAACGCCGACGGGACGAGAGATCGGGGCTGCGCCCCGGCGCGGCCGGGGACCAGCGGACGGCAGGGGCCGGGCGTGGGGGGACGTGGCCCCTGCCGTCCTGGGTCACGGGTCAGCCGTGGCTGACCCGGAGCTCCTTGATGCCGTTGAGCCAGGCCGCGCGCAGGCGGCGCGGGTCCTCGCCGGTCAGGCGGAGGTCGGGCAGCGCGTCGGCCAGGGCGTTGAAGATGAGGTCGATCTCCATGATGGCCAGGGACTTGCCGAGGCAGAAGTGCGGCCCGCCGCCGCCGAAGCCGAGGTGGGGGTTCGGGTCGCGGGTGATGTCGAAGGCGTCGGGGTGCTCGAAGACCTCGGGGTCGTGGTTGGCGGAGGAGTAGAAGAGCCCCACCCGGTCGCCCGCCTTGATCTTCTGGCCGCCGAGCTCCGTGTCCTGCGTGGCGGTGCGCTGGAAGGACACCACCGGGGTGGCCCAGCGCACGATCTCCTCCGCCGCCGTCGACGGACGCGTCGCCTTGTACAGCTCCCACTGGTCGGGGTGGGTCAGGAAGGCGTGCATGCCGTGACTGATGGCGTTGCGCGTGGTCTCGTTGCCCGCGACCGCCAGGAGCAGCACGAACATGCCGAACTCGTCGGAGCCGAGGTTGCCCTGGCCCTCGGCCGCCACCAGCTGCGTCACGATGTCCTTGGCCGGGCACTCCTTGCGCTCGGCGGACAGGTTCATCGCGTAGCCGATGAGTTCCATCGCCGCCTCGGCGCCGACCGCCTCGGTGATCGCGTACTCCGGGTCGTCGTAGGCGATCATCTTGTTCGACCAGTCGAAGATCTTGGCGCGGTCCTTCTGCGGTACGCCGATCAGCTCCGCGATCGCCTGGAGCGGGAGCTCGCACGCCACCTGCGTGACGAAGTCGAAGCTGCCGTCGCCCGAGACGGCCGTCGCCTCCGTGACGATCTTCCGCGCCCGGTCGCGCAGGGCCTCCTCCAGTCCGCGGATGGCCCGCGGGGTGAAGCCGCGCTGCACGATCTGGCGTACGCGCGTGTGCTCCGGCGGATCCATGTTCAGCATGATCAGCCGCTGGGCATCTATCTGCTCACGCTGGATGTGCTCGTTGAAGCGGATGATCGCCGTGTTCGTGGTGGAGGAGAACAGCTCCGGGTGCGTGGAGACGTACTTGACGTCCGCGTGCCGGGTCACGGCCCAGTAGCCCTCGTCGTCGAAGCCGGTGATGCCCCGCCGCTGCGGACACCACCACACGGGTGCGGTCTGCCGCAGTCGTGCGAACTCCGGCAGCGGGACGCGGCTTTGGAGCAGGTCGGGGTCGGTGGCGTCGAAGCCTTCGGGCAGCGCGGGGCATGACATCGGGCGACTCCAAAGTCTGACGGCCCATCAGAAGTTGGCTTGAAGGTAGTAATGAGTTCTAGAAGTGACAAGGGCCGGAGCGTCAACTGTTGCGTGTGGAATCCGTGCAGGGCGCGTGCAAGACCCTTGCGTGACGGGGCGTGAGGTCATAAGACTGCGGGGAGAAGTAGAACGCGTACTAGTTCGGGCGGGGCGCCGGGACGGCCCGCCGCGTCGGCACTGTGCAGGAGAGGACGAGCTCATGGCCGCGGAACCCGTCATCGTCGAAGCCGTACGCACCCCCATCGGCAAGCGCGGGGGCGCGCTCGCCAACCTCCATCCCGCTTACCTGCTCGGCGAGACGTACCGCGAACTGCTGGCCCGTACCGGAATCCAGCCCGACTGCGTCGAGCAGATCGTCGGCGGCACCGTCACGCACGCGGGCGAGCAGTCGATGAACCCCGCCCGCAACGCCTGGCTCGCCATGGGGCTCCCGTACGAGACCGCCGCGACGACCGTGGACTGTCAGTGCGGCAGCTCCCAGCAGGCCAACCACATGGTCGCCAACATGATCTCCGGCGGGGTCATGGACATCGGCATCGCCTGCGGGGTCGAGGCCATGAGTCGCGTACCGCTGGGCTCCGGATCCAAGCACGGCCCCGGCAAGCCCTTCCCGGACGAGTGGAACGTCGACCTCCCGAACCAGTTCGAGGCCGCCGAGCGCATCGCCCGCCGCCGGGGCCTGACCCGCGAGGACGTCGACCGGCTCGGGGTGCTCTCCCAGGAGCGGGCCGCCACCGCCTGGGCCGAGGAGCGTTTCAAGCGTGAGACCTTCGCCGTGCAGGTGCCGACGACGGAGGAGGAGCAGGCCGCCGGGCAGGGCATGTGGCGGCTCGTCGACCGCGACGAGGGCCTTCGCGACACCAGCATGGAGGGCCTGGCCCGGCTCAAGCCGGTCATGCCGACCGCCGTGCACACCGCCGGGAACTCCTCGCAGATATCCGACGGGGCCGCCGCCGTGATGTGGGCCTCGCGCAAGATGGCCCGCGCCCTCAAGCTCAGGCCGCGCGCCCGGATCGTCGCCCAGACACTGGTCGGCGCCGACCCCCACTACCACCTGGACGGACCGATCGACGCGACGCGGGCCGTGCTCGGCAAGGCCGGGATGTCGCTGAAGGACATCGACCTGGTCGAGATCAACGAGGCCTTCGCCTCGGTCGTCCTCAGCTGGGCCCAGGTCTTCGAGCAGGACCTGGAGAAGGTCAACGTCAACGGCGGCGGCATCGCGATCGGCCACCCCGTCGGCGCCACCGGCGCCCGGCTGATCACCACCGCGCTGCACGAGCTGGAGCGCCGGGACAAGGAATTCGCGCTGATCACCATGTGCGCCGGCGGCGCGCTGGCGACCGGAACGATCATCCAGCGCCTGTGAAGCGGCCTGCGGCACCGCCGCCTGTGAGCCTCGCGCGCAGGCGCCTTTGAACCCCGTGGGATGGGATGCAGAAGGCCCCGGTGGCCGGACCTGGGGAGGCCGGCCGCCGGGGCCTTCGTATGTCTGCTGTCCGCTGGTGGCTTAGTACCAGTGGTTGGCCTGCCAGAAGTTCCAGGCGTCGACCGGGCTGCCGTAGCGGGAGTTCATGTAGTCCAGGCCCCACTTGATCTGGGTGGCCGGGTTGGTCTTCCAGTCCGAGCCCGCGGAGGACATCTTCGAGGCCGGCAGGGCCTGGACCAGGCCGTACGCGCCGGAGGAAGAGTTGGTCGCGGTGTAGTCCCAGCCGCTCTCGTGCGAGACGATCTTGTCGAAGGCGGCGAACTGGGCCGGGTCCTTGATCATCTGCTGAGCGATCGCCTTGGCACCCGTGGGGGCGGCCTGCGCGGGAACCGCGGCCAGCATGGAACCGGCGACACCCAGGGCGACGACGGTACCCGCGAGGGTCTTCTTGGAAGCGGCGATGCGGCGGATGACGGGGTTGGACACGGATTGACCTTCCGACGGGGACGAGGACGGTCGCGGGCATGCCGAAGACATGCGTGAGCCACTCACGCGGAGGAGAGGGGTTCGTCGGCGGGAGGTGGAGTTACCCCTGCCGCCTTGCGACTCATCCAGTTCTACAGACCGCCGGGGGCCCTGGCAAAGGGCCCGCTTACTAGTGGTCCTCGGAGTAGGGGTGGTGCGGCCACCCCCGGCGGAGACGGGTTTCCGTGCAGGTGGGAGCAGACATAAGGGGGGTGAAATGTCCCGGATAAGGGCTACTATCCCGATTCGTATGTGACGTGGGCCCTATGGGGCGGGTCACCGCCGAGGGGTCCGGATCTCACCCTTTGTAGCGGTTCATATGCCTTCAAGGGGTGTAGTCGGGCCTACTTCCGGCCCCCGATTCGAAGGCGACGGGCGCGTCGAAGGCTGCCTTCCTGGTGGCCCGACGCAGGGCCTTCAGCAGTGCGGCGCCGACCGTGAGCGTCAGCACGACGGTGAGCGCGGCGCGGCCCAGGTCCCAGCCCACCGACGTAGCCAGGCAGTACGCGGCGAAGCGCGCCAGGTTCGCCGCCACCGGCTCACCGGGGTGGAAGGAGATGCCCTGCCCCATGCCCTGCAGGATCACCCAGCCCTGCAGGTTCATGACCGTGCCGTACGCGAACGAGCCCGCGAAGCCGTACGCCGCCAGCATCAGGAGCTCCGCCCGGCCCCGGATCCTCTCCGGGCCTGGCAGCAGCCCGGCGCCCAGCGAGAACCAGCCCATGGCCAGCATCTGGAACGGCATCCACGGCCCGACCCCGCCGGTGAGCAGGGCCGACGCGAACATGGTCACCGAGCCGAGCACGAAGCCGAAGCCGGGACCGAGGACGCGGCCGCTGAGCACCATCAGGAAGAACATGGGCTCCAGGCCGGCCGTGCCCGCGCCCAGTGGCCGCAGCGCCGCTCCGACGGCGGCGAGCACGCCGAGCATCGCCACCGCCTTGGCGTCCATGCCGTTGTCGGCGATGGTCGCGACGACGACCGCGACGAGGAGGGGCAGGAGCGCGGCGAAGAGCCAGGGGGCGTCCTGGGAGTGCGCGAGACCGGACTGCCGGTCGGCGAGGAGCGGCCAGCCGAAGGCCGCGATGCCGATCAGGGTGACGAGGACCAGGGCGGCGGCGGCCCGCGGGCCGATCCTGACGGGGCGGGGAGCGGTGCGGGCGACGGGGCGGGTCACGGGGCCGGTCACGGGGTGTCCGCCGCGGTCAGGGCTTCGGCGACCTGGCCCACCGTGAGCCAGCGGCCGGGCGCCAGGATCTTCGCCACCTGCGGCGCGAAGGCGGGCGAGGAGACGACGACCTCGGCGGTCGGGCCGTCCGCGACGATCTCCCCGCCGGCCAGCACGATCACGCGGTGGGCCAGCTCGGCGGCGAGCTCCACGTCGTGCGTGGCCAGGACGATGGCGTGGCCCTGCGCGGCGAGCGCGCGGAGGATCTCGATCAGGCGGGCCTTGGCGGCGTAGTCCAGGCCGCGGGTGGGCTCGTCGAGGAGCAGCAGGGCTGGCCGGCCGGTGAGGACCAGCGCCAGGGCGAGGGCCAGGCGCTGGCCCTCGGACAGATCGCGGGGATGGGTGTCGTCGGGGACGTCCGGGAGCAGATCGGAGACCAGGTCCCGGCAGGTACCGGGGGCCGCGCCCGCGTCGGAGTCGGCGGCGGCGCACTCGGCGGCCACCGTGTCGGCGTAGAGGAGGTCGCGGGGTTCCTGCGGGACGAGGCCGACGCGGGTCACCATCTCGGGCGGCGGGGTGCGGTGGGGGGCCCGGCCCCCGACGGTCACCTCGCCGGCGGCGGGCGGGACGGTGCCGACGAGGGCGGCGAGGAGGGTGGACTTTCCGGCGCCGTTCCTTCCCATGAGGGCGACCGTCTCGCCGGGCGCTACCGCGAGGTCGATGTTGCGCAGCACCTCGGTGCGGCCGCGGCGGATGGTGAGGCCGCGGGCCTCGACCGGCCCCGTGCCGCGTCCCGTGCGGGGGCCCGGCCCGCCGCGCCGGAGCAGGCGCGCGAGCCACCCGTCTGCGGCGCCGCTGCCCCCCGACCCCCGCGCCTCAAACGCCGGCGAGGCTGGATTTCGGTCGGCGTCAGCCCGCGACCTCCCAGGCGCGGGGTCCGGGGCGGAGCCCCGGGAAACGGTGGCGCGGGGCTCGGGCAGCGGGTGCGCGGGGTTCCCCGGGGTCGGGCCCGCGGCATGCGCGAGGCGGGCGCGGAGCGGCGCGGCCTGGCGGCGGGCGTCGCGGATCGACAGGGGGAGCGGGGACCAGCCCGCGAGGCGGCCCAGGGAGACCACCGGGGGGTGGACCGGGGAGACTGCCATGATCTCGGCCGGGGTGCCGAGGACCGGGGCCGCGCCCGGGGAGGGCAGGAGCAGCACCTGGTCGGCGTACTGGACCACCCGCTCCAGCCGGTGCTCCGCCATCAGGACGGTGGTGCCGAGGTCGTGGACCAGGCGCTGGAGGACCGCCAGGACCTCCTCCGCCGCCGCCGGGTCGAGGGCCGAGGTGGGTTCGTCCAGGACCAGGACCTTCGGGTGCGGGGTCAGGACCGAGCCGATCGCGACCCGCTGCTGCTGCCCGCCCGACAACGTCGCGATGGGGCGGTCGCGCAGCTCGTTCAGGCCCAGCAGGTCGAGGGTCTCCTCGACTCGGCGGCGCATCACCGCAGGTGGAAGGCCCAGGGACTCCATCCCGTAGGCCAGCTCGTCCTCGACGACATCCGTCACGAAGTGCGCCGGCGGGTCCTGGCCGACCGTACCCACCACGTCCGCGAGCTCCCGCGGCTTGTGCGTACGGGTGTCGCGGCCCGCGACCGTCACCCGGCCCCGGAGCGTGCCCCCGGTGAAATGCGGGACCAGACCGGAGACCGCGCCCAGCAGGGTGGACTTGCCGACCCCCGACGGGCCTACCAGCAGCGTCAGCTCGCCCTCGGGGATCACCAGGTCGACGCCCTGGAGGGACGGGCCCGCCGCGCCCTCGTACGTGACCGAGACCTGCTCGAAGCGGATCACAACGACGCCTCCTTGGGCGGTACGGGTGCCACGACCGCGGGCAGCAGGCCGATCAGGATCGCGGCCGCCGGCCACAGCGGCAGCGAGGGCGCGACCAGCGGGACCACACCCGGGCTCAGGGCCTCGGGGTCGCGGGTGCCCGCGACGACGAGGAGGGCGGCGACGGCCGCGCCCGACCCGGCGACCAGCCAGGCGCGCGTCCCCCAGCGGTCGGGCCGGTAGCGGGTCCGCACCGACCGGCGCCCGCCGAGGCGCAGGCCGGCGAGGGCCATCGCCAGGCCGATGCCGAGTACCGGGAGCCCGTACGCGGCCCCCTGCGCGGCGAGCAGTCCGTAGGTGCCCGCGCACATGCCGAGCAGGCCGCCGAGGGTGAGGACGTTGGTCGTGTGCCGGACGGCGGGCGGGACCTGCGCGGTGCGCCCGTACCCCCGCGCGTCCATCGACGCGGCCGTGGCGACGGAACGTTCGAGGGCGCCTTCGAGGACCGGGAGGCCGATCTGGAGGACGGCCCTCACCCCGCCGGTGGGGCGGCCGCGCAGCCGTCGGGCCGTCCGCAGGCGGACGACGTCGGCGACCATGTTCGGCGCGAAGGTCATCGCGACGACGACGGCGACCCCCGCCTCGTAGAGGGCGGCCGGGAGGGACTTCAGGAGCCGGGCCGGGTTGGCGAGGGCGTTCGCGGCGCCCACGCAGACGAGCAGGGCGGCCAGCTTGGCGCCGTCGTAGAAGGCGAAGACCAGCTGCTCGGCGGTGACCTTGCCGCCGAAGCGGATGCCCTGGGCCCAGGCCGGGAGGGGGACCTCCGGCAGGACGAAGAGGACGTGCGAGCCGGGGATGGGGGAGCCGAGGAGCATGGAGAAGAGGAGGCGCAGGCCGATGACGACGAGGCCGAGCTTGAGGAACGCCCCGTAGGAACGGGCCCAGGGGGCGGAGGTCCGGCGGGCCGCGACCACGTAGCCGGCGACGCCGACGACCAGGCCGAGCAGGAGGGGGTTCGTGGTGCGGGAAGCCGCCGTGGCGAGGCCGAGGGCCCAGAGCCACCAGGCTCCCGCGTGCAGGGCCGTGGCCCGGTCGGCGCGGGGTGCCTCCCAGCGCCTTCGGCGGTCGTACGAGGGCCCGTGCGCGGGGTCCGGCGCCGAGGGCAGGCTCCGCCGGGCCGGGGTCACGTCGCCGGGTGCGGCTCCGGTGGGGGTGCGCCCGGCCTCCGGCCGGGCGGGCCACCCGCCCGCGCCACCCGTGCGGCTCGGACTCGGGGTGCGGGCGGCCCCGGCGGGCGCCTGGGCGCTGTCGGTGTCCGTCCCACCGTTGCGCGGCCCGGCGAGCCGGGGCGTGCGCGGGGTCGGCCCCGCGCCGGGACCCGGCCCGGCTTCGGGCGGGCCCGGCGTGACGGTGTCGTCGGGGGTCATCGGGTGCGGCGGCGGGACTGCCAGACGGCGGCCGCGGCCAGGGCGGCCACCGCAGCGATGCCCGCCAGGAGGCCCGCCGACGGGCCGCCGTCCTTCTGACCGCCGTCCTCCTTCTCGCCGTCGGCCACGGGCGCACCGCCTGTCACGGGCTCGGCCGGGGCGTCGGGCATCGGCTCGCCGCAGCCCTGCCCCGGATAGCCCGAGACCGCGCACAGCAGCGCCGCGCTGTTGTAGCGCAGCGGTTTGGCGACCGCCGCCAGCGCCTCGGCCGCCGTGGCCTCCGGGGCCACCTGCGCGCAGGCCGTGCGCGGCTCCGGCTGCGGCGGGGCGTCGCCCGCCGGGGCGTCCGCCGGGACGCCGAAGTCGATGACCAGCGCCACCCGCTTCCTCCCCTCGGCTGCCGGGGTCGCCGCGCAGATCGCCGTGAAGTCCGCCGCCGCCCGCGGCTGCGCCGCCTCGGCCGCCGCGTCCTTGCTCACCGCGAAGCGGAAGCCCTGCACCGAGCCGTCCGCCGGACGGGCCGTCGAGGGGCCCGTGGAGGCGTACGCCCACCGGCCGCCCGTGCCGTCCCAGAACGACCAGTAGCGGTAGCTCGAAGCCAGGGCCGGGGAGGCGGCCAGCACGGCCAGCACGATCCCGAGGGTGAGGGCGAGGGCGCCAGGAGAGCGGCGGCGGGTCATCAGAGCTGGTTCTTCTTGCGGCGGCCGCTCAGCAGGATGCCGATGCCCATGCCGGCCGCGGCGCCCGCGCCGACGATCCACCAGATGTTCTGGCCGCCGGAGGGCTTGTCCTCGTCACTGTCCACCGCGGTCGCGGAGGTCTCCGCGCCCTGCGGGGCCGGGCCAGTCGCGTTCAGCGCCGCCACGAGGTCGGTGCCGCCGAAGGACTTCGGGTCGGTGCCCGTCGCGTGTGCGGCCAGGATCAGCGTGCCGAGGGCCGCCGGGCTGCCCTTCGACCACTGCGCCGAGTTGGCCTTGAGCCATTCCAGCGCGCCCGCCGCCGACTGCTTGTGCCCGGCCGCGGCCAGGGCGATCACCGCGTCGGCGGTGTTGCCGGTGTCCGGGGTCGGCTGGTCCGCTCCCGGGGTCACGGCCGTGAGGTGGCCGTCCTTCTTGAGGGCCTCGGCCAGGTAGCCGGCCGCGCCCTGGGCGGCGGCCACCGGGTCGGCGGCGTCCGCCGGGCAGGCCAGTGCCGCCGCGGGGGTGTCCGTGGTGGCGGGCGCGACGGCCGCGCTCTTGCCGAGGCCGGCCAGCGCGGCGGCGGCCGTGGCATCGGCGTTGGCGAGCAGCTTGCCGTCGAGCGGCTGGAAGGCGAAGGCGCCCCGGTCGGCGGCGGGCTCGGCGGAGCAGCCCAGCCGGAAGGTGAGCAGCGCCTCGTACGCCGACTTGCCCGCCTTGGACTTGACCTCGGCAGGCTTCTCCCCGGCCGCCACCAGGGCGCTGATCACGATGCCGGTCGAGTTGGCGTCCGTACCGGTGTCCATGGCGCCGCCGGGGTTGCTGCTCCAGCCGCCGTCCTCGTTCTGTACGGACTTCAGCCAGCCGACGGCCTTATTCACCGTCTCGTCGTGGCCGCCGAGCGCGGCCAGCGCCTGCACGGCGGCCGCGGTGGCGTTGGAGTCGATGTACGTCGAGGCGTCGCACGGCTTGGCGGTGTCCGCGCGGAAGGAGGGGAAGGAGCCGTTCGCGCAACTCTGGCCGGTCAGCCAGTCCACGGCCTGCGCGGCGGGCTTGACGCCGACGGTGTGCTGGGCGAGCAGCGCGAAGGACTGCCGCCACACGCCGTCGTACGTCGGGTCGTTCTTGCCGTGGAGCCCGGACGGGATGACCGGCGGCGCGGAGGGGGAGGCGGGCGGCGCGGTGTCGGCGAGGGCTGCGGGGGCGGCGCCCACACAGAGCACGGCGGAGGCGGCGAGCGCGGCGGCGCTGCGGCGGACGATCATGGGGGCGGGTGCCTCTCCTGCTGGGGAACTGGAGGCAGGCACGCTCAGGCACCGGGCTCCGGCTCCGTTTACCTCGACGGTGCCGGCCGCCGGAGGCCCCGGCGGCACGAGCCGCGCACTTCCGGTACGGGGCATTCCGGCTCCTCGCCCCGGCGGTGCCGAGGGCGGGTCACGGTTGCGGGTCAGCGCCGGAATCGCACCGGCTTCCCCCCGTACGGAGGTGTGGACGACGGGTTCACTCTACCGGCCCGTAACCCGCCCGCCCGGGGGCGGCGACCCCCCGAGCCCCTTACAGCGCCCGGTACGTCACGGGGTCGGTCCCCGGGACCGCCTCCGCGCGGCCCTGCTTCACCAGTCGCCGCAGGTGGGCCTCCGCCTCCGAGACGGCGATGTTGCGCGAGCCGTACGGGATCTGTTCCCAGGGCCGGTTCCACTCCATCCGCTCCGCGAGCGCCCACGGGGTCAGCGGCTCGGCGAGCAGCGCCCACAGCCCGGTGAGCCGTTCCTCGTGGTGGCCCAGGAGTTCCCGTACGCGGGCGGGGGCGTCGGTGAAGGCGTGCTGGTGGGCCGGGAGCACCTCGGCCGGGCCCAGGCGGCCGATGCGTTCGAGGGAGTCGAGGTAGTCCCCGAGGGGGTCGGTGGCGCGGGTGTCCTCGGGGGCCTCGTACAGGCCGATGTGGGGGGAGATCCCGGGCAGCAGGTGGTCGCCGGAGAAGAGGCGGCCGTTGCCGGGGAGGTTCGCCGGGTGCTGTTCCTCCAGGTGCAGGCAGACGTGGCCGGGGGTGTGGCCGGGGGTCCAGATCGCGCGCAGCCGGCGTCCGGCGAGGGGGAGCAGCTCGGCGGGGACGATCTCCCGGTCGGGGACGGCGGCGTGCAGGCCGGGCAGGGTCCGCAGGCGGCCGCTGGTGCGGGCGGCGCGCAGCGGGGCGAGGTGCTCCTCGGGGGCTCCGGCGGCCGCGAGCTTCTCGCTCATGTAGTCGAACCAGACGCCGGGTTCGGCGGACCGGGTCCGTACGACGACCTCGGTGTCGGCGGCGTGCATGGCGATCCAGGCTCCGGACGCGGCGCGGACCTGGCCGGACAGGCCGTGGTGGTCGGGGTGGTGGTGGGTGATGACGACGCCGTGGACGTCGGCGACGGCGATGCCGAGTCCGGCGAGGCCGGCGACGAGGGTGTCCCAGGACTCGGGGTCGTCCCAGCCGGTGTCGACGAGGACCGGGCCGCGGTCGGTGTCGAGGACGTGGACGAGGGTGTGCCCGAGGGGGTTGTCGGGGATGGGGACCTTGATCGCCCACACTCCTCCGCCGTGGTCGGTCACCTGTGGCGCGTCCTGTGGCGTGTCCTCGGACATGAGACCCCCTGCTCCTGAACCGAACGAGAACTTGTTTCAGTAGTAGCCCAAGTCGACCACCTCCAAGGCTTTCTGACTAGTCGTTGGATCTTCCGGACTGTTCCGTCCCGGCCGTGGACTCCTCTAACTAGAACTGGTATCAGTTCTGCAACGCCAAGCCGCAGGAGGCATCAGCCATGACCGAGCTCGTGGAACACGGACAACTGTTCATCGGCGGGGAGTGGACGGATCCGCTGGGCACCGACACGATCCGGGTCGTCTCCCCCCACACCGAGCAGGTCATCGGCTCCGTCCCGCACGCCTCGAAGGCCGACGTCGACCGGGCGGTCGCCGCCGCGCGCAAGGCGTTCGACGAGGGTCCCTGGCCGCGGATGTCGCTCGACGAACGCGTCGCCGTCGTCTCCCGGATCAAGGACGCCATAGCCGTCCGGCACGAGGAGATCGCCCGTTCGATCAGCTCCCAGAACGGATCCCCGTACTCCTGGAGCGTCCTCGCCCAGGCGCTCGGTCCGATGATGGTCTACGACGCCGCGATCACCGTCGCGCGCGCCTACCCGTACGAGGAGCGCCGCCAGGGCGTCCTCGGACCGATCCTCGTGCGGCGCGAGCCCGTCGGGGTCGTCGCGGCCGTCATCCCCTGGAACGTGCCGCAGTTCGTGGCCGCCGCCAAGCTCGCGCCCGCGCTGCTCTCCGGCTCGACGGTGATCCTCAAGCCCTCGCCGGAGTCCCCGCTCGACTCGTACATCCTCGCCGACATCGCCCGCGAGGCCGGGGTGCCGGAGGGCGTGCTGTCGATCCTGCCCGCCGACCGCGAGGTCAGCGAGTACCTGGTCGGCCACCCCGGCATCGACAAGGTCGCCTTCACCGGCTCGGTCGCCGCGGGCAAGCGCGTGATGGAGGTCGCCGCGCGCAACCTCACCCGGGTCACCCTCGAACTCGGCGGCAAGTCGGCCGCCGTGATCCTGCCCGACGCCGACCTGGACACCACCATCGCCGGGATCGTGCCCGCGGCCTGGATGAACAACGGCCAGGCGTGCGTGGCCCAGACCCGCGTCCTCGCGCCGCGCAGCCGCTACGAGGAGGTGGCCGAGGCCCTCGCGGCAGCGGCCGGCGCCCTGGTGGTCGGCGACCCGCTCGACCCGGCGACGCAGCTCGGCCCGCTCGTGGCCCAGCGCCAGCAGCAGCGCTCCCTGGACTACATCCGCATCGGCCAGGAGGAGGGCGCCAAGGTCCTGGCCGGCGGCGGCCGCCCGGCGGGCCTGGAGCGGGGCTGGTACGTGGAGCCCACCCTCTTCGGCGACGTGGACAACTCCATGAGGGTCGCGCGCGAGGAGATCTTCGGCCCGGTCGTCTGCCTGATCCCGTACGGGGACGAGGCGGAGGCGGTACGGGTGGCCAACGACTCGGAGTTCGGCCTGAGCGGCAGCGTCTGGACGGCCGACGTCGAGCACGGCGTCGACTTCGGCCGGCAGGTCCGCACGGGCACCTTCAACGTGAACACCTTCAGCCTGGACATGCTCGGCCCGTTCGGCGGCTACAAGAACAGCGGTGTGGGCCGGGAGTTCGGCCCGGAGGGTCTGAGCGAGTACCTGGAGCACAAGATGATCCACCTGCCGGCGGGCTATGAGGCGGGTGCCTGATGGGGGACCGCTGGCAGGTCGAGGTGGACCGGGGGGTCTGCATCGGCTCGGGCATGTGCGTGAACCACGCCCCGGAGGGCTTCGCCCTCGACTCCGCCCGGCAGTCGCACCCGCGCACCCCGCAGACCGACGCGAACGAGCCGGTCCTGACGGCGGCGGAGGGCTGCCCGGTCGAGGCCATCATGATCACCCTCGCCGCGACCGGCGAACCGGTCTTCCCACCGGAGGAGTAAATCCGTTCGGGGCCGCGACGGCGGAGTGTGACACTTCTGCGGGGCCACCGGGTGATCCGGCCCGGGGCCTTCGCGGGGGGAAGCGACATGAGCAGGATCAAATGGGCGGCGGCGTCGGCCGGGGTGGCCGGCGTCATCCTGGCTGCGGGGCTCAGTGACCGGGAGTTCGGCGAGGACGCGGGGAACGGCTGGGTCCGGGAGGCGTCTGCGTCCCCCGCGGCCGCCCCAGCAGGAGCGGATCCGTCGCGGACGATGGTGGACGCGCAGTTCGAGGCCATCCTCACCTCGGCAGGAGCCGGTGGGCGGCCCATGCCGCCGAAGGCCCGCGAGGAGGAGTTCGGCCTCGCCGCCGAGTGCGCGGTGAGCTGGGACGCTTACAACCTGATCACCCCGGAGGTGCTGCGGGACGTCGCGATGGGCCTGAACGCCCGCGGCTGGACGACCACCGCCCACCGGGACCGCCCGTACGGGCTCGCGATGACCAACGGCTCCTGGGAACTGGTGCTCATCGACTACAAGTCCCGCACCGCAGGGCGCCTCTCCCTCGTGGCCCTTCACCACGACGCGGCCTGCGACGCGGCGTTCGACCGGGCGAAGGTGCCGGGGTCGACGGACGCGTAGTGACGGCGGTGTGGGGGCGATCCCGGCCGGGGCGCCGGGCGGCAGGGGCCCCTGGGTTCCTGTGCGTGCATGCGGCATCGATACGATCGCGGGACTTTGTGCCCCCTTGAGTACCGGTGCCGCGACACCGCAGGAATTGCAGAGGTGTCATGTCCGACAGGTCCGTCCTCACCGGCGACCGCGTTCCGGTGCCCGCCGGAGCGCCGCAGACGGCCCCCGAACCCGTCCGTCACCGGGGGGTCCGGCTGGGGGCCGGCGGGGTCCGGGCGCCGCGCATCGCAGTGCTGGACGGCCTGCGGCTGCTCGCGGCGCTGTCGGTGGTCCTGTTCCACTACCTGGCCGGCTACGGGACGATCCCCTGGCAGCGGACGGCGGCCGAGCTGTTTCCCGCGCTGCACCGGATCGCCGACTTCGGCTGGCTCGGCGTGGTCTTCTTCTTCATGATCAGCGGGTTCGTCATCTGCATGTCCGGCTGGGGCAAGTCGCTCCAGCAGTTCTGGCAGGGCCGGATCCTGCGGCTGTTCCCGCTCTACTGGGCGGCGGTCGTGCTCTCCTCCGCGGCCGCTCGCCTGGGTCCGCGGACTCCGGGCGAGCCGAAGGTCACCGTCGGCCAGATGCTCACCAACCTCACGATGCTGCACGAACCCCTAGGCGTGGAGAGCGTGGACCTCGTCTACTGGACGCTCTGGGCCGAGCTGCGCTTCTACCTGGTCTTCTCGTTGGTCGTCCTGCTCGGCACGAGCTACCGCCGGGTCGCGGCCTTCTGCTGGGTCTGGGCGCTGGGCTCGGTGCTGGCGCCGAAGTCGGGCATCCCGTTGCTGGACCAGCTCCTGGTACCGCAGTGGGCGCCGTTCTTCATCGCCGGGATCGCCTTCTACCTGGTCCGCCGGGCGGGCCGGATCGAAGGCGAGACCCTGGGCATCCTGGCGCTGTCCTGGCTGCTGGTGCAGCATCGCCTTCCGGCGATCATGGCGGACGAGGGGCACGGCATCAACTGGAAGGTCTGCCTGGCCGCGATCACCGCGATGTACCTGCTCATGGGCCTGATCGCGCTCGGGAAACTGGACCGGATCCAGTGGCGCTGGCTGCCGGTCGCGGGAGCGATCTCGTACCCGCTCTACCTCGTGCACCAGTCACTGGGCGTGCGGGTGATCTGGCGGTGGAACGAGCAGTGGGGCGCCTGGCCGACCCTCCTCGGGGTGACCGCGGGCGTGGTGCTGCTCGCCTGGCTGCTGCACCGCCTGGTGGAGCGGCCCCTCACCCGGCTGCTGCGCAGCCTGATGGCCCCGCAGGTTGCCGAGCAGCCGCGGAAACTCGCCGCATAGACGGCAGGTGAGCCCCGGAACGGGTCGTGACCCAGGACCGGTGGCTTCAGGCCTTTTCCGGGGCCGTCAAGTCGATCAGGCGGCAGACCGTCTCGATGTCGATCTTGACCTGGGCGATCGAGGCGCGGCCGGACAGCCAGGTGATCAGCGCCGAGTGCCAGGTGTGCTCGATGACCCGGACCGCCGAGAGCTGTTCCGCCGTCGGCGGGGCCTCCAGACCCATCGCGTCCAGGATGATCGCCGTGGTCAGCCGGGACACCGTGTCCACCTCGGGGCTCACGCTGCGGTCCGCGAAGGTCAGCGCCCGCACCATCGCGTCCGCGAGGTGCGGCTCCCGCTGGAGCGCCCGGAAGGCCCGCATCAGGGTCTCCGCGACCCGCGCCGCCGGGTCGTCGCCGGCCGGCGGGTGCTTGCGCAGCGTCGTGTGCATGTGCTGGAGCTGGTCCTGCATGGTGGCCACCAGCAGGTGCACCTTGGACGGGAAGTACCGGTACAGGGTGCCCAGCGCCACGCTGGACGATTCCGCGACCTCGCGCATCTGGACGGCGTCGAAGCCGCCCCGGCTCGCCAGCTGGGCACTGGCGTGCAGGATCCGGCGGCGGCGCGCCTCCTGGCGCTCCGTCAGGGGAGGGGACGCCGGGGTGTGGGCGGCCTTCGCTTCCGCTGTCATGTGTCCCGTTCCGAGTCGTTGCGGGGCTGATCCGGAGCCAGCATGTCAGGCGCCGCAGCCGTGGCGCGAATCACCTGCTCCGCCTCTTACGGTGTGGTTTCCGGCCGGTAGATTCAATGGTCTCAACGGATCAAGTCTGAAACTTGTTCTACATTATCCGAGCGGTTACGCTCCGGCGAAAGTGCAGGGATGAAGGGGGCCAGGAGTGACCGCTGAGGCCATGGTGACGAGCCCTTTCCCGGGTTCCGCCACCGACGGCGACCGCCCGCTGCGCATCGCGCTCCTCACCTATAAGGGGAACCCGTTCTGCGGTGGCCAGGGCGTCTACGTCCGCCACCTCTCGCGCGAGCTCGTACGCCTGGGGCACTCCGTCGAGGTCATCGGCGCGCAGCCCTACCCGGTGCTCGACACGGGGGCCACGCTCACCGAACTCCCGAGCCTCGACCTCTACCGGCAGCCCGATCCCTTCCGCACTCCCAAGCGCGACGAGTACCGGGACTGGATCGACGCGCTGGAGGTCGCCACCATGTGGACCGGCGGATTCCCCGAGCCGCTGACCTTCTCCCTGCGGGCCCGGCGCCATCTCGCCGCCCGCGCCGGTGAGTTCGACGTCATCCACGACAACCAGACCCTCGGATACGGGCTGCTGGCGGATCTCGGCGCACCCCTGGTGACCACGATCCACCACCCCATCACCGTCGACCGGCAGCTCGACCTCGACGCCGCCAAGGACCGCAAGAAGCGGGCCTCCGTACGGCGTTGGTACGCCTTCACGCGCATGCAGGGCCGCGTCGCCCGGCGCCTCCCCTCCGTGCTCACCGTCTCCGGCTCCTCCAAGCAGGAGATCGCCCAGCACCTCGGCGTCCAGGACGGGCGCATCCACGTCGTGCACATCGGCGCCGACACCGACCTGTGGTCCCCGGACCCCTCCGTCGCCGAGGTACCGGGCCGCATCGTCACCACCTCCAGCGCCGACGTCCCGCTCAAGGGGCTCGTCCACCTCGTCGAGGCGCTCGCGAAGCTGCGCACCGAGCAGCCCGACGCCCACCTCGTCGTCGTCGGCAAGCGTGCCGAGAAGGGGCCGGTCGCCCGCGCCATCGAGACGTTCGGGCTCCAGGACGCCGTCCGCTTCGTCAAGGGCATCACCGACGCCGAACTCGTCGACCTCGTCCGCAGCGCCCAGGTCGCCTGCGTGCCCTCCCTCTACGAGGGCTTCTCGCTGCCGGCGGCCGAGGCCATGGCCACCGGCACCCCGCTCGTCGCCACCACCGGCGGAGCGATCCCAGAAGTCTCCGGCCCCGACGGCGAGACCTGCCTCGCGGTGCCCCCGGGCGACGCGGGCGCACTGGCCGCCGCGCTCGGCCGGATGCTGGGTGACCCGCAGCTGCGGGCCCGCCTCGGCGCCGCCGGGCGCGACCGGGTCCTGACCCGCTTCACCTGGGCCAAGGCCGCCGAAGGCACCGCCGCGCACTACCGGGCCGCCATCGAACAGGCCGCCGCCGGCCGTGCCCGCCGCCCGCGGTGACCTTCCGCCACATCCACACCACCCCCGTACACCCCCGCGACCGCGAAGGCAGGACCCCGTGCTGACCGTCGATTTCTCCCGGTTCCCGCTCGCCGCAGGCGACCGCGTGCTCGATCTGGGCTGCGGCGCAGGCCGGCACGCCTTCGAGTGCTACCGGAGAGGCGCCCAGGTGGTCGCCGTCGACCGCAACGGCGAGGAGATCCGCGAGGTCGCCAAGTGGTTCGCCGCCATGAAGGAGGCCGGCGAGGCCCCGGCCGGCGCCACCGCCACCGCCATGGAAGGCGACGCGCTCGCACTGCCCTTCCCCGACGAGTCCTTCGACGTCGTCATCATCTCCGAGGTGATGGAGCACATCCCCGACGACAAGGGCGTGCTCGCCGAGATGGTCCGCGTGCTCAAGCCCGGCGGGCGCATCGCCATCACCGTGCCGCGCTACGGCCCCGAGAAGATCTGCTGGGCGCTCTCCGACGCCTACCACGAGGTCGAGGGCGGCCACATCCGCATCTACAAGGCGGACGAGCTGCTCGGCAAGATGGAGGCCGCGGGCCTCAAGCCGTACGGCACGCACCACGCCCACGGGCTGCACTCCCCGTACTGGTGGCTCAAGTGCGCCTTCGGCGTCGACAACGACAAGGCGCTGCCCGTCAGGGCGTACCACAAGCTCCTGGTCTGGGACATCATGAAGAAGCCGCTGGCCACGCGGCTCGCGGAGCAGGCCCTGAACCCGGTCATCGGCAAGAGCTTCGTGGCGTACGCGACCAAGCCCCACCTGCCCGTCGACGCCGCGGGCGCAGCACAGTGACGTCGCCCGGGCGCACCGCACCCGAACACCTCGTCCTGGACGGCGTGCTGACCGCCGAGCAGGCCGCCGAGACCGTCGCCGGCATCCTCGCCGCGCAGCGGGCGGACGGGGCCATACCGTGGTTCCGCGGGCACCACCTCGACCCGTGGGACCACACCGAGGCCGCGATGGCGCTGGACGCGGCCGGGGAGCACGCGGCCGCCGAGAAGGCGTACGAGTGGCTCGCCGCCCACCAGAACCAGGACGGCTCCTGGTACGCGGCGTACGCCGACCGGCCGGACGGCGTGGACACCGCCGAGCCGCAGGACGCGAGCCGGGAGAGCAACTTCACGGCGTACATAGCCGTCGGCGCCTGGCACCACTACCTGTCCACCGGCGACGACGCCTTCCTCGACCGGATGTGGCCCGCGGTCTACGCGGCCGTGGAGTGCGTGCTCTCGCTCCAGCAGCCCGGCGGCGAGATCGGCTGGAAGCGGGAGGCCGACGGCACGCCCGTCACGGACGCCCTGCTGACCGGCTCCTCCTCCATCCACCAGGCCCTGCGCTGCGCGCTGGCCATCGCCGAGCACCGCGAGGAGCCGCAGCCCGACTGGGAACTCGCGGCGGGCGCCCTGCGCCATGCAATACGCCGCCACCCCGAGCGGTTCCTCGACAAGAACCACTACTCGATGGACTGGTACTACCCGGTCCTCGGCGGCGCCCTGACCGGCACCGAGGCCAAGGCGCGCATCGAGGAGCGCTGGGACGAGTTCGTCGTCGCGGACCTGGGCGTGCGCTGCGTCCTGCCGAACCCGTGGGTGACGGGCGGCGAGTCCTGCGAGCTCGCGCTCGCGCTGTGGGCGACGGGGGAGTCGGACCGGGCGCTGGAGATCCTGCGCTCGATCACGCACCTGCGCGCCGACAACGGCATGTACTGGACGGGGTACGTGTTCCAGGACGAGGCGGTGTGGCCGGTCGAGCAGACCACCTGGACCGCCGGGTCCCTGCTGCTCGCCGTCGCGGCGCTCGGCGGGGACGAGGCCACCACCGAGGTGTTCGGCGGGACCTCGCTCCCGGCTGGGCTGGAGCCCGACTGCTGCGGTTGAGCCGCGCCGGTCGCCCTGGCTCTACCGGCCCTAACGCCGGTAGAGCCAGCCCGCGACGGCGTGTCCGACGAGGACGTAGACGACAGCGGCCAGGCCGTAGCCGATCACGACCTGGACCCATTCGCGGCTGAAGGTGAAGAGGTCGTAGGACCAGCCGGCCAGCCAGGACGCGGTGTCGTGGACGAACTCCACCAGTTCGTTGCCGCGGTTGGCGTCCAGCAGGTAAAGGGCGATCCACAGGACGATCACGAAGGCGAGCACGTCCGCCACCAGTGCGACGGCCCGGCCTGCCTGACTGCTACCTCGGGCGTGTACTCGGGTGTGTGTGGGCATGTCGCGCGTCTTGCCGCGCGGGCGGGCGGCAAACCCGAACGGGTCCCCCAAGTGGTGGAGACGTGGGGCCCGGGCGAGGCTGCGGGGGACACCTCAGTCCTCGGAGGAAACCGTGTCCCTACCCGCGACCGTCAGAATCCGCCGTGCCCTGACGGCGGTGGTCCTGTCCACCGCGCTGCTGGCCGGCGCCACCGCATGCGGCAGCGACGGCGGTGGCGCCGGGAGCCGGAGCGAAGAGCTCTCCTCCGCGTCGATGGGGGAGCTGGCGGCCCTCGCGGCCGCGGAACCGGCCGCCGTCGAAGCCGACGAGCTGGCCGCCGCGACGCCCTCGCCCAGCACCTCCGCCGAGAAGCAGAAGTTCGCCAAGACGCGTTTCGTCGCCAACGCGGGGCTCGCGGCCGGGGCGACGTACCAGTGGATCATCAAGCCGTACCGCGCCGGCAAGTTCAAGAAGGGCGCGAAGGGCCGTACGTTCGCGCTCATCAAGGCCGGCCTCGCGGGTGCCTTCGCCTACAACCGGCTGAAGGCGGCCGCCGACAACGCCAAGGGCGACCCGCTGCTGTCGAAGGCGATCGCACCGCTGACGGCGGGCATCGAGTCCCTCAAGGGCCTCGGCACCAAGCTACGCAAGGGCCAGGCGGGTGACGGCGACATCAGTTCCTTCGACAGCGTCATCAGCGGCGTCAAGGACGCGGGCAAGAGCGCGGGCGCCCCGGTGACCGACCAGGTCCCGAGCGTCTCCCAGCTGGGCGGATAGGGACAATGGCCGGGTGATCGAGATCGTGGTGGCCGTCCTCGCCGCCGCCGGAGCCGGCTGGCTCCTGCGGCGCAAGCACCTCGCGCGGACGGCCGCCGGGCCCGTGCCCGGGATTCCCGGCATGGCCCGCGAGCCGGCCGGCGAGGGCCGCTGGCGGCCCGGCCGGGTGTACGCGGGACCGGGCGCGGCGCGCTGGGTCCCGCAGCGCGGTGAGCCCGTGCCGCTGCCCGCAGGCCGCGCCACCGCGGTACGGGCCCCCTCCGTGAAGGAGGGCATGTCCATCAACCCGGGCTCGCGGATCGTCACCTGTGTCTACGAGGGCGGCGGGACCATCGAGATCGCCGTCATGGCGCTGGACCTGCGCGAGCTGCTGGACGCCATCAAGCAGACTCCCGGCGACGACGCCTGAGACAGCCGGGAGCCCCGGCCGCCGCGAATCGCGGTGGCCGGGGCTCCGGTGTGCCGCGGGTGGGGTCAGCCCTGGGTGAAGTAGCCGAAGAGGTCGGTGATCACGTGGGTGCTGCCGCCGTAGCTGTTGGAGATGCTGACACGTCCGTCGGCCACCGGCGTGGTGACGTGGTTGGGGACGGTGTCGCCGGGGCGGGTCTGGAGGCTGCTGGCCTCGGGGCGGGCGGCGCCGTATCCGTGGACGGTGAGGAAGCCGGGGCCGGTGGTGTCGGTCGCGGTCACGTTCAGGGCCGCGCCGATCGCGTTCGCCGGGATCCCGGCGACGGTCGTGGTCGCGCCGGGCGCGAGCTTGCCCGTGGTGCGGGTGTCGGCGAGACGCTGGGGGACGACCGGGGTGAAGAGGGCCACGGCGTCCTTGGCGTAGTAGCCGACCGCGTCGAGGATCAGATGGGTGGAGCCGGTGTTGGTGTAGAGGGTGATGGTGCCGTTCGGGCCGACGGGGACGATGACCTGGTTGGACTTGTCCTTGCCCGGTTCCACGTTCAGGTTCGAGGTGGTGGGCCGACGGGTCGGGTCCGGGTCCGGGTAGGCGATGACGTGCGCCTGCTCGGTCGCGCCGGTGCCGGTGAGGTTGAGGGCGACGGCCGTGGCGTCGGCGGGGATGCCGCCCACACCGGCGACCTTCACCGTGCGGGTCTGGCCGCCGCCCAGCGCGCCGCCCGTGGTGCGGGTGTCGACGACGCGGGCCGGGGCGAGCGGCGAGAAGCGCTGCCCGGCGTTCGGCTGGTAGTAGCCGACGAAGTCGACGATCAGGGCGGCCTTGCCCGAGTTGAGCTGCGCGGAGACCTTGCCGTCGGCGCCGATGGGGACGGTGACGGTGTTGGACGAGGTGCCGCCCGCCTTGACGTTGACGTTCGAGGTGACCGGGCGGGGCTGGCCCGCGGGCCAGACGCTCAGGTGGGTGTCCTCGGTGGCCCCGGTGACCGTCACGTTCAGGACCGCCGCGGACGCGCCGGCCGTGTGGTTCGGGCCCGAGCCGGTGTAGACGATCGGCAGGGTGACCGGGGTGGCGGTGCCGCCCTGGACGGGAGTGCCGGTGGTGCGGGTGTCCAGTACGCGGGTCGGCGTGAGGGCGACGTAGCCGGCCGGGGTGTAGGCGACCTGTACGGTCCGATCGGCGGTGGAGGTGGCGCCCTTGATGTCCTGGACGGTCGTCGTCACCTTGTACGTGCCGGGCTGCTTGTAGGCGTGCCGGACCGGCTCAAGTGCGCTGCGGTCCTCCTTCGAGCCGTCACCGAAGTCCACGTCCATCCGCTGGACAGGCCACGGCGCGGCGGTCGTCCGCGCGTCGGCCTCGACGGACAGCGGCGGGACGAACTCCCTCGGGGCGTCCGCGCTCGGCAGGACCGGCTGGGCGGTGAGGGCCGTGGTCAACGGGGCGGCCGGGGTCACCTTGGCCGACTGCTGGCCCTGGACCTGCTGCCCGGCGACGTTGACCGCCGTCACCTTGACCGTGCACTCGCACGGCGCGCCGTACACGTGCTCGGCGCTGGTCGCCTTGGTGACCACCGGGGCGGTGCCGTCACCGAAGTCGTAGCGGTAGCTGAGCGCGGCGGCCCAGGTGCTGGTCGGGACGGCGTTCGCCTTCACCGTGGTGCCGACCGGGGCCCAGCCCTGTTCGAGCTCCACCCGGACACTCTGCAGGTAGTCCTGCAGCTCGCGGGAGCCGCGGTCGATGTACCCGCCGTCCTTGCCGGTGTTGGGCACGCGCGGGTCGTCCCCGACGGGCCGCCCCAAGAAGTCCGTGGGCAGCACGCCCGGCGCCGTCGGGTCGCCCGAGTCGACGGTGGGGGATCCGTCCCACGGGCCGACGTTCGTCCGGGACGGGGTCAGGATGTCGTGGGCGCCGTGGCCGGTCGCGGCGTGGAAGGCCGCCTGGTCCTGGTAGGGGGTGCCGGCCCACTTGTAGGCCACCCGCGCATCGCTGAAGGGGCCGGTGATCAGGTTGTAGTCGGCGCGGGTGCCGGAGGCCGCGCTCTGCGCCACGGCGATGCCGTGGCGCGGGCCGGGCGCCGGGCATCCGGCCGTGGACTCCGTGTGGATCACGTTGTTGAACAGGGCCGAGGCCGTGGAGCCGTCCCCCAGGGAGACGGCCGCCTCGCAGTCGAGGTAGACCGTGTTGTTGGTGACGACGGTGCCGGGCGCGTCGTACGTGGTGACCGCCCCGTTGACGTAGCCGCGGATCTCGTTGCGGCTCAGTACGGTGCCCTGCGCGCCCTCGATCCGGACGGACGACTCCAGCCGGCTGCGGCTGAGGCGCACGTCCGCGCTTCCCCCGTCGACCGTGACGGCGTCGGGGTTGTTGGTGGCGTACATCCGGTCCAGCTCGACATCGGTGGAACCGGTGACCCTGAGACCGGCCTTGGTGCCCAGCCCGCGGACCACGACGTGGGAAGCGCCGCTGACGGTCAGGCCCTTGCCCGCCGCCAGCCAGAACTGGGACGACCCGGTCACGCCGCCTTCGAAGGTGATCGGCTTCCCCGGCTCGCCGGAACGGTTGACGGTGACGGCCTCGTCGTAGGGCGTGCCCGGCACGATGCGCACGGTCTGGCCCGGCTGTACGGCCTTGGCCGCGGCCGAGATCGTACAGAAGGGCGTGCCCTGCGAACCGGGGCCGCTGTCCGAGCAGTCGGAGCCCGTGGCGTGGTCCACGTAGAGGGTGGTCGGATTTTCGGTGGCGGCCGCGGTGGCGGGCAGGCCGAGGAGGGAGACGAGACCCGCGGTCAGCAGGACGGTCGCACGAGTGGGGCGCACCAGGAGGGTTCCTTCGAGCGGAGGACGGCGTGGGTCGCCATGGGCGCGGCGCATCCGACCTGTATGCGGCCAGTTCCCCCCGGCGGCAGTCGGGCGCACGCGAAGCCCGTAGCGGCAACGATCATCATCCACTTTCGGACAGCCGCTGTCACCTCATATGGCCACCGGAGCCCCTAGTCGTTGAGCTCCGCCAGGACCCGCAGGGTGTGCGGGTCGGGGGCGGTCACGAGCAGGTCGGTGACCGGGCCCTTGCGCCACAGCTCCAGGCGTTCGGCGATCCGCTCCCGGGGCCCGATCAGCGAGATCTCGTCGGCGAACGCGTCCGGGACGGCGAGGACCGCCTCCTCCCTGCGTCCGGCGAGGAACAGCTCCTGGATGCGGCGGGCCTCCTCCTCGTACCCCATCCGGGCCATCAGGTCGGCGTGGAAGTTGCGGGCGGCGTGGCCCATGCCGCCGATGTAGAAGCCCAGCATCGCCTTGACCGGAAACAGCCCCTCGGCCACGTCGTCGCACACCTTGGCGCGGGCCATCGGAGCGATCATGAAGCCTTCGGGGAGCTCGGCCAGCGAGGCCTGGTAGACGTCGGTGCGGGTCGGTGACCAGTACAGGGGGAGCCAGCCGTCGGCGATCCGCGTCGTCTGGGCGATGTTCTTCGGTCCCTCGGCGCCCAATAGGACCGGCAGGTCCGCGCGCAGGGGGTGGGTGATGGGCTTCAGCGGTTTGCCGATGCCGGTGCCGTCCTCGCCCCGGTACGGGTGCTGGTGGAAGCGGCCCTCCAGCGCGACCGGGCCCTCGCGGCGCAGTACTTGCCGGATGACGTCGACGTACTCGCGGGTCGCGGTCAGCGGGCTCGCGGGGAAGGGGCGTCCGTACCAGCCCTCGACCACCTGCGGTCCGGACAGGCCCAGGCCCAGCATCATCCGGCCGCCGGAGAGGTGGTCCAGGGTGAGGGCGTGCATGGCGGTGGCGGTGGGGGTGCGCGCGGCCATCTGCGCGATGGCCGTCCCGAGCCGGATCCGGGAGGTGTGCGCGGCGATCCAGGTGAGCGGGGTGAACGCGTCCGAGCCCCAGGCCTCGGCGGTCCACACCGAGTCGTAGCCGAGGCTCTCCGCCTCGGTGGCGAGGGCGAGGTGGTCCGGGTTGGGGCCGCGGCCCCAGTAGCCGAGTGCGAGTCCGAGGCGCATGTACGGTCCCTCCGCGATGCCGGCAGTCATTTCTGACGGTGCGTCAGGCGACTGTAAGGCAACGGCTCCCCGCCCGGAAGGGCGGGGAGCCGTCGGCCGTGCGGGAGCGGGATCAGCCGCGCTGGATGCCCGAGGTGTCGTTCAGGACGCCGCGCCGGCCGTCCTGGGTCTGGGCGACCAGGGTGGCGGCGTCGCGCTGCTCGACGGCCAGGTACCAGGTGCCCGGGGCGAGTTCGGCGATCGGGGTGGGGGAGCCGTCCTCGGCGAAGAGGGGGCGGGCCACCGGCACGGCGAACCAGAACGGGGTGAAGTCGGCCGCCGGGGCGGGCGTCGGAGCCGGGGTCTGCTGGCCGGAGTCCTGCGGGCCCGGGGCCGGCGTGGGCGTGCCGCCGTACGGCGGGACCGGCTGCGGGGTGGCGCCGTACGGCTGCTGCTGGGCGCCCGGGTAGCCGTACCCGGCGCCCGGCTGGGGCTGGCCCCCGTACGGCGGAACGGCCGCGGGCCTCGGCTCCGGCATCAGCTGGCCGGCCAGCGCCGGGACCTTCGCGCCGGCCACGGCCACGCCGGCCAGGGCCAGGGTGGCGAGGAAGGAGAGGATGGCGCCCGCGCCGAGGTCGAGCTGGCTCGGGCAGGTGATCAGGGACCACAGTGCGGACCAGGCGGCCGAGACGGCGAGCACGGTGCCCCACGCCGCCAGCGGAAGGCCCAGGACCTTGCGGGTCTCGGGCTGGAAGCGGCCGGCGACCAGCAGGCCGGCGGCGATGAAGCCGAGCAGGAAGACGCTGGGGAGCACCAGGCGGTAGGCGTCGGTGTCCCACGCGCTCGGCAGGTCGCCACCGGTGGTGGAGTAGAAATCGAGGAACGAGGCGATGAACAGCAGCACCGCTGCTCCGATCACCACGCCGTCGCCTCGAGTGAGGGAGCGGATGTTCACGTCTTAGGTGTCCTTCTCGGTCTCGGTCGTCTCGTGGTGCCGCGGTCGCAGAGCTTGCCTGGAGCGGGGCGGGCGGCACCATGGTACGGAGGTCTCGCGCGGCCGAGAGGATCGGGGCTGCGAGCAGTCCCGGCGGGACTGCCCGTGGACTTACCCCCCGAGGAACCCTACGATGCCGTCCGCGATGCCCTGGGCCGCCTTCTGACGCCACTCCGGACTCGTCAGCTGCGCCGCGTCCTTGGCGTCACGCATGTTGCCGCATTCGATGAACACCTTGGGCCTCGTTGACAGGTTCAGTCCGCCGAGATCGTCGCGGACGACCAATCCGGTACCGGCGCCCAGGTAGTTGGCGGGGGCCGATCCGGTGGTCCGGGCGAAGTTGCCGGCGATCCGCTCGCCGAGCTGCCGGGAGGGTTCGACGATCGCCGCGGTGTCGGCGGCGCCGCCCTTGACCTTGGCGGGCAGGATGACGTGGAAGCCGCGGTTGCCGGCGGAGACGCCGTCGGCGTGGACGGAGACGACGGCGTCGGCCTTGGCCTCGTTGCCGATGCGGGCCCGCTCGTCGATGCAGGGGCCCCAGGGGCGGTCGGCCTCGTGGGTGAGCACCACCTTCGCGCCCTGGGCCTGCAGGACGGTCCGCAGGCGCAGCGAGACGTCGAAGGTGAACTCCGCTTCCATGTAGCCGGAGTTGGTGGTGGTGCCAGTGGTGTCGCACTCCTTGCGGGCGGTGCCGATGTCCACCTGCCGATCGATCTCGGCGGTGTGCTTGAAGTTGCCCGTGTTGTGGCCGGGGTCGATGACGACGGTCCTGCCGGTGAGCGGGCCCTTGGCGGGCGTGGCGGGGGAGGACGCCGGGGTGACCGGGGTGACCGGGACGGGGCTCGTCGCGGCCGCCGGCTTCGCGTCGCGGCCTTCCGGCCCGCCCCCGGTCAGCACCTGGGTCAGGACCCAGCCGGCCAGGGCGGTCGGCGCCAGCGCGGCGACCGCGATGACGAGGGTGGAGCGCCGCGTGAACCAGGGCCGTTGGTCCGGCCCGGCCGCCGCGGCGGCTTCGGGAGGTGGGGGGCTGTCGTCGTTGCGCACGCCGCGATGCTAGACGCAGGGCCCCGGAGGGCTCGGACAGTGGGCCATCCGGGGGCGTGGTGCGATTGTCGGTTAAATGCCGGAACCGATGCGGCGCAGCACGCGCAGGGATTCCGTGACCGAGACCTCCTCGAAGGCGCCCGAGGCGAGGGCGCGCAGGTAGATCCGGTACGGGGCCTGGCCGCCGTCGGCCGGATCCGGGAACACGTCGTGGATGACGAGCGTGCCGCCCGGGGCGACGTGCGGGGCCCAGCCCTCGTAGTCGCCGGTGGCGTGCTCGTCGGTGTGGCCGCCGTCGATGAAGACGAAGCCGAGCGGGCCGCCCCAGGTGGCCGCGACCTGCGGGGAGCGCCCCACGATCGCGATCACGTGGTCCTCCAGCCCGGCCTTGTGGAGGGTGCGGCGGAAGGTGGGCAGGGTGTCCATCAGGCCGATCTCCGGGTCCACGACCGTCGGGTCGTGGTACTCCCAGCCGGGCTGCTGCTCCTCGCTGCCCCGGTGGTGGTCGACGGTGATCGCGCTGACCCCGGCCTCGCGGGCCGCGTCGGCCAGCAGGATCGTCGAGCGCCCGCAGTAGGTCCCGACCTCCAGCAGCGGCAGCCCGAGCGCCCCGGCCGCGGCGGCGGCCTCGTACAGGGCGAGCCCCTCCCGTACGGGCATGAACCCCTTGGCTGCCTCGAAGGCGGCGAGGGTCTCCGGCTTGGGGGTGGCGGCCATGGGTTCCTCCTGAGCTGCGACTGGGCGGCCCATGCTGCCCTACCGCCCGGTAGGGCGCTACGGCCGGGGTCCGCACGCCCTCCCCGCGCCGTCGGGCCGATCAGCGGCCGAACAGCCGGGACAGGCCGCCGCCCACCCCGCCGGTCCCCTCGGCACGCCGCTGCTCCCGCACGGCCCGCCGGAAGTCCCACCGCGTGTCTGAGACCTCCTCGGCCAGCGCCTGCATGCCGGAGAGGAAGGGAAGCCGGTGCAGCAACAGGTTCATGTGCGCGAGGGCGCTCGCCGGATCACCCGCCTCTCCGATGGTGCGGAGCACGCGGTGCGCCACTTCCGGATCGCCGTGCTCGGCGAGTTCGGCGAGGTTCGGGAACAGCCGCCAGTACAGCTGCGCGGCGCCGGCGACGTCACCGAGCAGCCAGGCGTCGTGGGCGAGCCTGCGCCGTACGTCCAGCAGGACCGGACTGTCGGCGCTCAGGGCCCATTCCAGGTCGGGCAGCAGCGGCCCCAGCCAGGCTCGCTCGCTCATCGCGCGCTCACGGCTGCGCGCGTCCCACTGGCGGTCGCGGGCGTGGGCACCCCGGTGCATTGCCGACGCGAGGTGGTAGCGGGCGGTCAGCGTGACGAGGTCGTGCGTGCCGAACACCCGCGTCGCCTGCTCGATGATCTCGCGCAGCTCCTCCTCGCGCCGGCGGCCGTCCCCGGAGCCGAAGGCCGCCGCCTCGCCGACCCATGCGGCGCGCCCGGTGATCGTGTCAGGGTGCTCCAGGCCCAGGACCCGCACCATGCGCGGCAGGAGGCGTTCCAGATCGGTCGTCCTCGACGGCCCCTGGAGACGCATCGCGCGGTGGTACGCGGCCCGCACCGTGAGCGGGTCGTGCGCGCCGAGCTCCTCGGTCAGGTCGGCGGTCAGCATGCCGAGCCGTTCGACGACGTCGGCCGGGGCGTCCTCCACCAGCTGCGTCAGCCTGCGCTCCAGCATGGTGCGGACCGGATCCCCGGCCTCGGTGTGCACGGTCGGGGAGTAGGACGGCGGAGGCGGGAAAGGGGTCGCCGGCGCGGTCACGGGGGCGGTCACGGGCGTGACGGGGGCGTCGGCCGCCCCGTCCCGGGCGATCTCCGCGAGCCGGCGGGACACCTCGCCCGCGCTCGCGGGGCGTTCACCGGGATCCTTGGCGAGCAGGTCGAGCACGAGGGAGTCCAGGGCGGCCGGCAGCCCCGCGCGCACGGAGCTGGGCGCGGGCGGCTGCGTCGTGAGGTGCTGGGCGAGCAGCTCGTGCATCTCCCGGGCGGGGAACGGACGGACGCCGGTCAGCAGCTCCATCAGGACGCAGCCCAGGGCGTACAGGTCGGCCCGGCCGTCGACGGGCACGCCGTTCGCTCCGCCGGTCCACCGCTCGGGCGCCATGTACGGGAAGGATCCGATGATCATGCCGGTGGCGGTCAGCTCGGTACCGGGTCCGCCCCGGGCCTTGGCGATGCCGAAGTCGAGGACCTTCGTCACCCCTGCCCCGGTGACCATCACGTTGGCGGGCTTGATGTCCCGGTGGACGATTCCGGCGTCGTGGGCGGCCCCGAGCGCGTCCGCGATCCGCGCGGCCCAGTCCAGGGCGTCCGCGAGCGGCGGTACACCGGCCTCCAGGACCTCGGCCAGGCTGCGGCCCTGGAGCAGCTCCATCACGAGGAAGACGGCACCGCGCCCGGCCCGCTCGGTACGCCCGAAGTCGTGGACGGTGGCGATGTTGGGATGCGCGAGGTTCCCGGCCAGGCTGGCCTCCCGCTCGAACCGGCGGGTCTCCTCGGGCGTCTGCGGATATCCGATCTTGACGGCCACCTGGCGGCCCACCCGGCTGTCCTCGGCCCGCCACACCTCGCCGAAGCCGCCCTGGCCGAGCAACTCCTCCAGCGAGTAACGGCCTTCGATCAGTTCCCGCACGCTTCCGGCCCCCGTCACCGCATGATCGCCCGCTCGACAGATCATTATCGCCGAGCGGGGAGCCGGGGCTCAGCGCATCACGCGTCGCACTCGAACCAGACCGTCTTGCCGGCGGGCAGCGGCGTCGTGCCCCAGCGGTCGGTGACGGCCTCGACCAGGAGCAGCCCCCGGCCGCCCTCGGCGAGTTCCCCGTCGCCGCGCGTGACCCGGGGCGCAGAGGAACAGCCGTCGGACACCTCGACCCGTACCCCCGCCCGCCCGCACCGGATCAGCACCGAGCAGTCCCGGCCGGGGACGTGCCGTACGACGTTGGTGACCAGCTCGGTCAGCGCCAGCTCGGCGGAGTGGGCCAGCCCTCCGTGCCCCCAGCTCGCCAGCAGTATCCGCAGCACGCGCCGCATGTGCCGCGCCGAGTGCGCACCGACGGTGAAGCCCATGCGGTAGGTGTCGCCGAACTCCGTGGGGGAGCGGTCAGTTGCGTGATTCATGTCACCAGGGTGCGGTGGTGTGGTTACGCTCGGCTACGGACCGAAACGAACGCCGCACGGCGTGTACTTGGGGGTGACCGCCTCATGGTCAACATCCGCGATCTGGATCCCAGCGCCTCGCCGCTGGACTACTACGGCTCGGAACTGCGCCGCCTGAGAGAGGACGCGAGGCTGAATCAGGGAGCGCTGGGCGGCATCGTATTCTGCACGGCCTCGCTGATCGGACAGATCGAGACGGCGAGGAAGGTCCCGACGCGGGACTTCTCGGAGCGGGTCGACGCGGCGCTGGGGACGGGCGGGGTGTTCTCGCGGCTGGTGGGGCTGGTGCTGCGGAGTCAGCTGCCGACGTGGTTCCAAGCGTACGCAGAGATGGAGGCGAAGGCCTCGTACATCTCTACCTATCAGGCGCAGCTGGTCTACGGGCTGTTACAGACCGAGGAGTACGCGCGAGCGGTGCTTAAGGCTGGTTGGTCGGACAAGCTGGATGAGGCTGTGGCCGCGAGGCTGGATCGGCAACGCATCTTGAGTAGGGCGCGTCCGCCCCTGGTCTGGGTGGTGCTGGATGAGGCCGTGCTGCACCGGCCGTTCGGCAGTCGCGAGGTAATGCGGAACCAACTGGACCACTTGTTGGGCTTCCGCGACAGGCGTGAACTCAGGATCCAGGTGCTCCCTTTCAGCGCTGGCCAACACCCCGCTACGGTGGGCTCGTTCAACGTGCTCAGATTCGAGGACGACCCGGATGTCGTCTATGCCGAGAGCTACGGATTGGCCAACGTGACCGCCAACCCGGACACGGTCAGGGACTGTGCGCACCGTTACGATCATTTGCAGGCTGCAGCCCTCTCTGTGGAGGACTCGGTGGCACTGATCGCCCGCGTACGGGAGGAACGTTATGGGGACCAACCAGAACCTGACGGGCGTGCTGTGGCGTAAGTCCAGCTACAGCGGCGGCACCGGTGGCGACTGCGTCGAGTGCGCCCCCCTCGGCGCCGCCGTCTGGCGCAAGGCCTCGTACAGCTCCGACACCGGCGGTGATTGCGTCGAGGTCGCCGCGCAGCCCTGCCGGGTCGCCGTCCGGGACTCCAAGAATCCCGACGGGCCCGCCTTCACCGTGGGCCCCGCCGCCTTCGCAGCGTTCGTCGGCGCCCTCTAGGGGTGGAGTACATAGGGCCGTTCCGGACGGTCACCGTGCTCGGCCAGGGCGGGATGGGCCGGGTGGTGCTGGGGGTGGCGCCGGACGGGCGGTACGTCGCGGTCAAGCAGGTGCATGCCGAGCTGGCCGAGGACGACGGGTTCCGGGCGCGGTTCCGCCGCGAGGTGGATGCCTCGCGGCGGGTGGCCGGCGGCTACACCGCGGCCGTGATCGACGCCGACCCCGATGCCGAGATTCCGTGGCTCGCCTCGCAGTTCGTGCCGGGGCCCTCGCTGAGCCGGGCCGTGGAGACCGCCGGGCCGCTGCCCGAGGAGGCGGTGCGCAGGCTGGCCGCCGGGCTCGCGCACGCCCTGGCCGACGTACACCGGGCGGGGCTGATCCACCGGGACCTCAAGCCGTCCAACGTGCTGCTCGCGGAGGACGGGGTACGGGTCATCGACTTCGGCATCGTGCGCGCGGTGGGGGACCAGACGCGGATCACGCACGCGGGCGCGCTCATGGGCTCGCCCGCGTACATGTCGCCGGAGCAGGTGCTGGGGCAGGAACTGACCCCGGCCTCCGACGTGTTCTCGCTCGGCGCGACCCTCGTCATGGCCTGTACGGGGAAGCCGCCGTTCGCCGGGAGCTCGGTGCCGCGGATCCTGCACGAGGTCGTGCACGCCGAACCGGACCTGGGCGGCGTACCGGCCGGGCTGCGTGACGTGGTCACCGGGTGTCTGGCCAAGGATCCGGCCGAGCGGCCGACCCCGCACGAGCTGCTGACCGCGGTCGGCGAGCTGACGCCCTCGGCGCGGCCGTGGCCGGAGGCGGTGAACATGCTGATCCACGAGCAGGTGGACGTGACGGCCGGCGTGGTCAACGGGGCCACGGCTCCCCGGACCGACGGCGGGGCGGCACCCTGGTGGCGTCGCCGGTGGCCCCGGCCGTTGATCGTGGCGGTTGCCGCAGCGGGCGTCGTGGCCGTGGCCGGGCTGACCGTGGGGCGGCCGTACCTCCTGGACACCTACCGCGAATTCATATCGGATGTCCGGTCGACAGGGCTGGCGCAGAAGCAGGACAAGTACCCGGCGATGCCCCCGTCCTGTGCACAGGTACGGGACAAGGTGCGCGTGCCGTCCGGTTTCGACCAGCCGAGCGGGTTCGGGCCGGTCGAGGAGTCCGGCTCGGCCTATGCCCGCTGCACCTGGACCAACCGGACCGGTGACGAGATCGAAGCGGAGTGGACGTTCTTCGCGACCGGCAAGGGCGAGGGCACCGGGGCCGAGCGGGCGAAGCACCGCCTCGAGGTCTTCAACGAACCCGGCAAGACCCGGCGTGACATCGACCTCGGGTTCGCCGACGAGGGTCTGTGGCAGCCGCCTCCCAAGGACGACAGGTTTCCGAACTGCCGGCTGTACGTACGGGACGTCAACATGACGCTCCACGTCTCGGTGACGGGCCCCCGCTACCCGACCGGCAAGTGTGAGGCCGTCACGCGGGAGCTCGCGGCCTCGGTCGTGGAGTCGGTGGGGAGCCGATGAGACCGCTCAAGGAGTCCGATCCGGCCACGGCGGGACCGTACCGGCTGCTCGTCGAGATCGGCCGGGGCGGTATGGGCCGCGTGCTGCTCGGCGCGGCACCGGACGGGCGGCTCGTCGCCGTCAAGCAGGTGCACGCCCGGCTCGCCGCCGACGACGGCTTCCGGGTCCGGTTCCGGCGCGAGGTCGCCGCCTCGCGGAAGGTGTCCGGCGCCTTCACGGCCGCGGTCCTGGATGCCGACGCCGACGCGGACGCGCCGTGGCTGGCCTCGGTGTTCGTGACCGGTCCCTCACTGGGGGCCGCGGTGGAGAGCGCCGGGGCGCTGCCCGAGGAGACCGTGCGGAGGCTCGCCGCCGGGCTGGCGACGGCCCTGGCGGAGATCCACCGGGCGGGCCTGGTGCACCGGGACCTCAAGCCCGACAACGTGCTGCTGGCCCGGGACGGGGTACGGGTGATCGACTTCGGGATCGCGAGGGTGGCCCGGCCCGGCGAGGTCACCGAGCTGACCCAGGCCGGCACGGTGATCGGCTCGCCCGCGTTCATGTCGCCCGAGCAGGCCGAGGGCGGTGAGCTGACCCCGGCGAGCGACGTGTTCTCCCTCGGGTCGGTCCTGGTGCTGGCCGCGACGGGCCACAGCCCCTTCGCGGCGGCGACGGTGGCGCTGACCCTGTACAACGTCGTGCACACCGAACCCGACCTCCTCGGCCTCCCGCCGGGTCTGCGCGAGCTCGTCACCCGGTGCCTGGCCAAGGACCCGGCGGCCCGGCCGTCCCCGGCCGAGATCCTGGGCCTGACCGGCGCGGCCGAGGGAACGCGGTGGCCGCCCGAGGTCGAGCGGATGGCCGCCGCCCAGCAGGAGGAGATCGACGGGCTGCTCCGGGACCCGGACGGCGCGGCCCGCGCGCTCGGGGGCCCGGACGTGGACCCGGACGCGGCGACCGCGACCGCGGCGGCGGTCCGCCCGGAGCGGGCCCACGCGCCGCGCGGCCGACGGCTGCGCCTGCGCCCGCGGAACCTGCTGCTGGCCGCGGGCGTCCTCGTGGCGGCCTGGGCCGGTGTGACGTACGGGCTGCGCGCGCTGGAGGAGCCGCCGTCGGCCGAAGCGGACCGGTACCTGAGCGTGCCGCTCTGCGCGGAGGCGGCCGGGAAGCTGGCGCTGCCGCAGCAGGAAATGCGCCAGGCGGGCGCCAACGACTCACCCGTGAAGTCGTACGTTGCCTGTGACTGGGTGGCGGCCTTCGATGCGTTCGCCGGCGAGGAGGAACCGAAGCCGCACGCGTACGTCAGCTGGTCCGTGGAGCGCAGCGGCCGCGTCCCGGGCAGCGGGGCGGAGCGCACGCGGTTCAACCTGGGCAGCGGGCGGCCCGAGACCGGTCTCGGGGCGGGGGACGGCGCGCGCTGGTCGACTCCGATGACCGCGCAGACCTGCTCGCTGGGCGTGAGCGACGGCAACCTCCTGGTGCGGGTGGCCCTCGGCGGTCCGCAGCATCCCGCCGCGACCTGCGAGGCCGAGGCGAAGGAGATCGCCCGGGCGGCGCTGGCGGCGGCACCCCGCTGAACTCCGAGGACCCCGACGGCCCCGCCTGCGCCGACGGCCCTGCCGCATTCACGACCTTCGCGAGGGCCCTCTCGGTATGATCCTTCCCCGTATCGGGGGAGGGGCGGGGCGGTATGGAAGAGCTGGGGCCCTCGGGACCGAAGCACGTGGGACCGTTCGACGTGCTCGGCGTACTGGGGCAGGGCGGCATGGGGCGGGTGCTGCTGGCGGCCGGGCCGGACGGGCGGCTCGTCGCCGTCAAACAGGTGCTCGCGCACTACGCCGACGACGAGGGCTTCCGGGCCCGGTTCCGGCGTGAGGTCACCGCCTCGCGGAAGGTGTCCGGCGCCTACACGGCGGCGGTTATCGACGCCGACGCGGACGCCCCGACGCCCTGGCTCGCCTCGGTGTTCGTGGCCGGGCCGTCCGTGGGCGCCGTCGTCGAGAAGGCCGGGGTGCTGTCGGAGGACGTCGTACGGCGCCTCGCGGCGGGGCTGGCGTCTGCCCTGGCGGAGATCCACCGGGCCGGGCTGGTGCACCGGGACCTCAAGCCGGCCAACGTGCTGCTCGCCGAGGACGGCGTACGGGTCATCGACCTGGGCATCGCGCGGGCGACGGAGCCGGGGGCCGAGGGGGACACCGGGCTGACGCAGACCGGGTGGGTCGTCGGCTCGCCCTCGTACATGTCGCCCGAGCAGGCCGAGGGCAGGCCGCTCACACCGGCCAGTGACGTGTTCTCGCTCGGCTCGGTGCTGGTCATGGCGGTGACCGGCCACAGTCCGTTCGCCGGGTCCTCCACCCTCCGGACGCTCTACGACGTGGTGCACGCCGAGCCCGACCTGAGCGCCGTTCCGGCGGGGCTGCGCGAGGTCGTCGCGAGCTGCCTGGCCAAGGACCCGGCCGCCCGGCCGTCCCCGGCGAGGTTGCGCGAGCTGATCGGTCCGGTGGCTCCGGCGGGCCGGCAGTGGCCGTCCGCCGTGTACGGGATGATCGCCGCGCAGCGGACGGACATCGACAGGCTGCTCGACGGCCACGGTCACGGCCACGGCCACGGCCACGGTCCGGCCGAGCCGTCGGAGCCGTCGGAGCCGCCCGGCCCGGCCCCGGTACCCGAACCGCAGGAGGGACCGGCCACGGCGGACACGGAGGAGCCCCCGCCGAGCGTCCCGCGGATCCCGGCCGCCCCGGCCGCCCCGGCCGCCCCGCCCGTCGCGCCCGTCGCACCGGAGGCCCCCCGCGCCCGCAGCCCGTGGCGAAGTCGGCGCCGGATCGCGGCACTGGCGGCGGCCGGTCTCCTCGTCGCGGCAGGTACCGGGGCCGCGTTGTACGTACGGGACCGGGTCACGGCTCCCATCGCCTACACGGGCGTCCCGAGCTGCAACGTGGCACACAAGGAACTGCCGTTGGTGGGGGAGCTGTCGGTCTTCGACACCTGGTCCGAGACGGCCGAGCGTGCGCAGTCGGGCTGCAACTGGGAAGGGCGCCGGAACTCCGCGTCGCCGGCCGCGCAGGTCCGCTGGGACCTCAGTCGCGGCGGGGACGCGGCTGCCAACGCGGGTAGCCGGCGGGAGCGTTTCCGTCTGGAGGCGGCCGGTCAGCGCGAGGCGCCCCGCCTCGGGTTCGGTACCGAGGCCTACTGGGGCTCCCCCAATACCGACTGGAGCTGTGTCCTTTCCGTCCGTGAGGGCAATCTCTCCGTCTGGGTGGGCCTTCAGGCGAAGCCGTACACCAAGGGCGACTGCGAGACGAAGGCGAAGGAGGTCGCCCGCGCCGCGCTGAAGGCCGCCACCCGCTGATCGCCGGTCATCGGGGCGCGGTCTGGGTGACGCGCCACAGGCGGCGCGGTAGATCGCCCTCCTCGAAGGCGTGGACCTCATCCAGGGTCCAGCCCTCGGCGAGCGAGCTGACCAGGTCGTACGGGAAGAAGTGCACGGCGAAGCCCGCGTGTTCGTAGATGTCGTCGCCGTGAGCCGTGCCGGTGCCGTAGTGGGCGTCGCCGGTGTGGCGGACGGTGTAGACGAAGTGTCCGCCGGGCCGCAGGACGCGGCGGACCTCACCGACCAGCGCGTGGATCTCGTGGGTGGACAGGGCCATGCACAGCAGCATGTGGGCGAAGACCGCGTCCACCGATGCGTCGGGCAGCGGGAGCGGATCGCGTACGTCGTGCGTCCCGGTCGTCACCTGCCGCTCGACGCCCCGGGCACGGGCCGTGTCCCGCAGCTGTGCCAGGGCGGTCGGGCTGAAGTCGGTGGCGTGGACGGCGAAGCCCTCGCGGGCGAAGTGCAGGGCGTCCCGGCCGTGCCCGGCCCCGAGCTCCAGGACGTCCTTCGCTCCGGCCGCACGGAACAGCGCGGCGGCGTGGACGGCGGGTGCGGAGGGCTGCTCGCCGTACATGCCCGGGTGGTCGGTGTACGTGTTCTGCCAGTGCCGCCGCTGGGCGTCGGCCAGGCCCGGCTCACTGTCCGCCATGTGTTCCTCCCTTTGGCTGTCGGCCCGGAGGGCGCTGGTCAGGGCGTGGCGCAGCTGGTCGGGCCGGGGAGCCCGGCCGGACCGTCGGGCGTCCGGCACAACCGGCAGGCGAGCCCCGGCGCGCGGCCGGACACGACCAGGATCTCGATGTTCATGCTTCCAGGATCACGCGCACTCGACGCCGCAGCAATGCAAGATCCAACGGACCTGCGCAGCCTCGGACGCACATTGGTCCGACACGTGTGCACTGCCCACCGTGACAGGACGGACACCGCCGAAGAACACAGCCATCTGACCTTCCGTCAGATTGGAACGTGTTCTAGTCTGCCGCGCATGGGCATCGGAATCACGCAAGAGCAGCGGGAGTTGGCCGAGGCGGTGCGCGGGTGGGTGGCACGGGCCGTGCCGCCCGAGGAGGTGCGCAAGCTCCTCGACACCCCGCCGCAGACCGGCACGCGGCCCGCCTACTGGGATGCGATGGCCGCCCAGGGGCTGCTGGAGCCGCACCTTGAGGGCGGGACCCTCCTCGACCTGGCCGTCGTGGTCGAGGAGGCGGGCCGGGCCGCTCTGCCCGGGGCCTTCCTGCCGAGCGCGCTGGCCTCCGTACTGCTGGACCGGGCCGGGGCGGAGCCACTCGCGGGCCGGGTCGGGGCCGTCGCGCTCGGCCCCGGCACCCTGACCGCCGTCGCCGTCGAGGGCGGCGGGCACCTGCTCGACGGGCTCGCGCCCCCGGTGCTCGGCGCCGGCGAGGCCGACCTCGTCCTGCTCGCCGCCGAGGCCGCGCACGGCACCCGCTGGTTCGCCGTCGACGCCGCCGCCCTGGACATCCGTACGCAACGGAGCGCCGACCCGACCCGCCCCACCGCCGAGGTACGGGCCCGCGGGGTCACGGTCCCGCCCGGCCGGCTGCTGGAGCTGGACGCGGCCCTGGTCCGCGACCTGGCCTGCACGCTCTTCGCCGCCGACGCCTGCGGCACCGCGGCCTGGGCGCTGCACACGGCCGCCGAGTACGCGAAGGTGCGCGAGCAGTTCGGCCGGCCCATCGGGCAGTTCCAGGGCGTCAAGCACCTGTGCGCGGACATGCTGGTGCGCCTGGAGCAGGCCCGGGCGCTGGCCTGGGACGCGGCCCAGGCGATGGGCGAGGCGGCGGAGGTGCGGTCGCTGGTCGCCGCCCTCGCGGCCGGGAGCGCGCTCGACGCCGCCTTCTCGTGCGCCAAGGACTGCATCCAGGTGCTCGGGGGGATCGGCTTCACCTGGGAGCACGACGCCCACATCCACCTGCGCCGGGCCCTGGTCGCCCGCCAGCTGCTGGGAGCCGGGGACGGGCATCGCGTACGGGCCGTACGGCTCGCGGCGGCGGGCGCGCGGCGCGAGCTGCGCCTGGAACTCCCGGCCGGGGCCGAGGCGTACCGCGCGAAGGCCCGTACCGCCATCGAGGACGCGCGCGGGCTCGACCCGGTGGCCGCCCGCCGGATCCTGGCCCCCACCGGCTACGCCGCCCCGTACCTCCCGCCCCCCTACGGCCTCGGCGCCGGCCCCGTCGAGCAGCTCGTCGTGCAGCAGGAGCTGCGGGCCGCAGGGGTCAAGATCGCCGATCTCTCCATCGCCACCTGGGTCGTGCCCTCGCTGATCGCCTACGGGACGGACGCACAGCGCGAGGCCTACGTCCTGCCGACCCTGCGCGGGGACGTCACCTGGTGCCAGCTCTTCTCCGAGCCGGGCGCGGGCTCCGACCTGGCCTCCCTGCGGACGAGGGCCGAGCGGACCGGGGACGGCTCCTGGAAGGTCAACGGACAGAAGGTGTGGACGAGTTCCGCGCACAGCGCCGACTACGGGATCCTGCTGGCCCGTACCGACCCGGACGCGCCCAAGCACAAGGGGCTCGGCTACTTCGTCGTCGACATGCGCGCCGCCCCCGGCATCGACGTCCGGCCGCTGAAGGAGATCACCGGGGAGGCCCTGTTCAACGAGGTCTGGTTCGACGACGTGCTGCTCCCGGCGGACGCGCTGGTCGGCGCCGCCGACGACGGGTGGAAGGTCGCCCGGAACACCCTCGGCAACGAGCGGGTCCACATGGCCGACCAGATGAGCTTCGACAGTGGCCTGGAGGCGCTCCTCGCCCGCTCCGCCGACCTCGACGGGACGTACAGGGCGCGGATCGGCACGCTGGCCGCCGAGGCGCACGCGCTGGCCTGCATCGGGCTGCGCACCACGCTCCAGCAGGTGTCGGGGCTGGAGCCGGGCGCGGGCGCGTCCGTACGCAAACTCGTCCAGACCCCGCACCAGCAGCGGACCGCCGAGCTCGCGCTCGAACTGCTGGGACCGGCGGGCGCGGTACGGGAGGGGGCGGGCGAGCGGGCGGTGCACGGAATGCTCATGTCCCGCTGCCTGACCATCGCCGGGGGCACCACGCAGGTCCAGCTCAATGTCGTCGCCGAGCGGATCCTCGGCCTTCCCAGGGACTAGGAGTCAGCGCAATGAAGTCGTACATCGTGGGCGTCGGCATGACGAAGTTCGAGAAGCCGGAGTCGAGGGACTGGCAGTACTGGGACATGGCGAAGGAGGCCGGGTCCGCGGCGCTGGCCGACGCGGGCATCGGCTACGACCTGGTAGAGCAGGTGCCGGTGGGGTACTGCTTCCAGGCCTCCACGGCAGGGCAGCGGGCCGTGTACGAGCTGGGGCTGAGCGGGGTCCCCGTCTACAACGTGAACAACAACTGTGCGACGGGCTCGACGGCGCTGATGATGGCGCGGCAGTTCGTGGAGGGCGGCATCAGCGACTGCGTGCTGGCGCTGGGCTTCGAGAAGATGAAACGCGGTGCGCTGGGGGGTGGCGCGGACGGCGGTGACTTCCGGACGTCGCCGGTCGCCCGGCACTACGGGATCATGGCCGCGGGCCACGGCTTCGAGATGTCCCCGCCGACCGCCCAGATCTTCGGGAACGCGGCGCGTGAGCACATGGAGCGGTACGGGACCACGGTCGCCCAGCTGGCGGCGGTCGGCGCGAAGAACCACCGGCACTCGGCGAACAACCCGAACGCGCAGTTCCAGGACGTCTACTCGGTCGAGGAGATCCTGGCGGCGAAGGAGATCCACTCGCCGCTGACGAAACTGCAGTGCTCGCCGACGTCGGACGGCGCGGCAGCGGCTCTCGTCGTGTCGGAGCGGTTCATGGTGATGCACGGGCTGCACGACAAGGCGGTGGAGATCGTCGCCCAGTCGATGACGACGGACACGGAGGCGTCCTTCTCGTCGGGCTCGTGCATCGACGTGGTCGGCAAGCCGATGACGGCGGCGGCGGGGCAGCAGGTGTACGAGGCGTCCGGGCTCGGCATCGAGGACGTCGACGTGATCGAGCTGCACGACTGCTTCTCGGTGAACGAGCTGCTGACGTACGAGGCGCTGGGCATGTGCGAGGACGGCGCCGCCGGGAAGCTGGTGGAGTCGGGCGCGACCACGTACGGCGGGCGCTGGGTGGTCAACCCCTCCGGTGGCCTGATCTCGAAGGGCCACCCGCTGGGCGCGACCGGGCTCGCGCAGGCGGCGGAACTGGTCTGGCAGCTCCGCGGCGAGGCGGGCCCCCGCCAGGTCGCGGGGGCCCGGGTCGGCCTGGCGCACAACATCGGCCTGGGCGGCGCGGCGGTGGTGACGCTGCTGCGCAGGTAGACGGGGCGCGGCGCGGTCGCCGGGGCCCCGGGCCCCGCGCGACCGCTCAGGCGTGCCAGATTCCGAGCAGGGCCGCGAAGAAGCAGACGGCGGCGGCCGGTACCACCCAGGAGGAGGTGCCCGCGGTGCGCGCCGATCGGGAGAAGCGCGCGAGGGCGGCCGCGTTGAACAGCCCTGCGGCGAGGCAGTAGGCCGCCCAGAGCGGCTCGAACAGCCAGGCGGGCGACTCGAAGTAGAAGCTGTAACCCAGCAGCCAGGCGTCGAGCTGGGTGACGACGAGGAAGAGGTGCGCCGCGAGGATCCAGGGCATGGTCAAGATGACCGCCAGGTGACGCGGATACCAGCTCACGTCGTCACCCAGCCCGACGCCGCCGGTCATGGCCCACAGCGCGCAGAACGCGAGGAGGGCCGCGTACGTGCGGGAAACCGGTTCGCTCCAGGCCCGTATCGCGGCCTGCCTGACGAGGAGGACGAGGGACTTTTCTACGGTGGGCATGGGGCACCTGGTGTCACCCCACCTCGCCGTCCCGGAGGAGGCTCAGTCGATGCAGAACTCGTTGCCCTCGATGTCCTGCATCGAGATGCACGACTCGTCGACGCCATCGGCACGCAGTACTTGCACGCATACCGCACCGAGCGCGACCAGTCGGGCGCACTCGGCCTCGAGTACGGCGAGGCGCTCCTCACCCACCAGCCCGGTGCCGACCCGCACGTCGAGATGCACCCGGTTCTTGGCGACCTTGCCTTCGGGAACGCGCTGGAAGTACATGCGCGGGCCCACACCTGTGGGATCCATGCAGACGAACGCCGCACCCTGACGCTCGGGCGGCAGCGAGCGATCGAAATCGTCCCAGGTGGCGAATCCTTCCGGCGGCGGCGGTACGACGTACCCCAACACCTCGCACCAGAAGCGGGCGACGCGCTCGGGTTCCGCGCAGTCGAAGGTGACCTGGAACTGCTTGATCGATGACATCGGGCCACCGTAGCAGGGGGGTCTCGGAACTCAATTCCTTTTCGGAGGCCGCATGTTGATCGGGGGATGGTCCTGCAGAACGGCATTCTCAGGGCGCGCCGAGGGCCGGGTCGATCACCGTTTCGCCCATCGAGGCGCGGCGGACCGCATCGGCCAGGTCCTCGACCGGGCCGTCGCGCAGGACCAGCCCGGCCGCGCCCGCCGCGAGGGCCGCGGTCAGCAGGCCGGGGTGGGCCGACCCCGTCAGGACCAGCACCCGGCACTCCGGATCGTCCGCCAGCAGCCCGGGAACGGCGCCTACCTCCTCCACCAGCGCCACCGCGGGCCGCGCCAGCGGGTCCCGTACGACCTCGATGTCCGGCTGGAGGCCGAGCTGGAGCGCCAGGGCCGGGTTCGGGGGATCCAGCAGGACGCGCAGCGCGCGGGCCGGACGGTGTTCCACGGGCATTTCGTCCACCGGGAAAGCCTATCTGACATGGAGTCAGAAGGCCTCCCGACAGTCCCTCCGTGAGTCTTCCCAACTGTCGGGGCGTGCGTTATACATTCCCTCACCGGCCGGACCTAGAACGCGTTCTAGAACCAGCCGGTCCCGCATGCGACCTCGGTGCGGCCGACGGTGCGGACGGCCGCACCGAGGTCTTCCACGGCCCAGGCTCTTCAACGACAGGGAGCAGCATCCTCATGCCGATCGATGCCGCCAAGGCCCTCGCCGCCGACCCCCGCCAGGGGGACATCGGCTGGGACCACAAGGACATCCAGCTCTACCACCTCGGCCTCGGCGCCGGCGCGTCCCTGAACGGGCAGAGCCTGGCCACCGACCCCGACGAGCTGCGCTACACCCTGGAGTCCAAACTTCACGTCCTGCCCAGCTTCGCGACCGTCGCCGGCGCCGGCATGGCCATGCTGGGCGGCCTCTCCGCACCCGGGATCGACGTCAACCTCGCGATGGTCCTGCACGGCGGCCACTCCATCGAGCTGCACCGGCCCATCCCCGTCAAGGGCCGGGCCACCTCCAGCTCCAAGGTCGCCGCCGTCTACGACAAGGGCAAGGCGGCCGTGATCGTGCTGCGCTCCGAGGTCGCGGACGCCGACGGGCCGCTGTGGACCAGCGACGCGCAGATCTTCGTACGGGGAGAGGGCGGATTCGGCGGCGAGCGCGGGCCCTCCGTCCGCGAGGAGCTGCCCGTCCGGGCGCCGGACCGGGTCGAGGACAGAGCCGTCCGCGAGGAGCAGGCGCTCCTCTACCGCCTCTCCGGCGACTGGAACCCCCTGCACGCCGACCCCGAGTTCGCCAAGATGGCCGGCTTCGACAAGCCGATCCTGCACGGCCTTTGCTCGTACGGGATGACCCTCAAGGCCGTCGTCGACACGGCCCTCGGCGGGGACGTGTCCCGGGTCCGCGCCTACCGCACGCGCTTCGCCGGGATCGTCTTCCCCGGCGAGACGCTGCGCATCCGGATGTGGCAGGAGCCCGGCCGCGTCCTGGTGTCGGTGACCGCCGTCGAACGGGACGACGCGCCGGTCCTCGCCGACACCGTCGTCGAACACGCGTAAATCCACTTGAAGGAGCCGCACCGTGCGCGCAGCACTGCAGAGCGAGATCGGCCAGGACAAGCTCGAAGTGGTCGACGACATGGAGGCCGTGGGCCTCGGCCCCGGCAAGGTGAAGATCCGGATCAAGGCCACCGGCCTGTGCCACTCGGACCTCTCCGCGATGAGCGGCGTCCTGCCGCAGCCCGCCCCCTTCATCCCGGGCCACGAGGGCTCCGGAGTGATATCCGACGTCGGCGACGGGGTCACCAGCCACAAGATCGGCGACCGCGTCCTCGTCTGCTGGCTGCCGCCCTGCGGCCACTGCCCGTCATGCAAGCGCGGCCAGGGCCACCTGTGCCTGGAGAGCCTGGTCAACGCGGGCACCCCCAACTTCCGCCGCGCGGGAGGTGACATCTTCGGCTTCGCCGCCACCGGCACCTTCGCCGAGGAACTCGTGGTCGACGCCAAGTGCGCCGTCCCGATCCCCGACGACGTGCCCTTCGACATCGCCGCCCTCATCGGCTGCGGCGTCACCACCGGCCTCGGCGCGGCCATCAACACCGCCAAGGTGGAGGCCGGTTCCTCGGTCGCCGTCATCGGTTGCGGCGGCGTCGGCATATCCGTCATCCAGGGCGCCAAGGTCCAGGGCGCGGCGCAGATCATCGCCGTCGACCCGGTGGAGTCGCGGCGCGAGGCCGCCCTGCGGTTCGGCGCCTCCGAGGCGGTCGCCCCGGACGCCTTCGACGACGCCAAGAACCGGATCACGGGCGGCGAGGGCTTCGACTACGTCTTCGAGGTCGTCGGCAAGTCCGCCACCGCACAGACCGCGTACAAGATGACCCGGCGCGGCGGCAGCGTGGTCATCGTCGGCGCGGGCGCCATGGACGACAACTTCCAGATCGACATGTTCTCGCTCTTCTTCGACGAGAAGAAGATCCTGCCCTCGATGTACGGCGGCGGGGACGTGCTCCGCTCCTACGAGCGCACCATCGCGCTGTGGCGGGCCGGCCGGGTGGACCTGGCGGGCCTGATCACGCACCGGGTGCAGCTCGCCGAGATCAACGACGCACTCGACCAGATGCGTACGGGCGTGGCCCTGCGCACCTGCATCGAACTCTGACCCGCTCCGAGATCTGCGAGAGGAACCGTACGGATGTCACTGCCACTTGAGGGGCTCTGCGCCATCGTCACGGGCGCGGGCCGCGGCCTCGGCCGGGCCGAGGCGATCGAGCTCGCACGGCTCGGCGCGAGCGTGGTCGTCAACGACTTCGGACAGCCCGGCCGGGACGGCTCCGGGGAGGCCTCGGCCACCCCGGCGGAAGAGGTGGCCGCGGAGATCCGCGCCGCGGGGGGCCGGGCGGTGGCGCACCTGGGCGACGTGGCCGACTTCGGGCAGGCGGGCGAGCTGGTGGACCTGGCGGTGAGCAGCTTCGGCAAGCTCGACATCCTGGTCAACAACGCGGGCATCCTGCGCGACCGGATGGTCTTCTCGATGTCCGAGGAGGAGTGGGACTCGGTGATCCGGGTCCACCTCAAGGGCCACTTCAACACCACGCACTTCGCGTCCGTGCACTGGCGCGAGCGGTCGAAGGCGGCGGGCGGACCGGTCTACGGCCGGATCGTCAACACCTCCTCCGAGGCCTTCCTCGGCGGCTCGGCCGGCCAGCCGAACTACGCGGCGGCCAAGGGCGGCATCGTGGGCCTGACCACCTCCACCGCCCTGGCCCTCGCCAAGTACGGGGTGACGGCCAACGCCATCTGCCCGCGCGCCCGCACCCGGATGACCGAGGACGTCTTCGCGGGCTTCCAGGTCCCGGAGGAGGGCAAGCTGGACGCCCTCGCCCCCGAGCACGTCTCCCCGCTCGTCGGCTACCTGGCCTCACCGGCCGCCGCGAAGGCCAACGGGCAGCTGTTCGTCGTGCACGGCGGGATCGTGGTCGTGATGGAACGCCCCAGGGTGGCGGCGAAGTTCGACACGACCAAGGAGGCCTTCTCCTACGAGGAGCTCGACGAGGTCCTGACCCCGCACTACGACTCCCGCCCGGCGTACGAGACCTTCGCCGCGACGGAGGTCCTGGGCCTCAAGCACGACTGATCCGCCGCGCTGCGGTGGCGGGTCCGGGTCGTGTACCCGCACCCGCCACCGCTCTGCTCAGCCGGCCGACAGGAAACCCAGCGGCCCGTGCAGATCGGCCGGCTCCCGGTAGTGCACACCGGTCATGCCGAGCGCGACCGCGGCTTCGACGTTCTCCAGCCGGTCGTCCACGAACAGGCACCGCTCCGGGGCGGCGCCCGCGCGCCCGGCCGCGATCTCGTAGATCCCGCGGTCCGGCTTGGCCACGCCGACCCGCGCGCTGCTGACGACGTGATCCGCGAGATCCGCCAGCCCCATCGACTCCAGGTCGTCCTCCAGCCGGTGGGTCGCGTTCGTCACCAGGACCAACGCGAGCCCCGCGGCCCGTACCGCGCGCAGGACGCGGACCACCGCCTCGTCCGCCGCGAACGGCGTCGAAGCGAAGGCCGCGGCCAGCTCCCGCGCCCGCTCCCCGGATATCCGGCCGGTGTCCGCGAGCGCGGTCTCGATGGACGCCACCCATTGCGCGACGGTGCTGCGGCCGAGCAGCAGCGGGCCGTCCAGTTCCGGGCTGAAGGCCACCGCCTCCGTGGTGCCCTCGGCCAGCCCGGCGGCCCGTTCCAGCTCGGCCAGGCGAGTCGTGTCGTAGAAGCGGATCACGTTGTCGAGGTCACAGAGCACCGCGTCGAAGGGCCTGGCGGCGACGGATTCCCGGGTAGTCGTCATCGCCCGTGCCTATCACAGCGGGGCCTGCTGGAGAGGGATGGGGCGCGTCGGGGGCGGCGGGACGGGGTCCAGGCGGACCGGCGGGGCAGGGGAGGACGGCAGGCTCATCCCGACGATCCCGCAGGGGACTTCGGGTGTCGCGTACGGGAGGCGCAGGCGGCCCTGCGGACTCCACAGGCCGGTACCGCCGAGCCAGCCCGAGGGCGCCGCGAGCCGGAAGAGGTGCCGGTCGGCGGGGCGCCACAGCCCGATCCAGCCATCTGGCAGCCGCAGGGCCACCCCGCTGGTCTCCGGCATCAGCGCCTGGCCGGGCTGCACGGCGAACGGGTGCGCGTCGCCCAGCCGCAGACACTCGGGGAAGCGGACCGGCAGCGAACTGTTCAGCACCCCCCAGCCCAGGCGCGGTTCGCCCGGCGCGTCGGAGCGGATCAGCAGCAGCCCGCTGTCCGGGTCGGCCAGCAGCAGCCGGTCGTCGCTGTCCTCGGCGATCTGGAGCAGCGGGGAGACCTCGCCGCCGCGCACCAGGTCGACGGCGACGGCCTTGGTGGTGCCGTCCAGCTCGCGGTCCAGGGCCAGCAGCCGGCCCACCCGGTCCAGCCAGACGCCGCCGCTGCACCGGCCCGGGATCCGTGCGACCTGCTCCGGCCCGAAGCGGCCACCGGTCACCCGCCACACCGTGGTCCCGGCGTCGGTCACGGCCAGGGCGAAGGCGTCGCGGCCGTCCGGGGACGGCGGCAGCAGGCGGACCCGTACGTCCCTTCCTTCCTCCGGCTCCACCGCACCCAGCTGGAGCTCCCCGGTGCGCGGCCCGGCCGCGGCGCCCGTCGGGTACAGCAGGGCGAAGGCGTGCCTACCGGCCACCCGCCGGTGGATCAGCACCCGCCCGTCGGTCAGGGGCAGCAGCTCGCTGTCGGCCTCCTCGGGCTGCGCGAGCGGCAGCGGCACCGCGTACGGCTCGGGCCCGGCCAGGGTCCAGCGCTCCGCGTAGAGCGCCTCGCCGTTCCCTGCGAGACGGGCGGCGTACGACCCGTCCGCGGCGATCGTGAACGGGGCCGTGGTCGTCATTTCGATGGCACAGACAGTCATCCGTGCGTCACCTCCGGTGGCGAAGCTAGTTTTCGCCGTTCCTGACGAACAGTGCGGCCAAGCCCGCTTCACACATACGGGTGGCCGGGCGGCGATTCGTCTTTGGCGCAGGAGGCCGTTGTGCTGTGCGATCGGGGCGTTCACCCTTCCCGGCCGTCGTGGGGCCGGGAGCGGGGCCGGTCCTGGCGGGGCCGGTCGCACCGGACGGTAGCCTTGGCCCGTGCCCCGTCTCTCTGAAGTAATCGCCGCGCTGGACGCTCTCTGGCCCCCCTCGCGGGCCGAGCAGTGGGATGCCGTCGGCACCGTCTGCGGCGACCCCGAAGCCGAGGTCTCCCGGGTGCTGTTCGCCGTGGACCCCGTACAGGAGATCGCCGACGAGGCGGTGAAGCTGGGCGCCGACCTGATCGTCACCCACCACCCCCTCTATCTGCGCGGCACCACCACCGTCGAGGCCGGCACCTTCAAGGGCCGCGTCGTGCACACGCTGATCAAGAACGACATCGCGCTGCACGTCGCCCACACCAACGCCGACACCGCCGACCCCGGCGTCTCCGACGCCCTCGCCGGCGCCCTGGACCTGCGGATCACCGGCCCGCTGGTGCCCGACGCCACCGACCCGGCCGGCCGCCGCGGCCTGGGCCGGATCTGCGAACTGGACCACCCCGCGACCCTGCGCGAGTTCGCCGCCCGCGCCGCGGCCTCGCTGCCGGCGACCGCCCAGGGCATCCGGGTCGCCGGCGACCCGGACGCGCCGGTCCGCCGGGTCGCCGTCAGCGGCGGCTCCGGCGACAGCCTCTTCGACCAGGTCAGGGCGGCGGGCGTGGACGTCTTCCTCACCGCCGACCTGCGCCACCACCCGGTGTCCGAGGCCCGCGAGCAGAGCCCGCTCGCCCTCGTCGACGCCGCCCACTGGGCCACCGAGTGGCCCTGGTGCGAGCAGGCCGCCGCACAGCTCGACGCGATCTCCGAGCGCCATGGCTGGGGCCTGCGTACCCATGTCTCGCGCACGGTCACCGACCCGTGGACGGCGCACGCGCCGTCCGACGTTTCCTCACCTCCCTCTTCTATCTCAGGAGCCCCCAACTGAACGCCGAGCCCGCCGACCAGATCCGACTTCTCGACGTCCAGGCCCTGGACGTCCGGCTGTCTCAGCTCGCCCACAAGCGCAAGTCGCTGCCCGAACACGCCGAGGTCGACTCGCTGACCAAGGACCTCACCCAGCAGCGCGACCTGCTCGTCGCCGCCCAGACGCAGGCCAGCGACGCCGCGCGCGAGCAGACCAAGGCCGAGCAGGACGTGGACCAGGTGCGCCAGCGCGCGGCCCGCGACCAGCAGCGCCTGGACTCCGGCGTGGGCATCTCGGCCCGGGACCTGGCGAACCTGCAGAGCGAGGTCGTCTCCCTGGCCAAGCGGCAGGGCGACCTGGAGGACGTGGTCCTGGAGGTCATGGAGCGCCTGGAGGCCGCGCAGGAGCGGGTCACCGAGCTCACCGAGCGCGTCTCCGGCCTGGAGACCAAGCTGGCGGACGCCATCGCGCGCCGTGACGCGGCCACCGGCGAGCTCGACGCCGAGGCTGCCAAGATCGCCAAGGACCGCGAGGTCATCGTCGCCTCCATGCCGGCCGACCTGATGGCGCTGTACGAGAAGATCCGCGCCAAGCAGGGCGGGGTCGGCGCCGCGCGCCTGTACCAGCGCCGCTGCGAGGGCTGCCGCCTGGAGCTCGACATGGCCGAGGTCAACGAGATCAAGGCCGCGGCCCGCGACCAGGTCGTGCGCCACGAGAACTGCGGCCGCATCCTGGTCCGTACGGCCGACTCGGGCATCTGATGCAGCGGTCTGTCCGGTTCGTCGTGGAGGCGGACGGCGGCTCCCGGGGCAACCCGGGGCCCGCCGGCTACGGCGCGGTCGTCCTCGACCCGGTGACGGGCGAGACGCTGGCCGAGCGCGCGGAGTACATCGGCGTCGCGACGAACAACGTGGCGGAGTACAAGGGCCTGATCGCCGGGCTCAAGGCGGCGCGTGAACTGGCGTCGGACGCGCAGGTCCTGGTCCGGATGGACTCCAAGCTGGTCGTCGAGCAGATGTCCGGCCGCTGGAAGATCAAGCACCCGGACATGAAGCCGCTCGCGGCGGAAGCGGCGACGATCCTGCCCCGCTCCCAGGTCAAGTACGAATGGATCCCGCGCGAGAGGAACAAGCACGCGGACCGCCTCGCCAACGAGGCCATGGACGCGGGCAGGCGCGGCAAGCAGTGGGAGCCGTCGGCCTCCACCGCCGCCCTGGACCACGGCGCCGCGCACGCCCTGGCCACCGGCGGTGTTCCGGGGGACGCGGCGAAGGGCGCCGCGTCCGTGCGCGCCGCCCTCGCCGCCGGCTCCGGTACGAGGACCCGTGTGGCCGATGCCACGCCCGCGCGGGCCGGCTCCGCCGAAGCGGGCGGTACCGGCACGCTCTTCGCGCAGCCCGGGCCCGGCGCCGCCGGACAGGTCCTCTCGGCGGCCCCCGCCGCGGGCACGGGCTGGGGACCCGACATGGGCACCCCCGCCACCTTCGTGCTGCTGCGCCACGGCGAGACCGCCCTCACTCCGCAGAAGCGCTTCTCCGGGAGCGGGGGCTCCGACCCCGAGCTGTCACCGGCCGGGCGGCGCCAGGCCGCGGCCGTGGCCGAGGCGCTCGCCGCGCGCGGCACCGTGCAGACGGTCATCAGCTCCCCGCTGCGCCGCTGCCGCGAGACCGCGCAGGCCGTCGCCGACCGCCTCGGCCTCGACGTGACCGTCGAAGAGGGCCTGCGCGAGGTGGACTTCGGGGCCTGGGAGGGGCTGACCTTCGCCGAGGTGCGCGAGCGGTTCCCCGACGACCTCCAGGCGTGGCTGGACTCCCCGAAGGCGGCCCCCACGGGCGGCGGCGAGAGCTTCATGGCCGCCACCCGCCGGATCTCGGCGACCCGCGACCGGCTGCTCGCCGCGCACGCGGGCCGTACGGTGCTGCTGGTCACCCACGTGACCCCGGTCAAGATCATGGTCCGCCTCGCCCTGGGCGCCCCGCCGGAATCCCTGTTCCGCATGGAACTCTCGGCGGCCTCCCTGTCGGCGGTGGCCTACTACGCCGACGGCAACGCCTCGGTCCGGCTGCTGAACGACACGTCCCACCTGCGGTAGGCCCTGCTGACGGTGCGCCCCCGCCGACGGCATCCCGTCGGCGGGGGCGGACCATCACTGCTTCTGCGCGGGCTTGGGGTGGCCGAGAGTCTCCAATGCCCGGTCGAGGGCGCGGACCATGTTCCGAGCGTCGGCCTGGGCGGACTGGACGGCGCCGCGTGCCTGCCGCGGGCTCGGGCGGGGCCGTCCTGTCTCCTGTGCGGCCCAGTCGGCTTCGTCGCGCTTTCCGATGTGGACCGCCAGCTGGCGCAGGGTGTCTTCGAGATGGCGGGCGAGCTCGCGCAGGCCCCCGGTCACGGCGGTGAGCTCGGCGGGGCTCGCATAGGCGCTGTGGGGATCGGTGGTCGCTGCGGCGAGGTCGCGGATGTGCCCGGCGGCCGCGGCCGCGCTGGCAGGGTGGTCGCTCATGAAGCCGAGAGTGCCGCATCGGCCGTACCGCCGATAGGTGTCGGCACCGACCGCCGGAAATCCGCCGGCCACCACCTAGCTAGTCGCTGTCGCCGCTGCTGCCGCCGTTGCTCTTGTTCCGGCGGCCGCTCTTCTGCACGCTGCGCACCACCGAGGCGATGCCCAGCGTCACGCTCGCCACGATGCGGACCCAGCGGGGTCCGCCGCGTTCCGCCCACACCACGCACGCGGCCCCGCCGACGGCGGCGGCCAGGAGCAACAGGAGTATGACGCCCATCTCGTCCACCTCATCGTCTCTGCCGGGGGCCGATCCTACGTAAACGCCCCGGACCGGAGAAGCCCGGTTCGGGGCGGGGATGGGCAGACGAGCCGGCCTGTACGCCGGGTTCTGTCACCCGGTGACCTCGCGGTCGCCGGGGAGACGGCCATCCATCTAGGACCGGCGTTGCCGCCGGCCTCGTGCGGTCTACCCGCGAACTCGGGCGAGCAGCCCTCAAGCGTCCGCGCAGACCCGTCCGGAGACGGATCCTCTTGACCTTGCTCCGGGTGGGGTTTACCTAGCCGCCTGAGTCACCTCAGGCGCTGGTGGTCTCTTACACCACCGTTTCACCCTTACCGGGGACCGAAATCCCCGGCGGTCTGTTTTCTGTGGCACTGTCCCGCGGGTCACCCCGGGTGGGCGTTACCCACCACCCTGCCCTGTGGAGCCCGGACGTTCCTCGGCGGGATCCTTCGGATCCCGACGCGGCCGCCCGGCCGACTCGTCTGCCGTGGCGACCATGCTACTAGCTGCGCCGTCGCCGCTTGACCTTGACGCAGCGGCAGGGTTTCTACTGGGGCCATGCGGATCGGAGAGATCGCCGCCCTCGTCGGGGTCACCACCCGGGCGATCCGGCACTACCACCATGTCGGGCTGCTCCCGGAGCCGGAGCGGCGTTCCAACGGGTACCGGGCCTACAGCGTCCGTGACGCAGTCCTGCTGGCCCGCGTACGCCGGCTGACCGAGCTCGGGCTGAGCCTGGAAGAGGTGCGGGACGTCCTCGCGGACGACGCCGGACGCGAACTGGCCGACGTACTCGAAGAGCTCGACGCCGACCTGGCCCGCCAGGAGGCCGAGATCGGCGAGCGCAGGCGGCGGCTGGCGGCGCTGCTGGCCGCTGGGCCCGGGGAGGGCGAGCCGCTCTCGCCCGCGCTCGCCGCGCTGCTGGCGAAGGCGCCCCCGACGGACTCGCCGGCCGCGGCCATGGACCGCGAGCACCTGACGCTCCTCGACGCCTCGGGCGCCGGCGGCGAGGAGCTCTACGCGGCGCTCGGGCCGCTGGCCGCCGATCCCGCGGTCCTGGCCCTCTACGAGCGCCTCGACGATCTCGCGGACGCCGCCACGGACGACCCGCGGATCCCGGTCCTGGCCGCGGAACTGGTCGCGGCGGTCCCCGATGAGGTGTTCGCCGCGATCCCCGCCGAGGGGACGGTCGTGGCCGGGTTCGCCGGGTTCAAGGAGGCGCTGCTCGCCGAGTACACGCCGGCGCAGGCGGAAGTCGTACTCCGGGTCATGGAGGCGTTCATGGAGAGGGGCCGGGGATGAGCGTGGTACGGGTGGCACGGGCAGCGGCGGTCGCCGTCATACCGGGGGAGCTGGTGCTGGTGGTCTGCCTGGCCGCCGGGGTGCGACTCCCCGGCCGGGCACTCGTGGCGGCCGAGGCGCTGGTGCTCGCCGTGACCGTGCTGGAGGCCTGGGTGCTGCGCTCGCTGTACGCCGCCGCACGTGCGGACGGCGCCGGGCCCCGCGCCGCCTGGTGGGCGGCCGTGCACGCCGTGGTCCCCGTCCAGGTGCGGCGGCTGGTGCGGCACGAGCTGCGGGCCACCGCCGCGCTCGGCCGGTGGGTCCTGCGCAGGAAGCACGGGGTCCGGGCCGGGGATCACACGGCCGCGTACACGGGACCGCAGACGGCCATGATGTACGGGATGGTCTTCGTGTCGGTGATCGAGACGGTCTGCCTGGCCCTGCTGATTCCCTGGCCCGCCGTCCACCGGGTGGTCCTCGTCCTCGACCTGTACGGGATCCTCATCGTGCTGGCCCTGCACGCCGCCTGCGTCACCCGGCCGCACGTGGTCCGCCCCGACGGTTCCCTGCTGATCCGCTACGGGACCCTGTTCGACCTGACCGTCCCGGCGGACGCGGTGGCCTCGGTGCGGGTCGACCGGCGCTACCCCGAGGGGCGGCTGGTCAGGCTGTCCGAGGACGGGGTGCTCGACCTGATCGTGGGCAGCCAGACCACGGTGACCGTGGAGCTGACCCGCCCGCTCCCCCTCACCCGCCCGCTCGGCGCCCGGGGGCAGGCGCGGACCGTCCGCTTCCACGCGGACGACCCGCGCGCGCTGGTCACCGCGCTGCGGCGGCCCGCGTAGTTCAGGCCGGGGCGAACAGGACCTTCGCCGTGCCCGGGTCCGCCTCCGCCAGGAGCACCCGCAGGTGCTCGCCCAGCGGCAGCTCCCGCGAGGCGGACACGATGCGGCCGACCACCGCCGGGTCGGTCAGATGGACCGTTCCCATCTTCGGCTCCCGGTCGTCGACGTCGATCACCGTCGCCTCGAAGACCTCCCCGACACGGTCCTTGAGCAGCGCGGCCTCGACCAGGTCCACGCACTCCCGCTCGGCCGTGTTGGCGAGCCGACTGCCGTCCGCCATCTCCTTCGGGAGCGCGTCCAGCGCCGCCACCGCCCACCGCGGGGGCTCGGCACCGGCCACCGCCGCCAGGCACAGCTCGCCCGAGTACCGGTCGACCAGGCGGCGCAGCGGCGCCGTGCAGTGGGCGTACGGGGCCGCGACCGCCGCGTGGAGCGCCGGGTCCGGGGTCTCGCCGCCGGTGAAGGCGGTGTATCCGGCGCCGCGCAGCAGGGCCGTGCACTCCTGGAGGAAGGCCGCGTGGTCGGGGCGGTGCGGATCGAGCGAGCGCACGAGTTCGGCGTACGGGACGTGGTGCGGCCAGTCGATCCGCAAGGCCTTCGCCGCCCGCCGGAGCCTGCCGACGGCGCCGTCGGGAGCGGTGGGCAGGGTGCGCAGGATCCCGGTCCCGGCGGCGAGCATCAGGTCGGCGGCGGCGATGCCGGTCATGAGGGAGATCTGGGCGTTCCAGCCGTCCGCGGGCAGCGGGGCACGGTAGGCCAGGGTGTACGAGTCCCCGTGGCCGACGATCTCCTGCTCGGGCACGTTCAGCGAGATGCCGCCGCGCTCCACTTCGAGGGCCTCGCGGAGCAGGCCGATGTCCTTCAGGAGGGTGAGGGGCTCCTCCGCCGTGCCGGTGTCGATGGCCTTCTGGACGCCGTCGTAGTCGAGCCTGGCGCGGCTGCGTACGAGGGCGCGACGGACATCGGTGGTCTCCACCCGGCCCTCGGCGTCGAGGTCGAGGCGCCACAGCAGCGCCGGGCGGGGCTGGTCGGGCAGCAGGCTGGCCGCGCCCTCCGAGAGCACGGCCGGATGCAGCGGGACCTTCCCGTCGGGGAAGTAGAGGGTGTTGACGCGGCGGTGGGCCTCGGCGTCCAGCGGGCCGCCCGGGGTGACGAAGGCGGCGACGTCGGCGATGGCGTAGTGGACGCGGAAGCCGCCGGTGGGCCGTTTCGCCAGGTGCATGGCCTGGTCGAGGTCGACCGAGGACGGGGGGTCGATCGTGAAGAAGGGAATGTCGGTGGCGTCGGCCTCGGGCAGGCGGGGTTCCCGGGCCGCCCGCCCGGCTTCGGCGAGCACCTCGGCGGGGAACTCCTCCGGTACGTCCAGCTTCGTCCGCAGTTCACGCAGCGCGGCCCGCAGGGCAGCCCCGTCTGCGCCGGTCATGTGCATATGACGGCGTGGCATGGATCGAGCGTATGGGCGGTGGGCCCGGACGGCATGGCGAGCCGTCTACCCTGGCTGCGGGGCCGCATCCCCTGCGCCGCGTCGTACTGAAGGAGAACCACCGTGCTCGTGCTGCTGCCGCCGTCCGAAGGAAAGGCCGCTGGCGGCTCCGGCGCACCGCTGAAGCCGGAGACGCTGTCGCTGCCGGGTCTGGCCCCGGCCCGGGCGGAAGTCCTGGACGAGCTGGTCGAGCTGTGCGCCGCCGACGAACTGAAGGCGCGCGAGGTGCTGGGCCTGAGCGAGGGACTGCGGGGCGAGGTCGCGAAGAACGTGGAGCTGCGCTCGGCGGCGGCCCGGCCGGCCGGGGAGATCTACACCGGTGTGCTCTACGACGCCCTGGGGCTGGCCGACCTGACCCCGGCCGCGCGCAAGCTCGCCGAGGACGCGCTGCTCGTCTTCTCAGGGTTGTGGGGCGCGGTGCGGATCACGGACCGGATTCCCTCGTACCGCTGCTCGATGGGGGTGAAGCTGCCGGGGCGTGGCGCGCTCGGCGCGTACTGGCGGGGGCCGATGGCGGACGTGCTGCCGGCTGTTGCCGGGGACGGGCTGGTGCTGGACCTGCGGTCGGCGGCGTACGCGGCGGCGTGGAAGCCGAAGGGCGAGACGGCGGGGCGGACGGCGACCGTGCGGGTGCTGCATTCGCAGGTGGTGGACGGGGTGGAGAAGCGGTCGGTGGTGAGCCACTTCAACAAGGCGACGAAGGGTCGCCTGGTCCGGGACCTGCTGCTGGCCGGTGCGGTCCCGGCGACGCCCGCCGAGCTGGTCACGGCCCTGCGGGACCTGGGCTACGCGGTCGAGGCCGAGGCCCCTGCGAAGGCGGGCAAGGCCTGGTCCCTCGACGTGGTCGTCACCCAGATCCACCACTGACCCGCTCAGCTCAGCCAAAATCCACCCCCGCCGGCGTTTGAGGCGGGGGTCTGGGGCGGAGCCCCAGGGAGCCCGGGGCTCCGCCCGGGGACGCCGCCCCCGCAGCGGCGCCACCCCCTAGCGGCCCAAGGGCCAGGCGACCGCCGCCGGGGTCTGGGGCGAGGTCCCCGCGTACGTGGCGCAGGCGTCCGTCAGGGTCTCCAGGAGGGTGAGGGGGTCCGGGAGGGGGTGTTCCATGCCGCGGATCCAGGTGACCGCCTGGTCACCGGGGAGGGCGGCCGGGGGGACCAGGACATAGCTGCCGCGGCAGTGCCAGCGCAGGCCCGGGTGTTCGTCCATGGTCTCGGGGTGGCAGTCCAGTTCGCACGGCCACCACTCGTCCTCGTCCTCCGGCGTGCCGCGGGTGGCGGTGAAGAAGAGCATCCGGGCCTGGTCGCCCGTGCCTCCCGACTCGGCGACCGGGCCGACCTCGATGCCCGCCTCCAGCAGGCGGGCGAGTGCGCCGGTGCCGGCCTCCAGCGGGACGTCGAGCACGTCGTGGACCATGCCGGTCGCGGTGATGAAGTTGGCCTGGGGCTGGTTGCGCGCCCACCGCTCGACCTGTGCGCGGTCGGTGGTCGACTGGGTCTGCCAGGCGAAGGAGAGAGGGTGCCGTGCGGGCGTCGGACAGCCGATCCGGTCGCACGAACACCGGTAACCGGCGGGATGGGCGGCGGGGGCGAGCGGCAGACCGGCCGCCGCTACGGCCAGGAGCAGCGCCTCGCGCTCTCGTTCCGGGTCTTCGGCGATGGGTTTCGGCCGCCGGCGCAGCCACTGGGAAATCCTGCTCTGCTCGCCGCGTTTGACGCGGCCGGACTCAGACCCCATCTATCCCCTCACCTCACCGTATCCCCGGCGGACCTTCACATGGTCCCACCATCCTGAGCCCCGGGTGACCGGTCTTGGTGACCGGGGGGTTGGGGATGGGTAACCGACGCCCCCTACATACCCATAGAATTCGGTCATATGTTCTCGATCGGCCGCGGGTTGCCGGGCCGTTAACGGGCGGTGACGTTGGCCACCCCACCCATCACCCGGTCCACCAGGGCGTCGGTGTAGGCGTGCGTCAGCGGCGCCGTCCGCAGCAGCCACCGGTACGTCAGCGGACCGAGCAGCATCTCCACCGTCAGCCGCACATCCGTGTCCGGCGCGAGCTGCCCGGCCTCCCGGGCCGTGCGCAACCGCGCCTCGTACAGGGCGAGCTGCGGCTCCAGCAGCCGCTCGGTGAAGCGGGCGCCGAGCTCCGGGTCGGTCGCCCCGGCCGCCGTCAGGGCGCGCGCGGGGGCCTCGTACTTCTCGTCGAGCAGCTCGTCCACCGTCGCCCGCAGGACGTGCTTCAGGTCGGCCGCGAGGTCACCGGTGTCCGGGAAGCCGGTCCACTCGGCCGCCGCCTCCGCGTCCCCGGCGAGCGCCAGCGAGGCGTCCAGCAGTACGGCAGCCTTCGACGGCCACCAGCGGTAGATGGTCTGCTTGCCGACCCCCGCGCGGGCCGCGATGGCCTCGATGGTCAGCTTGTTGTAGCCGACCTCCCCGACCAGGGCGAGTGCCGCGTCGAGGATGGCCCGCCGGGAGCGGTCGCTGCGGCGGCTGGCGTCAGGGGTCTTGGTCATGTCCTGAAACTATCAACCGAGACGTCTCGTCTTCCTCTTGCCCGGTAAACCACCCAATCAGTTCACTGCGGTGTCGCGCTTCAGGAGAGACGATTCTCTCCACACTCGTCGTGAGACGCGTAAGTCGAGTGCAAGTCGTGAGGAGCCTTCTTTGCGCAGAGACGCCACACCCCGGCGCTACCTGATGTGCCCACCCGCACACTTCAAGGTCACGTACTCCATCAATCCGTGGATGGACCCCACGAAACCGGTGGACCTGCCCCTCGCACACGCCCAATGGGAAGACCTGAGGGACCGCTACCGCGCCCTCGGCCACACCGTCGAGACCCTCGTACCGGACCCCGCGCTGCCCGACATGGTCTTCGCGGCGAACGGTGCCCTGGTCGTCGACGGCCGGGTGCTCGGTGCCCGCTTCGCCTATCCGGAACGGGCCGCCGAGGCCGAGATCCACCTGGACTGGTTCCGCAGCCACGGCTACCAGGACATCCACGAGCCGTCCCACGTCAACGAGGGCGAGGGCGACTTCGCCGTCACCGCCACCTACATCCTGGCCGGCCGGGGCTTCCGCTCCAGCCCGCTCTCGCACGACGAGGCCCAGGAGTTCTTCGGCCGTCCCGTCATCGGCCTCGACCTGGTGGACCCGCGCTACTACCACCTGGACACCGCCTTGTCCGTCCTCGACGGGGACGAGGTCATGTACTACCCGGACGCGTTCTCGCCGGGCAGCCGGGCCGTGCTCAAACGCCTCTTCCCCGACGCGCTGCTCGCCGACGGCCACGACGCGGCCGCCCTGGGCCTCAACGCGGTCTCGGACGGCCGGCACGTACTGCTCCCACAGGCGGCGACCGGCCTGCTGGCGCCCCTTCGGGACCGGGGGTTCGAGCCGGTCCCGATGGACCTGGGGGAGCTGCTCAAGGGCGGCGGCAGCGTGAAGTGCTGCACCCAGGAGCTGCGCCCCTGACGCGGCCCTGACGCGGCTCCGACTCGGCCTGACCCGGCCCTGAACCCGGCCTAACGCTCCTGCGACGGCGGCCAGTCCTGGCCCCAGTCGGCGTCCCGCGCCGCCTTGTAGAGGTCGCCGTGGCGCTTGGTCACGTTGACCCGGGTCAGGCCCGCCGAGTCACCGCTCTCCGGGCCGCACAGCTCCAGCAGGACGAGCCCCTTCCGGATCTGCGGCTTCCGCGTGATCCGGAAGGCGGCGGGCTCGGCCGGGAAGCGGGTAGCGGCGACGTAGCTGAACTTCTCGTCCTCGTACGGGAGGGATCCGCCCTTGACCCGCCGGTGCAGCGAGGACCGGCTCACCCGCGCCGAGAAGTGGCACCAGTCCTGGCCGACCTCGATCGGGCAGGTCCCGTCGTGCGGGCAGGGCGCGGCGACCCGCAGCCCCGCCGCGATCAGCTGGTCGCGGGCCTCGCGGATACGCAGGTACCCCTCCGGTGTGCCCGGCTCGATCAGCACGACGGCCTGGCCGGCCTGGGCCGCCTCGGCGACGACGGCCGTCCGCGCCTGCGGGGTCAGCTCGCCCAGCACGTACGAGACGGTCACCAGGTCGGCGTCGGGCAGGGCCAGCCCGGAGCCGATGACGGCCCGCCGCCACGCCGCCCCGCGCAGGACCTCCGAGCCACGGGCCGCCAGCTCCTTGCCGAGGGCCAGCGCCGGCTCCGCCCAGTCCAGCACCGTGGTTTCGCGAGGGCCGTCCCAGGTGGCGTCGACCGCCCAGGTCGCCGCGCCGGTTCCGCCGCCCACGTCCACGTGGGAGCCCGGCGCCCAGCCGGGCGCCGCCTCCGCGAGCCCGTCCAGGGCGGCCCGGACGGCCTCGAAGGTGGCGGGCATCCGGTACGCCGCGTACGCCGCCACGTCGGAGCGGTCGCGCAGTACGGGCGCGTCGGTCGGGGTCTGCCCCCGGTAGCTGGCGATGAGCCGCTCTACGGCGGCCGAGGCCTGCTTGGGCGGGAGCCCGTCGAGCAGCCCGCCGAGCGCGCTGCGGAGGGTCTCGGCGGTGGTGGGGGCGGAGGCGTTCACCCGCCGAGTTTACGGCTCCGGGCGGCGTGGCCCCGTCCGGGGACGGCCCGGACCGGCCCGGCCGACAGCCCTAGGCGGCGGACGCCAGCGCGTCGCGGTTCTGCCAGGGCCGGCACAGGCCCAGGAAGCAGCCCACCGACAGCAGCGCGCACACCAGCTGGACCAGCGCCATCGGCACCGCCGTGTCCTCGCCCGCGATCCCGACCAGCGGCGAGGCGACCGCACCGACCAGGAACGACGACGTGCCGAGGAGCGCGGAGGCCGTTCCCGCCGCGTGCGGGGTCCGCATCAGCGCCTGCGCGTTGGTGTTCGGCAGCACCACGCCCATCGCCGACATCAGCACGAACAGCGCGGCGGCGATCGGGGCCAGCCCCACCTCGCCGAAGACCCCGGTCGACATCAGCAGCAGTGCCACCGCCGCCGACGTGATGATCCCGAGCCCGACGGACAGGGTCTTGTCCATGCTGACCCGGCCGACGAGCAGCTTGCCGTTGACCTGGCCGACGGCGATCAGGCCGACGGAGTTGAGGCCGAAGAGCAGGGCGAAGGCCTGGGGCGAAGCCCCGTAGATCTCCTGCACCACGAAGGGTGAGGCGGAGATGTACGAGAAGAGCACCGCGAAGGCGAAGCCGCCGGTCAGGGTGTAGCCCGTGAAGACGCGGTCGCCGAGCAGCCCGCGCATGGTCCGCAGCGCGGCACCGACGCCGCCCGTCTGCCGCCGCTCGGGCGGCAGGGTCTCGCCGAGACTGCGCCAGACCGTCAGCGTGAGCACGAGGCCGACGCCGGTGAGGACGACGAAGACCCCGCGCCAGTCGGCGAAGCGGAGCACCTGGCCGCCGATGAGCGGGGCGATGATCGGGGCGGACCCGGATATGAGCATCAGGGTGGAGAAGAAGCGGGCCATCTCGACCCCGTCGTACAGGTCGCGTACGACGGCACGGGCGATGACGATCGCGGCCGCGCCGGCCAGGCCCTGGAGCAGGCGGAAGCCGATCAGCAGCTCGGTGGTCGGCGCGAGGGCGCATATCGCCGTGGCCAGGACGTAGACGGTCATGCCGATGAGGAGGGGCCTGCGGCGGCCCCACTTGTCGCTCATCGGGCCGATGACGAGCTGGCCCAGCGCCATGCCTGCGAGGCAGGCGGTGAGGGTGAGCTGGACGGTCGCGGCCGGGCTGTGCAGGACGCTGGTGACCTGCGGCAGGGCCGGGAGGTACATGTCCATGGACAGCGGGGGCAGGGCGGTGAGCCCGCCGAGTACGAAGGTGACGAGCAGCCCGGTGCGGCGCGCGGCCGTCAGGGGTGCGGCGGCGGTGGAGGCGGAGGGCGATTCGGGTGACGGCTCGGGTGTGGGGGCCGTCGCGGGGGCTCTCTCCGACATGCGGGACTCCAGTCCTCTTATCTGTTCGTGCACCCCTGACCGACCCATGTTCTCAGCTATCGGAACGTCCGGGGCCCGCAGCCCCGTGTGACGTAGCCTGCGGGCCCATGAGCGAAAGTGCCGAGAAGATCGCCGTGGTGACCGGGGCCGGCTCCGGGATCGGCCGTTCCGTGGCCCTGACCCTGGCCGCGGCAGGCTGGGCCGTGGCGTTGGCGGGCCGCCGGACCGGGCCCCTGGAGGAGACGGCCGCCGCCGCGGCGCAGTCCGCCGCAGACGCAGACGTCCTGTGCGTCCGGACGGACGTCAGCGATCCGGACGAGGTCAATGCTCTGTTCGAGGCCGTACGCGACCGGTACGGGCGCCTCGACCTGCTCTTCAACAACGCGGGCACCTTCGGCCCGGGCGGCGTCCCGCTGGAGGACATCACCTACGAGGCCTGGCGCTCGGTGGTGGACGTCAACCTGACCGGCTCCTTCCTGTGCGCGCAGGCCGCCTTCCGGCAGATGAAGCGGCAGGACCCGCAGGGCGGGCGCATCATCAACAACGGCTCCATCTCGGCGCACGTGCCGCGCCCGAACTCCGTCGCCTACACCGCGACCAAGCACGCGATGACAGGCCTGACCAAGTCCCTGTCGCTGGACGGGCGCCCGTACAAGATCGCCTGCGGCCAGATCGACATCGGCAACGCGGCGACCGAGATGACCGAGCGGATGCAGAGCGGCATCCTCCAGGCCAACGGGCAGCTGGCCGTCGAACCGGTGATGGACGCCGCGGACGTGGCCCGCACCGTGCTGCACATGGCGGAGCTCCCGCTGGAGGCGAACGTGCAGTTCGCGACGGTGATGGCGACGGCCATGCCGTACATCGGGCGCGGCTGAACAACCCATTGCCAGGCCGTGGCGGCGACAACGATCATGACCGCATGACCGACACCGAAGTACTGAGCTACACCGCCTTCTCCCGGGACCCGGAAGGCGGCAACCCCGCCGGGGTCGTGCTCGACGCCTCCGGGCTGGACGACGCCGCGATGCTGGAGATCGCCGCCGGGCTGGGCTACAGCGAGACGGCCTTCCTGACGGCCCCGCCCGAGGGGCTCGGCGGCGAGCCCGGGCGGGCGTTCACCGTGCGGTACTTCAGCCCCAAGGCGGAGGTGGCCTTCTGCGGGCACGCGACCGTGGCCACCGCCGTGGCGCTGGCGGAGCGGATCGGCCCCGGGGAGCTGGTCCTCGCGACGCGGGCGGGGACCGTCCCGGTCTCCGTCACCGCCGAGGACGGGCTGCTGCGGGCCACGCTGACCAGCGTGGAGCCGCACGTCGAGGACATCGCCCCGGCCGACCTCGCCGAGGCGCTGGCCGCGCTGGACTGGCCGGAGGCGGACCTGGACCCGGCGTTCCCGCCCCGGATCGCCTACGCCGGGAACCGGCACCTGGTGCTCGGCGCCGCCACCCGGGCCCGGCTCGCGGACCTCGCGTACGACTTCGCCCGCCTGGAGGCCCTGATGCGGCGCCTCGACCTCACCACCGTGCAGCTGGTGCACCGGGCCGGACCGGCGGAGTTCCACGTACGGGACCCCTTCCCGGTCGGCGGAGTCGTCGAGGACCCCGCGACCGGGGCCGCCGCGGCCGCCTTCGGCGCGTACGCGCGCGAGCTCGGGCTGGTCCCCGAGGACGCGGTGCTCACCCTCCACCAGGGCGCGGACATGGGCCGGCCGGGGGTGCTCACGGTGGAGCTGCGCGCCGGGGACCCGCGGGTCCGCGTCGGCGGTACGGGCGTGCGGATCCCCTGATGAGGGTGCTGGCGTACGAGGCCGCCGAGCTCCCGGCGGAGCTCGGCGGCCAGGTCGCGGCCCTGGAGGCGGCGGCCTGGCGGGGTGCGTCACCCGGGCACGATCCGGCCCTGGCGCCGCGCGCCTTGCTGCTCGTCGGCGATGACGGCACGGTGGCCGCCTCGCTGGCGCTGCTGTACAAGGAGATCGAGGTCGCGGGGCGCACGTACCGCGCGGCCGGGCTGAGCGCGGTCGTGACGCGGGCCGAGCTGCGCGGCCGCGGGCTCGGCGGCCGGCTGGTCGCGGCGGCCCGCGCCGCTCTGGCGGCGGACCCGGCCGTGGACCTGGCGCTCTTCAGCTGCGACCAGCCGCTGACGGCGTTCTACGAGGCGGCCGGCTTCACGCGGCTGCCCGGCACGGTCCTGGTCGGCGGCACTCCTGCGGAGCCGCTGGCCACCGACGAGCCGGGCTTCGACAAGGAGGTGCTGGCGGCCTTCTTCACGGACACCCCGGACCGGGACCGGGCCGCCTTCACCGGCGTCCGCGTCCCGCTGCACCCCGGAAACACCGACAGGCTGTGGTGACCGGCGCGCGAGCCCGTCACCACAGCCTGTCGGCCGGTCATCCGTCAGCCGGTCAGCCCGCCTCCGCGGCCTCCGGGGCCTTCGCGGGCTGCGCCTTCGGGGCCGCCGGGCGGCCACGGTCGAAGAAGAACAGAGCCAGCACGGGCACCAGGTACAGCGCCCACACCGTGAGCTGGACGACGGTGGGGTCCGGCTGGAAGTTGAAGACGCCCTTGAGGAGCGTCCCGTACCAGCTGTCCGGCGGGATGGTGGCGCTGATGTCGAACGCCTTGTCGCTCAGGCCGCCGAGGAAGCGGGCCTCCTGGAGGTCGTGGACCCCGTACGCGAGCACGCCCGCGGCCACGATCACCAGCATGGCGCCGGTCCACTTGAAGAACTTCGCCAGGTTGATCTTGAGGGCGCCCCGGTAGAACAGGTAGCCCAGCACGATCGCCGTCGCGATGCCCAGCAGCACACCGATCAGCGGCGCCGAGGAGCCCTCGCCGCTGGCCCGTACCGACGCCCACACGAAGAGCGCGGTCTCCAGGCCCTCACGGCCGACGGCCAGGAAGGCGGTGGCGACCAGCGCGCCGGTGCCCATGGCGAGCGCCGTGTCGAGCTTGCCGTGCAGCTCGGCCTTCAGATGCCGCGCGGTGCGCTTCATCCAGAAGACCATCCACGTCACCAGGCCCACCGAGATGATGGAGAGGGTGCCGCCGAGCAGCTCCTGCGCCTCGAAGGTCAGCTCCTGGGTGCCGAATTCGAGCATCGCGCCGAAGGTGAGCGAGAGCGCGCAGGCGATCCCGATGCCGAGCCACACGGGACGCAGGGCGTCCCGGCGCTCGGTCTTCACCAGGTACGCCACGAGGATGCAGACGACCAGGCTGGCCTCCAGCCCCTCGCGCAGGCCGATCAGATAGTTGCCGAACACGGCGGTTCCTTCTCTCCGACTGGCTTACGCGAACAGCGTCCGGCCCCACCAGTCGTCCTTGTCACGGACGCCCGGCGGGACGGCGAAGATCGCCGAACCCACGTGCTGGATGTATTCGTTGAGGACGTCGGACTTCGCCAGCTGGCGCTGGATCGGGATGAAGCCCTTGCGGACGTCGCGCTGGTAGGCGAGGAAGAACAGGCCCGCGTCGAGGCGGCCCAGACCGTCCGAGCCGTCCGTGAAGGAGTAGCCGCGGCGCAGGATCGTCGCACCGTTGTTGCTGTCCGGGTGCGCGAGGCGGACGTGCGCCTCCGGCTTCATCGCCTTCAGGAACGGCTCGTCGCGCTCCTTGGACTTGCCGACCGGGGCGCCCTCGCCCTTGTCACGGCCGAAGATGTCCTCCTGCTCCTGCAGGGGCGTGCGGTCCCAGATCTCGATGTTCATCCGGATCCGGCGGGCTACCAGGTACGAGCCGCCGGTCAGCCACTCGCTGCCGTCGCCCGCGCCGACCCACACGTGCTTCTCCAGGGCCGCCTTGTCGGTGCCCGAGATGTTCCGGGTGCCGTCCTTGAAGCCCATCATGTTGCGCGGGGTCTGCTCTTCGGGCGTGGTCGACGAGGTCTTGCCGAAGCCCAGCTGCGACCAGCGCACCACGGTCTTGCCGAAGCCGATGCGGGCCAGCTGGCGGATCGCGTGCACGGCGACCTGCGGGTCGTCGGCGCAGGCCTGGACGCAGAGGTCTCCGCCGGAGCGAGCCGCGTCCAGGTTGTCGCCCGGGAACAGCTCCAGGTCGACCAGCGCGTCGGGGCGCTTGCCCTCCAGTCCGAACCGGTTCTTGGCGAACAGGCCCGGCCCGAAACCGATGGTCAGGGTCAGGCGGGAGGCCTTCAGGCCGAGCGCCTCGCCGGTGTCGTCCGGCGGAGCCTCGGGGAGGCCGCCGAAACCGCCCTCGCCGACCGGCAGGCCGGCCGTCATGCGGCGGGCCGCCTCGGTCCACTCCTTGAGGAGCTTGATCAGCTCCTCGCGGTCCTTCGTCTTCACGTCGAAGGCCGCGAAGTGCAGACGGTCCTGCACGGCGCTGGCGATACCGGCCTGGTGCTCGCCGTGGAAGGGCACGGCCGTTCCGGCGGCGGACGCCGAGACCAGGTCCGGCCCGCTGCCGAAGGCAGCCACCGCACCGCCGGCCGCGGCCGCGCCGAGCGCGAGCCCGGCACCGCCCCAGCCCAGTACGGCGCGTCGCGAGGGCGAGGCCGCCGACTCGCCGGCGTCCTGCTGTTCCGGCTGCTGCGCCGCCGATTCCGACTCTGACATCGTGTTCTCCCGCCTCCTTCGTCCCTGACCGTTACTTCGTGACCGCTGCGGCGAGCTTGGAGAGCGGCTCACCGAGGGCGCTGACGCCGTCCGAGAGCTCCTTGCGCTCCGCCTCGGCGACCTTGTCGTACGAGGTGAAGTCGTAGGAGGCCTTGTCGGCGCGGTACTTGTCCAGCAGCGTGTTCATCGCGGCGAACTGGGTGTCCAGCTGCTTGACGAGCTCCGGGTCGTTCTTCGCGGCGATCGCCTTCAGGACCTCGTACGCCTTCTCCGCGCCCTCGACGTTGGCCTTGAAGTCGACCAGGTCGGTGTGGGAGTAGCGCTCCTCCTCGCCCGTGACCTTGCCGCTGGCGACCTCGTCGAGGAGCTCCTTGGCGCCGTTGGCGATCGAGGAGGGGGTGATCTCCGCCTGGCCGACCTTCTTCTGCCAGTCGGTCAGGTCCGCGATCAGGGTGTCGGCGAGCTTCTTGTCACCGTCGTCGATCTTGTTGTCGGCCCACAGGGACTTCTCCAGGCGGTGCCAGCCCGTCCAGTCCTTCGCGGGGTCCTGGCCGGCCTCCAGGCCGTCCTCGCGGACGTCGACCTTCGGGTCGATGTCACCGAAGGACTCGGCGACGGGCTCGGTGCGCTCCCAGCCGATGCGGGAGGGCGCGTACGCCTTCTTCGCGGCCTCGACGTCGCCGGCCTTGACCGCGTCCGCGAAGGCCTGCGCCTTGGGGAGGGTCTCCTCGGCCTGCGCGACCACGTAGGCGCGGTAGGCGGCGACCGCGGCGTCGGCCTCGGGGCTGCGCTTCTCCGCGGCGGCGCCCTTGCCGGTGGCCTTGACCTTCTGGCTGATGCCGTCGCCCTTCATGCCGGGCTTGCAGACGATCTCGTACTCGCCCGCCTTGATCTCGGCGGTGATGGAGGCCTTGGTGCCGGGGCCGATGTTCTCGCGCTCGGTCACGATGCGGGCGTCCGGGAAGAGGACGTAGACCTCGGTGACCTTGGAGCCCTTGTTCTCGACGTCGATCTGGACCTTGCCCGCCGGGAACTCCGTCTTCGACACCTCACAGGCGCTGTCGGAGGCGGCCACCTTGATCGCGCCGTTGCCGCCCGCGTCGCTCTTCTGGGAGCAGCCGGTGACGGCGGTCAGGGCCGCCGCCACGGAGGCGGCGGCGATGACGGTGAGGCGGGCGGGGCGCATAGGGGGCTCCTGGGCGTCGGACGTGTGGGCCGTCCCAAGGGGGAGAGGCCGGTGAGGCGGACCTAACTTAACCGAGGCTTACCTGACCCATACCCACTCGTGCAGTGATTCAGCTCTCACCTTCCGGTGGCGGACACGGGGCCGTCACGGACGGTTCACGACATCCCCAAGGCCGGGTCAAGCGGAAGTCAAGTCGGGGCGACCGTTCCGTACTGCCGAACGCTGGGCCACCTCACGTACGGGCACCACCAGAGGGGTCCCGGTGCGCGGATGCGGAAGGACCTCCACCGGCTGCCGGTAGACGCGGCCGAGCAGTCCGTCCTCGAACACCCCGGCCGGCGGTCCGTCCGCGGCGACCCGCCCGTCGTGCAGGACGGCGGCCCGGTCCGCGTAGGCGGCGGCCAGCCCCAGGTCGTGCAGGACGACGACCACCGCGTCCCCGGCGGCGGCCCGCTCCCGGCAGATCCGCAGCACGAGTTCCTGGTGGCGCAGGTCGAGGGCGGCGGTCGGCTCGTCGAGCAGCAACAGCGGGGCCCGCTGGGCCAGTACGCGGGCCAGTGCGACCCGGGCCCGCTCGCCGCCGGAGAGCGCGGAGAACGGGCGCGCCGCGAAGCCGGTGACCTCGGTGGCGGCCATGGCGGTGGCCACCGCCTCCTCGTCCGCGTCGGCGAGGGGGGTGCCGGCCCAGGGCGCGCGGCCCATCCGTACGACGTCCTCCACGGGAAACGGGAAGGACAGTTCGGCCGACTGCGGGAGTACCGAGCGGCGCAGCGCCAGCTCGGGGGCGCTCCAGCCGCCCACCGCTCGGCCGTCGATCCGTACCTCTCCCGAGGCGGCGGGGAGGTCGGCGGCGAGGGCTGCCAACAGGGTGGACTTGCCCGCCCCGTTCGGGCCAACCAGGGCCAGTACCTCCCCGGCCCGGGCGGTCAGGTCGATGCCGGCCAGGACCTCGCGCCGCCCGAGCCGGACCCGCAGTCCCACCGCTTCGGCGAAGGCCGCGCCGGGTGCGGGCCGGGCCGGGACGGTCCGCCTGTTCCGGGACAGCAGCCCGGTCAGTCCGCCGGTCATGCCCAGCCTCCTTGCCTGCGGCGGGTGCGGCGCAGCAGCCAGAAGAAGAACGGGCTGCCGAGCAGCGCGGTCAGTACGCCGAGCGGCAGTTCGGCGGGCTGGGCGACGGTACGGGCGGCCAGATCGCCCGCGACCAATACGACGGCCCCGGCGAGGGCGCTGCCGGGCACCAGGAAGCGGTGGCCGGGGCCGCCCGCCATGCGCAGCAGGTGCGGGACGAGCAGTCCGACGAAGGTGATGACGCCGGCCACGGCGACCGCGGCGGCGGTGAGCAGGGCGACGACCAGGATGACGGCCAGGCGCAGCCGCTCGACGTCGATCCCGAGGTGGCGGGCGGGGCGTTCGCCGAGTGCGAGCAGGTCGAGCCGGCGGGAGTGGAAGGGGGCGATCAGCAGGCCCGCGGCGGCGCAGGGGAGTACGGCGAGCACCTTGGGCCAGGTGGCCTGCGCGAGGGAGCCGAGCTGCCAGAAGGTGATCTGGTTGACCTGGCCGCTGTCCGCGAAGAAGACGAACAGGCCGATGAGGGCGCCGGCGAAGGCGTTGACGGCGATGCCGGTGAGGATGAGGGTGACGACCTCGGTCCGGCCGCCGTTGCGGGAGAGGAAGTAGACGGAGCCGACGGTGATCAGGCCCGCGGCGAACGCGCAGACCGTGATCGTCCAGTTGCCGAGGAAGCTGAGCCCGAGCCCGATGGCGGCGACCGCGCCGACCGCCGCGCCGGCCGAGATCCCGATGACACCGGGTTCGGCGAGCGGGTTGCCGAACACGCCCTGCATGAGCGCGCCCGCGCAGCCGAGGCTGCCGCCGACGAGCAGCGCGAGCACGACGCGGGGCAGTCGTACGTTCCACAGCACGCTCTCCCCGACCCGGTCGAGCGGCGCCCCGCCGAGGCCCGCGCGGTGCTGGACGGAGGCGAGCACGTCCCCGAGCGGGATCCGGTAGGCGCCGACTCCCGCGGAGATCAGGGCGAGGAGGACGAGGCAGGCGACCAGCGCGGCGGTGAGCGCGAACGCCTTGCGGCGGCGCGGCCGTTCGGCTGCGGCGGGATCGGCCGTCGTCCCACCGCCGGTGGTGGCGGCGGTGACTGTCGGCATCTCAGGCGCCCTTGCCGTAGAGCTGGGCGACCAGGGAGGCGAGCACCTGGTCCGTGCGCGGGCCGTAGCCCAGCAGGACGCCGTCGTCGATCGTGACCACCCGGCGGTCCATGCCGGCCGGGGTCTGGGCGACGCCCGGGATCTTCACCAGGCCGTCGACGCCGCCGACCGATTCCAGGCCCTTGGACATCACCAGGATCGCGTCGGGGGCGGCGCCCGCCAGGGCCTCACTGGTGATCGGGGTGAAGTCCTTGCCGAGCCCGGACTCCTTGCCGGTGTCGACCGCGCCCGCCGCCTCCAGCAGCGAGGCGGCCCCGGAGCCGGAACCGCCCAGCAGGTAGACGGAGGCGGCGCCGCGCAGGTAGAGGAAGGCCACCCGGGGCCTTTTCCCGGAGCCGGCCGGAACGTCCTTGCGGGCGGCGGCGATCCGGTCGGCGGTGCGCCGGTTCAGCCGCGCCCCGGCCTCCTCGACGCCGAGCGCGGCGGCCACCGCCCCGATCCGCTTCGGCACGTCGTCCAGGGACTTGGCCGGGGCCACCACCAGCACCGGGATGCCCGCGTCACGGATCTGCTGAACCGCCTCGGCGGGACCGCTGGTGGTCTCCGCCAGCACCAGCGTCGGCCGCAGCGAGAGCACACTCTCGGCGGAGACGTCGTGGCCACGGGTCACCACCGGCAGGTGCGCGGCCTGTTCGAATGTGGCGGTGATGTCCCGGGCCACGACCTGCCCGCCGAGGCCGAGCGTGTGGACGATCTCGTTGAGGCTGCCGGTCAGCGGGACGATCCGGTCCGCCGAGGTGACGCTCACCCGGGTGCCGTCCGCCGAGGGCACGGTCACCGGCAGCGCGGGCAGCGGCGCCGGGGCGAGCGGCTCCACCCGGTCCGCGGCGGCGGCGGTCCGGGCGGACGGGCCCGGGGTGGTGGCCGTACCTCCGCAGCCCGTCAGCGCGAGTGCCAGGGCCAGTGCCGCCACGGCGGGAGCGAGACGGGGAAAGCGGTGTGACGCGGCGGGCGTAGGCACGAAGGCACCGTCCTGATCGTCCGACTGGGGTTTCGGAGAGGTTCCGGCGAGGTTCCGCCAGACCGGGGGGTTCCTCACCCACCCGGCAATAGCTTAGGTTAGCCTAACCTTAGTTCGCCAGCCCTGGAGGGGACATTCATGTCGGCAAGACCCGCCCGCGCGCTCGCCGTCACCCTGTTGGCGGCCCTGCTGGGCGCCCTGCTCCCGGCCACCGCCGCCCGGGCGGGCACCGTGCAGGGCGGCCGGCTGGACTGGGGCGTCAAATCGTCCTTCCAGAGTTACGTCACCGGCCCGGTGGCGAAAGGCGGTTTCAAGCTGAAGGGCGGCGCCGCCACGGTCGGCGGCAGCCTCTTCCGCTTCCACTCGGCGACCGGCTCCTACGACCCCGCCTCCGGCACCTTCGAGGTCTCCTACTCGGGCGGGGTGACCTTCCAGGGTCACCAGAAGCCCGACGGCGTCCACGAGTTGGACATGACGGTGAGCCGGCCCACCGTCAGGATCAGCGGCGGCAAGGGCACTTTGTACGTGGACGTCTCCAGCAAGGCGAAGGACACCGGTGAGGTCAGCAGCCGGTCCCAGGTGCCCTTCGCCGCCCTCGGCCTCGGCGGCGTCGACATGAAGGGCGGCGCGAGCCCGCTCACCCTCACCAACCTCCCGGCCACCCTCACCGAACAGGGCGCCCAGGCCTTCGCCGGCTACTACGCGGCGGGCGCGCAGCTCGACCCGGTCTCGCTGTCCGCCGACGTCAAGGACGTCAAGACCGCACCGGCGGCGGACCCTTCGCAGCAGCAGCCGACCGTGCAGCCGGACACCACGGCCGCCGGGACCCCGCGCGCGCCGGGCGCCTTCACCGACGCCGCCGTCGACTGGGGGGTACGCCGTACCTTCCGCGAGTACGTCACCGGCTCGGTCGGCCAGGGCACGTGGACCCTCGCCGAGGGGGCCCGGGACGGCGGCGCACTGTTCCGCTTCCCGCAGGGCAGGGGTACGTACGACGGCGCGAAGGGCGCCCTGGACGCGGCCTTCGCCGGCACGGTCCACTTCACCGGCGCCCACCTGGACCTGAAGCTCGGCAAGGTGGCGGTCAAGGTGGAGAACGGCAAGGGCGTGCTGTCCGCCGATGTCACCACCGGCGACGGGACGAAGAGCGCCGTCGCGCTGGTGGAGTTCGACGCCGCGTCCCTGAAGGCCGAGGGCGGGCTCGCCACCCTCGCCGAAGCCCCCGCCACCCTCACCGAGGGCGGCTCCCAGGCCTTCGGCTCGATGTACAAGGCGGGCACCGAGATGGACCCCGTCTCGCTCGCGATCGCCCTCGACTCCACCGCGAAGCTCCCGGCCCTGCCGGACCTGGGCTCGGCGGCCTTGCCCGGGCCGGCGTCGTCGGCGTCGTCCTCGCCCGCGCCGCTCCTCGCCCAGCAGGCGGCCTCGGAGTCCTCGCACACCGGGCTGTACGTCTCGCTGGCCGTGGCCGTACTGGTCCTGGCCGGCGGTGCGGCCTTCCTCGTGGTCCGCAAGCGCCGTGCGTCGGCCGAAGCCCCGTAGCGGCGCGGCCACCCTTCCAACCCCTTCGTCCTTCCCTCCTCTTCTGCCCAGGAGTTCTCAGCGATGTCGTCCCTCCGCCGTCCCGTCGCCGCCGCGGCCGCCGTCCTCACCGCCGCCGCTCTCGGCGCCACCGCCCTGGCCCTGCCGGCCACCGCCGCACCGGCCGTCCCACCGATGAAGATCGTCGGCGGCACCCTCGACTGGGGGGTGCTCACCAGTTACCGCGCCTACGTGACCGGCATGGCCAAGGGCTCCATCACCGTGGCGGACGGCGCCGGGCAGAACGAGGACGGCAGCCTGCGGTTCGGCGAGCCGACCGGCCAGTACGAACCGGCCTCCGGCCACGTGGTGAAGGCGGCCTTCAAGGGCAGCGTCACCTTCTCCTCGCCCGCCCCGCCCGCCGGCCACGGCTTCGAGGTCAAGCTCTCGGACTTCCGTATCGACACCGGTACGAAGAAGCTCACCGCGGACGTCACCAAGGGCGGTGCCACGGCCGAGGACGTACCGCTCGCCACGGTGGCCTTCGGCGGGCAGTCGATGGACAAGCTGGCGACCACGCTCACCAAGGAGACCGCGGACGCGCTCGGTTCGGCCTCGTACGAGAACAAGGCGGGCGACCCGCTCACCGCGAAGCTGGAGTTCGAGAAGCCCGCCCCCGCGCCGACCAGCCCGGCGCCGACCAGCCCGGCGCCGACGAAGCCGGTTCCGGGGCCGACCGGGACGGCTCCCACCAAGCAGCCCACCGCCCCGGCCGACGGCGCGCAGAAGATCCTCAGCGCCAAGCTGACGTGGGGAGTGAAGGAGTCCTTCCGCAGGTACGTGCTGGGCGGGGGCTCGGTCACCCCGGCGGGTGGAGCCGCCCGCAACGGCGAGCTCTTCGACTTCGCCTTCGGCAAGGGCGAGCTCGACACCGGGAAGCAGACGCTGAACGCCTCCTTCGAGGGCAGCCTGCGCTTCCAGTACGCGGCCCACGGCGTCGACATGACCTTCGGCAACGTCCGCGTGGCCGCCACCGGCCGGACCGGGATCCTGTACGTGGACGTCAAGAACGCCTCCGGCGCCAAGGCCGCCGTTCCCTTCGCCACGCTCGACCTGTCGAAGGCCGACTACAGGACCAACGGCGGTGTGCTGGCGCTGCATTCGATACCGGCGGCCTTCACCGCCGAGGGCGCGGCCTCCTTCGCAAACGACGCCACCGGCTCCCCGTACAAGGCGGGCGACGCGATCGACCCGCTGACCCTCTCCGTGGCCGTGGACAAGGACGCCACACTCCCGGCGACGGGTACTGGTGGTACCGGCGGCACGGGCAGCGCGGGCGGTACCGGCGGTGCGGGCCTCACCGCCGCCACCGTCGGCGGCAGCCTCGCCGCCACCGGCGCGGAGATCCCGGCCACGGCCCTGCTCGGCGCCTCCGGCGCGGCGGTCGCGGCCGGCGCGGGCGCGGTGTACCTCGCGCGCAGTCGGCGTACGGACCTGCGCTGAGCCGTGCTTGAATGCCCGCGTGAACGATCTCGACGTGTTGAAGGTCTTTTGTGCGGGTGACGGCCGGCACGGCAACCTGCTCGGTGTCGTCCGCGACGGCCGGACCTGCCCCGACGACGCGTCGCGGCAGGCGCTGGCCGCCGAACTCGGCTACAGCGAGACGGTGTTCGTCGACGACCCCGAGCGCGGCGTCGTCGACATCCGCACGCCCGGCACCCGGATGTCCTTCGCGGGACATCCGCTGGTCGGGGTCGCGTGGCTGCTGGACATCGAGGAGCTCCAGCCGCCGGCCGGATCCGTATGGGCGCGTGACGACGGGGAGTTCACCTGGATCACGGCCCGCCCCGAGTGGGTCGAGGGCAAGCGCACCGAGCAGTACGCGAGCCCCGCCGACGTCGAGGCCCTGCCGGCGCCGCCGCCGGGCGAGGGCTGGCTGTACGCCTGGGCCTGGGAGGACGAGGCCGCGGGACGGGTACGGGCCCGCGGCTTCCCGCGCCGCGCCGACGGGGTCATCGCCGAGGACGAGGCCACCGGCTCGGCGGCGATCCTGCTGACGGCCCAGCTGAACCGCGCCCTGAACATCACCCAGGGCGCCGGCTCGCAGATCCTCACCGCCCCCGGCCCCGACGGCACGGTCGAGATCGGCGGCCGCGTCCGCTTCGCCCCGGGCGGCATCGGTGGCGGCAGCGGAAGCGGCATCGGCGGCTAGACGGAGAGCGGGGCCGCTCTAGGCGGAACGTTCTAGGCGGAAAGCGGGAAGCGCTCGCCCAGCTCGCGGAAGACCGCGCCGTTGTAGTCGAAGGCGCGCTTGCACTCGTCGATGATGCGCTGCTTCTCCAGGTCGTCCGCGGCGATAGCGTCCAGCAGCTCGCGGTAGGTCCGCTTGAAGGCCGCCGGGTTGGAGATGTCCGCGAATACGTAGAAGCGGACGCCGTCGCCCTTGCGTTCGAAACCCCAGGTGCGCTCCGCCTTGTCGCGGATGATCTGGCCGCCGGAGAGGTCGCCGAGGTAGCGGGTGTAGTGGTGGGCGACGTAACCGCCGGGCCATTCGGCCGCGCACCGGGTCACCCGGGCGGCGTATGCCTCGGTCGCGGGCAGCGCCGCCACGCGTCCGCGCCAGCCGGGCCCCAGCAGGTGCGCGAGGTCGCGCTCGATCTCGGCGACGCGCATCAGCTCGGGCCGGATGAACGGGCCGGCCACCGGGTCGTCCTTGAGCGAGTCGGCCGCGTCCTCAAGGGCCCGGTACACGAACCACAGCTGCTCGGTGTAGCGCGTGAACGCGTCCACACCGAGCCGCCCGCCCAGCAGGTCGCTCATGAAGCTCGACGTCTCGGCCTCGGTGTGCTGCTCGTGCGAAGCGACGCGGATGACCGTAGAGAAGGCGTCCAAGACGGACCTCCAAGGAGGGGGAAAAGATGTGACGGCACGGCCGTCACATCCGATCCTCCTACTTAGGTATGCCTAAGTCAATGGGTTCCCGACGTCCTGTCGGCAAAAAGTCACCTGCGCTGGAGCGCCTGCCGCCCCCAGGCGCCTACGGCAGGGTGAGGATCTCCGCGCCGGTGTCGGTGACCACCAGCGTGTGCTCGAACTGCGCGGTGCGCTTGCGGTCCTTCGTGACGACCGTCCAGCCGTCCGCCCACATGTCGTACTCGTGGGTGCCCAGGGTCAGCATCGGCTCGATGGTGAAGGTCATCCCGGGCTCGATGACGGTGGTGGCGTGCGGGCTGTCGTAGTGCGGGATGATCAGGCCGGAGTGGAAGGACGAATTGATGCCGTGGCCGGTGAAGTCCCGGACCACGCCGTAGCCGAAACGCTTCGCGTACGACTCGATGACGCGGCCGATGACGTTGATCTGGCGGCCCGGCTTGACGGCCTTGATGGCCCGGTTCAGGGCCTCGCGGGTGCGCTCCACCAGCAGCCGCGACTCCTCGTCCACCTCCCCGCACAGGTAGGTGGCGTTGTTGTCACCGTGCACCCCGCCGATGTACGCGGTGACGTCGAGGTTCACGATGTCGCCGTCGCGCAGGACGGTGGAGTCGGGGATGCCGTGGCAGATGACCTCGTTGACCGAGGAGCACAGCGACTTCGGGAAGCCCCGGTAGCCGAGCGTCGAGGGGTAGGCGCCGTGGTCGCACATGTAGGCGTGGGCGACCCGGTCGAGTTCGTCGGTGGTCACCCCCGGAGCGATCAGCTTGGCGGCCTCTTCCATCGCCTGGGCGGCGATCCGGCCGGCGATGCGCATGGCCTCGATGGTCTCGGCCGACTGCACCTCCGGTCCGGTGTACGGAGTGGGCGCGGGCTTGCCCACGTACTCGGGCCGGCGGATGTTTCCGGGAACGGAACGGACGGGAGAAAGCTCGCCTGGTACGAGCAGCGACTGGCCAGACATGCAAGCGAGTGTATCCAGGGGGGATGGGGCAGCATGGCGGCAGAGAGCGGTATCGAGAGGAGCCCGACAGCGATGGCCCTGTTCAAGAAGCGTCAGGTGGGCAAACCGGGCGAGTGGTACTACTGCCTGGTCCACAAGAAGGTCGAGGAAGGCCCCGAGTGCCCCGCCAAGGACCGGTTCGGTCCGTACGGGACCCCCGAGGAGGCGGCCCACGCGATGCAGACGGCCGAGGAACGCAACCTCGAATGGCAGACGGACCCCAAGTGGAACGACAAGACCCGCGAGGACGACGAGGGCACGACCGCGTAGGACGGTGGGCCGCCGGGACCGACGGCTCTTACCAGCGGCTGGGCGGCGGGGCGGTCAGCTGATCGGCCAGCCGCGCCAGCCGGTCCCGGAAGCGGCGCGGCCCGCGCTGCGTCGGCAGGCCGTTCTCCCCGGCCGCCGCGCTGACCAGGTGCTGCAGGGTGTCCAGATCCATACCCTGGCTGCCTCCCCCGGACTCCGTCCGGGGGGACCCCCAGGGAGGTGCCCCCGCCGCGCAGCCGTCCGTCACCGAGAGGGCGTCGTGCGCGAGCGTGCCCAGATCCGGGTCCCCGCCGTCCAGGGACAGTACGGTCGCCCCCGCCCGCCGGGCGTCGTGCACGCGCTCCAGCAGCCCCTCGCCGGGCTTCTCCGGCGCCACCACCAGCAGCGCGTGCCCGCGCCGGGCCGCCTCCAGCCTGCTCAGGCCCACCGACAGGTGCGGCGGCTCCCCGGGCTGCACGTGGTGGCGTACGAGGGTGGGCGCCAGCTCCGGCAGCCCGGACCAGGCGGCCTCGTCCACCAGGTGCGCCGCCAGGTGCCAGGGCTCGTACTGCTCGGTCCCCACCAGCAGCAGGCTCCCGCCGCCCGCTTCGACCGAGCGCCGCAGCGAGCCGGCGAAGCGGCGCGCCGCGCCCGGCCACTGCGTACCGGCGAGGACCTCGCGAAGCAGCGCGACTCTCACGGCATCCATGACGGGCATCCTGCACCACGCACGGGACAAAGGGGAGCACTTCCCTTCCCTTCGGCTCTGCGGTACTCGGCAGTACGCTCGCCCCCATGACTTCCTCAGACAGCACGCAGAAGCCGCCGGCCAAGGACCCCTGGGACCTCCCGGACGTCTCCGGCCTCGTCGTCGGCGTCCTCGGCGGCACCGGCGACCAGGGCCGCGGCCTGGCATACCGGCTCGCCCGGGCCGGCCAGAAGGTGATCATCGGCTCCCGCGCCGCCGACCGCGCGCACACCGCCGCGGAGGAACTGGGCCTCGGCGTGGAGGGCGCGGACAACGCCGAGTGCGCGCGGCGCAGCGACATCGTGATCATCGCCGTGCCGTGGGAGGGCCACGCCAAGACCCTCGAAGCGCTGCGCGAGGACCTCGCGGGCAAGCTCGTGGTGGACTGCGTCAACCCGCTGGGCTTCGACAAGCAGGGCGCCTACGCCCTCCAGGTCGAGGAGGGCAGCGCGGCCCAGCAGGCCGCGGCCCTGCTCCCGGACTCCCGCGTCACGGCCGCCTTCCACCACCTCTCGGCGGTCCTCCTCCAGGACGAGTCGATCGACGAGATCGACACCGACGTGATGGTCCTCGGCGAGTCCCGCGCGGACACGGACACCGTCCAGGCCCTGGCCGCCCGCATCCCGGGCATGCGGGGCGTTTTCGCGGGCCGCCTGCGCAACGCCCACCAGGTCGAAGCCCTGGTGGCCAACCTGATCTCGACCAACCGCCGCTACAAGGCCCACGCGGGCCTGCGCGTCACGGACGTCTGAGCGAGGACGCCCGGCCGTCCTTACGGGACCACTGCGGGGCATGGGGGACACTGGAGGGGCTCGACCCCGTTCAGTGTTCCCGAGGAGCTCCCCCCATGCCCCGCCTTGCCGTCTTCGCCGTTGTCGTCTGCGTTCTTTCGGTCGCCGCGGCCGTCGTCGCCTTCGTGGAGGGCAGCTTCATAGGGATCGTCTGGGTGCTGCTGGCGGGCCTCACGTCCAACATGGCCTGGTACTACGTCCGCAAGGCGAAGGCCGAGAAGGCCGCCGCCGCGCGCGGTGCCAACTAGGACGGGATCTCGCAGAAGCCGTCGGTCTCCACCCAGAAGCGGTAGAGGTCGCGGCCGCAGTAGGTGTCCAGGTCCGACACGCCGAGCCCGGACAGCACACCGCTCACCGCGTCGAAGAAGAACGTGTTGACCTCCGGGATCCACAGAAGCGCGAAGACCGCGATCAGGCCGAAGGGCGCCAGCGGCGCCGCCTCGCGGCGCACCCGGTACGACAGCCAGGGCTCGATCACCCCGTAGCCGTCGAGGCCCGGCACCGGCAGGAAGTTCAGGATCGCCGCCGAGACCTGGAGCAGGGCGAGGAAGGCGAGCGCGAAGCGGAAGGCCGGCGGGACGCCGTCGAGGGCGTCCAGCCAGAACGGGGCCGTGCACACCAGGGCGAAGGCCACATTGGTCAGCGGGCCCGCAGCCGAGATCAGGCTGTGCTTCCAGCGGCCCTGGACGCGGTCGAGCTCGATGTACACCGCGCCGCCGGGCAGGCCCAGCCCGCCGAGGATCACGAAGAGCACCGGCAGGACGATGCTGAGCAGCGCGTGCGTGTACTTCAGGGGATTCAGCGTCAAGTAGCCCTTGGCGCCCACGGTCAGGTCGCCGCCGTGCAGGGCGGTCCGGGCGTGCGCGTACTCGTGCAGGCACAGGGAGACGACCCACGCCGAGGTCACGAAGAGGAACACGGCGAGCCCGGTGCTCGTCGAGTACCCCGTCCACACGGCCCAGCCGGTGACCGCCATGACGGCCGCGATGCCGAGGAACACGGAACTGATGCGCCGCTCGCTGCGACTGCCCTGATGACCCATGCGGCGAAACCTATCCCGGGGCCCTGACGCAAATGGGGTCGGGTCCGGGCACGGATCCGGAGACAATGGGCCGGTGCGTTACGCGATTCTCGGCACCACCCAGGCCATACGCGACGACGGGACCCCCGTGGCCGTCGGCGGAGCGCGCCTGCGGGCGCTGCTGACCGGGCTCGCGCTGCGCCCCGGGCGGGCGGTCCCGGCGCACCTGCTGGTCGACGAGGTGTGGGACGGCGATCCGCCGGCCGACCCGGTGGCCGCCCTGCAGGCGCTGGTCGGGCGGCTGCGGCGGGCGCTGGGGCACGAGGCCGTGCGTTCGGCGCAGGGCGGCTACCTGCTGGCCGCCGACCGCGAGGACATCGACCTGTACCGCTTCGAGCGGCTGGCCCGCGCCGGGAGCGAGGCCCTGGAGGCAGGCGAGGCGGCCAAGGCCGCGGCCCTGTACGACGAGGCCCTCGCCCTGTGGCGCGGGCCGGCCCTGGCGGACCTCCCCGACCCGGCCGCGGAGTCCGCGCGCTGGGACGCCGTACGGGGCGACGCGCGCCGGGGCCGGCTCGCCGCGGCCCTGGCCCTGGGCGGGGCGGAGCAGGCGCTGCCGGAGCTGACCGCGCTGTGCGCCCGGCAGCCGCTGGACGAGCCCCTGCAGGCCCTGCGCATCCGGGCCCTGCGCGACGCGGGCCGCCCGTCGGAGGCCCTGGCCGCGTACGACACCGTCCGCCTGGACCTCGCCGCCCGCCTGGGCACGGACCCGGGCCCGGCCCTGCGCGCCCTGCACGCCGAGCTCCTGAACCCCGCACCCGAGGCCGGAGCCGTACCCGCAGCCGCCCCCGAACCCGCCGCCGTCTCCCGGCCGGGAGCCCAGCCGCAGTCTCCGGTTCCGCCGCAGCCCGGGCAGGGCAACCTCCGGGCCCGGCTCACCACCTTCGTCGGGCGCGAGGACGACATCCGCGCCATCGGCGCCGACCTCGCCCGGGCCCGGCTCGTCACGCTGCTGGGACCCGGCGGAGCCGGCAAGACCCGGCTGTCCCAGGAGGCCGCAGAGGCACAGGACGCGGGCGACTGGCCCGACGGGGTGTGGCTCGTCGAGCTCGCCCCCGTCGACGACCCCGAGGACGTCGCCGAGGCCGCGCTCGCCGCGCTCGGTGCGCGCGAGACCAAGCTGCGCGGCGCCGCCGCCGAGGAGATGCGGGTACTCACCGAGCGCGTCGGGGACGACCCCCTCGACCGTCTGGCCGAACACTGCGCCCACCGAAGGCTCCTGCTGCTGCTCGACAACTGCGAGCACGTCATCGACGCCGCCGCCGAGCTCGCCGAACGCCTCCTCACCCACTGCCCCGGCGTCCGGATCATGGCCACGAGCCGCGAACCCCTCGGCGTACCGGGGGAGACGCTGCGCCCGGTGGAGCCGCTGCCCGACGCGGTCGCGCTGCGGCTCCTCGACGACCGCGGCGCCGCCGCCCGCGCCGGGTTCACCGTGGCCGAAGACCCGGCCGCGGCCGCCGAGATCTGCCGCCGGCTGGACGGAATGCCGCTGGCCATCGAGCTGGCCGCGGCCCGGCTGCGGCTGCTCACCCCGCGTCAGATCGCCGACCGGCTCGACGACCGCTTCCGGCTCCTGACCGGCGGCAGCCGCACCCTGCTGCCCCGGCAGCAGACCCTGCGGGCCGTCGTCGACTGGTCCTGGGACCTGCTCGACGAGCCCGAGTGCATCGTCCTGCGCCGGCTGTCCGTCTTCGCGGGCGGCTGCGACCTGGCCGCCGCCGAGACGGTGTGCGCCGAAGGCGGCCTCGACGTCGCCGACACGCTCGGCTCCCTCGTCGACAAGTCCCTCGTCGTGGCCGCCCCCGGCCCCGACGGCTCCGGCATGCGCTACCGCCTGCTGGAGACGGTCGGCGAGTACGCCGCCGAGCGCCTCGCCGAGGCCGGCGGCGACCGGGAGGCCACCGAGCGCCGTCACCTCGTCCACTACCGCGAACTCGCCCGCACCGCCGAGCCGCTGCTGCGCGGCCACGGCCAGCGCGCGGCCGCCGACCGGCTCGCCACCGAGTACGAGAACCTCCGTACGGCCCTGCGCCGTGCCGTCACCGCCCGCGACGCCGACGAAGTGCTGTGCCTCACCCACTCCCTGGGCTGGTACTGGCACATGCACGACCTGCGCTCCGAGGCCCGGCACTGGTGCGACGCGGCCGTCGCGCTCGGCCCCGATCCCTTCGCGTTGCCCGTCGTCCCGGCGGAGCCGGTGTACGAGCGGCTCGTCGACACGCCCCCGCCCTACAGCGGCGAACTGCTCACCGAGGCCTGGCGCGCCCTTCACCTGCTCCACCTGGCCTCCCGGGACCAGACCAGCGAAACCTGGAACAGTCCGGAGGCCCGCGCCCGGGTCGACGCCGTGCTCGCGACCTACCGGCCCGGCCTTCCGCAGACCTGCCGGACACCGGGCTCGCTGTGGATCTACGCCGTCATGATCGCGGGCGAGCCCAGCCTGCTCCAGCGGGCCGTCGACGAGACCGTCGACGCCGCCCGCGAGCTCGGCTACGGCTGGGAGCTCGCCTCCGCCCTCCAGCTCCGCGCCAACATCCTCGCCAACCGGGCCGACTGGGCCGGCGACGCCTCCCGCGACGCCGACGAGAGCTTCGCCCTCTTCCGGGAACTCGGCGACGCCTGGGGCTGCGCCGAGGCGCTGTCCGCCCGCGCCGAGGCCCGGGAGAAACGCGGTGAGTACGCCCTGTCCGCCCGCGACTACCGCGAGGCGATCACCTACGCCGAACGCCTCGGCGCCATGGCCCAGGTGACGGTGCTGCGCGTACGGATGGCCGGGACACTGACCGAGGACGGCCGGATCGAGGAGGCCGAGCAGATCCTCACCGAGATCACCGCCAGGCTGCAGCGGTACGGCAACGAGGCCATGCCCGCCGCCCGGATGTTCCTCGCGGGCATCTTCGGCCGTACGGGACGGATCCCCCAGGCCCGCGCCCAGCTCCAGCTCCTGCGCGACGAGTTCGCCTTCGGCGCGTTCGCCATCTTCGACGGATTCCTGCTCGGCACGATGGCCTGGCTGGACAACCAGCAGGGGCTGTACGAGGAGGCCCTGAGCAGGCTGCGCCATGCCATGGAGACGGCCACGGACCCGATGGCGCGCATGGTGGCCCCGCAGATGCCGGCGGTCTACGTGCTGACCGCGGCCCTCTCACTGGTCTCGCTCGGCGGCCCGCGCCGGGAGTACGACGCGGCCCGGCTGCTGGGCGCCTACGGTGCGCTGTTGCCACCCGCGCACTTCCCGGTGACGACGGAACGCGAGGACTTCGCCCGCGCGCAGGAGCTGGCACGGGCGGCGCTGGGTGACGCCGCCTACGAGAACGCGTACGCCGAAGGCGGTGGCCTCACCCTGGAGGAGGCCACCGCCCTCATCTGACCCGGCCCCCGGCCGGTGTCCGTCCGGGACGCGATCCGAACGGATCGGTCCGCGGGTCAGGTCTTCTGGCGGAACTTTCGCACCGCGAGCGGCATGGTGACCGCGGTGATGACGAGGGACCAGCCCAGGGTCATCCACACGGAGTTGCCGATGGGCGCCCCGTTGATCAGGGCGCGCGCCGCGTCGGCCAGGTTGGACAGCGGGTTGTAGTCCGTGAAGGACTGCAGCCAGCCCGGCATGGTGGTCGGCGGGGCGAAGATCGAGCTGCCGAACTGCAGCGGCATCAGGACCAGCATCGCCATGCCCTGGACGGCCTGCGCCGTCTTCAGGGTGAGACCGAGCAGGATGAAGATCCACATCAGCGAGGCGCCGAAGATGGCGGACAGACCGATGGCGCAGAGCAGGTCCAGCACCGAGCCCTTGATCGACAGACCCAGGATGAAGCCGACGGTGAGCAGGATCGCGATGGCGACCAGCATCCGGCCGATCTCGACGACGATCTTCGCGAGGAGCACGGAGGACCGGGCGATGGGCATGGACCGGAAGCGGTCCATGATCCCCTTCTTGAAGTCGTCGTTGACGCCGGTGCCGACCGCCATTGAGATGTTCATGCCCATCATGGCCATCAGGCCCGGGATGACGTAGTTGACGTACGCCTCCTGGTTGCCCTTGCCGGAGATCGCACCGCCGAAGACGAACACGAAGAGCAGGGTGAAGATGATCGGCATGAGCACGGCGTCGAACATCGACTCCGGGTCCGCCTTGATCTGCATCGCGTTGCGGCGCACCAGCGCGCCGATGTGCCGCAGGTTGCCCCGCAGGCCGATCCGGCCCTCGCCGTGGTGCGCCGCCGCCGAGGCCGGGGCGGAGGTGGTGGGAGTGGGCTTCGTCGTGGTTACGGTGCTCATGCCGCGACCTCCTCGGTCTTCTCGGTGGGGACGGAGTCCTCGACGACGGTGGGCTTCTGGCCGGTGATGGCCAGGAACACCTCGTCGAGGCTGGGCAGGTAGGTGCCGAGGTCGGCGATCGCGTACCCGCGGGCGGCCAGCAGGCCGACCACGGCGGTCAGCTGTTCGTCGGTCAGGATCGGGACCAGCAGCACACCCTCGTCGGGCACGGCCTGGGAGCCGGCCACGCCGTCCAGCCCGGCCTCCGACAGCGCACGGGCCATGCCCGGCAGGTCGGAGGAGTCCACGGGGCGGATCTTCAGGGTGCGGCCGCCCACACGGGCCTTCAGCTCGTCGACCTTGCCGTTGGCGATGACCTTGCCGCGGTCGATGACCGTCAGCTCGTTGGCGAGCTGCTCGGCCTCCTCCATGTACTGGGTGGTGAGCAGGACGGTGGCCCCCTCGGCGACCAGCCGCTGGACCTCGTCCCACACCTCGTTGCGGGTGCGGGGGTCCAGGCCGGTCGTCGGCTCGTCCAGGTAGAGCACGGCCGGGTTGCCGATCAGCGAGGCGGCGAGGTCGAGCCGGCGCCGCATGCCGCCGGAGTAGTTCATGGCGGCCTTCTTGGCCGCCTCGGTCAGGGAGAACCGCTCCAGCATCTCGTCCGCGCGGCGGCGGGCGTCCTTGCGGGACAGGTCGAGCAGCCGCCCGATCATGTAGAGGTTCTCCCAGCCGGAGAGCTTCTCGTCGACCGAGGCGTACTGGCCGGTCAGGCCTATGGTGCGGCGCAGCTGCCGCGGCTGGCGGACCACGTCGTAGCCCGCGACGGTCGCGGTCCCGGAGTCAGGGACGATCAGGGTGGAAAGGCAGCGCACCAGGGTGGTCTTGCCGGCACCGTTGGGCCCGAGGACCCCGAGGACGGTGCCCTCGCGCACATCCAGGTCGACACCGTCGAGGGCCCTGGTCTCGCCGTAGTGCTTGACCAGCCCCCGTACTTCCACGGCGTGAGGCTTGTTGTCGTTTCGCGTCATGTCCACCATGGGACCAGGTCCCACTGACAAACCACCGACAGCCGACCGACAGGCAGCCGACAGCCCGCCGACATCGCGTCGGCGGGCTGCCGGAACTGCTGTTCACCTACGTGCCGGTGGCCTCAGTGGAACGCGTGCTCCGGCTGCGGGAAGGTCCCGCCGACCACGTCCTGGGCGAATGCCTTCGCCGCGTCGTTCATGGTCTGGCGCAGGTTCGCGTACTGCTTCACGAACTTCGGCATCTTCCCGCCGGTCAGTCCCATCATGTCGGTCCACACCAGCACCTGCGCGTCGCACTCCGCGCCCGCGCCGATGCCGACCGTCGGGATGTGCAGGGACCGGGTGACCTCGGCGGCCAGCTCGGCCGGGACCAGCTCCAGCACCACCGCGAAGGCGCCGGCGTCCTGCGCGGCCTTGGCGTCGCGGAGCAGCTGGTGCGCCGCCTCGTCGCCGCGGCCCTGCACCCGGTAACCCATGGCGTTGACGGACTGCGGGGTCAGGCCCAGGTGGGACATCACCGGGATGCCGGACTGGACGATCAGCTCGGTCTGGTGCAGCGAGCGCTCGCCGCCTTCCAGCTTCACCGCTCCCACGCCGGCTTCCTTGACGAGGCGGGTGGCGCTGCGCAGGGCCTGCACGGCGCCTTCCTGGTACGACCCGAACGGCATGTCGCCGATGACGAGCGCGCGGCTGGTGCCCCGTACGACGGCCGCCGACAGCATGGTCATCTGGTCCATCGTCACGGGGACGGTGGTGTCGTAGCCGAGGTGACAGTTGCCCATCGAGTCGCCGACGAGGATGACCGGGATGCCGGCCTCGTCGAAGACGGACGCGGTCATCGCGTCGTAGGCGGTGAGCATGGGCCACTTCTCGCCGCGTTCCTTGGCGAGGGTCAGGTCGCGGACGGTGATGCGCCGGGTGCCCGTGCCTCCGTACAGGGTGGGGGAACCCGACGAGGGTGCTGAAGCGGGTTCGCGGGCAGGCGAAACGGCATGCGTCATTGCAACTGCTCCTTGTGTCATCTCGAGGCGCCCTCACGGCGTCCCCGGACTCATCCACCATGGTGGCATCCACGTGGCCCGCGACGGAAGTGGCGGGGGGAGCGCGCCCGGCGCGCGCGGCCGAATGTGCGCGTTTCGTGACAAGCGGAACCCGTGGCGTACGGCCGTTCGTCCTCCCGGACGTACGACCGCGACAGGAGACGGTCGGTGACGCAGGACACGTAAGGCTTCGGACATCGCCTAGGGTCAATGGGCGGAGACGGAGCGCGAGCACGGCAGTGAGGGCAGGGGCATGGCACAGGCGTACATGACGGAAAAGGGGAACGGCGGCTCGGAACCCGAGCCTTTCGGATCCCGCTTCCGGCGCCGGCTGGCCGAACTGCGAGGAGACCGGGGCATCTGGCGGCGCGGGCTGGTACTGACCGGGATCGCCGTGCTGATCTCGCTCGTCATGATCTTCCACGCGGAGCTGCCCAACCAGGTGGGCAACCTCGGCAGCCTCACGGAGACCTTCCTGCCCTGGCTGGGCCTGGCCGTCCCGTTCCTGCTGGGCGCCGCCGTGTACCGCCGCTCCGCGACCGCGCTCATCGCGATACTGCTGACGGCCGGGGTCTGGGTGAACCTGTTCGGCGGCCTGGTGACCGACAAATCCGGCTCCGGCGGCAACCTCGTGGTCGCCACGCACAACGTGGACGCCGACAACGCCGACCCGCGCGGGACCGCCGAGTCCGTGGCGAAGTCCGGGGCCGACGTGCTGGCCCTGACCGAGCTCAAGGGGAGCGCCGTCCCCGTCTACGAGAAGGCCCTGGCGGGCACGTACAAGTACCACGCGGTCGAGGGCACGGTCGGTGTGTGGAGCAAGTTCCCGCTGAGCGCCAGTCGGCCGGTCGACATCAGGCTGGGCTGGACCCGGGCCATGCGCACCACGGTGGACACCCCGTACGGGCCGGTCGCCGCGTACGTCGCCCACCTTCCCTCGGTCCGGGTCAAGCTGAACGCCGGATTCACCGCCAACCAGCGCGACAACAGCGCCGACGCGCTGGGCGCCGCCCTCGCCGGCGAACCGCTGAAGAAGGTCATCCTGCTCGGCGACCTCAACGGCACCATGAACGACCGCGCCCTGTCCGAGGTCACCTCACAGATGCGCTCCACGCAGGGCGCGGCGGGCGACGGCTTCGGCTTCAGCTGGCCGGCCCAGTTCCCGATGGCCCGGATCGACCAGATCATGGTCCGCGGGATCAGCCCGGAGGCCTCCTGGACCCTCCCGCGCACGAGCAGCGACCACCTCCCGGTCGCGGCCCGGGTCACGGTCAAGCCGTAGCTCACGCAGGTCCGGTACGGAGGTCGGGCCAGGGCCCCGGCCCGGGCCCGACCTCCGTACCGACGTGTTACGCCTGCTCGCGCCAGCCGTTCGTGATGGGCAGCCGGCGGTCCTTGCCGAAGCCCTTCGCGGAGATCTTCGTGCCCGGCGGGTACTGGCGGCGCTTGTACTCCGCCGTGTCCACCATCCGCAGGGTCCTGGCCACCAGCTCGCGGTCGAAGCCTGCCAGGACGATCTCCTCCATGCCCTGGTCGCGGTCCACGTACAGCGCGAGGATCGCGTCGAGCACCGGGTAGTCCGGCAGCGAGTCCGTGTCCACCTGGCCGGGGCGCAGTTCGGCGCTCGGCGGCTTCACGATCGAGTTCTCCGGGATCGGCGGGACCTCGCCGCGCTCGGCCGCGGCCCGGTTGCGGTACTGGGCGAGGCGGAAGACGTCGGTCTTGTAGACGTCCTTGATCGGGCCGTACGCGCCCACCGAGTCGCCGTACAGGGTGGAATAGCCGACGGCCAGCTCCGACTTGTTCCCGGGGGCCAGCACGATGTGGCCCTCCTGGTTGGAGACCGCCATCAGCATGGTGCCGCGCAGCCGGGACTGGAGGTTCTCCTCGGCGAGGCCGGTGAGGCCCAGCGATCCCATGTACGCGTCGAACATCGGCTCGATCGGCACGGTCCGGAAGTTCAGGCCGGTCCGCTCGGCGAGTGCGGCCGCGTCGCCCTTGGAGTGGTCCGAGGAGTACTTCGAGGGCATCGAGATGCCGTACACGTTCTGCGCGCCGATCGCGTCGCAGGCGATCGCGGCGACCAGCGCGGAGTCGATGCCGCCGGAGAGCCCGACAAGGACGGACCGGAATCCGTTCTTCCTGACGTACGCACGCAGGCCCACGACCAGCGCGTCGTAGATCTCCTCGTCGTCGTCGAGGCGGTCGGCGTAGCCGCCGGTGACGACCGCGTCGTACGGCTCCACGGGATCCTCGGAGAGGATCACGCGGTCGATGCGCAGCCCGTCGTCCACCACGCCCTCGGGGGCGTCGGCCCGCGCGACCGGCAGGTCGAGGTCCACGAGCACGCAGCCCTCGGAGAACTGCGGGGCGCGGGCGATGACCTCGCCGTCGGCGTCCACGACGATCGAGTCGCCGTCGAAGACCAGCTCGTCCTGGCCGCCGATCATGGCCAGGTAGGCGAGGGTGCAGCCGGCCTCCTGGGCCCGCTTCCGGACGAGTTCCAGGCGCACGTCGTTCTTGTTGCGCTCGTACGGGGAGGCGTTGATCGAGATCAGCAGCCCCGCCCCGGCGGAGCGGGTGGCCGGGACCCGGCCGCCCTCCTGCCAGAGGTCCTCGCAGATGGCCAGGGCCACGTCGACGCCGCGCACCCGGATCACCGGCTGGGTGCCGCCCGGCACGAAGTACCGGAACTCGTCGAACACGCCGTAGTTGGGGAGGTGGTGCTTGGCGAAGCGCAGCACGACCTCGCCGCGGTGCAGCACGGCGGCCGCGTTCTCCGGGGAGCCAGCCGGAAGGCCGAGCCGGGGCGCCGCCTTCTCGGTGCGGTCGAGGTAGCCGACGACGACCGGCAGCTCGCCGAAGCCCTCGGCCGCCAGCCGCTGCGCGAGCTCGCGCAGCGCGGTGCGGGAGGCCTCGACGAAGGAACTGCGCAGGGCGAGGTCCTCGACGGGGTACCCGGTCAGCACCATCTCCGGGAACGCCACCAGGTGGGCGCCCTGCTCGGCGGAGTGCCGGGTCCAGTGGACGACCGAGTCGGCGTTGGCGGCGATGTTGCCGACGTGCGAGTCGATCTGATTCAGAGCGAGACGAAGTTGAGGCACGGGCCCAGTCTAATCGTCTTTCTGACGCGATGTCCTGGGTCCGGCCTGTTTTCGGGCCTGTTCGGGCCTAGAGCTGGTAGCCGAGCACCGTCATCATCCCGGATTCCGAGTGGTAGACGTTGTGGCAGTGCGTCATCCACAGGCCGGGGTTGTCCGCGTCGAAATCGGCCGTCAGCGTCCCGCCGGGCAGCAGGATCGCGGTGTCCTTGCGGGCCCCGGCGGCCTCGCCGCCGAGGGCGAAGGTGTGCCCGTGCAGGTGCAGCGGGTGCCACATCGGCGTCGCGTTCCTGAACTCCAGCCGGACCCGCTCGCCCGCCTTCACCGGGTGCCGCTGGTCGGGTGTGTAGGGAGTGCCGTCGAAAGCCCAGTTGTACCGGGTCATGGAGCCGGTCAGTCTGAGCTGGACCGTGCGGTCCGGCTCGCGCGGTGCCAGTGCGGCCGATTCGGCGGGCTTGAGCGCGTCCGCCATCAGCGGGGGCCCGTTCAGCTCGGCCGGCCGGGTCGCTGCGGTGGGCGCGGTACCGCTGCCGGTGCGCAGTACCGCGAGCGCCGACTGCCCCTTTCCCTCGGCGAGCGCGGTGAGCGGGAACACCCCGTTCCCGGCGGTGACCAGGACGTCGTACCGCTCGCCCATGGCCAGCAGCAGCGAGCCCGTCTTCGCGTGTACGACCGGGAAGCCGTCCGTGTGGGTGACCGTCAGCTCGTGGCCGCCGAGGGCGAGGCGGAAGGCGGTGTCCCCGCCGGCGTTGATGATGCGCAGCCGGATCCGGTCGCCCGGGCGGGCGGTGAAGACCGACGGGTCCTCCGCGGTTCTGCCGTTGACCAGGTAGTACGGGTGGGCGACGTCGCCCGCTTCCTCGCCGAGGATGTCGCTGTCGGCGCCCACGAGCAGGTGCGGGGGCACGCCGGTGGCACTCGGTCCGGCCGCCGGGGTGGCGGGGGCGGAGGGACCGGCGGGCGTGCCCGGGGCGCGCGCCTTGCCGTGGTCGTGGCCTCCGGTCCGGCCCTTGCGGAGATCGGCGAGGACGGCGTCCGGGGTGGCGCCGTCGACCCCGTCGATCCAGTCGTCCAGCACCACCACCCACTCCTTGTCGTACGCGAGGGGCTCCTTCGGGTCCTCGACGATGAGCGGGGCGTAGAGCCCGCGGTCCTGCTGCACACCGGTATGGGGATGGAACCAGTACGTCCCCGGGTGCGTGACCGCGAAGCGGTACGCGAACGAGCCGCCCGGGGCGATGTCCCGCTGGGTCAGCCCGGGGACGCCGTCCATGTCGTTGCGCAGCGCGAGGCCGTGCCAGTGCATGGAGGTGGCCTCGGGGAGGTTGTTGGCCAGCGTGAGGGCGAGGGTGCCGCCCGCGGTGACCCGCACCTCCTTGCCCGGCAGCCGGTCCCCGTACGCCCAGGAGCGGACGGTGTGGCCGCCGCCGAGGTCGAGCGTGGTGGCGGTGGCCGTGAGCTTGACCTCGGTGACGGGCCCGCCGGCCTTGCGGGCGGCCTCGGCGGCCTTGACCTCGGGCCCGGCCGGATCCACGTACCCCGGCGGGCCGTCGGCGGCGGACCCGCCGTGGTGCGCGGCCCCATGGCCGGTGCCGACACCGGTGCCGAGGAGCGGGCCCCGTCCGGAGGAGTGCGCACAGCCGGCTAGCAGCCCCGGACCGGCGATCGCGACAGCGGCGGCGGACGCGCCGAGCACGGCTCGACGGGTGGGATGAGGACACATGGGAGCACCTAACGGGTGGGGGAGGACACGCGAAGGTCAAGGTCAAGGTCAAGGTCAGGGCCGGGGCTGGGGCGGGGACCGGCGTGGGCGAGGCCGGTCCGCCGCGCGCGCCGGCCCCGGCCGGAACACGGGCCGCGCCCCCGAGCGGCGCGGCTCACACCGGTCACTGCCCGTCATGGCCGGACGCTACCCGGGGCGGGTATCCGATCGAAGGAACGACTCCGGGTCTGTCTAGGATTAGTCACACCATGTCCACCAATGGCCTCTCTCTGCGTTCTCCGCGGACCGCCTGGCCGGTCGCGGTGCTCATCGGCCTGGGCGCCGCCGCCTACACCGCGTGGGTGCTCGAAGTCGTCCTCTCCACCGGCCTCAACCCCATCGAGACGTACGTCAGCGAGCTCGCCGCCCAGAACCAGCCGCTCGGCGGCCTGTTCCGCGCCACCGACTTCACCGCCGGACTGCTCGCCTTCACCGGCGGACTGCTCGCGCTGCTCCGGCTGGTGCGGCACGCGGAGTCCCGCCGCCCCTGGGCGGTCACCGGCTGGGCAGGGGTCACCCTGTTCGGCGCGGCCACCGCCGCCGACGCCTGGCTGCCGCTGAGCTGCACGCCCACCGTGGACCCCGTCTGCGCCGCCCGGGAGACCGCGGGGCTGGTTCCCGCCACCCATCAGGCCCATGCCGTCAGCAGCGGTCTCGCCATGACGGGCGCCCTCGTCGGTCTGGTGGGCCTCACCGTCGCCGCCCGCCGCTACGGCTGGTTCGCCCCGCTCGCCCGCTACGGCCCCGCGCTCGTCGTCCTCGAACTGCTCGCCACGGCCTGGACCCTGTCGGCCATCGCGCTGTTCACCGCCGGCCACGGGACCTGGGCCCTGGGCGCCGGGCAGCGGCTGCAGGTACTCCTCGTCGCGCTGTGGCTGGGCCTTCTCGCGTACTCCGTCCACAAGGAGGGCCGTACGTGAGCACGCGCCGCGCGAAGGACGCCGCCCTGTTCGTCCGGGTGGACGGGGTCCCGCTGCACGTGGTCGTCGAGGGCCGCGGCCCCGTGGCCGTGCTCGACGCCGGACTTGCCATGGCCTGGTTCGACTGGGATCCGGTCGCCGCCCGGCTGGTGGCCCAGGGCCGTACCGTCGTCCGCTTCGACCGGCCCGGACACGGCCTCAGCGGCCCGGCCGCCGCGCCGCCGACCATCGCCGGCCAGGCCCACCGGCTCGCCGCACTGCTGGACGTCCTCGGGCTCACCGGCCCGGTCACCGGCCGCGTCACCGTGGTCGGGCACTCGATCGCCGGGTTCTACGCCGAGGCCTTCGCCCGCCTCCACCCGGGGCGCACCGCCGCCCTGGTTCTCGTCGACTCCAGCGTGGAGGAGGCACCCCGTACGGTGCTGCCCGCCGCGCTGCGCACCGGCGCCGCCCGCGCACTGGGCGGGGCGCTGGCCGCCGCGGGACTGCCCGCAGCGCTGGGGCCGCTCGCCCGGCGGGCGGCCGTACGGGCCTCACGCACCGGCGGCGGCGACCCGGCCGCGCGGGACCTCGTACGGCGCTGCTACCGCACCGGCCGCGTCTGGCGCGGTGTCCTGCTGGAGAACTCCCGCTATCCGGACATGGCCGCCGAGCTGCTGGCCCTGCGCCGGACGCACCCGCTCACCGCGCCCGCCGTCGTCCTCGCGGGCCACGACGGCTCGTCCGGCCGTGGCGCCCTGCGCTGGCTCGCCCGCCAGGCGGACCTCGCGGACCGGCTCGGCGCCCGCTTCGAGGTCGCCGAGCCCGCCGGGCACCTGGTCATGCTGGACCGCCCGGACCAGGTGGCCCGGGCGGTCCGCACCGCGGCCGGTCAGCTGCGTGCGTAGACCATCTCCGCCCAGCCGGCGATCTGCTCCTCCGAGAGGTGCTTCGCGAGGTCGGACTCGCTGATCATGCCGACGAGCTTCTTGTTCCTGATCACCGGAAGCCGGCGGATCTGGTGGCTCTGCATCTCCTCCAGCACCTCGGAGACGTCCGCGCTCGCCTCGATCCAGCGCGGCGTGCCCTTGGCCATGTCGCCGGCCGTCACCTTCGACGGGTTGTGCCCCTTGGCCACACAGCCCACCACGATGTCGCGGTCGGTGAGGATGCCGCAGAGGCGTTCCGTCTTGTCGCTGATGGGGAGCGCGCCCACGTTGAGCCGGGCCATCAGCTGGGCGGCCCGGTCGAGGGTCTCGGTGGCGGGGATCCACTGGGCCCCGGCGTGCATGATCTCTCCGGCGGTGGTCATCGTGTAAACCTCCTGAGCGCCGTCCTCGGCGGGGGCGGTTGCCGCCCGCCTCGGCGTCCTCGTCCTCATTCGGACGTTCGGCCCGGCGCGACTGCACGCGGGGCGTACACGCCCGTACGGGTGAGAGGGCGTCCTTCCACCACCGTACGGGCGTGTCGCCTCAGCCGCGCGGTGCGGCTCCGCGCTTGCCCAGCATGTCCGCCATCAGGGTGAGCTCGGAGCGCTGCGCGTCGACCATGCCCTGCGCCAGATCCCGCTCGACCGGGGTCCGGCACTGGCGCGCACAGGCCTCGGCCATCTCCACGCCGCCCTTGTGGTGGTCGGTCATCAGCTGGAGGTAGAGCACCTCCGCGTCCCGGCCGCTCGCGGAGGCCAGCTGCGCGAGCTCCTCCTTGGTGGCCATGCCGGGCATGAGCGCGCCCGGCTTGGCCGCCGTGTCGTGGCCGGAGTGGCCGGAGGGGCTGCTGCTCTCGCTGTGGCCGCCGTCGGTGGCGTGCTCGCCGGTGCCGTGCCCGCCGTGGCCGCCGTCCGTGCCGTGCTCGCCGTGGCCACTGTGCTCGCCTTGACCACTGTGCTCGCCGTGGCCACTGTGCTCGTCGTGCTTGCCGTCCTCCTCGGAGGTGCCCATCCAGGACATGGGCGGCTCGCCGGCCACCACCTTCGGCAGCCCCCACAGGTCCAGCCAGCCGAGCATCATGCCCCGCTGGTTGGCCTGGGTGTTGGCGATGTCGTAGGCGAGGCTGCGTACCGCCTCGTCCTGGGTGCGGTCCCGCACGATGAACGACATCTCCACCGCCTGCTGGTGGTGCACCGCCATGTCGCGCGCGAAGCCCGCGTCCGGCGAGTGCAGCCCCGGCGTGCCGGCCGGCGTACCGGAGTCGTCGGTCGCGGCGGCGACCGTGGCGGCCGCCGCGAACAGCAGCGCCACCAGCACGGCCGAGCCCGCGGCCCAGTACGTACGGGGGGTGCGGCTCACTTGCCGGCCACCCCGTTCGTGCAGGCCGCGCCCGGCTCGGGGGTCTGCGGGCCCTGCACGTACTTGGTGAAGAAATGCGCCACGCGCGGGTCGTCCGCCTTCTCCACCGTCAGCTGCTTGCCCCAGGCGCTGAGCATGATCGAGCCGGCCTGCTCCTTGACCGGGCTCATCAGCGTGTACGGGGTCTTGCCCACCGTCTCGGCGAGCTTGTCCAGGTCGTCCTTGCCGGCCTTCTCGTTGTACGTCACCCAGACCGCTCCGTGTTCCAGCGAGTGCACGGCGTTCACCTCGGGCACCGGGCTCTTGTAGACATCGCCGTTGCAGTTCATCCAGCGGGGGTGGTGGTCACCGCCGACGGGCGGGTTCATGTCGTACTTCACCGGGGTCTCGACGTGGTTGCGGCCGAACTTCGCCGCGTCCCAGGTCTGCTCGCCGTCGACCGGCGTCTTGCGGGCCAGTTCCGCGGCGTCCTTCTTGCGCTGCTCGGTCTGCTTCTTGTCGATCATCACCCATGCGCCGAAACCGACCAGACCGGCGACGACGACCGCCGAGGTCGTGATCGCGATGGCCTTGTTGCGCCGCTCGCGGGCCCTGTCGGCCCGGCGCATCTGGGCTATGCGCGCCTGGCGGGAGTGCTGGTCTGTGGTGTTTCCGGACTTGCTGGCCATGGTGCCCTGGTTCCTTCTGCTGAGGGGGGTGGATGGACGCGAAAGCCGGACCCGTCAGGTCCGCAGCACCTGGAGGGCATGCAGGTCGGGGGCGCGGGCGAGCGGCGCGGGAGGCCGGATCCGCGCCGCCCCGCCGGTCGCGACGGCGGGCGGCGGATCCCCGCCGGCCACGGTCACGGCGGGCGGCGGCACGGGCAGCACGCCCGGGATCACGTGCGCGAGCGGAGAGCAGCCGGGGAGATCGTCCGGGGACACGCAGACGGCGTGCGCCGCGCCGCGGGCCGCCGTGTGCTCCGTCGGGGCATGGTGTTCACCGGGTCGGGCGCACAGGAGGAGTACCCCGGTCAGCACGCCGAAGGCCGTCAGGAGGACGGCGCGCAGCAGCGCGGGACGTGTGTGACGCCCCCGTCGCGTGTACTGCCCGCCCCCCATGGGCGCAGATGGTAATGCTCATGACGGGTCCAAGGTCAGTGCGGGGGTGCCGCGAGCTTTGCGGGGTGCGTAATCTGGCGGAAACCACCGCTGGCGATACTGGGGCGGCCCGACTGTGTCCAAGCCCTCTCGGTGGTGGTGCACAGGCCGTCTGAACTGCGAGGATGAAGGCATGGACAAGCAGCAGGAATTCGTCCTCCGGACGCTTGAGGAGCGCGACATCCGCTTCGTGCGCCTGTGGTTCACCGACGTACTGGGCTTCCTCAAGTCCGTCGCGGTCGCCCCCGCGGAGCTGGAGCAGGCCTTCGACGAGGGCATCGGCTTCGACGGCTCCGCGATCGAGGGCTTCGCGCGGGTCTACGAGTCCGACATGATCGCCAGGCCGGACCCGAGCACCTTCCAGATACTGCCGTGGCGCGCCGAGGCCCCCGGCACCGCCCGGATGTTCTGCGACATCCTGATGCCGGACGGCTCCCCGTCCTTCGCGGACCCGCGCTACGTCCTCAAGCGCATCCTGGCCAAGACCTCCGACCTGGGCTTCACCTTCTACACCCACCCGGAGATCGAGTTCTTCCTGCTGAAGGACAAGCCGCTCGACGGCACCAGGCCCACTCCCGCGGACAACTCCGGCTACTTCGACCACACTCCGCAGAACGTGGGCATGGACTTCCGCCGCCAGGCGATCACCATGCTCGAATCGATGGGCATCTCGGTCGAGTTCAGCCACCACGAGGGCGCCCCGGGCCAGCAGGAGATCGACCTGCGCTACGCCGACGCGCTCTCCACGGCCGACAACATCATGACCTTCCGCCTGGTGATGAAGCAGGTCGCCCTGGAGCAGGGCGTGCAGGCCACCTTCATGCCGAAGCCCTTCTCGGAGTTCCCCGGCTCGGGCATGCACACCCACCTCTCCCTCTTCGAGGGCGACCGCAACGCCTTCTACGAGTCGGGCGCCGAGTACCAGCTCTCCAAGGTCGGCCGCTCGTTCATCGCGGGCCTGCTGAAGCATGCGGCGGAGACCGCGGCGGTCACCAACCAGTGGGTCAACTCCTACAAGCGCATCTGGGGCGGCTCCTCCCGCACCGCCGGCTCCGGCGGCGAGGCCCCCTCGTACATCTGCTGGGGCCACAACAACCGCTCGGCCCTGATCCGCGTGCCGATGTACAAGCCGGGCAAGACCGGCTCCGCGCGCGTCGAGGTCCGCTCGATCGACTCGGGCGCCAACCCGTACCTCACGTACGCCGTCCTCCTGGCCGCCGGCCTGAAGGGCATCGAGGAGGGCTACGAACTCCCGGCGGGCGCCGACGACGACGTCTGGGCCCTCTCCGACGCCGAACGCCGCGCGATGGGCATCGAACCCCTCCCGCAGAACCTGGGCGAGGCCATCTCCCTGATGGAGCGCAGCGAACTGGTCGCCGAAACCCTCGGCGAGCACGTCTTCGACTTCTTCCTGCGCAACAAGAAGCAGGAGTGGGAGGAGTACCGCAGCGAGGTCACCGCGTTCGAGCTCCGCAAGAACCTCCCGGTCCTGTAGCCGCAGTTCAGAGCACCTGTCAGCGATAACTGACACTTCGGGCCGACGGTCGTGGACCGTCGGCCCGAAGCCGTCTCACCCCTCTTGGGCCGTCTGTGGGCCGTCGGGCGCGGAACCGACGTCACAGTAGAGGCCGTCGACAGCCCTCCGGGCCCGCCCGTCGGCCCCCTCCATGAGGTGGGTGTAGACGCGGAGCGTGAATCCGGGGTCGGTGTGCCCGAGGTAGGTGCTGAGCGCCTTGATGTTCTCCCCGCTGTGCAGCAGAACGGACGCGTAGAAGTGCCGCAGCGCGTGCATCCCGTGCTCCCGGGCGGCCTGGTGGCGCTCACCCGCCCGCGGCTGCGGGATGACGCCGGCCTGGACGAGTGCCACCTTCCAGACTCGGGTGTTGAAGTCGGTCCGGCGCACGGCGCCGCCACCCGAGAGGGAGAACAGCAGCCGCTTCGTCATGGGCGGACCGTCCGGGCGCAACCAGGGCAGCGTCACGTCCACAGGCGGGAAGTCCTCGCGGTGCTCGCGGAACGCCTCGGCAACGCGGCGGGGGAGTGGCACCTTCCGCTCCTTGCCGCGCTTCGGCGGCGCAAAGACCAGATGCCCGTTGACGACCTTGACCTGGTTGACCACGTGCAGCCACTCGCCCTCGAAATCGTCGGGGTCGTCCGGGAGCCCGAAGATCTCACCCTGCCGCAGTCCGCACCCCCCGCCGGCATCGACCATCGCCCGGTACCGCTCGGGCAGTGAGGCCCGTACGGCGAAGAGCCGCTCGCGCGTCCATGGCGTGACCCGCGGCGACACGGACGCCGGCGGCCGGACACTGCGCGCTCGGCACGGATTCCGGGCTAGGTACTCGTCGTCCACCGCCGCGGAGAGTACCGACGAGACGCTGGCGAAGATGACCCGCCGATACGAGGACGCCGGAACCGCGATCTCCAGCTTGCTCAGCCAGTCGCGAATGTGCTCCGGTCGGAACGAGTCCAACGGCCGCGGCCCCATGTAGGGAAAGGCGTGCTTCCGGAGCTGCACGGATACCGGTACGCGGGTGGTGGGGTCGGTCGTCTGACTGGCGAGCCACTTCTCGCCGTACTCCCGGAACGTGGTCCGACCGGCGGCGGGGTCGATGTACTGCCGCCGAGACATGTCGACCTCGATCTGGTTCAGCCACTGCTCGGCGAGCCGCTTCTGCTTGTCCGGGAAGCTCTTCGACTTCTCGGTGCCATCGGGGCCGATGTACCGGGCTCGGTAGCGCATGCCGCTGCCGTAGCGCTCGGTCTTGATCCGCTTGGGCTTTCCGTCGAGCCCGCGCTCCGTCTTGAACCAGCGGTCCTGGATGTGTCCAGCCACGTGCGGCCTTTCTGGAGATGCGAGGGAGGGCGGGCCCGTGACGGGCCCGCCCTCCTGTGGTCGGTTCTAGGCGGCCTGGCTGAGGTCAGCGGTCATCTGCTGGTCGATCCAGGCCTGTACGGCGTCGGGGTGGTAGCGCACGTGCCTGCCCACACGGAATCCGGGCGGCCCAGTACGCTTCTTGCGCCACTGGTAGACGGTCTCGACGGGCACGTCGAAGAGCTCGGCGAGAGTCTCGGGCTTGAAGAATCGGGGCGGAATGGCGTTCAGGTCGATCCCCTCCGTTCAGGGCGGGGTCGGAGACCCCTCCGAGATGCCCGCTACCGCCGCTACTCCGCTACCGCGCAGGTCAGGGACCTGTTTCGGGTAGCGGATCGGGTAGCGGTAGCGGATGAGTGAGCCGCTCGGCCGGAGGTGCCAGCGGCGCGGGTAGCGGTTCCGTTCCGCTACCTCAGGTGACGCTGCTACCGCTCGCAGGTGTGCTGACCTGCGGGGTAGCGGCGGTAGCGCTGGTAGCGCCCTTCAGGAGAGGGGAGCCGGCGGCGGGCAGTACCGGGTCCATGCGTCCAGCAGATCGGCGGCGTAGTAGCCCTTCAGCACTGCGCCGCCCATCTTGATGTTGCGAGCGACCACCGGGCGACTGTCGGCGGTGGTGTACTCGCGGAGCATCTGGCCGAGCCCGCGGGCGTCCAGTGGACGGCCGTTGATGTCGCCCCACGGTGCCTCGTCCAGTGCTCGGAGCTGCTCCAGCACGGCGGACGTGGGCAGTCGGGGCATGTCGCCGAAGACCTGGTCGCGGAGATCGGTCAATAGGCGGACGCCGAGGCTCGCTTTGTCGTCGCTCTGCGCGGCGGTCACCATCTCGACGCATGCGGAGCGGGCCCGTTCGGGCCAGTCGCTTCCGGCGGCGTCGGCGACGGCGAGCAAGGGCTCCCAGACGTCGGCCGGTCGGTCGGTGATCCCGTCCGGCATGACGGGGAACGCTCCGCTGACCCGCTCGCGGACGGCGTCGGCCCAGGCGGCGAGCCGCTCGCGCAGGGCGTGTCCCTCGGTGGTGTGGAGCCGTGCCCTGAAGGGCTCGGCGTGCTCGTTGCGTGCCCGTCGGCGCATGCGGACGATGACGGACCGGGTCAGGATCGTGTCCGGGAGTGAGCCCAGCCCGGCGACGGCAACGGCGCAGTACGAGGGGAAGGGCACAACGGTCTGGTTGCCCCCGTCGCCAACGCACCGATACATGACTCCGCTGCGCCGGTGTCCGGCATTGATGAAGCCGCGGAGTTCCTCGTTGTCTCCGGCCTTCGGACCGAAGACGGTGTCGATCTCGTCGAACAGGACGGTCGGGCGGCCGTCCCCCATGGATACGGCGCGGAACAGCGCAGCGGCGGAGGCGTTGACGGCCACCATCGGCGCCGGCACCAAGGTCTCAACGATCTCCAGCGCGCGCGACTTGCCGGACCCGGGCTCCGGAGAGAGGAACGCCAGGCGCGGAGTCGCGTCGAAGCAGTCGAGAAGGTGGGCGTGCGCGTCCCAGAGCGCGACGGCAACGTAGGCGGCCTCGCTCGGAAAGACGTTGAAGCGCCGGTGGAAGGCTTCCACCTCGTTCAGCAGGGCGGCGCCGTCGACGGTCTGCAGCGTGGTCATGCGGCGTTCCTCCTATCGGTCAGGGCGTGCTGCAGGGGCACGGGCCTCTGCGGGTTCGGACGAAGAGCTGAAGGGACGCCCTGACGGGCGACGACCCTCGGCGCACCACTGCCGACGGCGGCGGGAGCCGGTTCGGCGGAGCTGATGGCGTCCGGGGCGTGGGCAGGGCCTTCCAAGCGGGGATGGGGGTGGGTGCTCATGCCGTCTCCCGGGCGCGGACCGTGCGGGCGGAGCTGTCGAGGGCGCTGCGGATGGTGGCGCGGCACTCGGCAGCGGTGAGTCCCCGCGCCTCCCCCGCCGCTTGGAAGGCCTGCTCCACCTCGTGGCGGGGGATGTCGCCCCACGCGACGAAGCGCCCCACTTTGAAGGCGCATCGGTTGAGGGTGTTGTTGCCCTCCCCTTCGGGGGCCGCCCGGACCACGGCGCATTCCCGTTCCAGGGCCGCGTTCGCGGCCAGGGTGCCGCTGACGGCCGGCAATCGCAGCGGTACAACCTTGGTGGCAGGCTTAGGCGGTTCGAGCAGGGCAGGGACCCACGCGGGCAGTTCGGCGACGGGGGCGGGGTCGATGACCTCGTACGCCCCGTCGCGGGTGGTGCTGCCGGGGGCGACGACGTAGCCGCCGTGGGCGCGGGTGTCGATGAGCGGGCCGAGCCTGCCGGCGGTGTTCCCGAGCCGGAGTCCGGCGGGGGCAGTGAAATACAGGTGCTGTCCGCCGCTGGGGGTCCGCACCCGGTAGGTGGTGGTGACGGCCTGCCCGGCGCGCTCGCAGAGCGCCTCGAAGGTCGTCGCGCCGTCAGGCGCGTCACTCTTGCTGTTCGGCTTGGGCCGGTCCAGGTCCACCACGAGCAGCCCGGCCGGGCCCGTCGCGATGCCTACGTTGTACGGCTTGTGCGTCCAGCAGCGGACGATCGCGGCCCGGTCGGTGGTGGCGCGCTGCTCCCACTTCACGTGCCCGCCCTCGCACGGACCGGTCAGGGGGCACTGCTCCTCGCCGTGGAGGGCGGGCTGCTTGTTTCCGGGCCGGAGGGGGAAGACGGGCCAGCCGCGGGCGGCGGCGGTGAGGGCCGCGCGCAACAGCGGGTGCTGTGGCTCTCGCGGGTTGGGGGTGGGTTGGGTCATGCTGGTGTTCTCCAGGTCTTGAGGTGATCGGGAGATGAGGGCGGCCCCGGACTTTGGCGAGACGGGGGCCGCCCTCGGCGTTCTAGGCGATGTCCAGGGCGAGCTGGGACACGTGCGGGCTCGCGGTCACGGTGGTGAGGGTGGCGAGCAGGGTGCGGTAGGCGTGTGCGGCCTGGTGGATGACGACGCCGTTTCCGAGGATCTTGAGCTGGTCGGAGCGGGACAGGCCCAGGTCCGGGCTGGTGACCCAGCCGGGATCGGCGCCCATCATCCATTCGACGAACGCCGGGGACAGTCGGCGGTTGCCCTTGGTGCCGGGTTCGGTCGGTTCGGGTGCGGGCCGGCCGAGGACGGTCTCCCAGCGGCGGATGGCGGGGCCGTAGTCGGTGCCGTTGGTGGCCAGCCACTGCCCGTCGAGGCGGACGGCCTGGCCGGGGAGGTAGTAGTGCCCGGCCCGGTCGCGCTGGTTCGGCCCGCCGTGCGGGCCGTCCGAGGCCTTTGGCGTGGGCAGCAGGTTGACCACCACCTCGTTCAGCGGCCGGGAGTTGGTCCCCAGCAGGTTCGAGGCGCCGGACTTCCAGTCACGGGCCGCCGGGGTCGGCAGCAGCGTGACCGCGGTGCGTAGGTTCATCCCGCCCTTGCGCTTCGGGGAGACGCCGGGGCCGCCGGTCCCGTCGGCGGCGGCCGGCGTCGGGAGCAGGGTCAACTGCGTGCTGGGGGCAGCAAGAAGACCACTTCGTCCTCCAGCGTGGGCCCGTGCCCGCCGGCTTTCCGTTTGTCCGGGTGCTGCGGTCCCCCGTTGCGGCCGAGCTGTGAGGTGGGGGTCTTCAGCAGCGGGATAGGCGACGGCGAACCAGCGGTCGCGCCGGTGGCAGGCTCCGACCTCGGGATCTCCAGCGCGTAGGCACATCCACCGCGCGTCGTACCCGATCGAGGCCAGGTCGGCGGCGACGGTGTCGAGCCCGCGGCTTCGGATCGCGGCGACGTTTTCCAGGAACACGAGGCGGGGTCGAAGGTGGCGAATGGCGTGGGCGATGGTTTTCCACAGTCCTGAGCGGTCACCGGCGATTCCTCCCCGAGGTCCGGCGTTGGAGATGTCCTGGCAGGGAAACCCGGCCGTCAGAGTGGCCGGGCGCGGCATCGTCCCGGCCAGGTCTGCCCAGTTGATGGCGGTGAGGTCGCCGAGGTTGCGGGCGGCGGGCAGGCGGGCGGCGAGGAGCCGAGATGCGGCCGGGTCCTTCTCGGCGACCAGCGTCGTGGGCAGGCCGGTGACGGCTTCCACGGCCAGGTCCAAGGCGCCGGACCCGGTGCACAGGCTGATGTTGCCGCCTTCCGGCGGGAGATGGACGGGATGGGTCATGCTGGAGTCCTCCAGTAGGTGCTGGAAGAAGGCGGCCCGGGCTTTGGCGAGAGCGGGCCGCCTTCGTCATGTCACGCGGCGAACAGTTCAAGGGCCCCGTCGTCCGGGTCGAGCGGGCGCAGTGCCGTGACCGTGGTCCGGCGCAGGGTCGGGGTGTTGGGGCCGTCGTTGTGGAACCGCCAGGTGCCGGCGTCGTGCTGCGGCTTGTCCTTGACAGGCAGGGTGTAGCGGCGCGGCTGGTCCGGGTTGCCCGCGTTCCAGTCCTCTGCGCACACCTTGTGGACGGGCTCGCTCGCGTGCGAGCGGAGCGGGGTGGGCTTGTCGCAGAGCACGCAGGGCAGGGTCCGGGTTCGGTCGTAGTGGCTGGCATCGCCCCAGTTCAGGTATTGGTGGACGGCCATGCCCGGTTACCGGTGGTGGACGGTGCTGCCGGTGGCGCGGCCGAACAGGCCGGTCGCGGTGATGTGCTGCGTGATGTGCGTGGACGTCGGCGCGCGGCGGGCCCGGCCCAGGAAGAGTGCGGCGCCGCCCGCAGCGATGAGGGCGACGGCGGCCCAGAGGGCTTCGGTCAGGGCGATCAGCCCGGGAGCGGCGTAGGCGAGGCCGATGGATGCGGCGCCGATGCCGCCGCCGACGGTCGGGGCGAGCAGGGCGGTGGTTTTGGCCCAGACGGGGATCCGCTGGACCGGGACCCGTACCGGCTCGGCAGGGGCGCTGGGGGCGTAGGCGAGGGTGCGGACGCCGCCGGGGAGGGTGACGACCTGGACGCCGGGCGGGATCTCGGCGGGCAGCATCCGGGGCTCGGGCAGGGCCGGCGGGTGGAGGACGGCCTCCCCGTACCGGAGGGGCGCGGGCTGTGTCTCGTAGGACAAGACGAGCTCCCTGGAGAGGACGGGGGCCCGTGCCGGATGGCTCGGGCCCCGCTCGGGTGTGGGTTTCAGGGGTGTCAGGCCGAGTGCCAGTGGGGGTGTCAGACGCGTCAGACACCCGTCTGACACCCCTCGCGCACGCGTATGACCTGTGTTTTGGCGCTGTTCGGTGTCAGGGCTGTCTGACGCGTCTGACGCGTCAGGCCGCCATCCGGTACGGGACGATCCGGTAGCGGCCGACCTCGTTCGTCTCGGCCAGACGGCCGGCCATGACGAACGCGGAGACCTGTCCGGAGACCCAGGAACGGGAGCGTCCGTGGCGGTCGCAGTGCTCCATGAAGTCCGACGGACCGACGATGAGCCGCTCTTCCTCCTCGAACTCGTCGAGCAGCTCCTCCATGGCGGCACGCGCCTGCGCGGCGGTGAGCTTCATCCGCGGCGCCTCTGCGGCGGGTTGAGCGAACTCGACGACGCTTTCGACCTCGGGCAGCTCTGCCTCAGGGTCGGTGAACTCTTCGTCGTCGGTGTCCTCGTCGTACGGCTCGACGTCGTGGACCTCGTACTCGTCGTCCGCGTCGTACTCGTCCACGGGCATCTCCGGCTCGGGTGTGGTGCCGGGCAGGGGGTAGCGGGTGCGGGCGGTGAACGCCCGGTCGACGGTGCGGGCCGCGACGCCGGCCGTGACCGGATCGATTCCGGCGCGCGCTTCCGCGAAGGTGAGCACGACCCAGGTCAGGTAGTCGGTGCTGCTGAGGTAGTCGCGCAGCGGGGTCGCCCAGAAGGTCTCCGGGACACCGTTGGCGACGAGGTAGGAGTAGCCGGGCTTCTTGTCCTTCCAGGTGTGCGGCGACGCGCCCGCGTCGAGAACGTCGTCGTCGAGGGCGAAGCGGGCGTCCTGCTCGGTGCGGACGCCGTGGCACCAGGAGGAACCGAACGAGGCGCGGGTGTCGGTGGAGACCTGGTTGCCGGATGCCCGCTGCATGGAGATCACCAGAGAGACGCCGGCGGAGCGTGCTTCCTGGGCGATGCCGGTGAAGACGTCGTCGTCGGTCTCTCGGATGGTCTTGGCGGCCTCTTCGAACCAGCCGATCAGGTAGGGCATCCCCGGTGATCCGTCCGCCTGGACCTCGGCGCACGCGGGTTCCCACTGCTTGTATCCGTACTTGGCGAGCCACGCCGTACGGACGGGAATCGCGGCCTTGATCGCTTCGACCATGGCCCTGGTGGAGGGCATGTCGAGTGCGGCCCAGTCGATCGCCGGGAGCAGCGGGCCGAGCGTCTGATCGGCCTTGGCCGGGTCGGAGGCCCATACGATCACGTCGGATCGGGTGAGGACCTCGGCGAGGGCGGTCAGCCCGCCCTCGGACTTCCCGGATCCCGTCATCCCCATGACCAGGAAGTGCGCCGCGTTCCGCGCTGCGGCCGGGTCGCCGGGGAAGTAGATGACTGCTTCGGTGCCGTCCTCGTAGATCCCGACGACTACCGGGTCCGCGATGGAGCCACCCGGGTTGGAGGGCCCGGGACAGGGGACGGTGTTCTTGAGCAGGTCCAGCGGTACTACCGTGAGCGTGACCCGGGATGCCGAGTCGGGGCTCTCCATCATGCGGACTGCGGTCTTGGGGACGTCCAGGGCGCCGGCGATCCGCTCCAGGTTCTTGGACACGTCCGTGCTGGTCAGTTCCCCGCGCGGGAGCTGCAGATCGAAGGTGGCCTTGTTGGGGCCGACCTCGGAGCGGACCACCTGTGTCTTGGCCAGCCCGACCTTTTCCAGGAACCCGCCGTCCGTTCCGGCAGCGGGTCCGTCGACGTTGCGGCGGAGGATCTGGCGAATGTTCCACGATAGGGCCAGCGTCGGGGCGCCGATGAAGTACAGCTCCCCGAGCGGGCCCGCTGCGGGGCCGGCAATGGATGCTGCGGTGAACCAGGTGGAGGCCGCAGCCACGGTGACGGCGGAGTGCAGGCGCCGTTGCTGCGTGGTGGAGCGGCCGGCCCACCAGGTCAGCCCGGTCAGGGCCACCGAGGCGAGGGTGAGCCCGGCGGTGACGCCGGGCTGTCCGGACCAGAAGTAGTGAGCGGGCAGGGAGGCCAGGCCTACGCCGGCGCCCGCCAGCCAGGGGGGAAGGTGCGGCTTCGCGCGGTGAAGCAGGTACTCACCGACCCCGCCCCCGTCGCCGTGAGCGGCGCGCAGTTGAGCGTCGTACTGCTGGTCCTCCGTCTGTACGGTGGCTCGGGACATGGTCTGACCTCCTTGCCGGTCGGTGGGTTAGGAGCCGAAGTCGAAGCGCCGGCCGCTCTGGCGGGGTCGCTTCGACTGGTAGGGGGCGAGTTCGGGGTCGAACTCGCGCTGGAACGCCGCGTACGTGGCGGCCAGGTTCTTGGCGGTGTCGCGGGCGTCCTCGGCGGCCTTCTGCAGCCGCTTCGATACCCGGCGGGCCCGCATCCGCGATCCGAACGGACGGCCCTCGGGGTCCGGGACCTCCTTCAGGACCGCGTTCAGCAGCTCGGCGGCGTTGGCGAGCTCGAACGACATCTGCAGGAACAGGCCCCGGCCGCTCTCGCAGTAGTTGCGGATGTCGACGTTGGAGAAGAACTCCGGGTCACCGAGCGGGCTGTGTACCCGCCCGCCGCCGCCCTGGCCACGGCCCTGACCGGCGCGTCCGCCCTGCTGGCTCCCGCCGCGGGGGCCACCGCTGTTGTCGTTGATGTGGAAGTGGTACTCCCGCGACTTGCTCCGGTTCGTCGTCCGTGAGCGGTTCGCTCCACCCTGTCCAGCGGTGCTCTGCTGGCCACCGCCCTGCGGGGTGGTCCGGCGCTGGCCGCCGGTCGGGGGATTGCCGGGACGTTGTGCGCCGTTGCCGCTGGTCGGCATCCACGAGTTGGTGGACATCAGCTGTGCCCCTTAGAGGTGGTGCGGCCAGCGGTCAGCCACAGAATCTGAACGGTGAGGGTGGTCAGCGACCACAGGCCCATCAGCGCCGCGCTCGCGGGGCCGAACCACAGGGCCAGCGACAGCCAGCCGAGCCCGGCCAGGGCCAGGACCGCGAGGGAGATCCGCCAGGCCCACACGGTCCGACTGGCCGGACGGGTCTTGGCCAGCCAGACCAGGTGCCCCAGAGGGATGAGACTGGCCGCAGCGGTGATCAGGCCCGTCCACGGGGCGAACAGGTGAAGAACCGCAGCCACGACGTGCAGCGTGACGGCGATGCCGGTCGGGGCCCAGGTACGGCGGTGGCGCCACACGAACCGGCCCGTCGCCGCAGTGGCGCGGGCGGTCAGGGTGGGCTGTTCCGAGACGACGACGATGACCGGCGGCACCTGACGGCGCCGGCCTCGCTGCCGAGGAATGTGCACGGTGGTGGGGAAAGCCGCCTGTGCGGCCTGCGAGCGTGTACGGCGAGACACAGCAGAACTCCTTCACGGCAGGGGGCAGGGCTCAGGCGGCGTACTGCTCGGTTCCGGTCTGGCAGGGCACGCACATGCCGAGCGAGGCCGGGATGACGTAGCCGGCATCGCGACGGCAGACTGGGCAGACACGGCGGGCCTCGTTTGCCCGCTCAAGCGCTGCCCAGCGAGCCGGGGTCATCGGCCGAACCGGCATCGCCAGATCGAACCGGTAGAGGAAGGCGACGAGCGGCCCTCGCCGTCGGCGGAGCCGCTCTACCTGCGCGACGACGTCCTGCCCTCCCGGCCGCAGACCGGCGGCGCGGAGCTGTCGGCGCGTGGCCAGACCGTCAGGGGCCAGGCGCCACGGGTAGACCGGCAGCCCGGTCACGGCGTGGACTCTTCCTGGGACATCAATGCACCCCAGGCCTTACGGACGCGCTGCTCGCCCCCGACGAACCCGGCGTCACGGAAGGCCGTCACGGCCTGCCGATACGACAGCGGCGGGTCGGCGGAGTAGCGCAGGTGCCGAAGCACGACGACGAGCTGTTCGTCGGAGAGCGTCTCCGCCGGGTGGGGCGTGGGAACGCCTGTGACGGCCGCGACCTCATCCAGCGTCACGGGCGTGACGGGCACCGCGACGGCCGTCACCTCGGCGTCCGACGTTGCCGGGCTGACCTGCGTGTCTTCCCCGTCACGGGCAACCGTGACGGCCTCGCCCTCAGCCGTCCCCGCGGAGGAGCCGGTACGCGGTTCGGGGGCTGGAGCGAGGGCGGGCGTCACGGCGGCCGTGACAGCGTGAGCTTCTGGTGTGACGGGAGCCGTGAACATGTCGGCCAGGGCGGCGTCGGCCCCGTCGGTGACACGCTCGCGTTGAACGTCCAGCAGGCTCGTGCCGAGCGCGGTATCCCCGGTGCCGATCCGACGAGCGAGCTTCCACGACGTGCGCTCGGAGCGAGCACGGATCTTCTCGTCAGGGTGGTTCGCGGCACGGGCCCGGTGGTAGGCCAGCGACCGGATCACGGTGGCGGCCCGGTGCTCGGCTTCCGCGTCCCGGCCGTCGGTATGGACCACGATCCGCCGAGCCAGGAACGCCATGCCCTCGGCCGCCACGCACATGCCCATCGGCGTGACCGCGTAGATCACGGTGCGGCCCGTACCGTCGGCGGCCATCGCGGCCATGACCGCAGCGGCCGCAGGCAGTAGCCACAGCCCGATCCGGACCACTGCCGGGGAGGCCTGCCCGAGCATCGTCAGCCCGAGCAGGACCAGGGCCAAGACGGCGGTCGCTCCCTCGCCGGCGGCGACCGCGCCCAGCGCGGTTCCGGAGCCGTAGGCGCCCTTGATGTTGGAGAAGGTACCCACTCCGCCGGCCGCGCCGGTGACGAGCATCGGCACGAAAGCGGCGCCGAGTACGACCTTCTGTGCTCGGGTCAGCGTTCGGCCGGTGCTCACGCCGCCTCCTTCGGGTCCTGCCAGTTGGCCAGGTCCCGTCGGGCGGACAGCACCCGGTTGTGCGCTCGGCGGATACGGCGGGCGTCGAACTCCCAGGCCGGCCGGTCCAGCAGGGCAATCAGCGCGTCCAGCAGCTCGACCTCGGCGGAGACGACGGGCATCTCCATCTCGATTGCCGCCAGTTCGGCGTCCGTCGGCTCCAGATCCGTCGGCAGGACGGTAACGGGGTTCTGACGTGCAACGATGAACTTCATTGGGTCTTGCTCCTCTCACACAGGAACGGGCCCGAACAGCAGCCCCGGCGTTCCCGCGTCGGGGCTGCACTTCGTTGGTGGAGCAGGAAGAACTCCGGCTCCCTGCGACCCCGCCCGTACGCCGAGAGCGACGTTGGACGGGCGGGGGAGGCAGCCGACCGCAGCACGCACGTGCGGCGGGTCAGGTGACGCGGAGGGCAACGCCGCCACGCCGGTCCAGTGCGGCAGCGGCCAAGGGTCTTAAGCGGATCACTTCGAACCTCCGAAACTCATGGGCACAGGTCTCGCACTGCAAGGGGGACCACGTCCCCACACGCCGGCCGTTGCTCGCGGTCACCGGGCCACCTCGCCAGTCGAGCCGAAGCTCTGTCCCCTGGCCTTTAGCGGGATTGCAGCGTCCCCGCCCTCAACAGCGGACCCCCGTACCAAGGCGGGCCGCTTCCGTGCACACAGCTCGTGGCAGGAATCCATGCAGGTCAGCGTGAAGTGCCGCCCACCCCTGCATGAGATACATGCTTGAACGTGTATCTCACAGTGGCGGTTCTGGTTGGGGCTGTCAAGCTCCGGGCTCCAGCCGATCCGCCGTGCGATGTGTCATCAGAGTGCCGCCGAAGGGCGGGACGAAGTCACCACGTCACTGGACGACTTGGGACGTCCTGAGTACCGTCCTGGTGGGCGAGCGCGTCCCTAGACGTCCCCGGGGGAGAGATGGCGAACGAGCGGTTAAGGTCCGCGATGCTGACGCAAGGCGTGACCACGGATGCCCTGGCTGAGCGTCTTGGGGTGGACCCGAAGACGGTGGAGCGATGGATCACCAAGGGGCGGGCGCCCTACCGGCGCCATCGTCTTGCCATCTCAGCATTGCTCCGGGAGGACGAGGGCTACCTCTGGCCTGACGGCCTGCCCGATGGCCAACGTCAGGACGCTGCGGACGCCGAAGTCCTCAAGGTCTATCCGCATCGCTCCTACGTGCCGGCCGACCTTTGGCTGCAGCTCTTCGGGCGTGCGGAGCGCGAGATCGGCGTGTTGGTGCACGCGGGTGTCTTCCTCGCCGAGAATCCCCGATGGGCCCAGTTGCTCCGGATGAAAGCGGCCGGAGGGGTGCGCGCTCGCATCCTGCTCGGCGACCCGGAGAGCCCGGAGATTCGGCGCCGAGGGGAGGAGGAAGAGATCGGCGAAGGCGTGGCCTACAAGGTTCGAGAGGTCATGAAGCTCTATCGCCCTCTGTACGCCGTGCCTGGAATCGAGTTCCGTCTGCACCGGTCGACGCTGCACAACTCGCTCTACCGATCGGATGACGAGTGGCTGGTGAACACGCAGGTGTACGGGGTGAGCGCCCCGCTGACGCCCGTTCTCCACTTGCGTAAGGTGGCCGGCGCCGAGTTGGTCTCCACATACCAGCAGAGCTTCGACAAGGTTTGGTCCGAAGCCGTTCCCGTCGAGAGGTGACCATGGGCAACCGCACTGACTACTTCAACGATCCCGATGCGCCGAAGGCCAACAGCATCGTGCCCGCCGTGACGGCGTTTGTCGTCAACGATGCCGGAGACGTGCTCATGGAGCGCAGGTCTGACAACGGGCGCTGGGGTATGCCGGGGGGCGTCCAGGAGATCGGGGAAAACATCGCCAGCACGGTGGTCCGTGAGGTCCTGGAAGAAACGGGAATCGTGACTGAAGTCGTCGGCCTGGTCGGCATCTTCACCGACCCAGGACACGTCATCGCGTTCGCGGACGGAGAGGTCCGACAGGAATTCTCGCTCTGCTTCCGTGCCCGCCCGGTCAGCGGGGAGATCAAGGTGAGTTCGGAATCCCTGGAGGTCCGGTGGGTGCCCAGGTCGGAGATCGATGCATTGGACCTATCGCCCACCACGCGCCGACGCTTGGAGGAGGGGTTCCGAGGCTCCCCGGTGACGACGATCAGCTGAGGCGTGCCGGCTTGACTCCGTGACTGCGCTCGCGGATCCGAGCAACCCGGGCCAGAAGCTCCGGTCGAGCGGCAGACACAGCCCGGAATACGACATGATCGGGGCCGTACCGGTCCAGCACCTCCTTCAGCCGCTCCGCCGGGTCAACAAGCGCACCCACGGGACTGCTGGTCAGGTCGCAATAGGTGATCGCATCGACGAGAGTCGGCTCTGCGGGCCCGAACTCCGCGAGCGCCTCGTCGAGCCCCAGCTCGGCGGCCTCCCACGGGGAGGAGGTGTGGAAGGCCACGACACTGCACAGCCGCGGGTCGGCGCCGACAACGTCCCGGAGGTACCGAGCCCCATCGATCATGTGCTGCCCCGTGTCGACAGCGACCTTGGCGTATCCAACGTCGTGCGCGATGGCCGCGGCAGCCAGCAGCTCCGCATCGTCTCCCAGGGCTGGTGCCAGCGTCAGGGCCTGCGAGTAGACCCGCTGAGAGTGGGCCCAGCGCGTCGGCAGACTGTCGGCGAGCAAGGACTCCGCGAGGTCGTGAGCCCACTTGGCCAAGCGCATGCGAATGCCTCCGAAGATGTCGCGGTTCAGGACGCCGGGCTCACGAACCGCCCGACTCCGTGCTGAGCTTGAACATGCCCCGCAGCCTCCAGTTCGCGCACAGCGCGTCGGACGGTCCCCCGCGCGACTCCGTACGTGTCGGCGAGTTCCGCCTCGCTGGGGAGACGAGCACCGGGGGGAAGTTCACCCGTCTTAATGCGGTCCAATAGATCCGTCATGATCCGCTTGTACGGTGCCATCTGTGCGTCGTCACCGACTTGGCGGCCGACCCCGGCGATTGTCGTCACGTCGCCGGCTTGCTCCAGTGCGTGAAGCGCACGACGGACGGTGGTGCGAGCCACGCCAAACTCCCGCCCGATCTCCGCTTCGGACGGAAGGCCATCAGGGTAGGCGCCTTGGGCGATCCTTGCCTGCAGGGCCTCCGAGATCGTCAAATACGTCCCGCGCGGGCTGGGGTTCGGCACGCTTTCTCCTCCTTCTTCTGGCGCACGGGCGGCCCCCAGGGCTCCCGCACGACCCAGCTTCGCATGTCCGGGCCCGCGCGGGAGAGGGGGCGTTGGATCGATTGAGGGCTGTCCGGGGCGCCCTGATCAGAACCTTCGATGCAGCATGTGAGAGAGGAGAGCCATTATTCTGGATTAGCTGCGGAACGTATCCGAGGGGCCTGAGGCACTCTTCTTTTGCAGAATCGCCTCGGCTGGCACCCATTTTGCGGTGGGCGTTATGGAAAGTTGCACATCCAGGACTCGCACAGTTATTGGCCTACCTTCCCCGTCTCCGCTGAATGTCCCGTCTGGCTTAAAATTCATATACCCCTTGGCGTTCTCTTCGATCCAACCCAGATCTTGCTGTGGCATGCCGGGGACGATTAGCCCCAAAGAGGGTTCCCAAAGGAACCACCTTGTGCGCCCGTTCGGGTAGATTGCCAGAATTGCCACAGGGGGAGGGGGTGGGGAATCGGGCCAGAGATTCCGGTCGATCCACTCGCATGCTTCCTTGAAGGTTCCCCAACCTGCTGTCAGACTGTTGAGCGTAGAGACGATTCGTCCATCATGTATTGGTGTCGAAGAATTGATGTGCTGACATAGGTCACGAAAGAAGGAGATTCCCTCGGGATACGACAGGGCTGCTAGCTCAAAAGAGGGTCCCAATCTGTGGACGGTCCGACCAGCGTTATTACTCACCGTTCCCATGGTTCCACCGGTACTGCCATGGGTTATTTGAGAAAGCAGTCGGTAGGTGTCGTAGTCAGACTCGTGGCCAACCTTTCTCGCCCGTTCGCGCAAGTTATCTTTGGCCCAGTCTCTTGCGAAATTGGGCCCATATTTCCGGATCAGTGCAGCTTGTTCTGATCTACTTTCCCGGTCTAGTTTGGCCTTTCTGTGTAGCTCCCTCCTCATCGGAGTGCTTCGTAGGAGCGGAAGGCGTTTCTTCGTACGGGCAAGGATTTGCCGAGTGATCGCAATATGGGCGTCGTAGCGTTCTGCGCCATCTGCTTCGCCAGCGACATGCTTGTAGTTTACGAGGTGCTCAAAGAGCGATCTCGAAGTCCTTGCAGCCGTTCTTCCGTCGCCATCCCATAGGGATTTCAGGAGTATTTGAAAATCGTTCAGAGCGTGGTTGAATATTGCGGCACAAGAAGGATTTGGGGCGATGGGCCAATAGGCGCGCGAGAAGAATAGAAGATCAAGTTCAACCGCCTGCAAGTGACCGCTCAGCGGTGCCAGGCGGGATCGGAAGGCATCTTCGATTTCGCTTCCCACTGACACGCCGAATCGCCGAGCAGGGGGCTTCGAGAGATCAACACGACTGAACAGGTCCATTGTCGGCTCCGTTGCTAAGCGATGTGCTGGCGGCGAGTCAAGCTAAGTCGACAGTTAGCTGGACCCGAAGCCCTTAAGAGTGACCGATAGTTATCGGCGTCACTAGATCGTTGGCAGTGTGAAGAATGGTGCTGGCCAATCGACGGCGCCCGCCAACTCCGCCCAAGCGACATGGTTCAAAAGGAATGCGGATGGATTCTCGTAGTCGAATTGATACGTGTTGGGTCCGACTAGTCGGTAGCCAACTCCGTTGCCGCCTAGGTCAATTGGCACGTTGCGATAGTCGATGCCGAGAATCTTTGCAACGTACTCAAATTCGCTGTTTTCTCCGAGGGTGCCATCGAGGAAATCGTGAAGCCGTGCGCACAAATCTAGGATTGCGTGACCGCGCTCGCTCAGTCTATAGATGCCGCCAGTCAGGTAATCACTTTCCAGGGTTCCGGAAACAAAAAGTCGTTGTATCTCTTCCTTCAGGATTGGCGTGCTGATGCCCAAGGTCCTGGCCATCCGGGTCATGTTGTCAAACCCGTGAGACTTGATGTGAGAGATGATGACTACTGGATATCCTGGCCGTGTTGACGTGGCGAAACGTATAACATCGTCCGCTGTTAGACCTCCAAGGGTGACGTACAGTAGAAGATCTCTAGTGATCTCCTCCTTTAGGTTCGTGTAGGTCGACTCCCTGGCCTTCTCGTCATCGGCGTCGAAGTCGCCGGGAATCCAAAATACGCGTAACCGTGACAGGCGGTCCCTCATTGGCGAATTGCGGTATGCTGACACAATCTCGCCGACGCGCGCCTTATTGGTTGTTGAGTGGCGTGCTATGTAAACTGCAGCAGATACCTCCTCATCGGTAAGGAGGGTGCGAAGATCCTTGTCGATGCCATCCCTGTTGTGAGTCCAAAGCGTTTGCCCAGAAATCGCCTTCGACCAGTCCTTGGCAAGGTCGCATGAGAAGTCGAATAGCTTTCTTGCTCCTTCCTTGTATGTGTAAAGTCCAGATCTCGATACCTGCTGCATGATCTGGAGAGCGGCGTCGGAGAGAAACTCGTGTTCAGGTGACGGCATCGCTCTGTCTTCCCCTCCGTGATCGGGTGTGATCAGGCAAGCTAGCGCCTGGCACTGACAGCAGCCCCATGTCTACCCCACTGGCCTGGTGTGGATCCATGGCTGCGGCGACGGCAAGTCAGTGGTCCAGCGGGCTCTTGGCGGATGCTCCGCCTCTGAAGGGGTCGCGGCGGATCGGCAGGGGTTGGCCTCTGAGGATGAGGCTCTGCTCCTTTGCGGGACGTGGATCTCTGGGCCGTCTCTGGGCCGTCGGAGGGTGGCGGGAGGTCACCGGCAATGGCCAATGACGACCGCCTAGCTGCTGGTTGGGATGGGGCTCATTGGGCGACCGCTTGGGGGGGCGGAGCAGGGCATGACTTCCTGCGCAACAAGAAGCAGGAGTGGGAGGAATACCGCTCGGAGGTCACCGCCTTCGAACTCCGCAAGAACCTCCCCGTCCTGTAAGGGCAGGTCAGAGCCCCATCGGGGCATGCACGACACTCCGGGCCGGTGGTCACTGACCACCGGCCCGGAGCCGTGTCACTGGCCCTGGGCCGAACATCGTGAGGGAGAAGCATCGATGAAGCGCATCACACGGACCGTTCACGTGGCCTGTGCGATGGCCGTGGCCGGCGCGTTGCTCGCCGGGTGCGGGCTGTCGGACGGCACGAAGGCCGGACAAGGGCCAGGGGCAGGCATGGACATGCAGGGAGCGGCGGAGCGCGCCGACGCGATGCTCTATGCGACGGTCGGGGCGATCAAGCCGGAGCTCGAATGGGTCCATGACACGACGACGACCGGCAGCTGCGACGTGACGCGCTACTGGACCGTGATGACGGTCGTCTCCCCTCAGCGCCGCGGCGACTTCCTCGGTGTGGTCGAGAGCTTCTGGAAGGCGAGCGGCTATCGGATCAAGACGGTGAATCCGAGCAAGGACATGCCGGAGATATACGCCACGTCCCCGGACGGATTCGGCATCATGCTCATGTTCGGTCACGAGGGGCAGGCCTTCTTCGAAGTCACCAGCCCCTGTGTGGGCGAGTCGAAGGTGGCGGCGCCCACCAAGGTGGCGAACGGCCCTACGTACGAAGGTGCCACCGCCATCCCCACCCCCAACGTCCGCTCCGACTTCTGGTCCGCCGACACCCCGGCGCCGGGCCCCGCCCCCTCGTCCTGACCGCAGGCGGGACAGGCCTGGGCCGTCCGGGGGCCGTGCCGAGCAGCGGGGCAGGTACTCATTCGCCTAGGTACAGGTACTCATGTGGCCTATGTACGGCGTGAGTTGTGTGTTGCCGGTGCGATGTAGTGTTCTTGGCCGGAGTAACCGGCAGGGGCAATCGGGGGCTGCGCATGGCGTGGGACGAGTGGGAAAAGATCAAGGCCGATGTGACTGATCAGCAGTCCGTGGCGATGCGGCTCAACCACGTTCCGGTTGAGCCCAGCAGCGGGCCGAGCGCCGTAACGGGCGGCCTGAAGTCCAGTCAGAAGGCGTGGTCCACGGCCGGCCAAGGGGTGGGCTCCCTCCGCCAGAGCATCGGCACCGCGCTGACCAAACTGGAGGACGGCCAGGCAGGGCTCGGCGCGACCACGGGTTGTCTGAGCGCTGCCGCGCAGAAGGAGGTGTACGACTCCTGGAAGAAGTACGCCGAAAGCGTCAGCGAGCGCTGCGGCTCGCTCCAGAGCGTCCTGGAGCAGGTGGGCCGCGACGTGTTGACGACCGATGAGGCGGTCAACGCCGAGATGCACAAGCTGAACGTCAAGTACGCGGACACGGACGCCGTCGGCGGCCAGGCGAAGGGCCGGTGACGGCGGGATGGACTACGCCACCCTCAAGGCCTTCAAGCCCTCCGAGTTCGAGGAGGCCGCCGACGGGTACAGCTCCATGGGTCACGCGGCCCAGGCGGCCAAGGACCACGTCGAGAACACCGTCGCCGCAGGCATGCGCAAGTCGCTGCAGGGCGAGGCCGCGGAGGCGTCACAGAAGCAGCTCCAGGCCCTGGCCAAGAACTTCCACTACACCCTGACCGAATGCGGCGTGATCAGCACGGCCCTCAACGGGTTCGCCTACGACATGGCGGCCGCCAAGCGGAAGCTGACCTCTGCGATCGACGACGCCCAGGCGGACGGCTGCAGGGTGAACGACGACGGCTCGGTCGCGTATCCGGCGGGTCAGAAGCCGGGCGACGAGAAGGTCACCGAAGGCGGCACGGTGACGGGGAGTGCCGGAGGCAACGCGACCTCCGATGCGCTGGAGCGCCAGGCGGCGAACATCCACCCGAACCCGAACTACGGCAAGGCGATGGGGTACGCGAACCGGATCGCCGACGCGCTCAAGGAGGCCACGGACGCGGACGCGAAGTGGGCGCCGAAGATACGGGCCCTCAAGGCCGACGACGACCTGACCGTGTCCGGCCGGGACTGGACGGACGTCACGTCGGACACCGACGGCGTGCGCGGCGCGGCCGACGCCTACCTCGACACGATCAAGCCGCCGCCCAAGAACGACTGGCCCCAGGACAACGCCAACTGGTGGAACGGCCTCTCCCAGGAGCAGCGCGACGCCTACATCTCCATGCACCCGGCCAGTATCGGAGCGCTCGACGGCCTTCCCTCCGACGTGCGCGACGACGCGAACCGCATCGTGCTCGCGGAACAGCGCGGAGCCAAGCAGGTGGAGTACGACGCCTGGCTCAAGAAGGAACCGGAGCACTACAAGCCGTACATCAGCCCCATCACGGGTCGCGAGGTGAAGGGCGCGATGGTCCCGACCGATGAGTGGAAGGAGTGGAACGAGAAGAAGAAGCAGCTCGAGAACGGCTACAAGGGCATGGACGACATACAGAAACGATTCGACAGCTATACGAGCGAAAGCACTCGCCCCTATCTGCTCGGATTCGACGGCAAGGACATGGGGCGCGCCATCGTCTCCATCGGGAATCCGGACACTGCCGACAACGTGGTGACGTACGTGCCCGGGACGTTCGCGAAGCTGGAGTCCATCGACGGCGACATCGGCAGGGCCGTGGCGCTCCAGTCGGAGGCGGAGCGCCAGGATCAGGCCCACAAGACGGCATCGATCGTGTGGCTCGGTTACGACGCCCCGCAGGGCATCGCGACCGATGCGACGGAGACCAAGTGGGCCGACGAGGCGAGGGAGCCGTTCGGCAACTTCATCCAGGGCATCCAGGAAGCCAATCACGGCCGCGACGTGAACCAGACGCTCCTGGGCCACAGCTACGGGTCCTTGGTCGTCGGCGAGACGATGAGCATGCACATAGACCTGCCGGTCGACAACGCGATCATGGTGGGCAGTCCGGGCGTGGGTGTGGATCACGCGAAGGACCTGAACATCCCGGCGGACCACGTCTTCGCGGCCACGGCCCAGAACGACCTCATCAACGCCGCCCCGCCCCCGGCCCGCGATCCGCTCAGCCCGAAGGCGTACTGGGACCTTTTCGACGACCACACGATCGTCCACGGAACCGACCCGACTTCCGACGACTTCGGCGGCGTGGTCTTCGACGTCCCCGACGGGAAGCTTCCGGGCGCGGGTTGGGAAATGATGCCAGCGCACTCCCAGTACTGGGACGAAAAACCCCTTGGCAGCATGGCGAAGATCGTTACCGGAGGACGACCGTGAACTTGCGCAGAATCATCACGACTGCCGCACTGCTGGTCATGACGACCGTGTTGACCGCGTGCGGCGCGCAGGAGGGCGGACAGAAAACCGGCGGAAAAGCATCGAAGAAGGTCACGATGAACGAGAAGCAGGCGATCGACCGGGCAGAGGAAATCATCCAGCAGGCTGTGGAAGGCATGTCCCCCGCACCGACACTGGAGCGCATGGGCCCCGCGCCCGTAGGCGCCTGCATCGCCAGGGACGACCACGGCCCTGACGACCGTGTGCAGGTCACCGTCATCTACAAGCTGACGGGCGTTCCGGGGCCTGAGGCGCAAAACCTCGTGCGGCAGGCGCGGGACGCCTGGCTGAAGCAGGGATACACGTACAACACGTCGGGCGAGGTCGACTGGTCCGGCCCCTTTCCGACGGTCTACATGCGTACGGGGTCCGACGACTTCTGGATGGACGCCGTGACCGGCGTCGTGGACCGCGCCAAGGGCGAGGGCATCGCCTCTCTCAAGGTGACATCGCCCTGCTTCCTCCCGCCGGGCAAGGCGTCGGCCGATCCCGCCGCGTTCGAGGCCCCGCAGGCCGACGATCCCGCCACGCGACGGGCCCTCGGCCACTCCAGCCGGATCTACGACGCCCTGCGGGTCGGGTCGGCGCCCACGCAGCCCGGGGAAGGCCTCAGCACGGTCCGGAGCGAGGCCGGGACCTCGGTCCACCACACCTGGTCGACCGAGCCGCTGTCGCAGGACGAGACGGTACGGGCCTTGGCGCGTGCGCAGACGTACTTCCAGAGCGCGGGATGGCGCGTGCGCCACCTGCCGACGCACGAGGGCATCCCTGCCCTCGTCGCCGGCCACTCCGAAGAGCGCACGGTCGCACAGGTCGCGGCCTCGACCACCGGTGCGCTGCGCGTCGCGGTCACGACGCCGCCCGTCAACGGTCCGTCGTCGGCAGACGTATGAGCGGATCCGTCGGCTCGGCAAACATCGTCACGGGAGGACGGCCGTGAATCTGCGGAAGGCGTTCCCCGCTGCTGCACTGCTGGCCCTGACGGTCGTGGTGACCGCGTGTGGGGCACAGGAGGACGACGGAGAGACGGCGAAGCAGGTCACGACGAACGAGCAGCAAGCGACCGACCGGGCAGAAGAGATCATCCACCAGGCGGTGGACGTCATGTCGCCCAAGCCGGCACTGGAGCGTACGGGCCCCGCTACCGTCGGCCCCTGCATAGCCCGGGACGACCACGGCCCTGACGACCGACTGCAGGTCACCCTCTTCTACAAGCTCACCGAGGTTCCGGGGTCCGCGGCCAAGAACCTCGTGCTGCAGGCGCGGGATGCCTGGCTGAAGCAGGGCTACAAGTACAACTCGTCGGACGAGAAGGACATGTCCGGCCCCTTCCCCTGGGTCAGCATGCGCACGGAGCCCGATGACTTCTGGATGGAAGGCATCACCGGGGTCCTTGACCGCACCAAGGGCGAGGGCCTCGCCACCCTCAAGGTGACATCGCCCTGCTTCCTCCCGCCGGGTTAGGCCCCGGCGACCATCCCCTGCGTCAGCTGCCGGGGAGTTGCTCCTGCAGCCAGTCGAAGACGACGTCGCAGTGCTGCTGCGGGGCCATCGGGGAGCAGTGCAGCTGGGCGCCGGTGGCCGTGGTGAGCTTCAGATAGTCCTTGCCGGGAGTCGTCAGTTTGTCGAACATCTGGCGCGGCTGGCCGGGATAGAACTGCTCGTAGTCGTAGTCGAGGACCAGCGTGGGGATCTTGATGCGGCCGATGACGTTCGTGATGTCCAGCGACTCGATGAGTTTGGCAGGCGTCCAGAAGTCGGTGAACATCTTGCCCTTGCGGGCGTCCAGCATCGCCGGGACCGAGAAGGGTTCGATGCGCTTCCTCAGCGTCGCGGCCGCGTCCGGGGGCAGCTGGGGGACGACCTCCTTGTTCCAGATGGTGTTCGTCTCCTCCTTGTCCGGGGTGACGATCTTCCGGAGCTCCGGGGGGAAGCCGAGCCACGGCGACATGCAGCCGGGCATCGCGACCAGAGCGGCGATCCTGCTCTCGAAGGCGGCGGCGCGGGGCGCCAGGTTCCCGCCCATGCTCAGCCCGGTCAAGGCGATCCTGTCCGTGTCCACGTCCGAGCGGGCGACCAGCCAGTCGACGAGCGGCGTCACGACGGTCTCCCAGCGCGGTGTGAAGACCACCCGGTCGACGAAGAGCAGCTGCCCCTGGCCCGGACCGTCGTACACCAGGGCGTTCCAGCCGCGCGTCAGAGCGGCCGAGACGCCGTAGGTCCACATGTCGACGTCCTGCCCGTCGCTGCCGTTCGTGAGGATCACGGTCGGGCGCCGCTCACCCGAGGTGTCCGGCCGGAAGAACCACACCGGCAGCGGCGTCCTTTGGTACGGGACCTTCGCCGTCACCGGCGCCGGGTCGCACAGCCTGCAGAACGTGTCCCAGGCGCCGCGCCCCGCCTTGTACAGCTGCTCCTCGCTGCCCGGGGTGTCGGAGCCGAGGACGAAGAACAGCGCCTGGCCGTAGTACTGCGCGGCCCGCAGGGCACGGAAGCGCGTGGTCTGCTGGTCGGACTTGCTGCCCGGGGGCTGCGCCATGAGCTGATCGCCGAGTTTCCTGAAGGTCTCGGTGTACGTCTGGGCCGAGAGGCCGGCCTTGTTGATCGCGTTCACGGCGGTGAGCACCTCGCCCACCTCGGCGGCGCCGAAACCGGACCCGCCGAGCGCCAGGAGCCCGTTGAAGTTGAAGGCCGGGTCCTTGAAGAGGGTCATCACCCCGGGCGTGGGTCCGCCCGCGGGGGCGGAGGCCGACTCCGAGGGAGCGGGTGCGGGCGCATTCGCGGGCGAGGCGCCCGACGGCGTGCACCCGGCGGCCAGCACGGCCCCGGCCCCGCCGACGAGCCCGGCAAGCGTGGTGCGACGGGTGGGGCCGGAGCTGCGGTCACTCGGTGCGTACGTCATGGCAGCCGAACGTAGGAGCCGCGGCTCCGGCCCTCCTGTGTGCGACACCCGTTGTTCCCCCGAATGGCGCTTCACAATGGCGGTTCACACAGTGCCCGGATGCGCGGCACCCCCTAGGTGGCCGCGCGCAGGCGCTTGCCCCGCCGGCCCAGCACCGCCTTGACCGGGACCAGCACCGCCCACCACAGCTCCGCGACCACCGGGGAGACGAACGCGAGCGGCACGGCGGCGGCGAAGACCAGCACCATCGACGCCAGGTCGAGCACGTCGTTGAGCGCCACGGGGTCGGGCATCGCCGTGCTGCTCAGCCACGGGCGCTTCCACAGCACGACGGTCAGCGCGAGCTGTGCGGCCCCGATGGCCGCGACGGCGCCGGAGTAGACCGCCACCGACTGCGGCTGGTACCCGTACTCGGCCAGCAGGGTGGTGGGGAAGGGCATCAGGGCGATCAGCCCCAGGTTCAGCAACCCGAGCTTGACGACGGTGCCGTCCACCTCCCGCACGTACCGGAAGACCTGATGGTGGCCCCGCCAGAACGCTGCGATGACCACGAAACTGAGGGCGTACGCCCACAGGTTGGGGACCACGTCCGCCAGCGCCTCTTCGAAACCGGCCTCATCCAGCCCGGGGGGCAGCGTGATGTCGAGCGCCAGCAGCGTCATCGCAATGGCGAAGACGCCGTCCGACAGCGCGAGGACCCGGGTCGCGCTCCCCTCGTCGTCCCGCACTCGCTGGTGACCGTTCACCACGCCACCATAGGGTTGAACGGGTGGAAATCTCCCGATATCCACGTCCGTCACGCGAACGTCGGCCCGGAGTCGTCTCGCGAAGGTTCCGGCCCTAGCCGAAAAGGCCGCGCTTGACCTTGGCCGCGTAGAGGAATTCGGGCGGGTAGTTCCCCGCGTGCTTGCGGTCGTAGTGGTCCTGTATGTCTTCCAGAGCCTTGGACTGCTTCGTCAGGGAAGTGCGGTACCGGCACTCCCCGCAGAAGAACTTGAAGCCCTTGATCTTCACCAGAAGCCTCCTCGCGCAGGGTTCCGACGCTCCTCGTCGGCCTGGGGGTGACGCACCCCAAGTGTGGCCCCATGGAAGGCAGTTATGGAATATGTTTCTAGAAAGATCTTCAATTTTCGGGGACTGGGCGCGGCCCTTCAGCGGACCGCGCGGTGCCAGGCCGGGGTCGTCGAGGCGCGTGGGGTCGACGTGATGTGGAGCTGTGCGTCCAGGCCGAGGACCGCCGTGGTGGCGCCGGAGAGTTCGAGGACGGCCGCCGGGGCGCCCGAGTAGAGCATCGCGGACTCCGTCCAGGCGGGCGGGCCGCCCAGTCCCGTCGTGCCGATGGTGCCGCTGTCCGCGCGGCCCGCGATGAGGCGGCCCGCGACGGCGACCGCGCCGTAGCCGGCCCGCCCGCCCGCCTCCGCGACGCTGGAGACCTGGAGCTTGCCCGGGCCGGCCGTGACCAGGGCGGTGCGGACGACCCCCGAGTCGGGGCGGCGGAAGTACAGGCGGACGCCCGCGCCGTCCGGGGCCGCCGAGAGGGGGACCGTCGTGGCGGGCAGGCCCGTCTCCGACGGCCCGGACAGCGGGGAGCCCGGGCCGGCCTGGGTCCAGGCCAGGACCGACTTCGTGGTGGTGGCGTACACGTGGCGGCGTCCGGCCGAGTCCAGAGCCGTCACCGGGTCGCCCTGCAGGTCCTCGCCGCCCAGGCGCCGCCAGGCGGAGAAGCCGCCGCCCGGCAGCTGGGTGGTGGCGCGCAGCGTGCGCCGGGCGTCGCGGAGGTACACGGTGAGCCGGCCCTCCGCGTCCACGCCCGCCGAGGGAGCGCTGATCGCCGACGTGCCGTCCTCGTCGGCCACTTCGGGGCTGCCGAGCGACTGCCACGGGCCGAACGGGCCGTCGGGCGCGGACTGGACGGCGTACACGACCTCGCGCAGGTAGCCCGTAGCCACCGGGCCGAAAACCGTACGGGTGGCGACGACCGCGATCCGCCCGTCCGGGAAGCGTGCGGTGGTCGCCCCGGGGTCGATGCCCGTACCCGGGAGGAGGGCCGGACCCGCCCAGTCGCCGCCGGGCGCCCGGGTCCAGTAGGCGGTCTGCCCGTCCAGCGTGGCGAACGCCCAGAGCCGGCCGGGCGTGCCCTCGGCCAGCCAGGAGCTGTGGTCGGCGCGGCTGTAGCGCAGCGACTGGGCCCAGTTGCGCCCGGTCGGGTTGCCCGCGACCTTCCGGTCGCCGCAGCCCGAGGGGGAGCCGCAGTAGTCCTGGTGGTCGTGCCAGGCGTACGTCTTCAGGTAGCCGGTCTTCGTCTCGGCCGTCTGCGGGTCCAGCGTGTGCGGGAGGGTGCTGTTGTGGTAGCCGAGATAGTTCTGGACCGAGAAGTGCGGGCGGTCCGTGACCTGGGCGGCGTACGCGGTGGTGGCGGCCTGCACGAACCGTGCCCCGTACATGTGGTCCTGGTGGTCGGTGTACTTGCCGGTGCCGGGGTCCCCGTACCGGCCCGGCGTCGGGTCCTGCATCCGTATCGTCGTCGGCCGGTACCGTGCCAGGACCCCGGCTATCGCCTGTATCAGCTGGTCCTTCGTGTACGTGAACTGCTGCTTGACCGGGGTGCCGGAGGTCAGCTGGGCACCCAGCGCGGCTATCTTGCCGTTCCACAGGCCGCGCAGGCTGTCGGGGGTGTCCTCGCCGGTGCTGCGGGCCTCGCGCAGCTGCAGCCAGACCAGGTTGACCTGCGGCTTCGCCATGAGGACGTCGAGCTCGGCCTGGCCGCCGCCCGCGGTGGGTATGACGGTGCGCTTCCAGGCGCTGGTCCGGTCGCCGGTCGCCATCTGGGCGTAGGCGGAGCGGATGCCGTTCTGCCGGGCCTCCGCGTAGTGGGTGCGGTCGGCGGGCTGCTCCGGGTCCTTGACGCTCGCGCCGTGCGCCTCGTTGCGGCCGTCGGCCTCGCCGGAGGTGAGGTAGGCGGTGGTCACCGGGATGCCGGACAGCAGCGAGCGGCTGAGGTCCGGGTTCATGAAGAACAGGTCGTCGTCGGGGTGGGCGACGATCTGGACGACCGACCCGGCGGTGACGCTCGCGGGCAGGGCCGCGACCGGGCCCGTCTCCGGGGTGGCCTCGGCCGTCGTCTGCTGGCCGGAGGCCACGGCGAACACGCCGGTGGCACCGGCCGTCAGCACGGTGAGCAGAGCCGCGAAGCGGCGACGGGACAAGGGCATCGGTCACGCCTTGGGTTCGTTCCGGGCGGGAAAAACCGCTGAGCAGTCAGAGAGAGGCGAATTCAGGGAACTTGGTTCGCCGATTTCGCCGATTGCTCCTGCTTTCCGAAGTCCACCGGCTGCGACGGTGCGTTGTGGAGCTTTTGGTCCGGATATGTGACAGGAATGTGGACTCTGTTCGTCCGCACCACGGTCCAACCGACGTGTGGATACGAGGTGTTGGGCGCCCAGGCGGTGGGCTCCCGGTTGGCGGGCTCCCGCTACGGAGCCGTGTTGCGCGGGCCCACCGGCTGCCAGGGCGCCAGGTGCGCGTCCGGCGCGTCCGCCGACGAGGTCACGTACAGCCGCGCGTCCATCCCCAGCACCGCCAGGCTGACCAGGTTCTTCCCGGTCATCGTCGAGGACGGCGCGCCGACGAACATCAGCGGCGACCGCTCCCACGGCCGCCCCCACCCGACGTCCGAGCCCAGCTGCCCGCCCGCGGTGCGGCCCGCCAGCACGTGCCCGCTCGCCGTCACCGAGCCGAAGCCCTGGAGGCCGCCGAGGTCGGTCAGGTGGTTCACCTTCAGCCCGCCGTCACCCGTCAGCAGGGCGGTACGGACGTTGCCGGATCCCGGCTTGCGGAACCACAGCCGTACCCCGCCCTCGCGACCCTCCGCGGTGAGCGGGAGCGTGGTGTCGGGCAGCCCGGTGGCGGTGGCCGGGCCCAGCGCGGCGCCCGGCTTCGGCTGCACCCAGCCCACCACCGTCTTGGACGTCGAGGAGAACACCATCCGCCGCCCGGCGCCGTCGGTCGCGGTGGCCGGGGTGCCGTGCAGATCGGCGCCGCCGTACTTCTCCCACGGGCCCCAGCCGCCGCCCGCCTGCTGCACCCGCCCGCGCAGGGTGGAGGCGCCGTCGCGGACGTACGCCGCCAGCTGGCCGGTGCCGTCGACCGAGACGGCGGGCGCGCTGATGTCGGAGGTCCAGTTCTCGTCCGCGGTCTCCGGGGTGCCCAGCGACTGCCATTCCCCGAACTCCTCGGAGCCCGGGCGCTGCTGGACCGTGTAGACGACCTCGCGCCTGTAGTCGGCGGGCTTCGTGCCGAAGGAGGTACGGGTGCCGAAGGCGGCTATCCGGCCGTCCTTCAGGGTGACGGTGGACATGCCCGGGTCCATGCCGGTGCCGGGGAGCAGGGTCGGCCCGCTCCAGCGGCCGAGCAGGCCCGTCCGGTGCCAGACGGCGACCTGGCCGTCGAGCACCTTGAAGGCCCACAGCCCGTACTCCTTGTCGGCGGTCAGCCACGAGGTGCTGGTGCCGCGCGCGTAGTTGATGGAGTCGGACCAGCGGTTGCCCGCCGGGTGGTCGGAGATCTTGAGGTCGCCGCAGCCGGCGTCGCTGCCGCAGTGGTTCTGCCTGTCGAGCCAGGCGTACGTACCCAGGATGTCCAGCTTCTCCTTGGCCTCGTCCGGGTCCAGGGCGCTGGGCAGGGAGCCGTTGAAGTAGCCGAGGTAGTTCTGCACCGCGAAGTGCGGCCGGTCCTTGACGTCCTTCGCATACGCGGCGGTCGCCAGCTGCGCGAAGCGGGCGCCGTAGAAGTGGTCCTGGTGGTCGGTGTACCGCTTGGTGTCGGGGTGCCGGCCCGGGGTCGGGTCCTGGGAGCGGACGGTGGTCGGCCGGTACTGCTCCAGGACACCGACGAGGGTCTGGACGACCTGGTCCTTCGTGTACGCGAACCGCTGCTTGACCGGGGTGCCGGAGGCGAGCATCGACTCCAGGCGGGGGACCTTGCCGTCCCACAGGCCGTGCAGGCTGTCCGGGACGTCGTCGTACACGTTGCCGGCCTCGCGCAGCTGCAGCCAGACGAGGTTCACCTGGGGCTTGGCGACGAGGACGTCGACCTCGGCGTGGCCGCCGCCCTTGGTCGGGACGACGGTGCGCTTCCAGGCGCTGCTGCGGTCGCCGGTGGCCATCTTGGCGTAGGCGGCGCGGATGCCGTTCTGGCGCGCCTCGGCGTACGCGGGCTTGTTCGGCCGGGTGGTGGCCTCCTTGCCGGCGACGGCGTTGATGCCGTCGGCCTCGCCGGAGGTCAGGTAGACCGAGGTCACGGGGTGGCCGGCGGATATGGAATAGCGCAGGTCCGGATTCATGAAGTAGAGGTCGTCGTCCGGGTGCGCGACGATCTGGAGCACCCGGCCGGGGTCGGGCGCGTCGGCGGCGGACGCCGGGGCCGCGGCCCTGCTCTTGGGAGCGGCGGGGGACTCCAGGCGGGCGAGGGCGTCGTTGCCCCGGAGCAGGAGCATGCTGCCGGCGGCGGTGGCCGCGCAGAAGGCGACGACCTTGACGAGCCCGGCCCGGTGGCGCCCTTTCGCCTGCGGCGCGGTGCGTGATCCGGCGGCGGCCGGGGCCGGGCCCGCTGCGCGGCGGCGCCCGCGCTTCGCCTCCGGCGCGGCGGGCGCGTCGGCGGTGGCGGGGGCCTTGGCCCGGCGCCCGCGCTTCGCCTCCGGCGCGGCGGGGGGCTTCGCCCTTCCGCGCCGGCCGCCGGTGCCCTCGGCCGCGCGGGCCCGCCGCGCGGCCCTGCGCCCGGCGGGGGCGTGCGGCTCCGGGGCTTCGCCAGTGCCGGGCCGTCGGCCCGCCGTCGGCGGGGTCGCCTGTTCCCAGCCGGTGTCGGCCGACGGGTCCTGCGGGTTCCAGGTTCCGGCCTGGGGGTGCGGGTCCTGCGGGTTCCAGGTTCCGGCGCCGGGGTGTGGGTCCTGCGGGTTCCAGGTTCCGGCCTGGGGGTGCGGGTCCTGCGGGTCCCAGGTTCCGGCCTGGGGGTGCGGGTCCTGCGGGTTCCAGGTTCCGGCCTCGGGGTGGTGCCACGCGGGGCCGGGCGGCGGCGCCTGATCCCAGCCGGGGTAGCCGGGGTAGCCCACCTGCGGGTCCCAGCCTCCGGCGTCGGGGTCCTGCCGAGCCGCACCGGGGCCATGGCCAGGGCCGGGGCGTGCGTCGGACATGGGGCTCCCCTCACCGGTCTGCGGGGAGCGGTCCCCATCACGTCATAAATCTTCGGATAATCGGATAACCGTGATCATGATACGTCGCGGTGAGTCGAACGCCTGCTCCGGATAGGCTCACTCCAGGCACGCCAGGGCAGTGGCAGCGACAACCGCGGGAGGCGGCGGGATGACAGTCCCGGGACGCAGGAGCAGCACCTTCATCCGGCTGCTGCGCAGCGGCTTCACCGACCCCTCCGCCGCGGGCCGGCTGCTCGACGCCGACGCGCTGGCCGCCGTACGCACCGATCCGGTGCTCCTCGACGCCCTCGGGGCGACGGCCGACCCCGACCTCGCCCTCCTCGGACTCGTACGGCTCGCCGAGGCGCAGTCGGCCGACGAACTGCCCGGGCTCCTCGACACCCTCGTCAGCGCCAAGCCGCTGCGCGACCGCCTCCTCGGTGTGCTCGGCGCCTCCGAGGCGCTCGGCGACCACCTCGCCCGCCATCCCCGCGACTGGCAGGCCCTCGTCACCTACGAGGCCGCCGACCTGCACCCCGGGCTACCCGAGTTCGAGCAGGGCCTCGCCGACGCCCACGACCCCGTCGCGCTCCGCGTCGCCTACCGCCGCTGCCTGCTCTCCATCGCCGCCCGCGACGTCTGCGGGACCATAGACGTCTCCCAGACCGCCGCCGAGCTCGCGGACCTCGCCACCGCCACCCTCCGCGCGGCCCTGCGCATCGCCTCCGCCGCCGCTCCCGAGGACGCCGCCCAGTGCCGCCTCGCCGTCATCGCGATGGGCAAGTGCGGCGGCAACGAGCTCAACTACGTCTCCGACGTCGACGTCATCTTCGTCGGCGAGGCCGTGAACGGAATCGACGAGGGCAAGGGCATCCAGGCCGCCACCCGCCTCGCCTCCCACCTCATGCGGATCTGCTCCGAGACCACCGTCGAGGGCACCATCTGGCCCGTCGACGCCAACCTCCGCCCCGAGGGCCGCAACGGCCCCCTCGTCCGGACCCTCGCCTCCCACCTCGCGTACTACCAACGCTGGGCCAAGACCTGGGAGTTCCAGGCCCTCCTCAAGGCCCGCGCCGTCGCCGGGGACGAAGCCCTCGGCGCCGAGTACGTCGACGCCATAAGCCCGCTGGTCTGGCAGGCCGCCGAGCGCGAGAACTTCGTCGCCGACGTCCAGAAGATGCGCCGCCGCGTCGTCGACAACATCCCCGCCGCCCAGGTCGACCGCGAACTCAAACTCGGCCCCGGCGGCCTGCGCGACGTCGAGTTCGCCGTCCAGCTGCTCCAGCTCGTGCACGGCCGCCACGACGCCACCCTGCACTCCGGCACCACCCTCGACGCCCTGCACGCCCTCGCCGCCGGAGGCTACGTCGGCCGCGCCGACGCCGCCCAGCTGCACGACGCGTACCGCTTCCTGCGCGCCATGGAGCACCGCATCCAGCTCTACCGGCTGCGCCGCACCCACCTCGTCCCCGAGGACGAGAGCGACCTGCGGCGCCTGGGCCGCTCCCTGGGTCTGCGCACCGAACCCGTCGCCGAGCTCAACAAGGCCTGGCGCAGGCACGCCTCCGTGGTCCGCCGCCTGCACGAGAAGCTCTTCTACCGGCCGCTCCTGGACGCCGTCGCCCAGCTCACCCCCGGCGAGACCCGGCTCTCCCCGCGCGCCGCCGGCCAGCGCCTCGAAGCCCTCGGGTACGCCGACCCGGCCTCCGCCCTGCGCCACCTCGAAGCCCTCGCCTCCGGCGTCACCCGCAAGGCCGCCATCCAGCGCACCCTGCTGCCGGTCCTCCTCGGCTGGTTCGCCGACTCCGCCGACCCGGACGCCGGCCTGCTGAACTTCCGCAAGGTCTCCGACGCCCTCGGCAAGACACCCTGGTACCTGCGGCTGCTGCGCGACGAGGGCGCCGCCGCCGAGAACCTCGCCCGCGTCCTGTCCGCCGGCCGCCTCGCCCCCGACCTCCTCATGCGCGCCCCCGAGGCCGTCGCCCTGCTCGGCGACCCCGAAGGCCTCCAGCCCCGTACCCACGAGGCCCTGGAGCAGGAGGTCCTCGCCGCCGTCGGCCGCGCCGACAGCGCCGAAGCCGGCGTCGCCGCCGTCCGCGGGGTGCGCCGCCGCGAGCTCTTCCGCACCACCGCCGCCGACATCATCCGCTCGTACGGTACGGAGGACAGCCCCGCCGAGGAGGACCACGGAGCCCTTGTCGACCGGGTCGGCGGAGCCGTCTCCGACCTCACCGCCGCCACCGTCGCCGGCGCCCTGCGCGCCGCCGTCCAGTCCCATTGGGGCGACACCCTGCCCACCCGTTTCGCCGTCATCGGCGTCGGCCGCTTCGGCGGCCACGAACTGGGCTACGGCTCCGACGCCGACGTCCTGTTCGTCCACGAACCCCGCGAAGGCGTCGACGAACAGGTGGCCGCGAAGGCCGCCCAGGCCGTCATCGCCGAGATGCGCAGGCTGCTCCAGCTGCCCACCGCGGACCCGCCGCTGCTCATCGACGCCGACCTGCGCCCCGAAGGACGCTCCGGCCCCCTGGTGCGCACACTGGCCTCGTACGCCGCGTACTACCGGCGCTGGTCGCTGACCTGGGAGAGCCAGGCCCTGCTGCGCGCCGAACCCGTCGCCGGCGACGACGACCTCGGCCGCCGCTTCATCGACCTGATCGACCCGCTGCGCTACCCGATGGAGGGCCTCGGCGAGGACGCCGTACGGGAGATCCGCAGGCTCAAGGCCCGCATGGAGTCCGAGCGGCTGCCGCGCGGCGCCGACCCGACGCTGCACACCAAGCTCGGCCGCGGCGGCCTCAGCGACGTCGAGTGGACCGTCCAGCTGATCCAGATGCGGCACGCCTGGGCGGAGCCGGGCCTGCGCACCACCCGTACCCGTGAGGCCCTGGCCGCCGCCCACGCGGCCGGGCTGATCCCGACCGAGGAGGCGCAGATCCTGGACGAGGCCTGGGTACTGGCCACCCGGGTCCGCAACGCCGTGATGCTGGTCCGCGGCCGCGCCGGGGACACGTTCCCGTCCGAGGCCCGCGAGCTGGCGGCGGTGGGCCGCTACCTCGGCTACGCCGAGGGCACGGTCGGCGAGATGCTGGACGACTACCGGCGCATCACCCGCCGGGCCCGGGCCGTGGTGGACGAACTGTTCTACGGGGCGTAGGACCTCGCCGCCGACCCCTGTACGGCGGCGAGGCCTTGCTCTTGCGTCCCTTTACGGGACGGTCTTGTCGTAGGTCTTGTCCTGGTCGGAGTCGTAGACCTGCGTGCCCTGGGCGTCGTAGCCCTGGATCCGGGGAGTCCTGGTGACGGTCCGGTCCAGCACGCCGGTGGCGGCGAACCATCCGTGGTCGATCACGGCCTCGGCGGTGGCGCCGCCGTACGTGACGGTGATCCGGGCGACGCGGGGGTCGACGACGGTGCCGATGCTGCCCCAGCGGTAGGGCAGCTTCCACGGGCCTTCGCCGCTCAGCCGTTGGAGGTAGAGCTTTCCTGCGTTCATGTCGGGGACGACGGCCCCGCTCCCGGGGGCCGAGTCGCCGCCGGACGAGATGTTGACGCCGCTCGTCTGGCCGTCCTTCATGGTGCAGATGAGCCGGACCTGCGCCGGGGCGTCCTTGACGGCGACGATGTACTGGCCGTCGCCCGGGCTGTTGTTGTTGCCGGTGCTGCGGAGCGCGAGCAGGATCCGGTAGTCGGAGGCCTCGCCCAGGTCCTGCGGCTTGGCCCCCGCCCCGCCGGAGTGCCGCCGGTTGAAGTCGAGGCATTCGATCAGCCTGATGCCGGCCTCCTCCTGGCTGATGCCGTCGGCGAGCTGCCCCGGAGTCGCGGGAGCCTGCGGCAGGCGGGTCAGCTGGGGTGACTTGACCACCTCGCTCGGTGTCGGGCCGCCGCCCGCCACGGACACCCGGTCGGACGAACCGCCGCCATCGCCATCGCCGGTGACGGCGATCGCCGTGGCCGGTACGACGGCCAGTGCGACCAGTGCCGCCCCCGCCACCGCCAGCCTGCGCCGCCGCTCCCCGCGGCCCTGCCGCACGATCGCCTGATACGGCACGGCGGCCGGCCGTACGGCCTTCGCGTCCTGGGCCATCCACTCCCGCAGGTCCAGCTCGAAGCCGTCCTGTCCGTCGTCGCCCCGCCCGTTCACAGGACCGCCCTTTCACTGATCTCGTTGGTCGTCGTGATCCGGCCCAGCCCGGGCCAGGCGCGCAGCTTGGCCAGCGCCTTGGACGCCTGGCTCTTGACGGTGCCTTGGGAACAGCCCAGGACGTCGGCGGTCTCGGCTTCGGAGAGGTCCTCCCAGTACCGCATGACCACGACCGCCCGCTGCCGGGCGGGCAGTTCGGCCAGCGCGGTCATCAGCACGTTGCGCTCATCGGCCCACGCCACGGCGTTGTCGCGCACCGACGTGTCCGGCACGGCGTCCGTCAGCCGCTCCGGTACCCGGCGCTTGCGGAACCGGTCGTTGTTGCAACTGACCAGCATCCGGCGCACGTACGCCTCCGGACTGTCGCTGCGCGACACGCGCCGCCACGAGCGGTACGCCTTCGCGAGCGCCGTCTGGGTCACGTCCTCCGCGTCGTGCGGATCGCCGGTCAGCAGGTACGCGGTCCGCACCAGATGAGACCAGTGCGCGGCCACGAACGACTGGAACTGAGCTTCTTGCTCGGCGTGCATCGCCACCCCCTTCGCTCCCTTGACCACCTCCTGCTCGGATTCGGTTGCCCGGCGACGACACAAATTTCAGGCGGGTCCGTGGCCCCCGGGTGCCTCCGGTATGGCGTTCACTCTCAGTTCATTGCAACGACCAGGGTGAAGATTGTTGCATTATCCTTTAAGCCGTTGCAACGATTTACCGGCTTTTACCTGCGGTGATGCTGATTCTGCGCAATGATGGTGTTGCTCAACTTTTGAACGCAACGTAGCTTTTCCTTCATCGGAAACAGCGAGTCAAAGGAAAGCACCTTGCAGAAGTTCGAAACCCACGCCCCGATCGCCGCCGTCCTGGACATCCCCGCGGGGCGCATCCGGTTCATCGCCGCGGACCGGGCCGACACCACGGTCGAGGTCCTGCCCGCGGACGCCTCCAAGGGCCGTGACGTGAAGGCGGCGGAGCAGATCGAGGTCGGATACGCCGACGGCGTCCTGCGGATCGGGGCCCCGGCCGCGAAGAACCGGATCCTCGGCAACTCCGGTTCCGTCGAGGTGACGGTCCAGCTGCCGGCCGGCTCCCGCGTCGAGGCGAAGGCCGCCCTCGGCGAACTGCGGGGCGTCGGACGTCTCGGCGACGTCGCCTTCGAGGCCGCACAGGCCACCGTCAAGCTCGACGAGACCGACAGCGCCCACCTCACCCTCCAAGCCGGCGACGTCTCGGTCGGCCGCCTGGGCGGCCCCGCACAGATCAGCACCCAGAAGGGCGACCTGCGCATCACCGAGGCCGTGCGCGGCACGGTCGAACTGCGCACCGAGGCCGGTGACATCTCGGTCGGCGCCGCCCGCGGAGTCTCCGCCTCCCTGGACGCCGGTACCTCCTACGGCCGGATCCACAACGCGCTCCAGAACACCGACGGCGCCGCCGCCGGTCTGACCATCCACGCGACCACCGCCTACGGCGACATCACCGCCCGCAGCATCTGAAGGAGCACTCACCATGACTGACAAGACCACCGCCGGGCAGGGCCGCCCGGAGCTGCAGAAGGCCATCCAGGAGATCGTCGATTCCGGTTTCGCCGGGGTGCAACTGCGTGTGCACGATGAGCGGGGCGAGTGGGTCGGCAGCGCCGGGGTGCGCAAGCTGGGCGAGAGCGCCAAGCCGCCGACGGACGGGCGGTTCCGGATAGGCAGCAACACCAAGACCTTCACCGCGACCGTGGTGCTGCAACTGGTGGCCGAGGGGAGGATCGGGCTGGACGACCCGGTGGCCGAGCACCTGCCCGAGTTCGGGCTCGACCGGCAGATCACGGTGCGGATGCTGCTCCAGCACACCAGCGGGGTGTTCAACTTCACCGGTGAGTACTACGACGACGGGACGTTCGCGCCGGGGATCCCCTGGTCGGGCAGGGAGTGGGTGGAAAACCGGTTCAAGACCTACCGGCCCGAGGAACTGGTGCGGCTGGCGTTGTCCAAGCCCGTGCGGTTCGCTCCGGGGGCCGACTGGAGCTACTCCAACACCAACTACGTGCTGGCCAGGCTGCTGATCGAGAAGGTCACCGGTCGTTCGGTCGCCGAGGAGATGCAGCGACTGATCCTGGGGCCGCTCGGGCTGTCGGACACCGTGGCGCCGACCACCGAGTCGGACGTCCCCGAGCCGCACGCCCACGCCTACTACCGGTACGAGGAAGCCGGCGAGACGAAGACCGTCGACGTCACCCGCCAGAACCCCTCCTGGATCTCCAGCGGCGGCGACATGATCTCGACCACCCAGGATCTCCACACCTTCATCTCCGCGCTGGTGGGCGGCAAGCTCCTGCCCGCCCCGCTGCTGGCCGAGATGTACAAGACGCATCCCAAGGCCGGGTACGGCCTGGGGGTGTTCGTGCAGGACGCGGGCCCGAACGGCGGCACCGTCATCACCCACAACGGCGGCATCGCCGGCCACGCGGGGCTGATGTACAGCACGCCCGACGGCAGCAAGACCCTGACCGCCTCGCTGAACTATGTCGACGACGCCGCGATGTCCCTGGCAGTGCCGTTCCAGAAGGCGACGCAGAGGCTCGTCCAGGAAGTCTTCGGCGGCGGCCGGCCCGATCCGGCCCGGCCGACGGGCTGAGCACCTCGGACCCTCATCCGAGGTCACGCGGCCTTGGCTGCGGTGCAGGAGGAGCACTGGCCCGGGGTGGGGGAGCGGAAGGCGCGGTCGCAGGCGTCGCAGGTTTGCAAGGGCTGGATCTGCCGCTCTGCGGGCCGGGGGAGGGGCGGGCGATCCGGGAGGAGGGGCGGGCGGTACTCGGTGAGGCGGTGGGCCAGGAGGCCGGCGGGGGAGCGGATCGGCTCCGCCGGGAGGCAGCCCGCCAGGGTGCCGCTGACGGCGGCCGGGCTCAGGCCGCGCTCCAGCCAGGTGGTGACGCCGGGTGCCAGGCGCGCCACGTCGCGCTCCGAGAGCAGCAGCCGGGGGTCGCGCAGCCGCAGGCGGGCGAGCAGAGCCCTCGGTCGGCGACCTTTCCGCACTGAGCTGGGTCAAGAGCAGTTACAGCGCCAGCAACAGCAACGACTGCGTCGAGGTCGCCCTGATGCCCGAAGCGATCCTCATCCGGGACTCCAAGGACGTGGACGGCGGCCACCTGGCCGTGGCCCCCGCCACCTGGACCGGCTTCGTGCGGTACGCCGCGGGCTGATCCGGCCGCCGGGCCGCGGCCTCTCAGAGGCCGTCGCCGCGAACGGCGGTCCCGCAGCTGCATTCGGTGCCGCAGCTTCCGGTGCCTCCGCAGCTGCTGGTGGTGTCAGAGCCGTGCCAGTCGAGGTGACCGCCCTCCTCGGCACGGCTCCTGCCGGATGAGGCGAGGAATCCTGCGACACCTGCCGCGACGCCGACGACGGTCAACGCGAGCGCCTTCTGTAGGGCCATGCCGTCCTCCAGAGCGGTTCGGAAGTACCCAGCACTGTGCCCGGCCCTGGTGATCCCGACACGTCCCATTGGGCCCGCCCCGGCCCGGAGCCTCACATGCGCAGGGCCGCGAAGACGGCCCGGGCCGGTTCGCCGTCCGGGGTGCGCCACGTGGCCGTGACGTGGGTGGCCGGGTCCCGGTCCGCCGGGGCTGCCGCGTGCAGGACGCGGGTCACCGACAGCGTCGGGCCGTCCTGGCCGGGGACCACGGTGACCGTGGGGTCCGGGGCGTCGCTCGCGTTCTGGTCCTGGGGGACCGCCTCGCCCCGGAGCAGCGCGCGCAACTGGGCCACCAGCACCGGGTCCTGGGTGCCGTCGTAGACCCACCGCCGGCCCAGTACGCCGTGCTCCGACGTGCCGACCAGAGCCTGGTCGGCGCCGGGGAGCGGGGCCCCGCGGTAGGTCAGGGGGAGGTGGTAGGCGATCGGGGTGTCGCCTGCGGTGTCGGTGACCACCATGAACTCGATGCCGACCTCGCCCTCGGGGTCGTCCAGCCTGAAACCGCCCGCCTTGGTCAACTCCGGAGCCTGGCCGGGCCGCCCCTCGTACCAGGGCTGCGTCGGCAGCCACGACGCCACGAGTTCCAGCTTGCCGGGGGACATGGTGGTGCGGTGGACGACAGCCATGCGGACGGGCCTCCAGGAGTCGGGAGCGGTTCGTGGTGGACGAGCTGCTCTACGAGCCTATCGGCGGAACAGAGCCGTCGAGAGGAAGGATTCGCCGAAGCGGGGGGACTCGGGCGGTTCGTCCCGCATGCGGCGCAGTTCCACCTCCGCCAGGTCGGAGAAGATCCAGCGCAGGACTCCGGCGTGTAGGCGAGACCGCCGTGGAGGCCCGACCGGCGGTAGAAGTCGCCGTCGGGGAGCTCGGACCCCATCTCGCCGGACGCGAAGCAGGTGAGCGCGAAATGGCCGCCGGGCGCCAACGCCCGATCGAGGGCGGCGAGGTAGCTGATCCGTCGGTGCGGCGGCAGGTGGTGGAAGCAGCCGGAATCGTAGATCAGGTCGTACGGGCCGCTCAGTTCGGTCCCGATCAGGTCGAAGGCGTCACCGCAGTGGAACCGGACCTCGGCCCCCGCCTCGCGGGCGCGCTCCCCGGCCCAGGCGATGGCCTCCGGGGACAGGTCGACGGCGTCCACCTCGAAGCCCAGCGAGGCGAGGTGCAGCGCGTTGCGGCCCGGTCCGCAGCCCAGGTCGAGGGCGCGGCCCGCGGTGACGAGGCCGCGGTCGACGTACGAGACCAGGTTCTCGTCGGGTTTGTCCACGAAGAACGGCACCGGCCTGGAGCGGTCCGCGTAGAAGCCGTCCCACCAGGAGGCCGCACCGGCCGTCCAGCGGTCCGCCTCCGGCGCGAACAGGCCGTCGAGAAGCCTCAGGGCGTCTTCCACCGTGCGTATGTGCCGGTCCACCAGATCCCCTTTCCGATACCGGAGATCATAGTTTCGCGTGACACAAAACCCCAGGTCAGACGGTGTGCGGGGAGGTCCTCTCCGGCCGCCCGGGACTCGATCGCGGGGACCGTGGACTCCCCGGCCCCGAGTGGGGTGCGTGGGCCTCCGCGCCCCCGCCGAAGGCCGCCACTGGGGCGTTCCGGGCCGCGCCGAACCGGGTTTCCGTGGGGATTCCGCAAGATCGCAAGCCCGGCTGCAGCGCTCCAGCGCTCCAGTGCGCTAGCGCCGGAAGCGGTTCAGCAGCGCCGCCGCCGGGTGCGGACCCGCGTACTCGGGGTGGCGCGGCAGGCGGTGCGGCAGCGAGCCGTACCAGCTGCGCGAGACGGTGTAGCCGAAGCTCAGGCAGAGCATGCCGCCCACCGCGTCGAGCCAGAAGTGGTTGGCGGTGGCCACGATGACGACGAGGGTCGCCGTCGGGTAGAGCAGGCCCAGGATCCGGGCCCAGGGGGCGGAGGCGACCGCGAAGATCGTCAGTCCGCACCAGAGCGACCAGCCTATGTGCATCGACGGCATGGCGGCGTACTGGTTGGACATCTGCTTGAGGTTCCCCGACGCCATGGAGCCCCACGTGTGGTGGACCAGCACGGTGTCGACGAAGTGCTGCCCGTTCATCAGCCGGGGCGGCGCGAGCGGGTAGCAGTAGTAGCCGACCAGCGCCACGCCCGTGGTGGCGAAGAGGACCAGGCGCGTGGCGGCGTACCGCCCCGGATGGAAGCGGTAGATCCACACCAGCACGCCGATGGTCACGGCGAAGTGGAGCGTCGCGTAGTAGTAGTTCATGCCCACGATCAGCCACGTCACCGAGTTCACGGCGTGGTTGACGGACTGCTCCCAGGCGATGCCGAGGGTGCGCTCGATGGACCAGATCCAGTCGGCGTTCGCGAGGGCGGCCGCCTTCTGCTCGGGCACCGCGTTGCGGATCAGAGAGTAGGTCCAGTAGCTGATCGCGATGAGCGCGATCTCGAACCAGATCCGCGGCCGGCGCGGGGACCGCAGCCGGGTGAGCAGGGTGCGTTCGGATCCCGGGCGGGTCTCGCTCTCGGTCACCTGGGGTGACGAGACATCCGTCCGGGTTTCCAGTGTCTTCACGCTCGCTTCACCCATGGGATAGGAGTCTGCCAGATGCGATCTCGCCTTCGATCATCCCTCGGGACGGTCTTCGGCGCCTCCGCTCAGACCTGCGGACTAGTACGCCCCCGAGCCTGCCCGGGGCCGGAGGCCGTCGAGCCGCGGACCACCAGTTCGGGCAGGAAGACGAACTCGCTGTGCGGGGCCGGCGTACCGCCGATCTCCTCCAGCAGGGTCCGGACCGCCGCCTGCCCCATGGCCTGGACCGGCTGCCGGATGGTGGTGAGCGGCGGATCGGTGAACGCTATGAGAGGGGAGTCGTCGAAGCCGACCACCGACACGTCCTGCGGAACCCTCAGTCCCTGCTGCCGGGCGGCCCGGATCGCGCCGAGCGCCATCATGTCGCTCGCGCACACCACCGCCGTGCAGCCCCGCGAGATCAGCGCGGTCGCGGCCGCCTGGCCGCCCTCCAGGGAGTAGAGGGAGTGTTGGATCAGCTCTTCGGTCTCGGCCTCGTCGAGCCCGAGCCGCTCCTTCATCCCGAGCCGGAAGCCCTCGATCTTGCGGACCACCGGTACGAAGCGCTTCGGCCCGACCGCCAGGCCGATCCGGGTGTGCCCCAGGGCGGCCAGGTGGGTCACGGCGAGCTGCATCGCGGCCCGGTCGTCGGGGGAGACGAAGGGGGCCTGCACCTTGTCGGAGAAGCCGTTGATGAGGACGTACGGGACGCCCTGGCCGCGGAGTTGGTCGTAGCGGCCCATGTCGGCCGTCGTGTCGGCGTGCAGACCGGAGACGAAGATGATGCCGGAGACCCCGCGGTCGACCAGCATCTCGGTCAGTTCGTCCTCGGTGGACCCGCCGGGCGTCTGCGTGGCCAGTACGGGCGTGTACCCCTGCCGGGTCAGGGCCTGGCCGATGACCTGGGCGAGCGCCGGGAAGATGGGATTGTCCAGCTCGGGGGTTATCAGGCCGACGAGTCCCGCGCTGCGCTGGCGCAGCCGTACGGGCCGTTCGTAGCCGAGCACGTCGAGCGCGGCCAGCACGGATTCACGGGTGCCGGCGGCCACACCGGGCTTGCCGTTGAGCACGCGGCTGACTGTGGCTTCGCTGACCCCCGCCTGGGCTGCGATGTCGGCAAGCCGTGCGGTCACGGGATTGGACTGTACCGGTCGCACGTTTAAATTGCCCACCAGGTGCACGAATCCGCCGGAAGACGGACGGTGCGCCCGTCCGTCTCCACCGGCGCGCTGGAGAGTACGGGGCGTCCGGGGGCGGGGAGTTCGACCGCGGCGGCCCGGGTGTTGAGGGTGCAGGCGAAGCCGGGCCGGGTGAAGAGGAGTACGTCCTCGGGTGCGGTCAGCCAGGTCAGCGGGCCCGCGTCGGGAGAGCCGAGGCCCGGCAGCGCGCGGCGCAGTTCCAGGGCGGCCCGGTAGAGCTCCAGGGTGGAGTGCGGGTCGCCGGTCTGGGCGGCGACGCTCAGGTCGCCCCAGCCGGCGGGCTGCGGCAGCCAGCTGCCGGCCGGCCCGAATCCGTAGGGCGGCTCCGCGCCGGACCAGGGGAGCGGCACCCGGCAGCCGTCGCGCAGCCCGTCCTGTCCGGCGGTACGGAGGAAGGCCGGGTCCTGGCGGACGGCGTCGGGGAGGTCGGTCACCTCCGGCAGGCCCAGCTCCTCGCCCTGGTAGACGTACGCCGAGCCGGGCAGCGCCAGCATCAGCAGCGCGGCCGCCCGCGCCCGGTCCAGGCTGCCGTACCGGGTCCGGTGCCGTACGACGTCGTGGTTGGACAGCACCCACGTGGTCGGCGCACCCACCGAGGCGGTGGCGGCCAGCGACTCGTCGATCACGGTCCGCAAGGTGGTGGTGTCCCACCGGCAGTTCAGGAACCGGAAATTGAAGGCCTGGTGCAGTTCGTCGGGGCGGACGTAGAGGGCGAGCCGCTCGGAGGTCGGGGCCCAGGCCTCGGCGACGCCGATGCGCGGGCCCTCGTAGGAGTCGAGGAGCCGGCGCCAGGAGCGGAGGATCTCGTGGACCCCGTCCTGGTCGAAGAAGGGGAGCGGCTCGGTGCCGATGAGGGTGGCCTGCGCGCCGTGGCCGATGTCGGGCAGGCCCGGGGCCTTGACCATGCCGTGGGCGACGTCGACGCGGAAGCCGTCGACGCCGAGGTCGAGCCAGAAGCGCAGGACGGAGGTGAACTCGGCGGCGACCTCGGGGTGGTCCCAGTCCAGGTCGGGCTGCTGGGGGGCGAAGAGGTGCAGGTACCACGCGCCGTCCGCGACGCGGGTCCAGGCCGGGCCGCCGAAGACGGACTCCCAGTCGTTCGGGGGCGCGGCGCCGCCGGGCCCGCGGCCGGGGTGGAAGTGGTAGCGCTCCCGCATCCCCGGATCCCCGGCGAGGGCGGCCCGGAACCAGGGGTGCTGCTCGGAGGTGTGGTTCGGGACCACGTCGACGATGACCCGCAGTCCCAGCGCGTGGGCGGCGCGGACGAGCTCGTCGGCGTCGGAGAGGTCGCCGAAGAGCGGGTCGACGGCCCGGTAGTCGGCGACGTCGTAGCCGCCGTCCGCCTGGGGGGACACGTAGAAGGGGGTGAGCCACACGGCGTCGACCCCGAGCCGGGCCAAGTGGGGGAGCCGCTCGCGCACCCCGCGCAGGTCCCCGACGCCGTCCCCGTCACTGTCCGCGAAGGACCGTACGTACACCTGATAGATGACGGCATCGCGCCACCAGCCGCCGCTTGCGGTGGCCTTGCTGGAAGCGCTTGCAAGCCGGGACGCGGTCAGCTCATGGGTCATATAGGGGTCAACGCGAGCACATGCCCCCTGGTTGCGGGCCTGAACAGTCGAAGGTGACTCGAACTAACAGCAAGCTGCGGCAACCGTCCGGACACACGGATGTAACGATCAGGGCCTCTTGCAGAAAATTGCCGCAAGCTCTTTCGGACGGCTTTCAGTCTTGTTACGTTCCTGGCAACTCAGGACCGCGAGGGCGCGGCCGGGATCATCGAAGGAGTTCATATGCGGCGTGGCATAGCGGCCACCGCGCTGGTCGCGACCCTGGCGCTCGCGGCGACGGCTTGCGGTGGTGACACCAAGGACGACGGTGCTGAGACCAAGGCCGGCGGCGAGCTTTCCGGCACGGTCACCTGGTGGGACACCTCGAACGACGCCGAGAAGGCGAGCTTCCAGAAGATCGCCGAGGCGTTCACCGCGAAGCACCCGAAGGTGACCGTCAAGTACGTCAACGTCCCGTACGGCGACGCGCAGAACAAGGTCAAGAACGCCTTCAGCAGCGGTTCCGACGCCCCCGACGTGATCCGCGCCGACGTCGGCTGGGTCGCCGACTTCGCCTCGCTGGGCTACCTCGACGAGGTGCCGGCCGAGGCCGCGAAGAAGGTCGACACCGATTTCCTGCCGCAGGCCGCGGCCAGCGCCAAGTTCGAGGGCAAGACCTACGCCGTGCCGCAGGTCATCGACACCCTCGGCCTCTTCTACAACAAGAAGATGCTTGCCGACGCCGGTGTCCAGCCCCCCAAGACGCTGGAGGAGCTGAAGACCGCCGCCGCGGCCATCAAGGCGAAGTCCGGCAAGGCCGGGCTCTACCTGCGCGGCGACGACTCCTACTGGTTCCTCCCGCTGATCTACGGCGAGGGCGGCGACCTGGTCGACGCGAAGGGCAAGACCGTCACCGTCGACAACGCGGCGGGCGTCAAGGCCTTCAAGACCGCCCGTGACCTGGTCACCTCCGGCGCGGCGGTCACCAACGCCACGGACGGCTACACCAACATGCAGACGGCCTTCAAGTCCGGTGAGGCCGCCATGATGATCAACGGTCCGTGGGCGGTCGCCGACACCTACGCGGGCGACCAGTTCAAGGACAAGGCCAACCTCGGCGTCGCCGCCGTCCCGGCCGGCTCGGTCAAGGCCGGTGCCCCGCAGGGCGGCCACGACCTCGGCGTCTACGCCGGTTCCAAGAACCGCGCCGCCGCGCACGCCTTCGTCGACTACATGACCTCGCAGGAGGTCCAGGTGCAGTCGGCCAAGGAGCTGAGCCTGCTCCCGACCCGCACTGCCGCCTACGAGCAGCCGGACGTCAAGGGCAGCGAGATGGTGCAGTTCTTCAAGCCGGCCGTGGACAAGGCCGTCGAGCGCGCCTGGATCCCGGAGAACGGCTCCCTCTTCGAGCCGCTGAAGGTCGAATACACCAAGGCGATCACCGGGGCGTCGAGCCCCGAGGACGCGGCCAAGGCGGCCGGTGTCGAGTTCCGCAAGATCCTCAAGGGCTGGAAGTAACTAAACCATGGCTGCTCACACCAGCCAGTCGGTGGCGAAGGCCGCGGGCGACGACGTCGAGAACGACGCCGCCGCCCGCGGCCTGAGCCGCAGGACTGACAGCGACAGCGCCCGCAACGGCAGGCGCCCCGGACTGAGGCACGCCCTCGCCACCCACTGGTACGCCTGGGCCATGGTCGCCCCGGTGGTGCTCGTCCTCGGCGTGATCATCGGCTGGCCGCTCGTCCGCGGCGTCTACCTGTCGCTGACCGACGCCAACGAGCGCAACGTCGCCCGCACCATCGGCGCGCGTCACATCGAGGCCTCGTACGAGTTCGTCGGACTCGACAACTACGCGGCCGTGCTCGGCGACCCGGTGTTCCTGCAGCGGCTGGTGTGGACGGTGGTGTGGACCGTCGCGTGCGTGTCCATCACCTTCACCCTCGGCCTGGTCCTGGCCAACATGCTCAACCGGGACTTCCGGGGCCGCGCCGCCTACCGGATGGCGCTCATCCTGCCCTGGGCCGTCCCCGGCTTCGTCTCGGTCTTCGCCTGGCGGTTCCTCTTCAACCGCGACAACGGCATCCTCAACAAGATCCTCGACGGTGGCGGCATCGCCGCCGTCCCGTGGCTCGACGACCCGACCTGGGCCAAGTTCTCGGTCGTCGCCGTCAACGTCTGGCTCGGCGTCCCCTTCATGATGGTCGCCCTCCTCGGCGGACTGCAGTCCATCCCCGGTGAGCTCTACGAAGCCGCCGAGATGGACGGCGCGAGCGCCTGGCAGCGGTTCCGGCACATCACGCTGCCCGGGCTGCGCGCGGTGAGCATGACGGTGATCCTGCTCTCCACCATCTGGACCTTCAACATGTTCCCGGTGATCTTCCTGCTCACCCGCGGCGGACCCGGTGACTCCACCGAGATCCTGGTGACGCAGGCCTTCCGCGAGGCGTTCATCGCGAGCCCGCGCGACTTCGCCGGTTCCGCGACCTGGGGCGTGCTGATCCTCGCCCTGCTCATGATCTTCGCGCTGGTCTACCGGCGCTCGCTGCGCAAGCAGGGAGAGGTGTGGTGACCATGACCACCCGCACTCGGGGCGCCCGCGCCCCGCTCGCCTCCGTCGGCCTGCACCTCACGCTGCTCGTCGCGTCCGTCATCGCCGTCTTCCCGGTGCTGTGGATCCTGCTGACCTCGCTCAAGCCCGCCGAGTACGCGGTCACCACGGACTTCGTCAAGGAACCGAGCCTCGGCAACTACACGTACCTGCTGGAGTCGAGCCACTTCCTCAGCTGGTTCGCCAACTCCGTCCTGGTCGCCGGCGTCACCACCGTCCTCGGTGTGTTCATCGCCGCCACCACCGGATACGCGGTCAGCCGGTTCAAGTTCCCCGGCATGAAGCCGCTCATGTGGACCCTGCTCATCACGCAGATGTTCCCCATGGCGATCCTCATCGTGCCGCTCTACAACCTGATGGGCGACCTCGGCCTGCTCAACCAGCCGATCGGTCTGATCATCACCTACCTCACCATCGCCGTGCCGTTCTGCGCCTGGATGATGAAGGGCTTCTTCGACACCATCCCGGTGGAGATCGACGAATCCGGCCGCGTCGACGGGCTCAACCCCTTCGGCACCTTCTGGCGGCTCATCCTGCCGCTGGCCAAGCCCGGCCTCGCCGTCACCGGCTTCTACGCCTTCATCACCGCCTGGGGCGAAGTCGCGTACGCCTCAGCCTTCATGGTCGGCGAGGAGAACCTCACCCTGGCCGGCGGACTGCAGACCTTCGTCACGCAGTACACCTCCAACTGGGGTGCGATGAGCGCCGCCTCGGTGCTCATCGCCATCCCCGCGGCGATCTTCTTCGTTTTCGCCCAGCGTCACCTCGTCGCCGGAATGACCGCAGGCGCCACCAAGGGCTGACCTCCCTGCCTGCCCACCTTTTCGGCCCGATCTCTCCAAGGACGACATGACCCAGCACCTCGCCGACGCACTTCACACCTCCAGCGGCACCCTGCCCGGCTGGTGGAGAGAAGCGGTGATCTACCAGGTCTATCCGCGCAGTTTCGCCGACTCCAACGGGGACGGCATGGGGGACCTCGAAGGCATCCGCAGCCGCCTGCCCTACCTCAAGGAACTGGGTGTCGACGCCGTCTGGCTGAGCCCCTTCTACGCCTCCCCGCAGGCCGACGCGGGCTACGACGTCGCCGACTACCGGGCCATCGACCCCATGTTCGGCACCCTGCACGACGCCGACGCCGTGATCCGCGAGGCCCACGAACTGGGTCTGCGCATCATCGTCGACCTCGTCCCGAACCACTGCTCCGACCAGCACGAATGGTTCAAGCAGGCCCTGCGCGAAGGCTCCGGTTCCCGGCTGCGGGAGCGCTTCCACTTCCGTCCCGGCAAGGGCGAGAACGGCGAACTGCCGCCCAACGACTGGGAGTCGATCTTCGGTGGGCCCGCCTGGACCCGGGTCGCGGACGGGGAGTGGTACCTGCACCTCTTCGCACCCGAGCAGCCCGACTTCAACTGGGAGCACCCGGCCGTCCAGGACGAGTTCCGCTCCATCCTGCGCTTCTGGCTCGACCTCGGCGCCGACGGCTTCCGCGTCGACGTGGCCCACGGCCTGGTCAAGGCGCCCGGTCTGCCCGACCTCGGTGCCAAGGACCAGCTCAAGCTGCTCGGCAACGACGTCATGCCCTTCTTCGACCAGGACGACGTCCACGAGATCTACCGCTCCTGGCGCCGGATCCTCGACGAGTACGAGGGCGACCGCGTCCTGGTCGCCGAGGCATGGACCCCGACCGTCGAGCGCACCGCCCGCTACGTCCGGCCCGACGAGATGCACCAGGCGTTCAACTTCCAGTACCTGACGGCTGACTGGGACGCGGACGCACTGCGCGAGGTCATCGACGGCTCCCTGGCCGCGATGCGCCCCGTCGGCGCCCCCACCACCTGGGTGCTGTCCAACCACGACGTCACCCGGCACGCCACCCGCTTCGCCAACCCCGCCGGCCTCGGCACGCAGCTGCGCGAGCCCGGCGACCGCGAGCTCGGTCTGCGGCGGGCCCGAGCGGCGACCCTGCTGATGCTGGCGCTGCCCGGTTCGGCGTACGTCTACCAGGGCGAGGAACTCGGCCTGCCCGACGTCACCGACCTGCCGGACGAGGTCCGCCAGGACCCGTCGTTCTTCCGCGCGGCGGGACAGGACGGCTTCCGCGACGGCTGCCGGGTCCCCATCCCGTGGTCGGGTACGCAGGCCCCGTACGGCTTCGGCACCGGCGGCAGCTGGCTCCCGCAGCCGGACTCCTGGGCGGAGCTGAGCGTGGAGGCGCAGACCGGCGACCCGTCCTCCACCCTGGAGCTGTACCGGACCGCCCTGCGGCTGCGCCGCGAGCGCCCGGACCTGGGCGCGGGCGAGTCGGTGGACTGGCAGGACGCTCCCGCCGGCGTCCTGGTCTTCCGCCGCGGGGACTTCCTCTGCACCGCCAACACCACCGGCACGGCGGTACGGTTCCCCGTCGCCGGCGAGGCCCTGCTGTCCAGCGGCGAGGCGGTCGAGGACGGCGTGCTGCCGGCCGACACCACGGTGTGGTGGCAGGTGACGTCGGGGTGACCTCCCCCCTCCGGCTGACGGACATCGCCGCGCAGGCCCAGGTCAGCGAGGCGACCGTCAGCCGCGTGCTCAACGGCAAGTCGGGCGTGGCGGCCGGCACCCGGCACAAGGTGCTGGCCGCGCTCGACCTGCTGGGTTACGAGCGGCCCGTACGGCTGCGGCGGCGCAGCAACGGCCTGGTGGGCCTGCTGATCCCGGAGCTCACCAACCCGATCTTCCCGGCGTTCGCGCAGGTCATAGAGCAGGCGCTGGCCGGGCACGGGTACACGCCCGTGCTGTGCACGCAGACCCCGGGCGGGGCCACCGAGGACGAGTTGGTGGAGCAGCTGGAGGAGCGCGGGGTCACGGGGATCGTGTTCCTGTCGGGGCTGCACGCGGACTCGCACGCGGATCCGGCGCGCTACCAGCGGCTGGCCGCCCGTGGCACGCCCTTCGTGCTGATCAACGGCTTCAACGAGCAGATCAGCGCGCCGTTCGTCTCCCCGGACGACCGGGCGGCGGCGGACATGGCGGTACGGCACCTGGAGGACCTGGGCCACCGGCGGATCGGCCTGGCGATCGGGCCGACGCGGTACGTGCCCTCGGCCCGCAAGGAGCAGGGCTTCGTCGCGGCCCGTCCTTCGGCGGATGCCGAGGGGCTGATCCAGCGGACGCTGTTCACGGTGGAGGGCGGTCACGCGGCGGGGATCGCCCTGCTGGACCGGGGCTGCACGGGCATCGTGTGCGGCAGCGACCCGATGGCGCTGGGTGTCATCCGCGCGGCGCGCGAGCGGGGGCTGCGGGTGCCGGAGGACGTCTCGGTGGTCGGCTTCGACGACTCGCCGCTGATCCCGTTCACGGACCCGCCGCTGACGACGGTGCGCCAGCCCGTACGGGCGATGGCGACGGCGGCGGTGGGCGCGCTGCTGGAGGCGGTGGGCGGCACCCCCGTCCAGCGCACGGAGTACGTCTTCCAGCCGGAGCTGGTGGTCAGGGGCTCGACGGCCCAGGCCCCGGCGTAGGCCTGGCCCTGGCCCTTGCAGGGGCGGGGCCGGGGCCGGGGCCGGGGTGGGGCGCCGGCCGGGGCTGCGTGATTTATGGCGCCCTGGGCCGGGCTTGGGCCCTTGCGGGCCTGGTCGGCGCCACAAATCACGTTTTACGTCCCGGCCGACACCCCACCCGGTGCCCGCCCCCGGGCGGTCCGCGTCAGACCACGCAGAACTCGTTGCCCTCGGGGTCCTGGAGCACGACCGCGTAGTGCGGCATCTCCGGCTCGTCCATGATCCGCAGGATGGTGGCGCCGGCCGCGGTGACCCGCTCCACCGTGGCCGTGACCCGCTCCTTGCGCAGGGCGATGTCCACGTCCCGCCCGCCGCCGACCTTCAGGTCGAGGTGGAGGCGGTTCTTGACGGTCTTCGGCTCGGGGACCTGCTGGAACCAGATGCGCGGGCCGCGGCCCTCCGGGTCGACGATCGACTCCGGGGTCTCCCCGGCGTCCTCGCCCAACTCCTCCGGGGGCACGCCCATGTCCTGCCAGTAGGCACGCCAGGTCGCGTGCCCGGCGGGCGGGGGCTCCGGCACGTACCCGAGGGCTCCGGTCCAGAAGGCCACCATCCGCCGGGGGTCCGCGCAGTCGATCGTCAGCTGCATCTCCATGGGCCCAGGGTGGCAGCCACCACTGACAACACCCGGGGGCCACCTTCGCGAAACAATTCTGCAATCTCTTGCGCAAGGTCTTGCAGGGCTGGGGCGCGGCACCTACGGTCGCCACAATCCCCCCTCTCCGCCAGGAGGACCCACATGCCCCGCCCCCACAGAGCAGCCGCCCTCGCGGCCCTGGCCGTCGCAGCGGCCACCCTCACCGCGCAAGCACCGCAGGCCGCCGCCACGCCTCCCGGCGACAAGGACGTCACCGCCGTCCTCTTCGAGTGGAAGTTCGACTCCGTCGCCCGGGCCTGCACCGACACCCTCGGCCCCGCCGGATACGGCTACGTCCAGGTCTCGCCTCCCCAGGAGCACATCCAGGGCTCCCAGTGGTGGACCTCGTACCAGCCCGTCAGCTACAAGATCGCCGGCCGGCTCGGCGACCGGACCGCCTTCAAGGGCATGGTCGACACCTGCCACGCCGCCGGAGTGAAGGTCGTGGCCGACTCCGTCATCAACCACATGGCCGCCGGTGACGGGACGGGGACGGGCGGGAGTTCGTACACGAAGTACAACTACCCCGGCGTCTACTCCGGTTCCGACATGGACGACTGCCGCGCCACCATCTCGAACTACCAGGACCGTGCCAACATCCAGAACTGCGAGCTCGTCCAGCTCGCAGACCTCGACACCGGCGAGGACTACGTACGCGGAAAGATCGCCGGCTACCTCAACGACCTGTCCTCCCTCGGCGTCGACGGGTTCCGGATCGACGCCGCCAAGCACATGCCCGCCGCCGACCTCGCCAACATCAAGTCCCGGCTGACGAACCCCGGCGTCTACTGGAAGCAGGAGGCGATCTACGGAGCGGGCGAGGCCGTCTCGCCGAGCGAGTACCTCGGCAACGGGGACGTGCAGGAGTTCCGCTACGCCCGCGACCTCAAGCGGGTCTTCCAGAACGAGAACCTCGCCTACCTGAAGAACTTCGGCGAGGCCTGGGGCCACATGCCCTCCGCCCAGTCGGCCGTCTTCGTCGACAACCACGACACCGAGCGCGGCGGGGACACCCTCAACTACAAGAACGGCTCGGACTACACCCTCGCCAGCGTGTTCATGCTGGCCTGGCCCTACGGCTCCCCGGACGTCCACTCCGGCTACGAGTGGACCGACAAGGACGCCGGTCCGCCGAACGGCGGCTCGGTGAACGCCTGTTACGCGGACGGCTGGAAGTGCCAGCACGCCTGGCGGGAGATCTCCTCCATGGTCGGCTTCCGCAACGCGGCCCGCGGGCAGTCCGTCACCGACTGGTGGGACAACGGCGGCGACCAGATCGCCTTCGGGCGGGGCTCCAAGGCGTACGTGGCGATCAACCACGAGGGCTCGGCCCTGACCCGCACCTTCCAGACCTCCCTCGCGGCGGGCGACTACTGCGACGTGCAGAACAACCGTACGGTCACGGTCAACTCCGGCGGCCAGTTCACCGCCACCCTCCCCGCCGGGACGGCCGTCGCCCTGCACACGGGTGCCCGTACCTGCTCCGGCGGCTCGACCCCGCCGCCGACGGCCACCAGCGGGGCCTCCTTCGCCGTCACCGCGACCACCGTCCCGGGCCAGAACATCTACGTCACCGGCGACCGCGCAGAGCTCGGCTCCTGGAACACCGCGGGCGCCCTCAAGCTCGACCCGGCGGCCTACCCCGTCTGGAAGCTCGACGCCACCCTCCCGGCCGGCACCACCTTCGCGTACAAGTACGTCCGCAAGGACGCCGCGGGCAACGTCACCTGGGAGAGCGGAGCCAACCGCACCGCCACCGTCCCCGCGAGCGGCAAGGTCACGCTGGCCGATACCTGGCGCAACTGAGCCGCCGCTCCACAGACCAGGGCCGCCCGGCACCATCGTCCCTGCCACGCCGGGCGGCCCTCATCCCTGCGACACGTACACAAGGAGAACCGCCTTGATACGCCCTGCCGCAGGAGTGCTCGCCGCCGTCCTGGCCGTGACGCTCCTGCCCGCCCTCCCCGCCGCGGCCTCGGCCGCCGCGCAGGCGCCCGCGCCGCCCTCGGACGTGAAACTGGCCGCCGAACCGGCCCGGCACGACCTGACCCGGGACCAGTTCTACTTCGTGCTCCCGGACCGGTTCGCGAACGGCGACCCGGGCAACGACCGGGGCGGCCTGACCGGCTCCCGCCTGCAGACCGGCCTGGACCCGACGGACAAGGGCTTCTACCAGGGCGGTGACCTCAAGGGGCTGACCGACCGGCTCGACTACATCAAGGGGCTCGGCACCACTGCCATCTGGATGGCGCCGATCTTCAAGAACCAGCCGGTGCAGGGCAAGGGGACCGACGTCTCCGCCGGTTACCACGGCTACTGGATCACCGACTTCACCCAGGTCGACCCGCACTTCGGTACCAACGCGGACCTGGAGCGGCTGATCGACAAGGCGCACGGGAAGGGGATGAAGGTCTTCTTCGACGTCATCACCAACCACACCGCCGACGTCGTGGACTACCGGGAGGCGTCCTACTCGTACCTGTCGAAGGGGGCGTTCCCGTATCTGACGAAGGACGGCGTGCCCTTCGACGACAAGGACTACGCGGGAGGCAAGGGGAAGTTCCCGAAGGTGGACGGCACGTCCTTCCCGAGGACCCCCTTCGTGCCGGACGCGAAGAAGAACGCCAAGGTCCCCGCCTGGCTCAACGACCCGACGATGTACCACAACCGGGGCGACTCCACCTTCGCCGGCGAATCCTCCGACCAGGGCGACTTCTTCGGCCTCGACGACCTGTGGACCGAGCGCCCCGAGGTCGTCAGCGGGATGGAGAAGATCTACGAGAAGTGGGTCGAGGACTTCCGCATCGACGGCTTCCGCATCGACACGGTCAAGCACGTCAACACCGAGTTCTGGACGCAGTGGGCGACCGCCCTCGACACGTACGCCGCCAAGCGCGGCCGCGACGACTTCTTCATGTTCGGCGAGGTCTACTCCGCCGACACCGCGGTCACCTCCCCGTACGTGACGCGCGGGCGCCTCGACGCCACCCTCGACTTCCCGCTCCAGGACGCGATCCGCTCGTACGCCTCCCAGGGCGCGGGAGCCGGCCGGCTGGGCTCCGTCCTCGCAGACGACTACCGGTACACCTCCGGCAAGGCGAACGCCTACGAGCAGGTGACCTTCCTCGGCAACCACGACATGGGCCGCTTCGGCACCTTCCTGAAGCAGGACCGGCCGGGCGCGGGGGAGCAGGAACTGCTCGACCGCTACCGGCTGGCCAACGAGCTGATGTTCTTCTCCCGGGGCAATCCGGTGATCTACTCCGGTGACGAGCAGGGCTTCACCGGCGCGGGCGGCGACAAGGACGCCCGCCAGCCCCTCTTCGCCACGCAGGTCGCCGACTACCTGGACGACGACCAGCTCGGAACGGCGCGCACCCACGCGAGCGACGCTTACGATCCGGGTCACCCGCTCTACCAGCAGATCAGTGCTCTCTCGAAGCTGACCAAGGCCCACCCGGCCCTGCGTGACGGCGTCCAGAGCGAGCGCCTCGCCGACGGCTCCGTCTACGCCTTCGCCCGCACGGACACGCGCAGCCGCACCGAGTACCTGGTCGCCGCCAACAACGCGGCCGAGTCCCGGACCGTCGAGATCGACGCCCCGGCGGGCGCCCAGTACCGCACCCTCTACGGCGGCACCGCGCTGATCCGCGCCTCCGCGGCCGGCAAACTCACCGTCGTCGTCCCCGCCTTCGGCTCGGTGGTGCTCCAGGGCACCGCCCCGCTCGCGGCCCCCGCCGCCAAGCCCGCCCTGACCCTCAAGGCCCCGGCCCCGGGCGCCACCGGCACCGTCGAGCTCACCGCGGACGTCTCCGGCGGCGGCCTGAACCGGGTCGTCTTCGCCGCGCAGACCGGCACCGACAAGTGGCAGGTCCTCGGCTCCGCCGACCACGCCCCGTACAAGGTCACCCAGCACGTCACCGCCCCGGCAGGCACCGCCCTGCGCTACAAGGCCGTCGTCGTCGACTCCGCGGGCCGGACCGCGAGCGCCCTCGCCGCGTCCACCGCCGGGCAGGCCCCGCCCCCCGAGGTCCCCACCGCCACCCAGCGCGACTACGCGGTCGTCCACTACAACCGCCCCGACGGCGACTACACCAACTGGCGCCTCTACGCCTGGGGCGACCTCGCCGAGGGCGAAGCCACCGACTGGCCCGCCGGGCACGACTTCACCGGCCGCGACGCCTACGGGGCCTTCGCCCACGTCAGGCTGAAGCCCGGCGCCTCCTCCGTCGGCTACCTCGTCATCGACAAGGACGGCAACAAGGACGTCGGCGCCGACCGCACCATCGACGTGACGAAGACCGGCGAGATCTGGCTGGAGCAGGGCAAGGAGCCCGCCCGCACCGACCGCCCCGCCTACCCGCCGCAGGACACGGCGAAGGCCGTCCTGCACTACCAGCGCCCCGACGGCGCCTACGACGGCTGGGGCCTGCACGTCTGGACCGGCGCCGCGAACCCCACCGACTGGTCCAAGCCGCTGCTGCCGACCCGTACCGACTCCTACGGCGCGGTGTACGAGGTCCCGCTCGCCGCCGGTGCGACCTCCCTGAGCTACATCCTCCACAAGGGTGACGAGAAGGACCTCCCCACCGACCAGTCCCTGGACCTGAAGGCCACCGGCCACGAGGTGTGGATGCTCGGCGGCAAGGAGAAGTACCTGCTGCCGCAGCCCGCGGGCGCCGGCGCCGCCCTCGACCTGACCAAGGCCCAGGCCGTCTGGATCGACCGCGACACCCTCGCCTGGAACGCCCCCGCGGCCGCCGCCTCCGCCCAGCTCCTCGCCTCCCGCGAAGGCGCCGTCAAGGCCGAGAACGGCACCCTGACCGGCCGGGCCCAGTGGCTGCGGCTGACCCGGTCCGAGCTCACCGCCGCGCAGAAGCAGAAGTTCCCGCACCTGGCCGCGTACACCGCCTTCACCGTCGACCCCCGCGACCGGGACCGCGTCCGCGAAGCCCTGCGCGGCCAGCTCGTCGCGAGCGCCCGCGCCGCCAACGGGGCCGTCCTCGCCGCCACCGGCGTACAGCTCGCCGGGGTCCTGGACGACCTGTACGCGACGAACACCCCGCTCGGCCCCGTCTTCAAGGACGGCCGCCCCACCCTCTCCGTCTGGGCGCCGACCGCCCAGCAGGTCGCCCTCGAACTCGACGGCCACACCGTCGCCATGCGCCGCGACGACGCGACAGGCGTCTGGTCGGTGCGCGGCGAACGCTCCTGGACCGGGAAGCCCTACCGCTACGCCGTCACCGTCTGGGCGCCCAGCACCGGGCAGGTGGTCCGCAACCTCGTCACCGACCCGTACTCCACCGCCCTGACCACCGATTCCACCCACAGCCTGGCCGTCGACCTCGCCGACCCGAAGCTCGCCCCGCCCGGCTGGCGGCAGCTGCGCAAGCCCGCGCCGGTGCCCTTCACCTCCGCGCAGATCCAGGAGCTGCACATCCGCGACTTCTCCGTCGCGGACCGCACCAGCACCCACCCCGGGCAGTACCTGGCCTTCACGGACACCGGCTCGGCGGGCATGCGGCACCTGCGCGACCTGGCCGCCGCCGGAACCTCGTACGTCCACCTGCTGCCCGCCTTCGACATCGGCACGATCCCGGAGAAGCCCGGGGACCGCACCGAGCCCGCGTGCGACCTGAAGGCGTACGCGCCGGACTCGCAGGAGCAGCAGGCCTGCGTGGCCGCCGCGGCCGCGAAGGACGGCTACAACTGGGGCTACGACCCGCTGCACTACACCGTCCCCGAGGGCAGCTACGCGAGCGACCCGAACGGCACGGCCCGTACGGTCGAGTTCCGCAGGATGGTCCAGTCGCTGAACGGGGCCGGGCTGCGCACGGTGATGGACGTCGTCTACAACCACACGGTGGCGTCCGGGCAGTCGGACAAGTCCGTACTGGACCGCATCGTGCCCGGCTACTACCAGCGCCTGCTGGCCGACGGCAGCGTCGCCACCTCCACGTGCTGCTCCAACACCGCCCCCGAGAACGCCATGATGGGCCGCCTCGTCGTGGACTCCGTCGTCACCTGGGCGAAGGAGTACAAGGTCGACGGCTTCCGCTTCGACCTGATGGGCCACCACCCGAAGGCCAACATCCTGGCCGTCCGCAGGGCCCTCGACGAGCTGACCGTCGCCAAGGACGGAGTCGACGGCAAGAAGATCGTCCTCTACGGCGAGGGCTGGAACTTCGGCGAGGTCGCCGACGACGCCCGCTTCGTACAGGCCACGCAGAAGAACATGGCCGGCACCGGCATCGCCACCTTCTCCGACCGGGCGCGCGACGCGGTCCGCGGCGGCGGCCCCTTCGACGAGGACCCGCGCGTCCAGGGCTTCGCCTCCGGCCTGTTCACGGCGCCGAACGGATCCCCGGCCAACGGCACCCCGGCCGAGCAGAAGGCCCGCCTCCTGCACGACCAGGACCTGATCAAGGTCGGCCTGTCCGGCAACCTCGCCTCGTACTCCTTCACCGACACCGCCGGCCGCCGGATCAAGGGCTCCGAGCTCGACTACAACGGCGCCCCGGCCGGCTACGCGGCCGCCCCCGGCGACGCCCTCGCCTACGCGGACGCCCATGACAACGAGACCCTCGCCGACGCCCTGACCTACAAACTGCCGCCGGCCACCACCTCACAGGACAAGGCCCGGATGCAGGTCCTGGCCCTGGCGACGGCCGCGCTCTCCCAGGGACCGGCGCTCTCCCAGGCGGGTACGGACCTGCTCCGCTCCAAGTCCCTGGACCGCAACTCCTACGACAGCGGGGACTGGTTCAACGCCATCCACTGGGACTGCCGAGCCGGAAACGGCAACGGCTTCGGCCGCGGCCTGCCCCCGGCCGCCGACAACGCCTCGAAGTGGCTGTACGCGAAGCCCCTGCTGACGGGGCCGGCCCCGGCGTGCGCGGACATCGACGGCACCTCGGCCGCCTACCGCGACCTGCTGAAGATCCGCACCACCGAACCGGAGTTCGCCCTCACCACGGCGGAGGCGGTCCAGTCGCGGCTGGCCTTCCCCCTCTCGGGCAAGGACGAGACCCCGGGCGTGATCACCATGACCCTGGGCGACCTGGTGGTGGTCTTCAACGCCACCCCGACCGCCCAGGCCCAGCGCGTTCCCGCCCTCGCGGGCACCGCCTACACCCTGCACAAGCTCCAGGCGGCGGGCTCCGACGCCACGGTCAAGCGGTCCGCCTACGACAAGACGACAGGAGAGTTCACCGTCCCCGCCCGCACCGTCTCGGTCTTCACACGACGCTGAGCCGGTCGAGCCGCTTCTCCAGCAGGATCACCCCGTAGACCCTGCCGTCCTTCCCCACCTTGTTGGGGAGCTCCCCGACCACCCGGTAGCCCGCACCCTGGTAGTACGCGAGCAGCCGGGGGTTGGTGGAGACGCAGTCCAGCCGCGCCCGCTCCCGGCCGGTCCTGGCGATCCGCCGCTCGGCGTGTTCGAGCAGGCGCCGCCCGGCCCCGGCGGGCGCGGTCTGGCGCTCCACCATCAGCCGGTGCACGTACCCGGCGACCGGCGGCTGGACGCCCCAGGCCTCCTCGTCGGACCACCACAGTTCGTACGCCCCGACCACCCGCCCGTCGCAGTCCCCGCCGAGCCACACCTCGCCGTCGCCCATCCGCGCACGGAAGTGGGCGGCGTCCTTGTCACCGGGCTTCCACTGGTCTATCCCGTTGGCCCGCATCCACCGGGCGGCCTGGTCGTACAGCGTCACCAGGGTGCCGGCGTCCTTCTCCACGGCCGGCCGGAACAAGATCCCGTCGTCAATGATCACGCGAGCATTATCGGTGATCATGACCGGCCGCCGGAGGCGGGATCACCGCGGTCCGGGCACCCCGCTCGGAACGAGCGCACCGAGCCGCCCGACCAGCTCCCCGAAGGGCCCGTCGGCAGGCTCGTGGACCAGGATCCTTCCGAGGATTCCCGCCATCTCCTCGTCGTACGCGGCGCTCACGGCGGCCAGCGCGGCGAAGTCGTGCACCAGCTGCAACTCCAGCTCGGACCGCGGGATCTTCCGCCCGTCCAGCCAGATCAGCGCGGTGGACTCGGCGAGCGACACCCAGGACCGCACGACGAGTTCCATCCGGGCCGGCGGGTCGTCGACGCCGATGCCCAGGTGCGCGAGGATCTGCTCGTACGCCGCCTGCCGGACCTCGTCGATCATGGCGTTGGTCTGGCTGCTCCCCACGGCGGGACCGCCGCGCATCAACGCGGAGAAGCCCGGGCCGTGTTCGTCGACGAAGGAGAAGAACCGCCCCATCACCCGCAGCAGCCGGGCCCCGAGCGGTCCCTCCCGGGGCTCGACGAACCGCAGCGCCAGCTCGTCGGCGGCCCGCCGCAGCGCGGCCTCGTACAGGCTGAGCTTGCCCGGAAAGTAGTGGTAGACGAGCGGCCGCGATATCCCCGCGGCCGCCGCGATCTCGTCGATCGACACATCGTCGGGGGACCGGTTGCTGAACAGCTCCAGGGCAACCCCGATCAGCTGCTGCCGCCGCTCCTCGACACCCATCCTGCGCCGCACCCCGGTTGTCATGCGGACACCCTACTTCCACTCTCCCCACCCCCCACCAGGGCGCCGTCCCCCGAACCGGCGGCCGGGGCCAGCCGGAGGCCTTGCCCGAGCGGACCCGGAAGCGGCCGTCCTCCCCGGTGCGGGTGGGGGCGGCCGCTTGCTGCTCTCGTGGCGCTGGCGCGCCCAAGCGGCGCCTGGGAGAACGTGACGCTGGAGCCGTTCCTGGAGGCGGGGGCGGCCTGGCTGGGCGCCCTGCCCCACGTCTGGCGGAATCAGCAGCTGGAGATGCCGGCGCAGCCGGACTGGGAGTTGGTCGGGAACATGGTGATGGCCGCCCGGATCTACGAGTAGGGGAGCCGACGACAGGGGCTAGAGGTCCAGGGTGAGGTGGGCGCCCTTCGCGCGGGAGACGCACAGGAGCATCGAGTCCTCGCGTTCCTGGTCCGTGAGGAGGTCGTCGCGGTGGTCCACCTCGCCCGACAGGACGCGGTGTTGGCAGGTGCCGCAGAAGCCCTGTTGGCAGGAGTACGGGGTGTCGGGGAGGGCGCGGCGGACCGCCGCCAGGGTGGTTTCCGCCGCGCCGACCTCCAGGGTGCGGCCCGAGCTGTGGAGTTCGACCGTGAAGGCCCGGGCCGGGCCGGGGGCCGCCGGGGTGAAGCGTTCCAGGTGGACCGGGACACCGGAAGGGACCGCGGCCGTGACGGCGTGCATCAGGGGTTCCGGGCCGCAGCAGTAGACCAGTGTGCCCGGCCGGGGCGCCGAGAGCGAGGACAGGTCCGGGAGGCCCACCTCGTCCTGCGGGAGGAGCACGACCCGGTCGCCGTGGAGGGCGAGTTCGGGCAGGAAGGGCATCGACGCGCGCGAGCGGCCCCCGTACAGGAGGGTCCAGTCGGCGCCCGCCGCCGTGGCCGCCCGGAGCATAGGCAGGATCGGGGTGATGCCGATGCCGCCTGCCACGAAGACGTACGAGGCCGCCGGGACCAGCTCGAAGCGGTTGCGCGGCGGCCGCAGTTCCAGCTCGGCGCCCTCGACCAGCTGCGCGTGCGCCTCGCGCGAGCCGCCGCGGCCGTCCTCGACCAGCCGGATCGCGATCCTGTACGTGCCGCTGTCCGCCGGGTCGCCGCACAGCGAGTACTGGCGGACCAGACCGGAGGGCAGGGTGACGTCCACGTGCGCGCCCGGGGTCCACGCCGGGAGCTCGGGCGACTGGAGGGTCAGCTCCAGCACGCCCAGCGCAGGCTCCGTACGGGAGACGATCAGCGCGCGCAGCGGGCGGCGCGGCGAGTAGCCCGAGACCGGGGTCTCCAGGGCCGGCAGCGGCCAGAGCGGGGACTTCCCGATGCGGCCGTGCAGGGCCCGCTTCGCCGCCCAGGCCGCCCCCGCGAACGCCGCGACCGTCAGGGCGCGCCTCACGCCTTCACCCCGCCGTTCGCACCGGGGGACGAGGCGAGGTAGGCCACCGCCTGGGCCGTGCAGCCTTCCTGCGAGGGGTGGTACGTCCGGGAGAGGTACTTCGGTATGGACTTCAGCATCGCGCCCGTGGACGGGAGCACGCCCTGCCGTCCGGCCCGGAAGAACTGCCCGAAGGAGGCCTTGCCGTCCACCAGGTGCGGGTCGTTCTCCATGAAGAAGCGGACACCGCGCTGCCAGAGGAAGACCAGCGCCGAGAAGCCGGTCGCCCAGGTCCGGGCGCGGCGCCGGTAGTTGCCGTCCACGTGCATGAAGAGGTCGAAGGCCACCGAGCGGTGCTCGACCTCCTCCGCGCCGTGCCAGCGCAGCAGGTCCAGCATGGTGGGGTCGGCGCCCCGCCGGTCCAGCTCGTCGGCGTTCAGCACCCAGTCGCCCAGGAACGCCGTGTAGTGCTCGATCGCCGCGATCATCGCGACGCGCTCCATCAGCCACCAGTGCCGGGCCCGGCCCGGCGGCAGGGTCCGGTCGCCCAGCAGCTTCTCGAAGAGCCAGTCCACCTGAGCCGTGTACGGGGTCGGGTCGAGCCCGAGCCGCTTCAGGTGGGGGAGCACGTCGTCGTGCGCGGCGGCGTGCATGGCCTCCTGGCCGATGAAGCCGACGACGTCCGCGCGCAGCCGCTCGTCCTCGATGTACGGGAGCACCTGCTTGTAGACGTGCACGAACCACCGCTCACCCGCGGGGAGCAGCAGGTGCAGCACATTGATCATGTGCCCGGCGAACGGGTCGTCGGGCAGCCAGTGGAGCGGGGTGTCCTCCCAGCCGAAGGACACGTTCCGGGGCTTCAGGTCTATGTGTTCCGACGCCACGGGGACGGGCGCGAGCGGCCTATTAGACATGGCGTCAATGTACTGATGGGTACAGGCGAGGAAAACCCCTCTGCCGCCACTTCCTAACGCAGGACCCCCGCCTTCGTCCCGTCCGTGAGCTTGCCCGACAGGTCGACCTGCGCCCCCGCCGGCGCCTTGACCGCCAGCCGGTTCCCGTTTGCGGCCCCGCTCACCCCGCCGCCCGACACCGACAGCGAGGCGAACTGCGCACTGCCCGCCGCGAGTACGTACCACTGGCCCGCGCGGGACTTCCACAGCACGCCCGCCAGCACCCGCGGCTCCCGCGGACCGCACGCCGGCGACCCCTCCGACGTGGCCGCCTGCGCGGCGAGCGGAGCGCCCGGCGCGAGGAACTGCGCCTGCACCCGGTCCGCCGCGCCCTGCCAGGTCTCGGCCCGCGTGCACAGCCAGGCCGCCGTCCCGTCGCCCTCGGGCAGCGGCTGCTTGGCGTACGTCCAGGCGTTGACCGTACGGACCCCGTGCGAGCGCACCGAGGGCAGCAGGCAGGCGATCCTGGACCAGTCCCCGAGCTCCGCGGCCTCCGTCACATCGCGCTCGGCACCCGGCGCGCCCGAGGTGAGCCGGGCCGGGGTCAGCTCGCCGAGGTCGGTGATCAGCCGGGTGGCGCCGTCCCCCGTCAGGGCGAGGGCGTTCCAGCTGGTGCAGCTGCCCGCCGGGGCCGGGCCCGGCACCGGCGGAGTGACCCCGTCCGGGGCCGTCTTGAGCGGCGCGGGAGCCTGGCCCGGCTTGAGCAGGTCCCGCAGGGCCGCGCCGGTGACCCAGGGCGCCGTCAGATAGCGGACGTTGCCGTCGACCCGGCTGAGCACCAGGGCGGTCGCGGTGTCCGCCGAGGCCCCGTCGGTCCGGGCGAAGTCGAGGGCGGCGCCGGTGGCTGCGGCGCGCGGTTCGGCGTACCGGACCACCCGCAGACCGTCGTAGAACAGCACCACGACCGCCTGGTCGACGACGCCCGCGAACAGCAGCTGCGCCGGTCCCATGGGCGGACCGGCGGGGGTGCCCGGGGTGGCCGAGACGACCACCGAGGAGCCGGGCCGGGCCCAGACGGCCAGCGCCCGGCGCAGCAGTTCGGCGTCGTCGGCGCGGTCGCCGCGGGCGGGCCAGGCGGAGAAGTCCGTACGGGAGGAGGTACGCCAGAGCGTGGCCGCTGCCCGGACCAGCTTCCCCGGATCCAGGGCCTGTTCGGCCACGGCGTTACGGGCGTACGGCGGGGCGGCGGCCCCGTCCGAGCCCCAGCCCCCGCCGGGCAGCGCGAGCAGCGCCCCGCACACGGCGAGGGCGGCCCCGGCGGCGAGGGCGGCCCGCGCGAGCCGGCGCCGGCGCAGCAGGTCGGTGGGCCGGGCCTGGAGCACGCACGGGTCGAACTCGGGGGAGGCGAACAGGGAGTCGTTCGCCGGATCCCCCGATTCCAGAACCGCGGCGGCCGGGTCGGCGACCCCGGCCTCGTCGAGCACCCGGAGCACCTCCGGCTCCGACAGCCGTTCCAGGGCCCGCAGGACGCAGGCGGCGCGGCCGGGCCCGCCGAGGGTGGCCAGCCACTGGTCGAGGGCGAGCTCCTCGGCCCCGCCGGACCGGGGGAACAGCCGCAGCCCCCACACCTGCGGCAGCACGGGCGGGAGCTGCGCGCGCCGGGGCAGGGCGCGGAACGTCAGCGGAACCCCGGCCTCCAGCGCGGCCCGCAGCACGCGCAGCCTGACGTACGCGTACCCGGCGTCACCCTCGCCGCCGCGCTGGCCCGGTACCCCGCCCCGCACGGCCGCCGCCGCGTCCCGCCGCCCGCGCGGCAGCGCCCGCTGGACCAGCGAATGGGCGGTGAGCACCCGCCGGTTGCGGCCGAGAGAGGGCGGCAGCACCAGATAGGCGAGCCGCACGAGCCGCGGGTAGTGCTCGACGATGGCGGCCTCGGCCTGCTCGACATCGGGAGACAGGGGGCGGGTGGCGGTATCCGGCGCAGTCACATTCAGCAGAACGAGGGAATCGTCGGATGGTCACCCGTCTGTGGCACACCCTCACCCGGCTACCACGCCGCGGGGAGCCGCCCGGGGGCCGAAGGCGGGACCCGCGGCTCAGACCACCAGCCGGGCGCGCAGCGACTCGACCGTCTCGTCGGAGACGCCGAGTCCCTCGCGCACGTACTTCTCCATGGAGCCGTAGAGCGTCTCGACCTCGTCCAGTGCCGCCTGCAGGTAGGCGGGGAAGACGCCGATCAGCGCGAGCGCGATGTCCGGGTCGCCGCCGGCGGCCGTGAAGCCCTCGATCATCGGGGCGAAGGCCTGCTTGACCGCCGGGTTCACCGACAGGTATTCGGCCATCAGGGTCTCTTCGTCGGCTCCGAGCAGCGACAGGATGACCGTCGCGCCCCAGCCGGTGCGGTCCTTGCCGGCCGTGCAGTGGAAGAGCAGCGGGCCCGCCTCGGGGTCGGCGGCCTCGGTGAGCAGCATCCGGTACGCGGCGTGCGCGGAGCCGGAGCGCACGAAGGACCGGTAGACGTCGCCGAACAGGGCCTGCGCCTTGCCGTCGCCCAAGTGCTCCTCGGCGACGACGGGATCGGACAGCAGGTCCTTGAGCTGGGCCGCGGCGGGCACCCGGCCCGAGTTCATCTTGTCCGCCAGGACATCGCCGATCAGGAGCCGGGCGCCGGCCGGCACCCGGTCGGGGTGGGCGGCGCGCTCGGCCTCGGTGCGGAAGTCGATGACGGTACGCAGGCCCAGCGCGGCCACCGCCGGGTCGGCGTCCAGGTCGAGCCGGTCGAGCTGGCCGGAGCGCAGGACCAGGCCGGTGCGGACGGTGCGGCCGCCGGAGAGCGGGGTGCCGCCGATGTCGCGGAGGTTGGCGACGGTGGTGGCGGGGGTGGCGGTCATCGTGGATGCTCCAGCAATTCGTACGGTGCGGCGATTCATGTAATTTTGTGATGTTTCGGGCTGGAAAGACAATCGACGGCCAGCGAGACCCCGATCCCGATTCCGAGCGCCGCCAGGTGTCCGGCGTCCGTGAAGGTCCGGCCGCGTTTGAGCACGGGCACGGCGGCGAGCGCCAGCAGCCCCGCCCGCGCGGCCGTGCGGACCGCCCCGCGCGGCAGGGCCGAGGTCAGCGCGCCGAGTACCGCGTTGAACCCGTAGCTGGTCCCCACGTCCAGGGCGCGCCGGGTCGCCCGATCGGACGTCCTGCGCAGGGCGCCGTACACGAGGAGGGTCGCGGCGGCGTGCCCGAACAGGAACACCGCGGCCGTCCACCAGGCGCCGTACGCGTACTCGGCGTATCCGAGGACCGCGACCAGTAGCAGCGCGTACGGCAGGGGCAGGGGCTCCTCGACGACCAGCGCGCTGGTCAGCAGGGTCTCCCAGCGCCCGGCGGCAAGATTGTCGACGTTCGTCGAGCATTCCAGGAGCAGCCGCTCCCGCTCGGTGGCCCCCATCCGCTCCAGGGCGTACGCACCGAGCTGGACCCCGCCGGCGTACACCGCTCCGAGTGGAATCGCATTCACACGCCCATGATCGGATACGGCCCTCCGGCGGAAACCACCGGGCCCCGTGGGAACATGATCCGGCCATGTCCCAGCACCCTGCGCCGATGCGCGCCACGCGGGCCGCGATGTTCGCGGCGGTGTGCACCGCATTGGGTGCGGTGGGGCATTCATCCATGTCCGGCACCGGTATTCCCTTTACAGACCTTCTGGGTGCATTCGGGGTGACGGGCGGACTGGCCTGGCTCGCCGCCGGCCGGCGCCGGGGGCCGGTGGGGATCGCCGCGGCGGTACTCACCGTGCAGGGGGCGCTGCACCTCGTCTTCTCCGGGAGCCGGGCGGCGGCGCCCGCGCCCGGGGCGATGCCCGGCGACGGCTCCATGCGCGGCATGGACATGGGCGCGATGGACATGGGCGCGATGGCCGCCGGGACGTCGGGCGGTATGGCGGACATGGCAGCCGGGCACGGCGGGGCAGGGATGATCGCCGCGCACGTGCTCGCCGGACTGTTCTGCGCCGCCTGGCTGGCCCGGGGCGAGGCCGCCGTCTTCCGGCTGGCCCGCACCCTGGGGGCCGCCGCGCTGCACGCGGCCCGGCCGCTGTCCCGCGCGCTCGCCCTGCTCCGGGCGGGGGTGGCGGTCCCGGCTGCCCCGCCCGCCTTCCGCCCTCGCCGTCCGTACGAACGCCCCCGCCGCCTGCGCGGGGCCGTGCACGCCCATGCCGTGGTGCGCCGCGGGCCGCCCGCGGGCCGGACCTTCCGCACCACGGCCCCCGGCCGTCCCGCCTGCGCCTGAGTGGCGAACGGCGAGACCTGGGGCCGCCTCCCCATGTCTTCGCCAACACTTAGGACCACCATGTCCCTTGACGAGGTCAAGGACGTCCGGACCCCGGACGCCGACACCACCGACACCACCGACACCACCGACACCACCGAGCCGACCGGGATAACCAAGCGCCGCGGCGGCGGCTGGGCCGCCCTGCGGCCGCTGCTCCTGCGCATGCACTTCTACGCGGGCCTGCTCATCGCCCCGCTGCTGTTCCTCGCCGCCGCCACCGGGCTGCTGTACGCCGGCTCCTGGCAGGCCGAGAAGATCATCTATTCCGACGAGCTGACGGTCGCCCGGGTCGGAGAGAGCGCGCTGCCGCTCAGCGCCCAGGTCGCGGCGGCCAAGGGTGCCGCGCCCCAGGGCGACATCGTCTCCGTGTGGCCCGCGCCCGAGGCCGACGCCACCACCCGCGTGATCATGGAGAGCAAGGGGCTCCCGGAGGGCGAGACCCTCACCGTGTTCGTCGACCCGTATACGGCCGAGGTGCGCGGGCAGCTCACCACCTCCGGCGACGCGCTGCCGCTGCGGGCCTGGCTGAGCGAGTTCCACTCCAACCTCCAGCTCGGCGACTTCGGACGGAACTACAGCGAACTCGCCGCGAGCTGGCTGTGGGTGGTCGCCCTCGGCGGCCTCGCCCTGTGGATCGGCCGCCGCCGCAAGCGCAAGGCGGAGCTCGTCGTCCCCGCCCGCGGGGCCGAAGGCCGCCGCCGGACCCTGTCCTGGCACGGCGTGGTCGGCCTCTGGTCCGTCGCCGGGCTCGTAGTGCTCTCCGCCACCGGTCTGACCTGGTCGAAGTACGCGGGCGAGAACATCGGGCAGCTCCAGGACAGCCTCGGCGGGGCCACCCCCACCGTCTCCGCGAAACTGAAGCCGGGCCCGGAATCCGCCGGGGGTGACGAGCACGCGGGGCACAACATGGGCCCCGGCGAGGAGATGCCGCCGCCCGCCCCGACCGCCGACATCGGCATCGACCGCGCCGTCGAGGCCGCCCGGGCCGCCGGCGTCACCGAGTACCTCCAGGTGACGCTCCCGGCCAAGGGCAAGGGTTACGTGGTCAAGGAGAAGGACAAGCAGGTGCCGGTGCACCTGGACAGCGTCGCGATCGACCCCGCCGACGGCCGGGTCATGGACGAACTGCCCTTCGCCGACTACCCGCTGCTCGCCAAGATGACCCGCTTCGGCATCGACCTGCACATGGGCCTGACCTTCGGGCTCGTCAACCAGCTGGCCCTGGCCGCGCTCGCCGTCGCACTGATGCTCCTGATCTTCTGGGGCTACCGGATGTGGTGGCTGCGGCGGCCGACGAAGGACCGCACGTTCTCCGCAGGCCGTGCCCAGCCGCGCGGCGCCTGGCGCAGGCTGCCCGTGTCGGTGCTGCTGCCGCTGGCCGCGGTGACGGCGGTGGTCGGCTGGTTCGTCCCGATGCTCGGGATCAGCCTCGTGGCGTTCCTCGCGGTCGACGTGCTGCTGGGCTTCGTGGCCCGGCGCCGCGTGAAGGCCGCGAACCCGGCCTAGGAAGACCCGTGAAGCCGACGGGCCCGCACTCCCCCGGGAGTGCGGGCCCGCCGTGTGCGGTCGGCGGCCCGTCAGGGCGCGTACTTGTAGCCCACCCGGCGCACCGTCTGGATCGCGCCGCGGTGGGCCGCGCCCAGCTTGCGGCGCAGACGGGCGATGTGGACGTCCACGGTCCGGCCGTCGCCGACGTGGCCGTAGCCCCAGACCGTGGTGACCAGCTGGTCCCGGCTGTGCACCCGGTGCGGGTGCTTCACCAGGTGGGCCAGGAGCTCGAACTCCAGGTAGGTCAGGTCGAGTACCCGTCCGTCGACCTCGGCGGTGCGCTGCGCCGCGTCGATGCGGACCAGGGCGTCGCCCGTCGCGGCCGCGGCCGCGGGCTCGGAGGCGTACGGCGCGGCCGGGGCGGCGACGGCCTGGGGGACGAAGGCGACGGGCGGCTGCTGGTCGGCCGGTACCAGGACCAGGTAGCCGACCATCGGCGGCTGTCCGGGCACCGTCGGGAGCGTGTGCTGGGGGGCGGGCAGCCAGGTGGCGCCGGGCGGGAGGAGATCCACCACTCGGGACACCTCGTCCCGGTCCACGGAACGCAGCCGGTGGCGCGGACTGGGCGGATAGGTCAGGGAAGCGGTCGCAGCGGAGGCGGCGGAAGTGATGGATCGGGTGTTCGCCATGAGTGGTCAGCTCTTTCACGCGGAGTGGTCGGCAGGGAGACGTACCTACGTCATCGATGTCGTACCGCGCAGACCGAAGGCCTGAGGGAAGGTCGGTTGGGAGATCCCGGAGGCTTTAGAGGGCCGGCGCGTTCTTCGCGCGGCAACACACCCGGTCGAAATCGTGGTCCTGACGGGACGGCCAGAACGGCTCGAGGTCGCTGCGACCTGACGAGGTGTGCGAGTGGCTGGCCATGGGCCCATTCAAGCAGACGGACGCGTCCCGGGGCAGACTCCGTCTCAGGTCGTGGATCGAAATCTCATATTCCGGCCGCGAAGGCCGCGCGTCCCCCGGCAAGCCAGGACAAAACGGCAACTGCCCGCCGTGGCACGCGCCAACGGGCAACGCCCGCCGGGCCTGGGAGGCACGGCGGGCGTTGTCGGCTGTTCGGGTCGAGCGGGGTGGAGGGGGCGCTGCCGGTCCTCAGACCAGGCCGTCCTTCTCCAGGCCGGCGCAGCAGGTGTCCGTGATGAGGCGGGTCACCACGTACGGGTCCACGTTCGCGTTCGGGCGGCGGTCCTCGATGTAGCCCTTGCCGTCCTTCTCCACCTGCCACGGGATGCGCACCGACGCGCCGCGGTCCGAGACGCCGTAGCTGAACTCGTTCCACGGGGCGGTCTCGTGCAGACCCGTCAGACGCTCGTCGATGCCGGCGCCGTAGTTCTTCACGTGGTCCAGCGGCTTGCTGCCCTCGCCCAGCGCCTCGCACGCGGAGATGATCGCGCGGTAGTCCTCGCGCATCGCCTTCGTGGAGAAGTTGGTGTGCGCACCCGCGCCGTTCCAGTCGCCCTTCACCGGCTTCGGGTTCAGCGTCGCGGAGACGTTGAAGTCCTCGGCGGTGCGGTAGAGCAGCCAGCGCGCGATCCACAGCTGGTCGGAGACCTCCAGCGGGCCGACGGGGCCGACCTGGAACTCCCACTGGCCGGGCATGACCTCGGCGTTGATGCCGGAGATGCTCAGGCCCGCCGCGAGGCAGTGGTCCAGGTGCTTCTCGACGATGTCACGGCCGAAGATCTCGTCCGAGCCGACGCCGCAGTAGTAGCCGCCCTGCGCGGCCGGGAAGCCGTTGACGGGGAAGCCGAGCGGACGCGTGCCGTCGAAGAAGGTGTACTCCTGCTCGATGCCGAAGATCGGCTCCTGAGCGGCGAACTTCTCGGCGACCGGACGCAGCAGCGCGCGGGTGTTCGACTCGTGCGGGGTCATGTCGATGTTCAGGACCTCGCACAGGACGAGGAGGTTGTCCCCGCCGCGGATCGGGTCCGGGCAGGAGAAGACCGGCTGCAGGACGCGGTCGGAGGCGTGGCCCTCGGCCTGGTTCGTGCTCGATCCGTCGAAGCCCCAGATCGGCAGCGCGTCGCCGTCGGCCAGGATCTTCGTCTTGGAGCGAAGCTTCGCCGTCGGCTCGGTGCCGTCGATCCAGATGTACTCAGCCTTGTAGCTCACGGGCCCCATCCTCAGACTCTGCGGGTGCTGCTGGTCGCTGCTTCATCGCTGCGGTGATGACCGCAGCGTGCCCGCCCGCGATTTCCCTCCCGTTGCCCATGTGTGAACCCCGTGTTACCGACGTTTGCACCGCAGGTCGGGTGGGTTGTGCGGGCGGGGCGCGGGTCGGCGGCGGAACACCCGTCCGAGTGGGGCAGACTTGTCAGGTGAGCATTTTGTCTGATGTGACCCCTTCCGGAAACCCCGCCCGAGACCGCGCGGCAGACCCCGCCGAGAACCCCGTCGACCAGGCCCCCGCAGGCCCGCTGCCCCGGATCGGACTGCTGGGCACCGGTCCATGGGCCCACCGAACCCATGCCCCCGCGCTCGCCGCGCACACCGGTTCGGAGTTCGCCGGAGTGTGGGGCCGCCGGCCCGAAGCCGCGGCCGAACTGGCCGACACCTACGGCGTGAAGGTGTACGAAGACCCCGACGCGCTGTTCGCCGACTGTGACGCCGTGGCCTTCGCCCTGCCGCCGGACGTCCAGGCCCCGCTCGCCGTGCGCGCCGCCGCCGCCGGCTGCCACCTGCTGCTCGACAAGCCCGTCGCGACGACGGCCCGGGAGGCCCGGGCGGTCGCCGACGCCGCCGCGCGGCACGGGGTCGCCTCCGTCGTCTTCCTCACCCTCCGCTTCGCAGAGCCCACCGCGGGCTGGGTCGCGCAGCAGGCCGCCCGCCCGGGCTGGTTCACCGCGTCCGCCCACTGGCTCGGCGCCGTCTTCCCGCCCGACGGCGCGCCCAGCGCGTACGCCGCCTCGCCCTGGCGCAAGGCCAAGGGCGGGCTGTGGGACGTCGGCCCGCACGCGCTGTCCGTACTGATCCCGATCCTCGGCGAGGTCACCGCCGTCAGCGCCACCCGCGGACCCTCCGACGTGGTCCAGCTGGCGCTGCGCCACGCCTCCGGCGCGGCCAGCACCGCCGTGCTCAGCCTGGGCGCGCCGCGCGCGGCCGCCGGGGTGGGGCTGGAGCTGCGCGGAACCGAGGGCGTACACGCGCTGCCCGGCTGGAGTGACGTCCCCGGCGCCTACGGGCGCGCCCTCGACGCGCTGCTCACCGCGGCCCGGACGGGCGTGCCGGACAGTTGCGGAGCGGAGTTCGGGGCCCGGCTCACGGAGATCCTGGCCCAGGCGCAGGCGCAGCTCCCTACTTGATCACGGCGTTGGCGACGATGACGGCCAGGCCGATGGTGGCGTCGGCCAGGCCGATGAGCAGCGCGGAGGTGAGCCGGTAGCCGACCCGGCTCGCCACGAACACGCCCCAGCCGAACAGCAGGGCGGTGTTCAGGCCGAGGCCGAGGGCGGTCATACCGTAGGAGTTCCATTTCGTGAGCCCCGCGAGGACCAGCAGCAGCACGGTCGGAAGAGTGGCCGCGACGATCGGCCACTCGTGCCACAGCGCGCGGGCCAGTACCCGCCACCGGTGGCCGACGGAGCCCTGCTGGTGGGTGCTCATGTGGTGCGAGTAGCCGTGCGCGAGCCCGGCCGTGGCCGCCGTGACGAGCACCCAGCTGGCGTCGTAGTACGGGGTGAAGTCCCCGCCCTTCTGGTCCAGCGCGGCCAGCAGCCCGCTGGCCAGCACCGTCCCGTACACCCCGCCGAACATCCAGTCGGCCCCCCGGCGCGGCAGAGGGAACGGCTGCCCGCCCGGGCTCGCCTGCGGCGGCTGCTGCTCGTTCACGCCGGGTCCTTTGGTGCGGTACGTACCTATTTGCTCCGGCCACCCTACGAGGTCACGGGTGAGGGCGGGGTGAGTGGCCGGGGAGTCACGCGGGCGGCTCCGGCGTGAAGACGGTGTGGGCGGCCGTCAGGAAACGGCGGACGGTGTCCCGTTCGCCGGGGCCGAAGGAGTCCAGCACCTGGAGCAGCCCGTCGATGAACGGGCCGAAGAACTCCCGGCCCAGGCGGATCGCCTCCGGTTCCACGCGCAGCAGGATCCGGCGGCGGTCGCGGTCGTCGCGGACCCGGGCCACGTGGCCCAGCCGCTCCAGCCGGTCGATCACGGCCGTGGTGCCTGCCGAGTTGAGGCCGAGCCGGCCGCCGAGGAGGCCCGCCGTGGCCGGCTCGTCCGCGCGGGCCGCGTCCAGCAGGCAGATCAGGGCCCGTACGTCGGTGGGGTGCATGCCGTTGCGGGCGGCGAACTCCGCCTGGCGCAGGCCGAATTCGACGGTCACCGTCCGCAGCAGGTGCACCAGGTGCAGATTGTCGGGTTCCCGGTTGTCGTCCACGGCGCCTCCGGCCTAAAGTATCTCGCTGAGCGAGATTATCGCCCAGCGAGGCATTGGAGCCAGCCATGTCCCGGACGTCTTCCTCCCGCACCGCTCGCGTCCCCACCGCCTCCTTCCGCGCCGCCTACGACGAGGTGCTCGGCCGGTGGCCCGGGCCGGTTGAGGCCGCCCTGCTGCCCACCCCGTACGGGACCACCCGCGTCAACAGCTGCGGTCCGGCCGACGCCCCGCCGCTGGTCCTGCTGCCGGGCGGCGGGGCCACCTCCACGGTGTGGGGAGCCTGCGCGGCGGCCGGACTCGCGCGCACCCACCGGGTGCACGCCGTGGACCTGGTCGGGGACCCCGGGCTCAGCGTGCCGGCGCCGGAGCGGGCGGTACGGGCCGCCGGGGACCTCGTCGGCTGGCTCGACGCGGTCCTCGACGGGCTCGGTGGCCGGGGCGGCCGGGGTCCCGTCACCCTCGGCGGACACTCGTACGGGGCCTGGATCGCCGCCCATTACGCGGCCGCCGACGCCGGGCGGCCCTCCTCCGCACGGCTCGACCGCCTCGTCCTGCTCGACCCGACCCAGGTCTTCGCCGGGCTCCGCCCCGGCTACGTGCTGCGCGCGCTGCCCGTGCTCGTACGGCCCACCCCGCAGCGGATCCGCTCCTTCCTCGCCTGGGAGACCGGCGGGGCCCGGCTCGACCCGGCCTGGCTCCGGCTCCAGGACGAGACGGCCGGCTTTCCCGCCGTCCGGCCGGTGACCGGGCCGCGCCCGGACCTGGGCGGGCTCCGGGAGCTGCCGGTCCGCATCCTGTTCGCGGGCCGCGCCCGCTGCCACGACGCCGCCCGCGCGGCCCGGACGGCGCGCGACGCGCTGCCGGGCGCGCGCGTCGACGTACTGCCGGGGATCTCGCACCACGCTCTGCCGCTGACCGCCGCCCCGCAGATCGTCCGCCTGCTCGACGCCTAGGAGTGCCCAGCGCGCCGCCACCGTGACGACCGTAACGGCCCGTATTTTCCTGACATGTCCTCCAGTTCAGCCATCGCTGCCCCTCCCGTCACGAGCCAGCCGCGTCTGCTGTACGACGCCTGTCCGCTCTGCTCCGCCGCCGAGATCTCCACGCTGAGGACCGGCGACTGCTCGGGCCATCCGCTCTACAAGCCGGTGGTCGGGCCGGCCATCGTCTGGATGCGCTGCGCCGCCTGCGGGCACGTCTTCACCGACGGCTACTTCACGGACGAGGTCTCGGCGGAGATCTTCTCCTCGACCAACCCGAACCAGCAGCCGGGCGCGGGGTTCGAGCAGAACCGCTTCATCTCGGCGCGCATCGTGGAGCGCGTCGCGCGCTACGTCGCGGACGGCTGCTGGCTCGACGTCGGCTTCGGCAACGGATCGCTGCTGTTCACGGCGCAGGAGTGGGGCTTCGAGCCCCAAGGCCTCGATCTGCGGCCTTCGACCGCCGAGGGACTGCGCCGGCTCGGCATCGAGGCGCACTGCGCCGACCTCACGACGCTCGACGCGCCCGGCCGTTACTCCGTGATCAGCCTGGCCGACGTGCTGGAGCACATGCCGTATCCCGGCGAGGGCCTGGTCGCCGCGCACCGCCTGCTGCGGGAGGACGGCGTGATCTTCGCGTCGATGCCCAACTACGACTGCGCGGTGTGGCGGCTGCTGGACGCGGCCGAGGCCAACCCCTACTGGGGGGAGCTGGAACACTTCCACAACTTCAGCCGCCCGCGCCTCTACGAGCTGTTGGCCGAGCACGGTTTCGAGCCCCTGCACTACGCGGTCAGCGAGCGCTACCGCGCGTGCATGGAGGTCATCGCCCGCCGTCTCTAGGCCGTGCGGGACATCGCCTCGCGGACGGCCTCCTCGGAGCGGGCGACCACGGCCGTGCCGTCCTCGGCGGTGATGATCGGGCGCTGGATCAGCTTCGGGTGCGCGGCCAGGTGGGCGATCCAGCGGCCGCGGGCCGCGTCGGTCTCCTCCCGCGGCAGGTCCCGTACCCCCGTCTCCTTGGCCAGCGGGTCCGAGGTGCGCGTGATGTCCCACGGCTCCAGCCCGAGGCGGCCGAGCACCTCGCGGATCTCGTCCTCGGAGGGCACGTCCTCCAGGTAGCGGCGCACCGTGTAGTCGGCGCCCTCCGCGTCCAGCAGGGTCAGCGCGCTGCGGCACTTGGAACAGGCGGGGTTGATCCAGATCTCCATGGTGCCCAGCCTATCCAGGGCCTGCCCGGCCAGGGCTTTTGTCAGTGGTCGCCGGTAAAATCGAGGGAGAACGACAGGAAGCCAACTACCGTTTGGGAGGCTGTAGATGGCCACTGCCACCACCATCCAGCACGTCAAGAAGAAGCCGCTGCCGGCGGGGCTGCCCCGCGAGTGGTACGAGAGCCACAACCGCCGGCTGAAGGCGATGCGGCTGGCGATATCCCTGCTCGACTCGGGGACCTACGACGCCCGGCGCGCCACCAACCGGAAGATCCGGACGATGGCCGTCCGGACGGGGATCCACCGGCCGTCCAATGTCACCTGCAAGATGGTGCGCGCGTTCATCATCAGCGCCGGCTGACCTCGCCGAGCCGGGCGGCGCCGACCCGCCGGGGCCACGGGCCCCGGCGGGCTCCCGCCTACTTCTCCTTGAAGACGATCTCCCTGGCCGGGCGGGTCATCCTCACGGTGTTGTCGTCGGTGACCTCGACGATGTGGTGCAGACCGCGCAGGAGTTTCCCGGAGTCGGGGAGGAGGCGGTACTCGTCGTCCGCGGCCCCTGCCAGAAAGGCGCGGAAGCAGTCCAGCGATGTGTCGGGAGCCTTGAAGTCCAGGTAATCCTTCAGGCGGCGGAACAGCTTCGGCAGGATCACCGCGCCGGTGTCGTCGTCCGTGAGCGAGCTCATTCCGTAGACCGTCACCCCGGTGAGGGTCTTGTCGGCCTTCCACACGCCCTTCGACGACGCCCTCGCCTTCTCCGAGGCCTCGGTGAGGAGTTCGCGCAGGTAATCGGGCAGGCCCGAGTAGAAGGTCGGGTAGGCCAGGCCGAGCATGAGCAGGCGGTGGTTGGCGGTCCTCTCCAGCAGGTCGTCGTCGACCCCGGTCCAGTAGCCGCTGTACACGGGCGGGGTGCCTTTGCCGACGAAGGCCACGCAGCGGCCGTAGTCGTCGGCACCCCGGGTGAGGATCCAGCCGTTCACGACGTCCGGGGTGGTGGCGACGGTCTCGTCCTCGTCGCGCAGGACGGTCTCGAACCCGAGGAACTTCAGCAGCTGGTCCGCGGCCTCGTGGGCGAGGCCCCGCGGCTGGTGCTCGATGTGCGGCTTCTTCTCGCCGTAGTGGGTCTCCAGGGCGTCGACCCCCTCGAGCCTGATGCTCACGCGGCCGTCGGCCTTGGGCACGATCTTCTCGCTCCCGGGCACGAGCTTCCAGTCGGCCACGTTGTCCGGGATGAACGGGAGGGTGTCGCCGTCCGGTTTGGCGCCCCCCTCCACCTTGAACTTTCCTCTGATCAGCAGCATGGCCATGGCGGCTCCCATCCCGGCGTCACTGTGGGTGTTCACTGATTACGCACAGTACACATGCCGGTGCTCGTCGAGGTCATTCCGCGCCCGCCGGGCCGGGAAGTGTCAGCAACAGCAGGGCCACGTCGTCACGGGGGCCGCCGTCCGTGAAGGCCGCGAGGTCCTGCCACACCGCCCCGACCAGGCCCACGGGCTCCTTCGCCACCACGGGCAGCCGCGCGGACAGCGGATAGAAGTGCCCCGACACGTCCCGGGCCTCCGTCACCCCGTCGGTGTGCAGCAGGAACCGGTCGCCGGGCCGCACCGCCAGCTCGGCCACCGGCGGCAGGGTCAGACCCGCGAGCCCCAGGCCCAGCGGCGGTCCAGGCTCCACGGCCACCTCGTCGACCGCAGGCATCCGCCCGCGCAGCCGCAGCGCGGGCGGATGCCCGCACGAGACGAGCCGTACGAGGTCCAGCCCGGGCGGGAACTCCAGCAGCAGGGCCGTCGCGAACAGCTCGGGGGGCTCGTCGGAGGCGGCCGCCGAGTCCGCGGCCAGCCGCCGGTCCAGCCGGGCCGCGACCGCCGCCAGCCCCGCGTCGTCGAGCACCCCCTCGCGGAAGGCCCCGAGCAGTGCCGCCACCGTGGCGACCGCCGCCAGGCCGTGCCCCTGCACGTCGGCGACCAGCGCCCGCACCCCGTACGGTCCCGCCCGTACGTCGTACAGGTCGCCGCCGACCAGGGTGCCGTGCTGCGCCGCCCGGTAGAGGCCGGAGCAGCGCACCGGCCCCACCTGTTCCGGCAGCGGCGGGAGGACCGCCAGCTGAGCCGCCTCCGCCACCGTCCGTACGCTGACCAGCTGCGTGTCCCGGCGCCGCCGGACCCAGGCGATCACCACGCTCAGCAGCCCGATGACGGCCACCGTGGCCAGGTCCGTCCCCCGCGCGTGGCCGACGCCGAGGGAGGGCGCCCCCAGCAGTACGAGGACGAGCGCGGCGAAGATCGCGGTCCCGCCCGGCCCGTACGCGAAGGCGGCCACCGGTGGCAGACCGGCCAGGAAGAACCCGAGCTCGACATCGCCCGGGGTGAGCATCTGCGCGAGGACCAGCCCCACCAGGGCCGCCGCGGGCGCGATCTTGGCCCAGCGCGGCGGCGGCTCCCCGTGCAGCCTGCCCGGTTCCTCGCGTCCGCGTCTCACACCTCCACCCTGGTACGGGGCGCGGGCCCGCGCACCCGGACCGGCGGCCGGGTGGCCCTGCCGGGCCCAGGCCGCGACAGTGGTGGCGTGACGGAAGACGATTACCCGACACGGGCGCACATCGAGGCCCACGGCGGCGGTGGCGGCGGCTCGCAGAGCGCGGAGATCAGCACACGGCTGAACTGGCTGCGGGCGGGGGTGCTCGGCGCCAACGACGGGATCATCTCCACCGCCGGCCTGGTGGTCGGCATGGCCGGAGCCACCACCTCACGCGCGGCGATCCTGACGGCGGGCGTCGCCGGACTGCTGTCGGGCTCGCTGTCCATGGCAGCGGGGGAGTACGTCTCCGTCAGCTCGCAGCGGGACTCCGAACGGGCCGCGCTGGAAATGGAACGGCGGGAGCTGGCCGAGGAGCCGGAGGCGGAGCTCGACGAACTCACCGACCTGCTGACCGCCCGCGGGCTCAGCCGGCCGCTGGCCCGGGAGGCCGCCGAACAGCTGACGGAACGGGACGCGCTGCGGGCCCATGCCCGGGTGGAGCTCGGCATCAACCCCGACGAGCTGGCCAACCCGTGGCACGCGGCCTTCGCCAGCCTCGTCGCGTTCACGGTGGGCGCGCTGCTGCCGCTGCTGGCGATCCTGCTTCCGGGGCCGTCGGCCCGGGTTCCGGTGACGGCGGCGGCCGTCCTGGCCGCGCTCACCCTGTGCGGTGTGATCAGTGCCCGCCTGGGCGGCGCCCCCACGCTCCGCGCGGTCCTGCGCAACGTCGCCGGGGGCGCCCTGGCCATGTCCGTCACCTACGCGGTCGGCACCTGGCTCGGCACGGCGACCTGACCCCGACCGCGGCCGGGCTCCGTGTCGGGGACGGCGCGGATCCGCCAGGATGGGGGCATGCGCATCGCAGTCACCGGTTCGACCGGGCTCATCGGCAGCGCCCTCGTGCGGTCCCTCCGGGAAGACGGGCACGAGGTGGTCCGGTTCGTGCGACGGGAGCCCGCGTCCGCGGACGAGGCGCGGTGGGATCCCGTCGGCGGCCACGTCGACCCCGGGGGGCTGGCCGGCTGCGGGGCCGTCGTGCATCTGGCCGGGGCCGGGGTCGGGGAGCACCGGTGGACCTCCGCGTACAAGAAGGAGATCCGCGACAGCCGGGTACTGGGCACCGCCACGATCGCGAAGGCCCTCGCCGCCCTCGACGAGCCGCCCGCCGTGTTCGTCAGCGGTTCGGCCGTCGGCTATTACGGGGACACCGGCGACCGCACCGTCGACGAGGACGCCCCCGCCGGGCATGGCTTCCTGTCCTCGGTCTGCGTGGAGTGGGAGGCGGCCGCGGAACCCGCCCGCGCCGCCGGGATCCGGACCGCCTTCGCCCGTACCGGTCTCGTCGTCGCCCGCGAGGGCGGAGCGTGGGGCCGGCTGTTCCCGGTTTTCCGCGCCGGCATCGGCGGCCGGCTCGGCAACGGGCGCCAGTACTGGTCGTTCATCTCCCTCTGGGACGAGATCGCGGCCCTGCGCCACATCATCGACACCCCCTCCATCGAAGGCCCCGTCAACCTCACAGCCCCCGAGCCGCTGACCAACCGCCAGGTCACGGCCGCCATGGCCCGGGTGCTGCACCGGCCCGCGCTGCTGCCCGTACCGGCTGTGGCCCTGCGCGTCGTGCTCGGGGAGTTCGCCGAGGACGTGACCGGCAGTCAGCGGGCCGTGCCCGCCCGGCTGCTGGAGTCCGGCTTCGTCTTCCGCGACCCCGGCATCGAGCAGGCCATCCGCGCCGCCATGTAGGGGCGTGCGACCGCCGTACGACCGCCGTGCGACCGTTCGTGACCCGGATGCGACCGCCGTGCGACCGGATCCGACCGTAATACCCGGTCGAACTCGGGTTCCCCTGGAGTCCGTTGGGGGAAGGAGGATTCCCACACAGCCGCGCCGACCTCGGGGAGGGGCACGTGCTCAATGCGGACGTCGTCATCGTAGGAGCCGGAGTCTCAGGACTCGCGGCCGCGCACCACCTGATCGCAGCGGGGGTCACGGTCACCGTCTTGGAGACCGCGGGCGACCCCGGCGGCCGGATGGCCACGGTTTCGGCCGACGGGTTCCGGCTGGACCGGATCGGCCAGTTGCTCAACACTTCGTACACGGAGCTCGAACGCACCCCCGGCCTCCAGAACCTCACCTTGAGGTCCTTCGCGCCCGGGGTCCTGGTCCACACCGACGGCAAACAGCTCCGGGCCGGGGCCCTCACCCCCGCCCGCGCCCTGGCCAGCGGCTCCCTCGACCAGGCGCGCCTCAGCGCCGCCCTCGGGCGGCTGGCCGCCCTGCCCGAGGAACGCCTGCTCGCCCGGCCCGAACGCACCGCCCTCGCCGCCCTGCGCACCCGCGGCCTGCCGCCGCGCACCGTGACCGGCGTGCTCCGGCCGCTGCTCTCCACCCTGCTCCGCGACCCGGAACTCACCACCTCCAGCCGCGTCGCCGACCTCGCCCTGCGCGGCTTCGCCCGCGGCCGTCTCGCCGTGCCCGAGGGAGGGGCGGCGGCCCTGCCCGACCTGCTCGCCGGCGCCCTGCCGCCCGGCACCGTCCGCACCGGGGTCCGGGTCCGGTCGGTGGCGACCAACCTGGTCACCACCGAGGAGCACGGCGACTTCGGCTGCCGCTCCGTGGTCCTCGCCACCGGGGCCCGGGCCGCCGCCGAACTCCTGCCCGGCCTTCGGGTGCCCGGCTTCCACGAGGTCACCGTCCTGCACCACGCCACCGCCGCGCCCCTGCCCTGGGACGGGTCGCTGCTGCTGGACGGCGACCCCAAGTGGCCCGTCTCCCACACCACCGTGATGAGCGCGGTCGACCCGACGCGGGCCCCGGCCGGCCGGAGCCTGGTCACCACCACCGTGCTCGGCCCGCCGCCGCCCACGCGTACGGTCGCCTCGCGCCTCGCCCGGCTCTACGACACCCATACCCGGGACTGGGAGCTGCTGGCCGTCCACCACACCCCGGAGGCCGTCCCCGCCATGCCCCCGCCGTACGACGTGCGCCGCCCGGTGCGCGTCCTGGCCGGGCTGTACGTGTGCGGGGACCACCGCGACACGAACACCGTCCAGGGCGCCCTCCACTCGGCCCGCCGCGCCACCACCGCCGTCCTGCGCGACTTCGGCATCCCGCTCCCGGCCGCGCCGGTGCCCGTACTCCCGGTGGCGGCCTGAGGCGGCCACACCCCTCCTGGCGCGATGAGGGGCCCGGCATCCCACGGGGGAGCCGGGCCCCGGGTTCACGACAAGGCCGCGACCCGGTCGCGGTAGCTCCGCACGGCCGAGGCGTCCCGGTACGGCTCCAGCCGGCGCTCGAAGTCCCGTACGTACTCCACCGCGCGCACCGACCGCATCTCCATCGCCTGCTGCGCCGCCTCGGCGCCCAGCGCGCACGCCTGGTCCAGCTCGCCCAGCCCCAGCCGCGCCGTGGCCAGCACCACCCGGCAGAACAGCCGGGACCGCGCGAACCCCGGGGCCCGCAACTGCAGCGAGCGCTCCGCGTGCTGCGCCGAGGCCCGGTACTGCTGCAGGTCGCGGTGGCAGTGCCCGAACTCGTCTGCCAGCTGCGCCTCGTCGAAGTACCGCGCCCAGTGCGGCACGTCGTCCCCCGGCCGGGCCGCGCCGAGCGCCCGCTCGGCGCGTACCAGCGAGGCCGTCGACGCCCGTACCTCGCCGAGCACCGCGTGCCCGCGCGCCTCCGCCGAGTGCAGCAGCGCCTGCACCACCGGCGGCGGGCCGGAGCCGACGCCCTGCTGGGCGACGCGGGCCAGCTGCACCGCCTCCCGGCCGTGGCCCAGGTAGACCGCCTGCCGGCTCATGGTGACCAGCACGTACGAGCCGTACGGCCGGTCCCCGGCCGCCTGCGCCAGGCGCAGCGCCTGCACGAAGTACCGCTGGGCGAGCCCGTGCGCGGCGATGTCGTACGAGGTCCAGCCCGCGAGCCGGGTCAGATCGGCCGCGGCCGAGAACAGCCGCCGCCCGGTGGTCTCCCCGTAGGTCCCGCGGAGCATCGGCTCGGCCTCGTGCTCCAGGTAGCGCACGAGCGCCTGCCGGGCGTGCCCGCCGCCGTAGGCGTGGTCCAGGGTGCGGAACAGCTCGCTCACCGAGCGCAGGGCCGCGATGTCCCCGCCCGTCACCCGCTGCCCGGGCGCGCGGTCGATCTGCCGCTGCCGGGGGACCGCGGGCCGCCCCTGCACCGGGACGCGGGCCACGGCAGGGTCCGCGCCCCGCCCCACCCGTTCGTCGGCCCGCCCGATCAGCCAGTCCCGGCTGGGCACGACGAGCCCGGCCGGGGTGAAGGCGATCTTCCGGAGCTCGGCGTGGGAGCCCGAGTCCTTGCGCCACAGCCCGCTCGCGATGTCGACGGCCTCCTCCGGGGTGGCCGCGAACTCCAGTCCCGCGTACACGGGGGCGCACGCGTCCAGGCCCAGGTCCTGTGCGGAGAGCCGTCGCCCGAGGCGTCTGGTGAAGACCTCGGCGATGAGCGCGGGGGTGGTTCCGCGCGGCTGCTGGCCGCGCAGCCACCGGGTCACGGAGGTCTTGTCGTAGCGCAGATCGAGACCGTGCTCCAGGCCGAGCTGGTCGACGCGGCGGGCGAGCCCGGCGTTGGAGAACCCGGCTTCCGCGATCAGTGTGGCGAGCTGCCTGTTGGGGACGCGCTGGGCAGGTCGTTCCGTCATCGGCTCCACGGTCTCCTGACGTGACGGACCGGAGTCCCGGCCCTGTGAACGGCGTGAATGTAGCGGCGAACTCCGCCCCGGCCGCCCTCTCTGCCCTACATTCATCCGATCGTGTGCAGAATGGATGAGGCCCTTTACGGACCGAGCCCCTCCGCCCGCATAGGCTGCGGCCCATGACCCGCCGGACCCACCGGGCGCGCCTCCCCGAGGAGCGTCCCGAATCCACCGCTCCGCTTCCCCCGCCCGAGTTGACGGAGGCGGAGTGCAGGCGTTGCGGCACGTACATCGCGGGTCTCGACGGCCGGTACGCGTGCGGGGTGTGCGGCTGGGTCAACGACCACTCCGAGGGGCACCGGCGGCTGCCGCGGGCCGATGAGGATCCGGACCGGCCGCCGAGGGGCAGGCGCCGTCCCAAGCAGCTGCCGTGGCCCCCGCCGGAACCCGCGCCCGAACCCCCGCAACCCCCGCACGAGCCCGCGCAGGAGCCCACGCCCGGGGCTCCGGAGCCGCCGCCGTACTCTTGCTGAGTGCGGTACGTGCACACAGCAGGTTCAACGAGGAGGCGCTGCGGTGGCTGAGCTTGGGTTTGTCCATCTGGGCTTCGGGCTGGAATCCGTCGAGTACACCCAGGCCTGGGAAGAGCAGCGCCGGGTGCACGCCGCCCGCTTCGCGGACGAGATCGAGGACACCTGCCTGCTGGTGGAGCACCTGCCCGTCTACACCGCCGGCCGGCGCACCGCCCCCAGCGAGCGCCCGCTCGACGGCACGCCCGTGGTCGACGTGGACCGCGGCGGCAAGATCACCTGGCACGGCCCCGGCCAGCTGGTCGGCTACCCGATCATGAAGCTGCCCCGCCCGGTGGACGTGGTCGCCCACGTCCGCCGCCTGGAGGACGCGTTGATCCGCACCGCCGCCGAGTTCGGCCTGGAGACCACCCGTGTCGAGGGCCGTTCCGGCGTCTGGGTCCTGGGCGACCCCGTCGAGGAGCGCCCCAAGCTCGGCGGCCTCTCGCTCGAATTCGACCCCCGTCTGCACGACGAGGAGTTCGACGCGCGGCTGAACGGCCCCGAGTACGCCCCGTCCAACGCCGGCCAGCGCCGCGAGGACCGCAAGCTCGCCGCCATCGGCATCCGGGTCGCCAAGGGCGTCACGATGCACGGCTTCGCGATCAACGTGAACCCGGACAACACCTGGTTCGACCGGATCGTCCCCTGTGGCATCCGGGACGCCGGTGTGACCTCGCTCTCGTACGAACTGGGCCGGGAGATCACCATCGCCGAGGTGGTGCCGGTCATCGAGCGCCACCTGAAGGACGTACTGGAGCACGCGGAGCTGCGGCCCCGGGAGATCGAGACGGCCGCCGGCTGACGGCCGGGGAATGGGTCCGGCGCCCCCCAGGTTGGCGGACGTAAGAGCGTACGAATTTACGGGCGTACCCTGGTGGGCGCCGAAGAATCGAAGTCACAGGGAGCCGGTCGTGTCCGCAGTCGCACCCGACGGACGCAAGATGCTGCGCCTGGAGGTCCGTAACAGCCAGACCCCCATCGAGCGCAAGCCCGAGTGGATCAAGACCCGGGCGAAGATGGGTCCCGAGTACACCAAGATGCAGGCCCTGGTGAAGGGCGAAGGACTGCACACGGTGTGCCAGGAAGCCGGTTGCCCGAACATCTACGAATGCTGGGAGGACCGCGAGGCCACCTTCCTCATCGGTGGCGACCAGTGCACCCGGCGCTGTGACTTCTGCCAGATCGACACGGGCAAGCCCGAGGCCCTCGACCGGGACGAGCCGCGCCGTGTCGGCGAGTCCGTGGTCACCATGGACCTGAACTACGCCACCATCACGGGCGTCGCGCGCGACGACCTGGCCGACGGCGGCGCCTGGCTGTACGCGGAGACCGTGCGCCAGATCCACCAGCAGACGGCGGGCCGCGAGGCCGGCCACACCAAGGTCGAGCTGCTGGCCCCCGACTTCAACGCGGTCCCGGAGCTGCTGGAGGAGGTCTTCGCCTCCCGCCCCGAGGTCTTCGCGCACAACGTCGAGACGGTGCCGCGGATCTTCAAGCGGATCCGCCCCGGCTTCCGCTACGAGCGCTCGCTCGACGTGATCCGGCAGGCCCGCGCCTACGGCCTCGTCACCAAGTCCAACCTGATCCTGGGCATGGGCGAGGAGCGCGAGGAGGTCTCGGAGGCCCTGAAGGAGCTGCACGAGGCCGGCTGCGAGCTCATCACCATCACCCAGTACCTGCGGCCCTCGCCGCGGCACCACCCCGTCGAGCGCTGGGTGAAGCCGGCCGAGTTCGTCGAGCTGGCGAAGGAGGCCGAGGAGATCGGCTTCTCCGGTGTGATGTCCGGTCCGCTGGTCCGGTCGTCGTACCGGGCGGGTCGTCTCTACGCGCAGGCGATGGAGAAGCGCAGCCGCACCGAGGTGTGAACCCGCGTGGCAACCGTGTGAACTCGCACACAAAACATTACTAGGCAGTAATACCGCACCGGCGCGGCCCCTAGGCTCTTTCGAGGAAGAGCCCGGCGGGCCGCGTCAGTCTTTGCAACGTGTCAATCACATTTGACCGACCGGTCACGCCCTGGTAACACCAAACAGTGACGCTGAATCCACGCACCGCAATCGCACTGCCGACGTGAGTTCCGTGAAAGGGATCGACATCATGCAGGCCGCGCCCGTACGCGCCATCGCCATCCCGACGCTCTCCGACGCCTTCCGGGGCATCGAGTCGCTGCTCATGAGCGGCGCCCGGCGCAACGCCTGGACGGCGGTGCTGGAGGACCGCCGCCGGGCCAAGGACCGGGTCGAAACCGAACACGTACTTGAGGCCGCGGCGACCCGGACCCCGCAGGCCACGTAAACTTCGCTGTATGGCGAGGAAGTCAAACGCAGAGACTGCTGCGAACCCCGGGCGACTGAAGCAGATCGCCCTGACCTACAAGATGACGCGCAAGGCCGACCCGAAGGTCGGTCTGATCGTCGCGGGCGTGGGAATCGTCACCTTCGGTGTCTTTCTTGCGATCGGCTTCCTGATCGACCACCCGGTCTACCTGGGCATTCTGGGCTTCCTGGTGGCGTTCCTCGCGATGGCGATCGTCTTCGGGCGACGGGCCGAGCGGGCTGCCTTCGGGCAGATGGAGGGGCAGCCGGGCGCGGCCGCTGCCGTACTGGACAACGTGGGCCGGGGCTGGACGACCACCCCGGCGGTCGCGATGACCCGGCAGCAGGACATCGTCCACCGGGCCGTCGGCAAGGCCGGCGTCGTGCTGATCGCCGAGGGCAACCCGAACCGCGTGAAGCCGCTGCTCGCGAACGAGAAGAAGAAGCTGGCCCGGATCATGCCGGACGTGCCGGTGCACACCTTCATCGTGGGTACGGGCGAGGGCGAGGTGCCGCTCAAGAAGGTGCGCACCACCCTGCTCAAGCTGCCGCGCGTGCTGGCCGGACCGCAGATCACCCAGGTCAACGACAAGCTGCGGGCCATGGGTGACCTCATGAGCAACATGCCGCTGCCGAAGGGCCCGATGCCCAAGGGCATGAGGATGCCGCGCGGCGGGAAGATGCGCTGACCCGCTGACCTGATTTTCGTATACGACAAAGGGGCGCCCCCCGAGCCGCTCGGCTCGGGGGGCGCCCCTTTGTCCGTGTCGTCGTGCCTGCCGCCCTGCCTGCCGCAGGCCTCAGATGCGTACCTGGACGGCGCGCGCGAGCCGGTCGTGCAGGCCGCGGCCGTCACGGTCCCAGATCAGCGCGGGGACGACCAGGGCCAGCAGCAGCGTGCGCACGATCACCCGGACGGCGCCGAGGCGGCCGCCGTCCTCCGAGATCACCCGGATCCCCACGATCCGCTTGCCGGGGGTGAAGCCCACGGTGCCGACCGTGAGGATGCTCAGGGCCAGGAAGAGCCACAGCGTCCAGCTGCGCGCGGCGACCATGTCGCCGCCCGTGATCAGCCCGTACGCAATCAGCAGGCAGCCGGTCCAGTCGAGGGCGACACCCGCGAGCCGGCGGCCGAACCGCGCCACCGACCCGGGCCCCTGCTGGGGCAGGCCGAGCCGTTGGCCCGGATGGCCGAAGTCGACGCCCATCTCCTCCGCGGCCGCGCGGGGGCCGGAGAGCCAGGATCCGAATGCTTGCCTGTTGTCCACCCGACCACGGTACCGGTGCTGCCTCACGGGCTTCGGACGGGACCCTGGTTAACGTGTGCGAAACAAATGGGTCATGCTTGAGAAATCCCGTCTGCTTATGGTCGGGTCAGCGTGCGGCACCGCACTGACGCACCACGAGCTATGCAACCCGTCCCTCCCCCGGGGCCGGGAGTAGGAGGAGTTGGATGTTCCAGAACGCCGACGAAGTGAAGCAGTACATCGAGGAGAACGACGTCAAGTTCGTCGACGTCCGCTTCTGCGACCTGCCTGGTGTGATGCAGCACTTCACCATCCCGGCGCGGGCGTTCGACCCGGCGGAGGAGCTCGCCTTCGACGGCTCCTCGATCCGCGGCTTCCAGGCCATTCACGAGTCCGACATGGCTCTGCGCGCCGACATCACCACGGCCCGCCTGGACCCGTTCCGCCGCGACAAGACGCTGAACATCAACTTCTTCATCCACGACCCGATCACGGGTGAGGCCTACAGCCGCGACCCGCGCAACATCGCGAAGAAGGCCGAGGCGTACCTCGCCTCCACCGGCATCGCCGACACCGCGTTCTTCGGCCCCGAGGCCGAGTTCTACGTGTTCGACAGCGTGCGCTTCGCGACCTCCGCGAACGAGGGCTTCTACCACATCGACTCCGAGGCCGGCGCCTGGAACACCGGCTCCGAGGAGAACAACCGTGGTTACAAGGTCCGCTACAAGGGTGGTTACTTCCCCGTAGCCCCGGTCGACCACTTCGCCGACCTGCGCGCCGAGATCTCCCTGGAGCTGGACGCCCAGGGCCTCCAGGTCGAGCGCCAGCACCACGAGGTCGGCACCGGTGGCCAGGCCGAGATCAACTACAAGTTCAACACGCTGCTCGCCGCGGCCGACGACCTGATGCTCTTCAAGTACATCGTGAAGAACGTCGCCTGGCGCAACGGCAAGACCGCGACCTTCATGCCGAAGCCGATCTTCGGTGACAACGGCTCGGGCATGCACGTGCACCAGTCGCTGTGGGCCAACGGCGACCCGCTGTTCTACGACGAGGCCGGCTACGCGGGCCTGTCGGACACCGCCCGCTACTACATCGGCGGCATCCTCAAGCACGCCCCGTCGCTGCTCGCCTTCACCAACCCGACGGTGAACTCGTACCACCGCCTGGTGCCGGGCTTCGAGGCGCCGGTCAACATGGTGTACTCGCAGCGCAACCGCTCCGCCGCCATGCGCATCCCGATCACGGGCTCGAACCCGAAGGCCAAGCGCGTCGAGTTCCGCGCCCCGGACCCGTCGTCCAACCCGTACCTCGCCTTCTCGGCGCTGCTGCTCGCGGGCCTCGACGGCATCAAGAACAAGATCGAGCCGATGGAGCCGATCGACAAGGACCTCTACGAGCTCTCGCCCGACGAGCACGCGAGCGTCCCGCAGGTCCCGACCAGCCTCGAGGACGTCCTCAAGGCGCTGGAGGCGGACCACGAGTACCTCCTGGCCGGCGGTGTCTTCACCCCCGACCTGATCGAGACCTGGATCGACTACAAGCGCACGCACGAGATCGCCCCGATCGCGCAGCGTCCGCACCCGCACGAGTTCGAGCTCTACTTCGACATCTAAAAACAGCTGGTGGGAGGCCCCCCGCCGCACTCCTCGGAGTGCGGCGGGGGGCCTTTCCGCTTTGACAGCGCGCCGAGCCCGAGTGAGGGTTGAAATGTCCTAAAGGCCGAATAAGCGAGACGTGTTCGGAGGTGCGTGAACATGCGCCGTAGGATCATCGCGGCTGCCATGGCGGGCGCCGCAGGAGTCGCCATCGGTCTGATGCCGGTCGGCATCGCCTCGGCCACTTCCACCGGCGGCGGTACGTGGAGGTGCTCGGACGGGCGCTGGAGCGACTGGCGCTGGGACGAGTGTTGCAACCGAGACTGGCGCGACCGCCCCAGCTGGTGCTGGGACGACGGCGGAGTCGGCGGCACCGGCGGCGACGGCCGTTACAACCGCTACGACTGGGGCAACTGGAACGACTCGAACTGGAACTGGAACGATTCCGGCCGTGGCGGTGACGGCAACTGGAACTGGAACGATTCCGGCCGCGGTGGTGACGGTGGCGGCAACTGGAACTGGAACGACTCCGGCCGCGGTGGTGACGGTGGCGGCAACTGGAACTGGAACGACTCCGGTGGCGGCAACGGTGACTGGGGCAACGGCCGTGGCGGCGACGGTGGCGGCGGTAACGGCGACTGGGGCGGTGGCGGCGGTGACGGCGGCTGGGGCGGCGGCGGCCGCTGACGCCGGTCAGGACACATAGGGTCACGGGCGGGACCGGATGCCCCTGCCGCGCTGGCGATCAGCGCAGCAGGGGCATCGCGCCTGTGAGGTCGCGCAGACAGCGGACCGCGAGCTCGGCCGGGGAACCCGGGCCCGACACCGGGTCGTCCGTGGTCGACCACAACTCCAGCGAGATCCGGATCGCGTCCGTCGCCGCCGCGGCGAGCAGGCGGACGCCCAGAGGGTCCGCGTCCGGGCCGGCCAGCCTGGCGACCACGGGGACCAGGCGCTCCTCGGAGTCCTGGTTCACGCGGTACCAGACCGCCCGCAGGGCCTCGTCGGTCGCCGCCGCGCGCAGCAGGCCGCGCGTCACCTCCAGACCCTCCTCGACCGTCTGGGAGTCACTCAGCGACCGCCTGACGGCGCGCTCCAGGGCCTCGGCGAGGGGAGTGCCGGGATCCTCCTCGGCGAGCAGCGCGCGCCAGGCGTCGCCGCCGCCCGCCAGCAGCGGGGCCACCGCCTCCTGCTTGTTGCGGAAGTAGCGGTAGAACGTGCGCAGCGCCACCCCCGCCCGGTGGGCGATGTCCTCGGCGGTCGTGCCGTCGGGGCCCTGCGCGGCGAACAGTTCGCACGCAGCGCGGGCGATGTCGAGCTGGGTGGCGGCCTTGCGGCGCTCGGTCAGCGACTGGGCTCCGGAGCCGGCCTGGGGCGAGTACGGGCGAGGGGATCTCACGGGGTGAAGCCTACCTCCCGGTACCACGCTTCATTGCATCGATTGCCACTCTGGCAATCCGTGCCACCGCTTGGGTACGCTCACCCCATGAACCGTTTCGAAGGACGTCGCGTCCTCATCACCGGCGGCGGATCCGGCATCGGCCGCGCCACCGTCCACCGCATCCTCGCCGAGGGCGGCCGCGTCCACACGGTGGACGTCAGCGAAACCGGCCTGGGCGAGACCGCCGGCCAGGCCGCCGCTGCCGGAGCCGCGGACCGCCTCACCACCGGCGTCCTGGACATATCCGACGAGAGCGCCGTCAAGGAGGGCGTGGCCGCGGCCGTCGACACGCTCGGCGGGATCGACGTACTGGTCAACGCGGCCGGCATCCTGCGCTCCGCCCACACCCACCAGACCACGCTCGACTTCTGGAACAAGGTCATCGCGGTCAACCTGACCGGCACCTTCCTGATGATCCGGGAGTCGCTCCCGGCGCTGCTGGCGGGCGACCGGCCGGTCGTCGTGAACTTCAGCTCCACCTCGGCGTCCTTCGCGCACCCCTACATGTCCGCCTACGCGGCCAGCAAGGGCGGCATCCAGTCCATGACCCACGCGCTGGCCGCCGAGTACAGCAAGCAGGGCCTGCGTTTCGTCTCCGTCGCGCCCGGCTCCATCGAGAGCGGCATGACCACCGGGAGCGGCCCGGGCCTGCCCGAGGACACCGACTGGTCCCTCTTCACCAAGCTCGCCCCCGCCATCGGCCAGGGCTTCGCCGGCCCGCAGACCGTGGCCGGCGTCGTCGCCATGCTGGCGTCCGAGGACGGCGCCTTCATCACCGGTACGGAGATCCGCATCGACGGCGGCACGCACTACTGAGGCGGTACGCACTACCTACTGAGGCGGTACGCACTACTGAGCAGCGCCATCAGCCTCTGAAGCGGTCCCAGAGCCGGGGGAAGCGCTCCGCGAGCACGGCTTCGTTCTCGAAGTCCAGCGGGGTGCCCTCCGGCTCTGCCGGTTGCAGCGGAACGCCCAGATCCGGCGCCACCACCCCGGTCAGCTGCTCGTACGCCTCGTCGGCCGCGTACCCCAGCTCCTCGCCGTCCCCGTCGATCTCCTCGTCGAAGTCGCCCAGCAGCTCCGCGAGATGGTCCGGATCGTGCACCCCGCCCTCGAACACCTCCCGCCCCTGGCCGATCAGCCAGCAGCGGAAGTAGTCGAACGCGTCGTCGCTCGCGCCGTCGAGCAGCACCCAGGCCGCGCCCCACAGGTCCCAGGTGTACGCCCGGTTGTACCGGGACTCGAAATGCCGGGCGAAGTCCAGGACGGAGTCCGGGTCGAGCTGCGACAGCCGCTCCACGAGCAGCTCGGCGTGCTCCTCGGGGTCGCCTTCGGCGGCCTCGCGGGTACGGTCGACGATCTCCCAGAACTCCGTCTCGTCCATCACCGCTCCAGCATCACGGGTCCGACCCCGCGCCGCCACCTCGTACACGACGAAAGGCCGGTGTCCACCCCCCAAGGGGCGAACACCGGCCTTCACGATCGGTCGTGCACGGCTCAGAGGCCGTAGCGCTCCCGGGCCTCCTTGACGGCGGACGCCGGAACCTCGCCGCGGCGGGCGAGCTGGGCCAGCGCGGCCACCACGATCGACTGGGCGTCGACACCGAAGTGGCGGCGGGCACCCTCACGCGTGTCGGACAGGCCGAAGCCGTCCGTACCCAGCGAGGTCCAGTCCTGCTCCACCCACTGGCTGATCTGGTCCGGGACCTGACGCATCCAGTCGGAGACCGCGAGCACCGGGCTGGTGACGCCCTCCAGCGCGCGGGTCACGTACGGGGTGCGGAGCTCGCCGCGCAGCAGCGCCTCGTCGCACTCCAGCGCGTCGCGCCGCAGCTCGCCCCAGGAGGTGGCGGACCATACGTCGGCGGCCACGTTCCAGTCGGCGGCGAGCAGCCGCTGCGCCTCAAGCACCCAGTGGATCGCCGTACCCGAGGCCATGAGCTGGATCTTCGGCGCGTCGGCGGCCGGGGCCGCCTCCGCCAGGTCCGCCGCCGTGTTGAAGCGGTACAGACCCTTGAGGATGCCTTCGTCGACGCCCTCGGGCATCGCGGGCTGCGGCTTCGGCTCGTTGTAGACCGTCAGGTAGTAGAAGACGTCTTCCGGCTTCTCGCCGTACATCCGGCGCAGACCGTCCTTGACGATCACCGCGATCTCGTACGCGAAGGCCGGGTCGTAGTTGAGCGACGCCGGGTTCGTGGACGCGATCAGGTGCGAGTGGCCGTCCGCGTGCTGCAGGCCCTCACCGGTCAGCGTGGTGCGGCCGGCGGTGGCGCCGACGATGAAGCCCTTGCCGAGCTGGTCGGCGAGCTGCCACATCTGGTCGGCGGTGCGCTGCCAGCCGAACATCGAGTAGAAGATGTAGAAGGGGATCATCGGCTCGCCGTGCGTCGCGTACGACGTGCAGGCGGCGATGAAGTCGGCCATGGCGCCGGCCTCGGTGATCCCCTCGTTGAGGATCTGGCCGTCCTTGGCTTCCTTGTAGTACATGAGCTGGTCGCGGTCGACCGGCTCGTACGTCTGGCCAAGCGGCGAGTAGATGCCGGCCGACGGGAAGAGCGACTCCATACCGAAGGTGCGGGCCTCGTCGGGGACGATCGGCACCCAGCGCTTGCCGGTCTCCTTGTCCCGCATGAGGTCCTTGACGAGCCGGACGAAGGCCATGGTGGTGGCCATCTCCTGCTTGCCGGAGCCCTTGAGCAGCGGGGCGAAGGAACGCTCGGCCGGAGCCGGCAGGGCCACGTGCTTGACCTTGCGGGCCGGGGCCGGGCCGCCGAGGGCCGCGCGGCGCTCGTTCAGGTACTGGACCTCGGGGCTGTTCGCGCCCGGGTGGCCGTACGGGACGACGCCGTCGGCGAAGGCGCTGTCCGGGATCGGGAGGCCAAGGAGGTCACGCATGTCCTTGAACTCGTCGATCGTCAGCTTCTTCATCTGGTGGTTCGCGTTCTTCGACTCGAACCCGGCACCCAGCGTGTAGCCCTTGACGGTCTGCGCCAGGATGACCGTCGGCGCGCCCTTGTGCTCCAGGGCGGCCTTGTACGCGGCGTACACCTTGCGGGGCTCGTGGCCGCCGCGGGAGCTGTGGAAGCACTCGGCGATCTTCGCGTCGGACAGGACGCCCGCCAGCTGCACGAGCTCGGCGTTGGCGCCGAAGAAGTGCTGGCGGATGTAGGCCACGTCGCGGGTCGCGTACGTCTGGAACTGCGCGTCCGGTACCTCGCGCAGGCGGCGTACCAGGGCGCCCGTGGTGTCGAGCTGGAACAGCTCGTCCCAGGCGGAGCCCCACAGCGACTTGATGACGTTCCAGCCGGCGCCGCGGAACTGGGCCTCCAGCTCCTGGACCACGCGGAAGTTGGCGCGGACCGGACCGTCGAGGCGCTGCAGGTTGCAGTTGATGACGAAGGTCAGGTTGTCGAGCTGCTCGCGGGAGGCGAGGGCCAGGGCGGCGGTCGACTCGGGCTCGTCCATCTCGCCGTCGCCCAGGAAGGCCCAGACGTGCGAGTTCGCGGTGTCCTTGATGCTCCGGTTCTGCAGGTAGCGGTTGAAGCGCGCCTGGTAGATCGCGGAGAGCGGGCCGAGGCCCATGGACACCGTCGGGAACTCCCACAGCCACGGCAGGCGCCGCGGGTGCGGGTAGGACGGCAGGCCGTTGCCGCCGGCCTCCTGGCGGAAGTTGTCGAGCTGCTGCTCGGAGATGCGCCCGTCGAGGAAGGCGCGGGCGTAGATGCCGGGGGAGGCGTGGCCCTGGATGTAGAGCTGGTCGCCCGATCCGTCGGCCTCCTTCCCGCGGAAGAAGTGCTGGAAGCCGGTCTCGTAGAGCCACGCGGCGGAGGCGAAGGTGGCGATGTGGCCGCCGACGCCGTACTTGGAGCCGCGGGTCACCATGGCGGCCGCGTTCCAGCGGTTCCATGCGGTGATCTTGGCTTCCATCGCCTCGTCACCGGGGAACTCCGGCTCGGCGGCGGTGGGGATGGTGTTGACGTAGTCCGTCTCCAGCAGCTTCGGCAGGGCGAGGCCGGCGGCCTCGGCGTGCTGGAGCGTGCGGCGGAGCAGGTATTCGGCGCGGCGCGTACCGGCGGCCTGTGCGACGGCGTCGAGGGAGGCCGCCCATTCGGCGGTCTCCTCGGTGTCGCGGTCCGGGAGCTGGTCGAGCTCGCTCGGAAGCTTTCCTACGGGGTCGGACATCGGTGTGCGCCGCCTTCCGGACAAAGGAGAGGTGGTGAAAAAAATCCCTGACGGGCAGGACAGGGTCGTCGGACCTGGTTGAGGTCCGCGTTGACTGTAAATCGCTGATCGATGATCGATCAAATAAAAGTGACGAAGAAACGTCCATCTGGCGAAAGTCGGCACCGCGTGCCAGGAACCAAGGCACGCGGTGCCGGTCAAATCGGGACGATAGGACGCGGTCGGGCGCGGTCAGGCGCGCGGGGCGCACCCCAGGACATGCCGCTTCACCAGCAGGCCGATGTCCGGATCCTGGCTGCGGAACGCCTCGACGAGGGCTTCGTGCTCCTCCGCGTAGGACTTCTGGACCGTACCCAGCCACCGGATGGACAGGGCCGTGAACACCTCGATGCCCAGGCTCTCCCAGGTGTGCAGCAGCACGCTGTTCCCGGCCGCCCGCACCATCTCGCGGTGGAAGCCCACCGTGTGCCGCACCTGCGCCGTGCCGTCCTTGATGCGGTCGGCCTCCCACAGCGCGGCGACGTGCGGCTCCAGGGCCGTGCAGTCCGTCGCCAGCCGGGGCGCGGCCAACTCGGCCGCGATCTGCTCCAGGCCGGCCCGGACCGGGTAGATCTCCTCCAGGTCCGCCGCCGACAGGTTCCGTACGCGCACACCCTTGTTGGGCGCCGACTCGATCAGCCGCAGCGTCTCCAGCTCGCGCAGGGCCTCGCGTACGGGCGTCTGGCTGACCTCCAGCTCCACGGCGATCCGGCGCTCGACGATCCGCTCGCCGGGCTTCCAGCGCCCGCTGACGATCCCCTCCACGATGTGCTCGCGGATCTGCTCGCGCAGCGAGTGCACGACGGGTGGGGTGATCATCGGCGGTTCATCTCCTGGTGTGTGTGCAGGGTCGATTCGGGGCCTGATGCGTAGACAATACGGCGGCGCCCCCGCCCGGGAGTATCCCGGACGGGGGCGCCGACAGTGAGGCTGGTTACAAGCCGTTCGCTCAGAGACCGAGCTCGACCTCGAACTCGCCGGCCTCGAGGATCGCCTTGACGGCCGAGAGGTACCGGGCCGCGTCCGCGCCGTCCACCAGGCGGTGGTCGTAGGACAGGGTCAGGTACGTCATGTCGCGGACGCCGATGACGGTGCCCTCGGGGGTCTCGATGACCATCGGGCGCTTGACCGTGGCACCGATGCCCAGGATGGCGACCTGGTTCGGCGGCACGATGACGGTGTCGAACAGCGCACCGCGCGAGCCGGTGTTGCTGATGGTGAAGGTCGCGCCCGACAGTTCGTCCGGCGTGATCTTGTTGCCGCGGACCTTGCCGGCCAGGTCGGCCGTCGCCTTGGAGATGCCCGCCAGGTTGAGGTCACCGGCACCCTTGATGACCGGGGTCATCAGGCCCTTCTCGGAGTCCACGGCGATGCCGATGTTCTCCGAGTCGAAGTAGGTGATGGTGCCCTCGTCGTCGTTGATCCGGGCGTTGACGACCGCGTGGGCCTTCAGCGCCTGGGCGGCGGCCTTGACGAAGAACGGCATCGGCGAGAGCTTGACGCCCTCACGGGCCAGGAAGGACGCCTTGGCCTGCTCGCGCAGCTTCATGATCTTGGTGATGTCCACCTCGACCACGGAGCTGAGCTGAGCCTGCGAGTGCAGCGCCTTCATCATGTTGTCGCCGATGACCTTGCGCATGCGGGTCATCTTGACGGTCTGACCGCGCAGCTCCGAGACCGCGGCGGCAGCCGGGGCCTTGGCGGCCGGGGCAGCGGCCGGAGCCGGGGCGGCAGCGGCGGCCTTGGCGGCCTCGGCGGCGGCGAGGACGTCCTGCTTGCGGATACGGCCACCGACACCGGTGCCCGAGACCGTGGACAGGTTGACGCCGGACTCCGAGGCGAGCTTGCGCACCAGCGGGGTCACGTAGGCGCCCTCGTCACCGGCCTGGACCGGGGTGACGGGAGCGGCCGGGGCGACCGGAGCCGGAGCGGCGACCGGGGCCGGGGCAGCCTCCGGAGCCGGAGCGGCCACCGGGGCCGGAGCCGGGGCAGCCACGGGGGCCGGGGCGGCAGCGGCCGGGGCGGCCACGGCCGGAGCCGGAGCGGCGACCGGAGCGGCAGCCTGGACCGGAGCCGGGGCGGCGGCGGCCGGGGCGGCGGCGGGAGCCGCGCCCGCGACACCGATGACGGCAAGGCGGGCGCCGACCTCGGCGGTCTCGTCCTCGCCGACCAGGATCTCCAGCAGGGTGCCGGAGACCGGCGCCGGGATCTCGGTGTCGACCTTGTCCGTGGAGACCTCGAGCAGCGGCTCGTCGGCCTCGACGGACTCGCCGACCTGCTTCAGCCAGCGGGTGACGGTGCCCTCGGTGACGGACTCGCCCAGGGCGGGGAGCACGACATCGGTGCCGGACGCGGCCGGGGCCGCGGCGGCGGGGGCGGGGGCCTCGGCGACCGGCGCGGGAGCCGGGGCCGCCGGGGCCTCGGCGACCGGAGCCGGAGCGGCGGGGGCCTCGGCGGCCGGAGCGGCAGCCGCGGCCGGCGCGCCGGAGCCGTCGTCGATGACGGCCAGCTCGGCGCCGACCTCGACGGTCTCGTCCTCGGCGACCTTGATGGAGGCCAGGATGCCCGCCACGGGGGAGGGGATCTCGGTGTCGACCTTGTCGGTCGAGACCTCGAGCAGCGGCTCGTCGGCCTCGACGCGCTCGCCCTCGGCCTTCAGCCAGCGGGTGACAGTGCCCTCGGTGACGCTCTCACCGAGCGCCGGAAGGGTTACGGAAACCGACATGGTTTCTGTTGCTCCTAACGAAAGTGCGGAAGTGGTCGTCGCGCCCAGTGACGATTAGTCGTGTGCGTGCAGCGGCTTGCCGGCGAGGGCCAGGTGGGCCTCGCCCATCGCCTCGTTCTGCGTCGGGTGCGCGTGGATGAGCTGCGCGACCTCGGCCGGCAGGGCTTCCCAGTTGTAGATCAGCTGGGCCTCGCCGACCTGCTCGCCCATCCGGTCACCGACCATGTGGACGCCGACCACGGCACCGTCCTTGACCTGGACGAGCTTGATCTCGCCCGCGGTCTTCAGGATCTTGCTCTTGCCGTTGCCCGCAAGGTTGTACTTCAGGGCCACGACCTTGTCCGCACCGTAGATCTCCTTGGCCTTGGCCTCGGTGATGCCGACGGAAGCGACCTCGGGGTGGCAGTAGGTGACGCGCGGGACACCGTCGTAGTCGATCGGGACGGCCTTGAGGCCGGCCAGACGCTCCGCGACCAGGATGCCCTCGGCGAAGCCGACGTGCGCGAGCTGGAGGGTCGGGACGAGGTCACCGACGGCCGAGATGGTCGGCACGTTGGTCTGCATGTACTCGTCGACCAGGACGTAGCCGCGGTCCATCGCGACGCCCTGCTCCTCGTAGCCCAGGCCCTGCGAGACCGGGCCGCGGCCGACGGCGACCAGCAGCACCTCGGCCTCGAAGGTCTTGCCGTCGGCCAGCGTGACGCGCACGCCGTTCTCGGTGTACTCGGCCTTGTCGAAGAAGGTGCCGAGGTTGAACTTGATGCCGCGCTTGCGGAAGGCCCGCTCCAGCAGCTTGGAGCTGTTCTCGTCCTCGACCGGAACGAGGTGCTTGAGGCCCTCGATGACGGTGATGTCGGAGCCGAAGGACTTCCACGCCGAGGCGAACTCGACGCCGATGACGCCGCCGCCCAGGACGATCGCGGACTCGGGCACGCGGTCCAGGACCAGCGCGTGGTCCGAGGAGATGATGCGGTTGCCGTCGATGTTCAGGCCCGGCAGCGACTTCGGCACGGAGCCGGTCGCCAGCAGGACGTGGCGGCCCTGGATGCGCTGGCCGTTCACGTCGACGGAAGTCGGGGAGGAGAGGCGGCCCTCACCCTCGATGTAGGTCACCTTGCGGGAGGCGACCAGGCCCTGCAGACCCTTGTACAGGCCCGAGATGATCTCGTCCTTGTACTTGTGGACACCCGCGATGTCGATGCCCTCGAAGGTGGTCTTCACACCGAACTGGGCGGCCTCGCGAGCCTGGTCCGCGATCTCACCCGCGTGCAGCAGAGCCTTCGTGGGGATGCAGCCGTTGTGCAGGCAGGTGCCACCGAGCTTGTTCTTCTCGATCAGGGCAACGTCCAGACCCAGCTGGGATGCGCGCAGCGCCGCGGCGTAACCGCCACTGCCACCGCCGAGGATCACTAGGTCGAAAACGGTGCTGGCGTCGTTCGCCACGTCACGTCCTCCATGCATGTGCGCCGGGCACCGGTCCTCTGTGACCGGGCGGCGGCTGGTAATCGGCCGCTTGTTTCTTCGGCCCTGTGGTGGGGGCCCTGTCCTGCCGAGAACCCATCTTCGCATTTGTCGGGGGAACGCGGGACGGCGGGCCCGGTCTGTGGCAGGTGCTTCTGTCCGAAGCAGGGGTTACCGAAGCGTAGAAACCTACGGATTTCGTTGAGAGCTGAACACGCCCCGGGACCGATCATGGTCCCGGGGCGAGTCGCGTCTCACATGGGGTGCGTCAGCCCAGGTCGCCCGTGGCCGTACGCTCGGCCAGCCGCACCAGCGTGCGCACGGCCGAGCCGGTGCCGCCCTTGGGGGTGTAGCCGTACGGCGCGCCCTCGTGGAAGGCCGGGCCCGCGATGTCGAGGTGGGCCCAGGTGATGCCCTCGCCGACGAACTCCTTCAGGAAGAGGCCGGCCAGCAGACCGCTGCCCATGCGCTCGCCCATGTTGGCGATGTCGGCCGTGGGGGAGTCCATGGACTTGCGCAGGTCCGCGGGGAGCGGCATCGGCCACGAGGACTCGCCGACCTCCTCGGCGATCTCGTGGATCGACGTACGGAACGCGTCGTCGTTGGCCATGATGCCGAAGGTGCGGTTGCCCAGGGCCAGCACCATGGCGCCGGTCAGGGTGGCCACGTCGACGATGGCGTCCGGGTTGTCCTCCGAGGCCTTGGTCAGCGCGTCGCCGAGGACCAGGCGGCCCTCCGCGTCCGTGTTGAGCACCTCGACGGTCTTGCCGCTGTACATGCGCAGCACGTCACCGGGCTTGGTGGCGGAGCCGGACGGCATGTTCTCGGCGAGCGCGAGCCAGCCGGTGACGTTGACCCGCAGGCCCAGCTTGGCGACCGCGACGACGGAGGCGAAGACGGCGGCGGCGCCGGCCATGTCGCACTTCATCGTCTCGTTGTGGCCGGCCGGCTTCAGGGAGATGCCGCCCGAGTCGTAGGTGATGCCCTTGCCGACGAAGGCCAGGGTCTTCTCCGCCTTGGGGTGGGTGTAGGTGAGCTTCACCAGGCGCGGCAGGTTCTCGGAGCCCTTGCCGACGCCCATGATGCCGCCGAAGCCGCCCTTGACCAGCGCCTTCTCGTCCAGGACCTGGACCTTGACGCCGTGCTCCTTCGCGGTCGCGGAGGCGACCGCGGCGAAGGCCTCGGGGGTGAGGTCGTTCGGCGGGGTGTTGACCAGGTCGCGCGCGATGTTGACCTCGGTCGCGACGACGGTGGCGCGCTCGGCCGCGGCCTTGTGCTCCTTGTCGCGCGGCTTGGCGCCCAGCAGGGCGATCTCGGCGAGCGGCTGCTTGGGGCCGCCGTTCTTGTCGCCGGCGGCCTTCTTCTCGCCGCCCTGGTAGGCGGTGAAGGCGTACGCGCCCAGCAGCGCGCCCTCGGCGACGGCGGTGACGGCCGAGGCGTCGTCCAGGGGGAGGGCGAAGGCGGCCTTCTTGGAGCCGTGCAGAGCGCGGGCGGCGGCGCCGGCGGCGCGGCGCAGCGCCTCCTCGTCGAACGACTCGTCCTTCTCCGGGACGGCGCCGAGTCCGACCGCCAGCACCATCGGGACCTTCAGGCCCGCCGGGGCCGGCAGCTTGGTGATCTCGCCTTCGGCGCCCGAGGCGCCGACCGCGTCGAGCACGGCGGCGAGCTTACCGTCGTACGCCTTGTCCACGGCCTCGGCGCCTGCGGCCACGACCGGGCCCTTGGGGCCCTTCGCGACACCGACGACGAGGGCGTCGGCGCGCAGCGTCGCCGCGCCGGAGGTGCTGAGAGTCAGAGCAGTCACGGTGGTGAAGTCTCGCTTCCGTTTGTATGTGTGGGCCGAGTGGGTGGACGGCCATCCGTAGCGATCGTATTCGGGCCCGAGGGCCGCCAGAAATGAGCCTACGCGCACGCACTCTTCCGTACGTCACTCGAAGGTTTGGCAAGTTGTTCGATCAAGACGCCTGCAGATTCACCCATCTGTGGACTCTGCTCCAGGTTTGCCCCGTAGACCTGACGAGGTCCGAGAGACTCGGTCCACTCTCGCAAGGGGACGCGGGGTTCCTTTGCATGATTTCCACAGAGCCTCCCCGGCCCGGCCGACCGCCATAGGGCCGCGTCGAGGGATGCCTGCGGGGGGAAAGGCCGAAATGGTCAACAAGAACCGGATGAACAGGATCGCCGCCGCCATGGCCGCGGCAGCCCTGGTGTCCGTGGCAGTACCTGCCGCGACCGCCCAGGCGGCCACGGCCGCGCGCATCGACCTGAAGGTGCTCGTCGTCGACGACGGCGGCAGCTCGGTCGAGGCGATCACCGCGGAACTCCGGGACACCGGAGTCCCGTACACCCGTGTGCAGCTGGGCAGCAGCGGCCGCCCGGTCATCGACGCGGGCTTCCTCAGCGACACGGTCGACGGCCGTCCGCGCGCCAAGTACCAGGGCGTCGTCCTGCCGAACGAGAACCCCTTCGGCGAGGGCTCGGCCGAGATGGCCGCGCTCACCGCGTACGAGACGACGTACGGCATCCGCCAGGTGGACGCCTACACCTGGGCCCACCCGGGCGTCGGGCTGGAGTACACCGACAACGGCGGGTACAGCGGCCAGCTCGACGGCACCCAGGCCGCGGTCACCGCGGCCGGCAAGGCGGGCCCCTTCGCCTACCTGGGGGGCCAGGTCGCCTTCGAGGACAACTCGGCGCTCGTGCCGGAGAGCTACGGCTTCATGGGCAAGCCGCGCACCGGCTACACCAGCTACCTCGACGCCCCCGTCGGTTCCGGCCGGGCCTCGCTCGTCGGCGAGTACACCCACGACGGGCGCAGCGAGCTGGTCGTCACCTTCGGCTACAACCAGTACCAGCAGCAGTTCCGGCTGCTGGCCCGGGGCATCGTCGACTGGCTCACCCAGGGGGTCCACCTCGGCCAGAGCCGCAGCTACTTCGCGGTCCACGTCGACGACGTCTTCGCCCCCGACGCCCGGTGGAGCAAGGAGCTCAACTGCACGCCCGGCGACTACGCCTGCGCGGGCGGCGAGGGCAAGGAGAGCACCATCCGGATGACCGCCGCCGACGCCGTCTACGCGGCGCAGTGGCAGCAGTCCAAGGGCTTCAAGCTCGACATGCTCTTCAACGCGGGCGCCGGCGAGGAGTGGAAGACCGAGAACGGCGGCACCGACGCCCTCACCGCCCAGCTCGTCGCCGACCGGGCCAAGTACCGCTGGATGAACCACACCTACACGCACCCCTTCCTCGGCTGCGTCCAGGACACCACCACCACCCCCTGGACGTGCACGAAGAACGCCGCGGGCGCCGTCAACTGGATGAGCCGCGCGGAGATCTCCGCGCAGATCCGCGACAACAACAACTGGGCTGCGGCCAAGGGCATCACCACCGACCGGACCGAGCTCGTCACCGGCGAGCACTCGGGCCTCAAGACCCTCCCGCAGCAGGGCCAGGACAACCCCAACCTGGCGGGCGCGCTCGCCGACAACGGCGTCAAGTGGGCGGGCAGCGACAACTCCCGCGAACCCGCGCAGCGGGCGGTCGGCGCCGCCCTGACCGTGCCCCGCCACCCGATGAACGTGTACTACAACACGGGCACCAACGCGGAGATGGCCGACGAGTACAACTGGATCTACGCCAGCCGCGCGGACGGCGGCAGCGGCATCTGCGAGGACAACCCGGCGACCTCCACGTGCCTGCCGGCCGCGCTCGACGTCAACACCGGCTACCTGAACTACATCGTGCCGCAGGAGGCCCGGACCGCACTGCGCCACGTGCTGGCCAACGACCCCCGCCCGCACTACGTCCACCAGTCCAACCTCGCCGAGGACCGCACCCTCTACCCCGTGCTCAACCAGGTCCTCGACACCTACCGGACCCTCTACGCGCCCAGCGCGCCGATCGTCAACCAGACGATGAAGGAAGCCGGCGTCGAGCTCGGCCGCCGCGCCGCCTGGGACAAGGCGCTCGCCGACGGCAAGGTCACCGCCTACCGCATCGGCACCGCCGTCACCGTCAAGGCGCCCTCCGGGGTCGTCGCCCCGGTGACCGCCCCCAACGGGACCAAGAAGCAGCTCCTGCTCGGCACCGCCGACTTCGGCACCGCCTACGCGGGCACCCGCTCCACCTGGACCCAGCCCGAGCTGCTCCAGAGCGCCGTCACGCTCAAGCTGCCCGCCTGACCGTCCGGGCCGACCAGCAGCAAGCCGCCACGAGAACCACCTAGCGCCGGCGCTCCGCGACACCACGGGCGCCGGCCCCTTTTCCGTCCTGGGGGGACACACCGCATGAGCCATGGGCGTCATGTCACCATGCTCACCGAAGGCACCTATCCGCACGTCCACGGGGGCGTCAGCACCTGGTGCGACCAACTGGTCCGAGGCATGCCCGAGGTCGACTTCAACGTCATAGCCCTGACCGGCTCCGGACGTGAGCCGGTCACCTGGGAACTCCCGCGCAACGTCTACCGGCACACCGTCGTACCGCTCTGGGGGGCCACTCCCCGGCGCGGCCGCCGGTCCGCCCTGCGCGGCAAGGCCCACCGCGGCTTCACCGAGGTCTACGAAACCTTCCTGCTCTCCCTGCTCGACCCTCCCCCGGCTACCGCTGGGGGTACCCCCAACCACGGGGGATTCTCCGGGGCCCTGCGCGAACTGGCCGTCCTCGCCCGGGCCGGGAAGCTCGCCCCGGCCCTGCGCTCCGAGTCCGTCCTGCGCCTCCTGATGGACGTATGGACCCGCCCGGGCCTCGCCGTCGCCGCCGCCGAGCCCACCATCCACGACGCGCTCACCGCCACCGACCTGCTGGAACACGCGCTGCGCCCGCTCTCCGTACGGATCCCGCCCGACAGCGTCGCGCACGCCGTCAGCAGCGGCCTCGCCACCCTCCCGGCCCTCGCCGCCGCCTACCTCGACAAGGTGCCCTTCCTCCTGACCGAGCACGGCATCTACCTGCGCGAGCGCTACCTCGGCTACCGCAGCGCCGCACAGCGCTGGCCCGTCAAGGCGCTCATGCTCGGCTTCTACCGCGAGCTCAACACCGAGGGCTACCGGCAGGCAGACCTGATCACCCCCGTCAACCAGTACAACCGCCGCTGGGAAGAGCGCGGGGGCGCCGCCGCCGACCGGATCCGCACCGTCTACAACGGCGTGGACCCGTACGCCTTCCCCGAGGCCGGCCCCGAACCCGAGGTGCCCACCCTCAGCTGGTGCGGCCGCATCGACCCCATCAAGGACCTCGAAACCCTCATCCGGGCCTACGCCTTCATGCGCGTGGAACTGCCCGCCCTGCGGCTGCGCCTCTTCGGCCCGGTGCCGGCCGGCTGCGAGGAGTACAAGCTCCGCCTGGAGAAGCTCGCCGCCGAGCTCGGGGTGACCGACGGGGTCTCGTACGAGGGCCGCATCGAGCAGGTCGCCCGCGCGTACGCGGCCGGCAGCGTCGTGATGCTCTCCTCCATCAGCGAGGGCTTCCCCTTCAGCATCATCGAGGCCATGTCCTGCGGCCGCACCACCGTCTCCACCGATGTCGGCGGGGTCCGCGAGGCCGTCGGCGACACCGGCCTCGTCGTCCCGCCGCGCGAGCCCGAGACCATGGCCCGCGCCACCCTCGCCCTGCTCCGCGACGACGAACGGCGCGCCGAGCTCGGCCGGATGTCCCGCAAACGGGTGGTGGAGAAATTCACCCTCCACCAGTCCGTGGACGGCTTCCGGCACATCTACCGGGAACTCGCCGGCCAGCCGGCCCTGCCCGTCCGCGAGGGCGACGACTGGACCCAGCGGCTCGCCGACCCCTGGTACCGCGAACTCGCCGCCGACGGGAGCCTGTGGTGAGCGGATCCCTCTGGCTCAAGGTCCCGGGCGGCGACACGCTGCCCGCGATCCCAAGGCCCCGGCGTACCGTTCCTCCGGCCGTCGACCCCATGGACGAACTCGCCGAGCGCTTCGGCGTGTTCATCGCCGCCGCCGTCCACCCGGACGAGATCGCCGCCGTCCTCGAATCCGACGGCATGACCGACGAGCACATCAGGCTCACCTACGGCCGTCACGACTCCTTCGCGCTCGCCGAGGAGCTCTTCGCCCGGGTGCCGCGCTCCTTCCCGGAGCCCGACGGCGTCCCCGACCCCTGGAAGGTCTCCCTCACCGCCTGCCTGCTGCGCGGGGTGATCTTCGCCCTGCCCGGCCTGGCCTACGTGCTGGGCGCACCCCTGCTCGAAGGGCCGAAGGACCGTCTCGGCCTGCCCGCCGGGACCCTGACCCTGCTCGCCGGGGCGCTCATCGGCTGGGTGTGGGACCAAACCCTTTCCCACCGGGCCTACTCCTGGCTCGGGCTCGGCGACCGGGCCGCCGCCGGGCGGACCCTGCTCGCCGGCGCCCCCGCCGGGTCCCTGCTGGGCACCGCCGCCGCACTGGCCGTGCCCGGCGGGCCGCCCTTCTCGTACGCCTTCGCTGCCGGACAGGCCCTCTACGTCGGCGCCGCCACCGTCCTGCTCGTCCTCGGCCGGGAGCGGATCCTGCTCGCCGCACTCGGCCCGATGGCCGCCGGGGCCCTGCTCGCGCTCTTCGTGGACCTGCCCGTGCCGGTCCGCGTGACCCTGCTCGCGGTGTCCCTGCTGGCGGCCTGCGCCCTGGCCGTACGGGAACTCCCGCTGGCCGAGGGCGTGCGGGCCGCCGCCGCGCGCGTACGCGGCTGGGCGGCGCGCCGCCCCGGAACGGGTCCCGTGCTCTGGCGGATGCTGCGCGGCCCCGATGAGGAGTACGCCCCGCGCGGGCCGCGGCTGGGGGACTCCGTCCCGTACGGCGTCTTCGGCCTCGGGACCGGCCTGCTCGTGCTGTACGCCGCCCTCGGGGAGGTGCTCGCCGGGGGTCCCGCCGAGGCCGTCGCCGCCCCCTCGGCGGTGGCGCTCACCCTCAGCATGGGCCCCGCGGAATGGCTCCTGCACCGGTTCCGCAGCGGCAGCCTCGCCGGACTCCGGGCGGCCCGCTCGCCCGAGGCCTTCCGGCGCCGGATGCTCTCCACGCTTACCCAGTGCCTCGCCGCGTACCTGGCGGTGCTGCTGGCCCTGGGGCTGGCCGGCACCCTGCTCTGGCCTGGCGCCCCGGCCCTGACCGGGGTCCGCGCCCTGACCCTGCTCCTGCTCGGCGCCGTGATGTGGACCGGGCTGCTGCTCCAGTCGTTCGGGGCGGTCCGGCCCGCGGCCGCCGTCTGCGCCTCGGCCGCCGTTGCCCAGAGCCTGGCCCTGCTGACCGGGCTGGGAGCGCCCCGGGCGGTCCAGCTGGTGGTGGCGGCCGCCGCGGCGGCCACCCTCGCCGTCCTGGTCTGCCTGCGCCTCGGCCGTGCGACGGCCCACCGGTGAACGACGTGAACGCGAAGAAGGACCCCATGCTGCTGGTGCCCCTCTACGAGCACCCCGCCGACCGGCCCGAGGAGTGGGAGCGGCTCATCCGCTGCGCGGGCCGGCTCCACTCGGTGGTGCTCAACCCCGACAGCGGGCCGGGCGACGCCCCCGACGAGCGGTTCGCGCTCGTCTCCGAACGGCTGCGGGCAGCCGGGGTGGCCGTCCTCGGCTACACCGACACCGACTACGGGCGCCGCCCGCACGCCGCCGTGGTGCGCGACCTGCTGCGCCACCGCGACTGGTACGGCACCGACGGGGCCTTCCTCGACCAGGCCGCCGCCGGCCCCGAACTGCTGGCGCACTACGGGCGGCTCGCCGTGGCCGCCCGGGCCGCGGGCGCCCGTACCCTCGTCCTCAACCACGGAGTCCACCCGCACCCCGGCTACGCCGGCCTCGCCGACCTCCTCGTCACCTTCGAGGGCCCCTGGGACGCGTACAAGGACGCGGCCCCCGTACCGCCCTGGACCGCCGACCACCCCGCCCAGCGGTTCTGCCACCTCGTCTACGCCGTCCCGCCGGGCGCGCCCGCCGCCGAACTCGCCGAGCAGCGGCGGGCCGCGGTGCACTGCGCGGTCCCCGGGACGGGCGCCCACCCGTGGGGGACCCTCCCGTACGCCCTGGAGGCCACGGCATGAAGCCCGGGACGCGATTGCGGCTGCTGTTCCTCGTACCGCTCCTGCTCCTCGCCGCCTGCACCGTCGAGGGGCCCGACGAGGGGCCCGACGACGTGTCGCCGGCCCCGGCGCCGGGGGAGCGCTGGCAGCCGGCGCCCGGCGTCAGCTGGCAATGGCAGCTGACCGGGAAGCTCGACACCTCGGTGCGGGCGGCGGTGTACGACGTCGACGGGTTCAACACGACCAAGGAGCAGGTCGCCACGCTGAAGCGGGTCGGCCGCCGGACCATCTGCTACCTCTCCACCGGCGCCTGGGAGGACTTCCGCCCGGACGCCGCCGCGTTCCCCGAGTCGATGCTCGGCGAGGGCAACGGCTGGGATGGCGAGCGCTGGCTGGACGTCCGGCGGCTCGCCGAGCTGGAGCAGCTGATGGCCAAGCGGTTCGACATGTGCCGGGACAAGGGCTTCGACGCGGTGGAGCCGGACAACATGGACGGCTACGCCAACGAGTCGGGCTTCCCGCTGACCGCCGAAGACCAGCTGCGCTACAACCGGCTGATCGCCAAGCTCGCCCACGACCGGGGCCTGGCGGTCGGCCTGAAGAACGACCTCGACCAGATCCCCCAGCTGGTGGGGGAGTTCGACTTCGCGGTCAACGAGCAGTGCGTCCAGTACGAGGAGTGCGAGCGGCTGACCCCGTTCATCCAGGCCGGGAAGCCGGTCTTCCACGTCGAGTACGAGCTCAGGGCGAGCCGCTTCTGCGCCGCCACGCGCAAGCTGAAGTTCAGCTCGATGGAGAAGAAGCCGGAGCTCGGCCCCTGGCGCAAGGCCTGCCCCTAGGCCTGCGGACAGGACCTAGCCCACCGGAAGGATCGCGTGCACCCGGTAGCCGCCCCCGTAGCGGGGCCCCGCGAAGCAGGAGCCGCCCAGGGCGCCGGTGCGCTCGCGCATGCCGAGCAGGCCGTGGCCGCCGCTGTCGTCGGCCTCCGGTGCGGAGTCCGCCGCGTCGGCGGCCGGAGCGCCTCCGTCGTCCAGCACCGTCACCTCCACCGAGGTTCCGACCCGGACCACGCTCACCTCGGCGCGCGCCCCCGGCCCGGCGTGCTTGCGTACGTTGGTCAGCGCCTCCTGGACCACCCGGTACGCGGCGAGGTCCACGGCGGCGGGCAGCGGGCCGTCCGCGCGCCCCAGCTGGACGATGACCTCCACCGGCAGCCCGGCGTGCCGGAAGGTGTCCACCAGCTCGTCCAGGACGGCCAGTCCGGGCGCGGGCTCGGTCGGCGCCTCCGGGTCGCCGGACTGGCGCAGCAGCCCGACCGTCGCCCGCAGCTCGTTCAGCGCCGAGCGGCTGGCGTCCCGTACGTGGGCCAGGGCCTCCTTGGCCTGGTCCGGGCGTTTGTCCATGACGTGCGCGGCCACCCCCGCCTGAACGTTCACCAGCGCGATGTGGTGGGCCACCACGTCGTGCAGGTCCCGGGCGATCCGCAGCCGCTCCTCGGCGACCCGGCGCCGCGCCTCCTCGTCCCGGGTGCGCTCGGCGCGCTCGGCCCGCTCCCGGATGGCGTCGACGAAGGCCCGCCGGCTGCGTACGGCGTCACCGGCGGCCGCGGCCATCCCGGTCCAGGCGAAGATCCCGATGTTCTCCTGCGCGTACCAGGGCAGGGGCCCGGCGAGCATCGCCACGCCCGTCAGCCCGGCCATGGTGAGCAGCCCGATCCGCCAGGTCGTGGGCCGGTCGGTGCACGCGGCCACCGTGTACAGGGAGATCACCGTGCACATGGCGACGGGCGCCCGGGGCTCCCCGGTGGTCAGCTCCAGCAGCGAGAGCCCGCAGGTCACGGCGAGCACGGTGCGCGGCCGTCGGCGCCGGAACACCAGGGCGGCCGCGCCGAGCAGCATCAGCAGCAGCGAGAACGGCTCGGGGGTCCGCGTCCCGAAGGTGGGCCCGTGCGGCCCGTGCGGATCGGCGAAGGACCCGACGACCATGGAGACGAACGCCCCGAACGCGAGCACGGCATCGGTGGCGAGCGGGTGGGCCCGCATCCACTGCCGGGTGGGCGCGAACCGCCCGAGGTCTGTCGTCACCCCGATACCGTACGACCTGCCCCGGCCGGACCGTTCGGGCCGCCCGGCTCAGACCGCCCCGCCCCGGCCCCGCCGCCCCGGCCGCGTGCCCAGCGGCGTCGGCGGGCGGCCGCCCAGCGGCAGCCGGGAGCGCTCCGGCCCCCATTTCGTCCGGACCACGCAGACGGCCATCACGGCGGCGATCGCCGCCAGGTGCTCCTTGCCCGCCAGGTTGTCCTTGACGAGCACCTCGCCGATCATCACCAGGACCACCGCGGTGCCGGTCGCGTACGCCCGGTAGCGCCAGCAGACGTAGATGGCGAGGCCGACCACCGCCGCCGAGGGCCCGGTGTCATTGACGATCCGGTCGGACACGGGCAGGCCGAAGGGGTGGTCGGGGCCCAGCGAGAGCCCGATCCGCGCGTAGGTGGTCCCGGCGAGCGTGGCGACGTAGCCGATCACCAGAGTGCGCCACCAGCCGATGCAGATCTCCGAGATGCCGAAGACGAGCAGGATCTGCGCGAGCGCGCCCCACACCGGCAGGTCCAGGGCGGGCACGAACAGCGACAGGGGGGTCCGCAGCACGGCCAGCCACAGCGGGTCGACGGCCTTGACCGACCCGAGGTTCTGGACCGGCTGGAACCCCCAGGGGGTGTTCTGCACGATCTGGAAGACCGAGGTCAGGCAGACCGCACCGAGGGTCATCGGGATCGCGCGCCATTTCTCGTGGACGAGCGCGTCCCGGACGGTCCGGAACAGGGGCCCCCACTCGCGGCGTGCGAACCGCCGCATCGAGGAGGTGTGCCACGCTGTCAACGGCGGGTCTCCAGGTGTCTGCGGTGCAGCCACTTCGGCAGACCGGGAGCTTCCAGGAAGCCCTCGGCCCGGCCCGCCGCGATTCCGATCCGCAGCAGGTCCGAACTCTTCTCGAAGAGCATGAACCGCGGTTCCCAGATCGGCCGGTATTTGGCGTTGGCCCGGTAGAGGGACTCGATCTGCCACCAGCGGGAGAAGAAGCTCAGCAGCGAGCGCCACATCCGCAGCACGGGACCCGCGCCGAGCCGGGACCCGCGCTCGAAGACGGAGCGGAACATCGCGAAGTTCAGCGAGACCTGGGTGACGCCGATCTCCTTGGAGCGTTCCAGGAGTTCGATGACCATGAACTCCATCAAGCCGTTCTCGGAGTCCCGGTCACGGCGCATCAGGTCCAGCGACAGGCCCTTGGGCCCCCACGGCACGAAGGACAGCACGGCCCGCAGATCGCCGTTGCCGTCGGTGCACTCCAGCATCACGCACTGGCCGTCGCCGGGGTCGCCCAGCCGGCCCAGTGCCATCGAGAAGCCGCGCTCGGTCGCGCCGTCGCGCCAGTCGTCGGCGCGGGTGAGGAGGACGTCCATCTCCTCGGCCGGGATGTCGGCGTGGCGGCGGATGCGGACGGTGTACCCGGCCCGCTTGACGCGGTTGTACGCCTGCCGGACGGTCCGCATGGCGCGGCCCTCCAGAGTGAACTCGGCGGTCTCCACGATCGCCTCGTCACCGAGCTCCAGCGCGTCCAGGCCGTGCCGGGCGTAGATCTGCCCGGCCTCCTCGCTCGCGCCCATCACGGCGGGCACCCAGCCGTGTTCGCGCGCCTCGGCCAGCCACGGCTCGATGGCGCCGGGCCAGGCCTCGGGGTCGCCGATCGGGTCGCCGGAGGCCAGCGAGACCCCGCCGACGACGCGGTAGGTGACGGCGGCCTTGCCCGTGGGGGACCAGATCACGGACTTCTCGCGGCGCAGCGCGAAGTAGCCGAGCGAGTCGCGGTCGCCCTGCCTGGCGAGCAGCGCCCGCAGCCGCTCCTCGTCGCCCTCGGAGAGGGGGTCGACGGCGCGGCGCGAACGGAAGGCGGCGAACAGCACGGCGAGCAGCAGCAGCATCGACACCACGTTGATGAACACGTCCACCCAGCCGGGCGTGGTGATGTTGCCGTAGGTCTTGGCGTCCGGGTCCAAGGTGATGAGCCGCATCGCGCCGTACCGCCAGCGGGTCAGGAAGGTGGCCTCGGCGGCGGCGGGGGCGGTGTTGGTGGCGCCGACGAGCAGCGCCGCGACCAGGGAGGTGAACAGCAGGCCGACGGCCGCGACGACGGTGGCGAGCGCGGGGTTGGAGCGGTCGCCCTTGGCGTAGAACTCCCGGCGCCCCAGCAGCAGGGCGGCGACGAAGGCGGCGGTCAGGCCCAGGGAGACCCAGTTCTGCGCGTGCTCGCGGAACTCGGGGTAGCAGTCACCCGGGGACCAGTCGGCGCACGGGACGAAGGCCGCGCGGGCGAAGTCGAGCAGCATCATCCCGCCCAGGACCAGGTTCAGGATCCAGGCGGCCCGCTTGCGGCGGCCCATGGTGACCGCCAGCAGCAGGCAGAACAGCCCGGAGGCGAAGCCGGCCGTGAGCAGGTACGGCGTGTAGAAGTTCTCGGTGTTGTGCCTACGCAGATCCTGCCCGAGCGAAACCCACACCGCGCTGAGGAAGTTGACGAAGGTGACGGCGCGCAGGTACCACACCGCGAACGCGGCCCCGCGCCGCGAGCGGGTGCTCCCCCGGCCGGTCTCCCGGCCGCCCCCCGCCGCCTTGCCGGCGGGGTCGCCGCCGGTCTCTTTCCTGCCGGATGCCGGTCCGGGCACCGGTACGGTGCCGCAGTCGGTCTCTGCGCTGGTCAAACGGACCTCTCCCATAAAAAGCGATCATATGGGGCGTCGCTGTCCAGAGTGGGCTGGTCGGGGTTCGCGGACTGGTCAGGACCGCGGACCCCGGTGGCTCACTCCGCGGGCTCCTGCGCCGCCAGTTCCGGGAGTTCCGCCGCGAGCGCGGCGGCCGCCTGGACCAGGGGGAGTGCCAGCAACGCCCCGGTACCTTCGCCCACTGTGACGCCGTGGTCGAGTACAGGGTTGAGTGCCATCCGGTCCAAGGCCTTCGCCTGGCCGGGCTCGCCGCTCGCCTGACCGGCCAGCCACCAGTCGGGAGCACGGAACGCGGCCCGCTGGGCCACCAGACCGCAGGCCGCCGAGACGACGCCGTCGAGGATGACCGGCGTACGGCGCACCGCGCACTGGAGCAGGAAACCGGTGATGGCGGCCAGGTCGGCGCCGCCGACCGCGGCCAGCAGCGCGACCTGGTCGCCGAGGACCGGCCGGGCCCGGCGGAGCGCGTCGCGGATCGCCGCGCACTTGCGCATCCACGCCAGGTCGTCGATGGGCAGGCCGCCGCGGCCGGTGACCACGGAGGCGTCGGTGCCGCACAGGGCGGCGACGAGGGTGGCGGCCACCGTGGTGCCGCCGACGCTGAGATCGCCGAGCACGACCAGGTCCGTACCGGAGTCGGCCTCCTCGTCGGCGATGCGGATCCCGAGCTCCAGGGCGGCCCGGGCCTCCTCGACGGTGAGCGCGTCCTCCACGTCGATCCGGCCGCTGCCGCGCCGGACGCGGTGCCTGACCACGTCCTCGGGCAGCAGCTCGGGGTCGCAGTCGAGCCCGGCGTCGACGATCCTCACGGTGGCGCCGAGCCGCCCGGCCAGGATCGAGACGGGGCTGACCCCGTCGAGCACGGCCCGCACCAGCTCGTGGGCGGCGCCGGCGGTCCGGGCGGAGACGCCCTCGGCGGCGATCCCGTGGTCGGCGGCGAACAGCACCACGCGGGGCCGCTCGATCGGCTTGACCGGCACCTGCCCCTGCGCGGCGGCGAGCCACTCGGCGAGATCGTCGAGCCGGCCCAGCGCGCCGGGCGGTACGGCCAGCCGCTCACGGCGTTCCTCGGCATCACGCCGGACGCCCCCGTCGGGGCGCTCGATCAGATCGGAGAAGTCGTCGAGATTCAGCGTGCTCATCTGCCAGAGAGTACAGCCGGTGAGGCCCTCCCCTCAGGGGGCGTTCCGGCGCCGGCCGGGCCTCAGGGCACCGAGGTGGACGCCCGCCATCACGAGGGGCGCGCCCAGCAGCAGACCCACCGTCAGCTCCTCGTCGTCGAGCCAGGCCGAGAGCACGATCGTGACCACGGGGATGACGACGAAGACGTAGGCGGCGCGGGACGCGCCCCAGCGGCGCACCACCACCAGATAGAAGACGAACGTCAACACCGAGCCCGCCACGGCCATGTAGGCCAGCGCCCACCAGGTGGCCGCCCGCTCCGGCAGCCGCCAGGTGTCACCCGCGGCGAGGGAGCCGGCGAGCAGCAGCACCGTCGCGGTGCTCATGCCCACCGCGTTCATCGTCACCGGGTGGACCGGCGGCAGGCGGTGCACGAGCACGGTCGCCTCGGCGAAGGACACCACGGCTCCCAGGAGCGCCAGCAGGGACAGCACCGGCACGTCGCCCTGCAGTGGAGCCCGCGAGGCCAGCGCCACCCCCGCGACCGCGACGAGCGTGCCCAGCAGCGCGGACCTCCGGAAGGGTTCCTGACGCTGCGCCACCGCCAGCAGCAGCGCCACCAGCGGAACCAGGGCCAGCAGCGTCTGCCCCAGACCCGCGTGGACGTGGACCAGCGCGTAGTAGATCAGCGCCAAGGTCACCCCGAAGTTGAGGACCCCGTACAGCGCGGCGCCGGCCAGCGCGCGTCCGCGCGGCAGCGCGAGGCGCATGACGGCCATGACCGCCAGCAGCACGAGCGCGGCCGCCCCGAACCGCACCGACGCGCCCCACAGCGGGTCGAGTTCACGGTTGCTGAACCGGACCCCCACCGCGTTGCCGCCGCCCAGCAGGCAGCACCCGGCGAAGGCGGCGAGGCCGGTCCGCTCTCCGGTGGGTCCTGAGGGCGGCACGGGATCACCCCGGCTGTCCCTTGAGTACGAGCGGCTGCCCCGCGACGACGAGGAGCACGTGCTCGCACTCCCCGGCCACCGCGTTGTTGAGGCGGCCCAGCTCGTCGCGGAAGCGGCGGCCCGAAGACGTCGCCGGGACGATCCCCGCGCCCACCTCGTTGCTGACCAGCACCACCCGGCGACGGGTCGCGCGCAGCGCCGCCACCAGCTCGGCGGCCCGGTCGCGCAGCTGCTGCTGCCCGTGCCTGGCCCACTCCGCGTCGTCCCAGGCTCCGGCCCGGTCCATCGCGTCCGTCAGCCACAGGGCGAGACAGTCGATCAGCAGCGGCGGTCCTTCCTCCGCGAGCAGCGGGACCAGTTCGCAGGTCTCCAGCGTCCGCCAGCTCGACGGCCGGCGCTCCCGGTGCAGGCCCACCCGCTGGGCCCACTCCGAGTCACCGTCACGGGTGCCGCCGGTCGCCACGTAGACGACCTGCGGGAAGGACTCCAGCCGCCGCTCCGCCTCGAAGGACTTGCCGGAGCGGGCCCCGCCCAGCACCAGCGTCCGGCGCGGCAGGTCCGCCGACGCGTGGTGCTCCCCGACGATCACGGTGGCTGCGTCCGGCACCGCCCGGGCCCCGGCGGCCGCGCACCGGCGTTCCAGCTCCCCGCCCGGCGGGGTGTCGTGGTCGATGTGGACGGCGATCACGTCCGTGGCCGGGCCCACCGCGCCGGTCGCCCGCAGCCGGGCGAGGGCCTCGGGCCGTCCCAGCACGTCGGCGAGGACCACGTCGTACGGACGCAGCCCCGTGGTCCCGTCGGTTCCCGAGGGTGCCCCGCGGGGCGGCAGGTACAGCAGCCGGCCGCCGTCCGGGCCGGTCACCTCGTACCCGGTGCCCGGCGCGTCCATGGGCACGGCCCGCACCCGGTGCCCGGAGATCACCGACAGCTCCCGTCCGTCCGGCACCCGCCCCGCGGCCGGCAGCCCGGGCGGCAGCTCCACGGCGGGCCCGTTGTGCGGGTGGGTCAGCAGGACCTGCCGTACGCCGGCCAGCGAATGCCCGGCCCGGGCGCCGGCCAGCAGCGCCCCGGGTGTCAGGTCGAGCAGCAGGGCCCCGTCGACGAGGACGGCCGTGGCGGCGCGCGCCCGCGTGCCGACGGAGACCGCGCAGGCCGCACAGGGACAGCCGGGGCGGGGCAGGCCTTCGGGTGTGCCGGTGCCGAGCAGAGTGAGTTCCACAGGATGATCCTCCCGCGTCGCCGAGACTGCTGCGCGCCCGGTTACTCTGCGGGCAGACTCAGGTGAGAAGCGTGCGAGCAGCGGACGAGCAACGGAGGCGGACATGGCGTGGACGTGGCGGTTCGAGACGGCCGAAGGCACCGAGACGAGCCCGTCGGTGGTACCGGAGGAGTTCACCACGCAGGGCGACGCGGAGTCCTGGATCGGTGAGTACTGGAAGGACCTGCTGGAAGGCGGCGTCGAGCAGGTCAAGCTGTCCGACGACGCCGGGACCGAGCTCTACACGATGAGCCTGCGCGGGGCCCTGGAGGCCTGAGCCGCGGCCTGGGCCGCCGGGTTCGTGCCCGGCGGCCGGTGGCGGGTCAGCCCCGTACGCCGCACAGGTGGAGCAGTGCGGCCACGCTCCGGTAGGGGTCGGTGCGCCCGGCGCGTTCCTCGGCGGCCAGCAGCCGCTCCAGCTCGTCCTCGGGCGGGAGGCTCTCGCCGGCCTCGGTGCCGTCCGTGAAGACGCGTACGCCGTACCAGGCGCCCAGTGGAGCGCCGATGCCGTTCAGCGTGGCCGTCAGCCCGGCCAGCCGGTCGGCCCGTACGTCCAGGCCCAGCCGGTTCGTGTAGTCGACGCTGTCGAAGGCGGCCAGCGTGCCGTCCCAGTCACCGCCCAGCCCGGGCCGCATGGCGAGAGCGTCGCCGTTGCGCACGAGCAGGGACAGCAGTCCGCCGGGCGCCAGCATCCGGGCGAGCCCGGCGAGCATGGCGTCAGGCTCGGGCACATACATCAGCACCCCGTGGCACAGCACGACGTCGAAGCTGCCCGGCAGGAAGTGGGCGCCGGTCTCGCGGCCGTCGCCCTCCATGAGCCGGACCCGGTCGCGGATCCCGGCGGGTTCCGCGTCCAGCGCCTCACGGGCGACTTCCAGCATCCCCGGGTCCTTCTCCAGACCCGTCACCTTGTGCCCGGCGCGGGCGAGGCGCAGCGCCTGGGTGCCCTGGCCCATGCCGACGTCGAGCACGCGCAGCCGCTGCCCCACGGGGAAGCGGTGCGCGATCTGCTCGTCGACCTGCCGGCCCACGAGTTCCTGGCGGACGGCGTTGCGCAGTCCGCCCAGGCCCTCCAGCCACAGACGGGCTCCCCCCGGGCCTCCCCAGGAAAAACCTTCCCCCGACGCCTCCGACGCCGCCCCCGACGCTCCGGGCGTCCCTCCGCTCAGGGTCGTTCCCCGCGCTTGACCTGCGGCTTCGGCAGGCGCAGCCGGCGCATCTGAAGGGTGCGCATGAGGCCGTACGCGACGGCGCCGCGGCGGGGCTCGTTCGGGAAGCGCTCGTTCAGCGCCTTGCGGAGGCGGAACACGAGGCCGATGGAGTCGAGGATGATCAGCGCGATCACGCCGAGCCACAGGGTCAGTGCGATGTTCTGGATCGACGGCACCCGAACCATGCTCAGCACCAGGATGATCACTGCCAGCGGCAGGAACATCTCAGCGACCGAGAAGCGGGAGTCCACGTAGTCGCGGACGAACCTGCGGACGGGGCCCTTGTCACGGGCGGGCAGGTAACGCTCGTCGCCGTTGGCCAGCGCTTCGCGCTGCTTGGCCATTTCTTCGCGACGGCGCTCGCGGGCTCGCTTGGCATCCTCCTTGCGGTTGCCGGTCGAGGCCACCACGGCCTTGCGCTGCGACTGGGCCACAGCACGCTTCGGCGTAGGGCGGCCCTTCGGGGCCTGCGGATGACGGGGCTGCGAGAGGTCGGCGCTCACCTTGTCGGTGGCGGCGGCCTTCTCTTCCTTGGAGGAGCGGCTACCAAACACAAAACCCAAGCCTACGTGGTTGCGGGCATGGGCCCCACCCCGGCGGGGAACGATCCGGCAACGGCGGGCGTCTTCCCATTGCAAGGTTCGTGCCGCGGGCGCGCTCCCGGTGCCGGGCCGACCGGTCGGGGGCTCACCTACTCCTCACGCCTGATACGGCGGGGACGCAGTCGTCCTGGAGGAGGAGCGCATCCGTACTCGAACAGTGCGGTAATGGAGACAGGGCCCGTACTGTGGGTTCTGTTGGTGACCTGGAGCACAGTCCGTCTAGAAGGGGGCGCGCGAAGCCCATGAGCGGTGTCATGAAGCGTATGGGGATGATCTTCCGCGCGAAGGCGAACAAGGCCCTGGACCGGGCCGAGGACCCGCGCGAGACCCTCGACTACTCGTACCAGAAGCAGCTCGAACTGCTTCAGAAGGTGCGCCGCGGAGTCGCCGACGTGGCGACGTCCCGCAAGCGTCTGGAACTGCAGCTGAACCAGCTCCAGGGGCAGTCCGCCAAGCTGGAGGACCAGGGCCGCAAGGCGCTCGCCCTGGGCCGCGAGGACCTGGCCCGCGAGGCCCTCTCCCGTCGTGCCTCGCTCCAGCAGCAGGTCAGCGACCTGGAGGTGCAGCACCAGACCCTGCAGGGCGAGGAGGAGAAGCTCACCCTCGCCGCCCAGCGCCTGCAGGCCAAGGTGGATGCTTTCCGGACAAAGAAGGAGACCATCAAGGCCACCTACACCGCGGCGCAGGCGCAGACCCGCATCGCGGAGTCCTTCTCCGGCATCTCCGAGGAGATGAGCGACGTCGGCCTGGCCATCCAGCGCGCCGAGGACAAGACCGCCCAGCTCCAGGCCCGCGCCGGCGCGATCGACGAACTGCTGGCCTCCGGGGCCCTGGACGACCAGTCCGGTCTGGCGAGGGACGACATCCAGACCGAGCTGGACCGCCTGTCGGGCGGTACGGACGTGGAGCTGGAGCTCCAGCGGATGAAGGCCGAGCTGGCGGGCGGCCCGTCCGCGCAGCAGCAGGCCATCGAGGGTGGCGCCCAGGGCTCCGGCCAGCAGCCCCAGACCCAGCACCGCTTCGACAAGCAGTAGGACGGGGTCCGTCATGATTGTCCGCATCATGGGGGAAGGCCAGGTGAAGCTGGCCGACAGTCACTTCGCCGAGCTCAACAAGCTGGACGACGACCTGCTCGCGGAGATGGAGAGCGGCGACGAGGAGGCCTTCCGGCGCACGCTTGGCGCGCTGCTCGAAGCCGTACGGCGGCTCGGAGTGCCGCTGCCCGACGACGCGCTGGAGCCCTCCGAGCTGATCCTGCCCGCCCCGGACGCGAGCCTCGACGAGGTCAGGGAGATGCTCAGCGACGACGGCCTGATCCCGGGCTGACCGGCTGCCTCGGCGAGCGGCCGAGTGCGGTACGACGGCGGGCCCGCCCCTTTCCGGGGGCGGGCCCGCCGTCGTACCGCGTCCTCACTGCCCGGGCGGCTTCTCCACGGCCGCCGCCCGCTCCGGGTCGGGGGTACCGCCGATGAAGTTCTCGAACCTGCGGCGCGGCCCGGCCCAGCGCCGGTCGTGGTGGAAGGCGCGCAGACCGGCCTTGGCCCGGGCGTGCGGGCGATTCGCGTAGAACCTCTTGGCGTACGGGGACCCGGGCCTGGCCAGCCGGATCGCGCCGACCAGCGCCACCAGGGGGACCACCGTGCCGAAGATCGCGGTCCGCGCCTTGCCCTTCCACAGGGCGATCAGGGCGAGGAAGAAGTTGGTGGCGGTGTTCATGACGACCAGCCCGCGGCTCTGCCGCTCGTCGGGCGTCAGCTCGTTCACCCCGAAGGGCAGGAAGCCGCCCAGGACCAGGGCCACCAGCGCGGCCGTCAGGACCACGATCTCCACGCTCTTGCGGCCCTGCTCGCTCCAGTAGACGTCGTCGAGGTGCAGGATCAGCGCGAACTCGTCCAGCACCAGGCCCGCCCCCAGCCCGAAGATCACGGCGGAGACCATCGCGCCGAAGCCGTACCCGCCGGTGCCGATCGCCCCGAAACCGCCGATGATCACCAGGATCACCCCGGGCACCACGTGGTGGATGTGCACGCCGCCGGGGGTGACGTTCTTGAACGGCCCCCGCCCGGCCCGGATCAGGCGGGTGATCACGCGGGTGACCAGGAACGACGTCACGAACGAGAGCAGGGCGAGCAGCATGGGCAGCTTCCCCGGTTCGACGATGTTCCGATACCACCAGTGACCCATCCCACTGACTCCCTGTTTGGAACGTAATGGGTAATTTACCGCCAGTGGTGAGCGGGTAGCGTTCGCGCCGATGACAGATTCGTTCGATGATCCGATCCTGACGCCGCCCCCGGAACGCGCCTCGTTCCCCGACGGCGTCCGCTTCGCGTTCGGCACCCTGACCGTGCTGCCCGCCCGCATCACCCGGTGGGACCGCCCCGCCGCACGCACCGGCATGGCCTGCGCCCCGCTCGCCGGGCTGGTCGTAGGCGTGCTCGCCACCGTGCCCGGGGTGCTCCTGCTCGCCCTCGGCGCGGGACCGCTGCTCGCCGCCGCCGTCACCGTCGCCGTACCGGCCGCGCTGACCCGCGGTCTGCACCTGGACGGACTCGCCGACACGGCGGACGGCCTGGGCAGCGCCAAACCGGCCGAGGACGCGCTGCGCATCATGAAGCAGTCCGACATCGGCCCCTTCGGCGTCGTGGCCCTGGTGATCACGATGCTGGTGCAGGTGGCCGCCCTGTCCGAGGTGTACGCCGACAGCTGGATCCGCGGCGCCCTCGCCGCCGTGACCGCCGCCGTGACCGCCCGCCTCGCCATGACCCTCGCCTCCCGCGAAGGGGTCCCGCCCGCCCGCCCCGAGGGACTCGGCGCGGCGGTCGCCGGGGTGGTCCCGCGCGCCGCGGCCGCCGCGATCGCGGCCCTGACCGTGGCGCTGGCCGCCACGGCCGCCCTCCCGCTGGGCCTGCCGGCCGCCGGCCGGCACGCGGCCGCCGTCCTGGCCGCCCTGCTCGCCGCAGAACTGCTGCTGCGCCGCTGCGTCCGGCGCTTCGACGGGGTCACCGGCGACGTCTTCGGAGCCCTGGCCGAGGTCTCCGCGACCACCGCGCTGATCGTCCTCGCCCTGGGCTGACCCGGCCCGGCCGCACGGGCCCGCGTACCCTCACCCCGTGGACCACACTCCGACGGACCAGACCCCCGCGGCGCCCGGCGCACCGATCAAGGTCCTGCTCGCAGACGACCAGGCTCTGCTGCGCAGCGCCTTCAAGGTGCTCGTGGACTCCGAGCCCGACATGGAAGTCGTCGGGGAGGCCTCCGACGGGGCGCAGGCCTACGAGCTCGCCCGGCGGACGCGCGCCGACGTCGTACTCATGGACATCCGGATGCCCGGCACCGACGGGCTCGCCGCCACCCGCATGATCAGCCGCGATCCGGAACTCGCCGCCGTGCGCGTGGTGATGCTGACGACCTTCGAGGTCGACGAGTACGTCGCCGCCGCCCTGCGGGCCGGTGCCTCCGGCTTCCTCGGCAAGGGCGCCGAGCCGGAGGACCTCCTCAATGCCATCCGAGTCGCGCACGCCGGTGAGGCCCTGCTCTCCCCGGCCGCCACCAAGGGGCTCATCGCCACCTTCCTCGCCCAGGGCGGCGGCGCGGACCCGGCCGCCGCCGGGGCCGGCGCCGGCTCGCACGCGCAGCGGCTCGCCGCGCTGACCGTCCGGGAGCGAGAGGTCCTCGTACACGTCGCCGCGGGGCTGTCCAACGACGGGATCGCCGGACGGCTGGAAGTCAGCCCCCTCACCGTCAAGACCCACGTGAACCGGGCCATGGCCAAGCTCGGTGCCCGCGACCGTGCCCAATTGGTGGTCATCGCCTACGAATCGGGACTGGTCCGGCCGCGCGCGGAGTAGCGGGCGAAGGTAGGGAGCGATACGGATCAGTACGGAGTAGTGCTGCGTACTGCGGACGCGGTATGCCGCAGATAAGGACGGGACCTGCGAGCGACGCAATCGCGCCGCGGCGTACGAAAGGCTGAAACGGCCCTCGCGTTCGCCACTGCAGAGAGATCTCATACCCATGTCCTGGCTGTCCCGCTTCAGCCTTGCCCAAAGGGCGTTGATCGGCCTCGTGTCGATCGTCGCGCTCCTCTTCGGCGCCATAGCCATCCCGCAGCTCAAGCAGCAGCTGCTGCCCTCCATCGAACTCCCGATGGTCTCCGTGCTCGCGCCGTACCAGGGCGCCTCGCCCGACGTGGTGGAGAAGCAGGTCGTCGAACCGATCGAGGCCATGCTCAAGGGCGTCGACGGCATCACCGGCGTCACCTCCACCGCCAGCGAGGGCAACGCCCTCATCATGGCCACCTTCGACTACGGCGACAGCGGCACCAAGCAGCTCGTCGCCGACGTCCAGCAGGCCGTCAACCGGGCCCGCGTCCGGCTGCCCGCCGAGGTGGACCCGCAGGTGGTGGCCGGTTCAACCGACGACATCCCGACCGTCATCCTCGCCGTCACCTCCGGCAAGGACCAGCAGGCCCTCGCCGACCAGCTGGAGCGCTCCGTCGTCCCCGTCCTCTCGGACATCGAGGGCGTCGGCCAGGTCACCGTCGACGGCGTCCAGGACCTCCAGGTCACCGTCACCCCCGACAACGCCAAGCTCGCGGCCGCAGGCCTCGACGGCGCCGCCCTCGCCCAGGGCCTCCAGGCGGGCGGCGCGACCGTGCCGGCCGGCTCCTTCGACGAGGAGGGCAAGAACCGGACCGTCCGCGTCGGCGCCGGCTACACCTCCCTCGCCCAGGTGGAGGACCTGCGCCTGAGCCCCGCACCGGGCAAGCCGGCGGTCCGGCTCGGCGACGTCGCCACCGTGAAGCAGGAGGCCGCCAAGGCCGTCTCCATCACCCGGACCAACGGCAAGCCCAGCCTCGCCCTCGTCCTCACCATGGACAAGGACGGCAGCGCCGTCGCCATCTCGGACGCCGTCAAGGACAAGCTCCCCGAGCTGCGTTCCACCCTCGGCTCCGGCGCCGACCTGACCGTCGTCAGCGACCAGGGCCCGGCCGTCGCCAAGTCCATCTCCAGCCTCACCACCGAGGGCCTGCTCGGCCTGCTCTTCGCGGTGATCGTGATCCTGGTCTTCCTGGGCTCGCTGCGCTCGACGCTGGTCACCGCGGTCTCCATCCCGCTGTCCGTCGTCCTCGCGCTCATCGTGCTCTGGACCCGCGACCTGTCGCTCAACATGCTGACGCTGGGTGCGCTCACCATCGCCATCGGCCGTGTCGTCGACGACTCGATCGTGGTCCTGGAGAACATCAAGCGCCACCTCGGCTACGGCGAGGAGCGCGAACAGGCCATCCTCACCGCCGTCAAGGAGGTGGCGGGCGCGGTCACCTCGTCCACGCTCACCACCGTCGCCGTCTTCTTGCCGATCGGCCTCACCGGCGGCATGATCGGTGAGCTCTTCGGCTCCTTCTCGCTCACCGTCACCGCCTCCCTGCTGGCCTCGCTGCTCGTCTCCCTCACCGTCGTGCCGGTGCTCTCGTACTGGTTCATGAGCACCCCGAAGGGCGTGAGCGCCGGGGACGCCGAGAGCGCCGCCCGGGCGCGGCGCGAGGCGGAGGAGAAGGAGGCGCGCAGCCGCCTGCAGAAGCTCTACGTCCGCGTCCTGGGCTTCGCCACGCGGCGTCGTCTGACCAGTGTGGCGATCGCGGTCGCCGTCCTCGTCGGCACCTTCGGGATGACCCCGCTGCTGAAGACCAACTTCTTCGACCAGGGCGAGCAGGAAGTCCTGACCGTCAAGCAGGAGCTGGCCCCCGGCACCTCGCTGGCCGCCTCCGACGAGGCGAGCCGCAAGGTCGAGGCAGCGCTGGCCCAGGTCGAGGGCGTCAAGAGCTACCAGGTCACCGTCGGCTCCTCCGGCTTCCTCGCGGCCTTCGGCGGCGGTACGGGCTCCAACCAGGCCTCGTACCAGGTCACCCTGAAGGACTCCGGCAAGGCTTCGACCGTGAAGAAGCAGATCGAGGGCAAGCTGGCCGCGCTCGACGGCATCGGCGAGACCCGCATCGCGGCGGGCGACGGCTTCGGCAACCAGAACCTCAGCGTGGTCGTCAAGGCCGGTGACGGCGAGGTCCTCGCCAAGGCCGCCGAGCAGGTGCGGGCCGAGGTGGCCACGCTGAAGAACGTCACCGACGTCCAGAGCGACCTCTCCCAGTCCGTGCCCCGGATCTCGGTGACCGCCACCCCCAAGGCGGCGGACGCCGGCCTGAACCAGGCCGCGCTCGGCGCAATCGTCGCGCAGGCCGTACGGGGCAACCCGGCGGGCAAGGCCGTCCTGGACAACACCGAACGGGACATCGTCATCAAGTCCGCGCAGCCGGCCACCACCCTGGCGCAGCTGCAGGCCCTGCCCGTCGGCCCGCTCAAGCTCGGCGACGTCGCCGAGGTCAAGGTGGTCCCCGGACCGGTCGCGATGACCCGGATCGACGGCGCCCGCGCCGCCACCGTCACCGCGAAGCCGGTCGGCGACAACACGGGCGCGGTCAGCTCCGAGCTCCAGACGAAGCTGAAGGCCCTTGACCTGCCGGAGGGCGCCACGGCCTCCATCGGCGGCGTCTCGGAGGACCAGGACGAGGCCTTCGGCTCGCTCGGCCTGGCCATGCTCGCGGCCATCGCGATCGTGTTCATGCTGCTGGTCGCGACGTTCCGCTCGCTGATCCAGCCGCTGATCCTGCTGGTCTCCATCCCGTTCGCGGCGACCGGCGCGCTCGGCCTGCTGATCGCCACCGGCACCCCGATGGGCGTCCCGGCGATGATCGGCATGCTGATGCTCATCGGCATCGTCGTGACCAACGCGATCGTCCTGATCGACCTGGTCAACCAGTACCGCGCCCAGGGGCTGGGCGTCGTCGAAGCGGTCATCGAGGGCGGCCGGCACCGCCTCCGCCCGATCCTGATGACGGCCCTGGCGACGATCTTCGCGCTGCTCCCGATGGCGCTGGGCGTCACCGGGGAGGGCGGCTTCATCTCCCAGCCGCTCGCGGTCGTGGTGATCGGCGGCCTGGTCAGCTCGACCCTGCTGACGCTCCTGCTGGTGCCGACCCTCTACACGATGGTGGAACTCCGCAAGGAGCGACGCCGCGCGAAGAAGGCGGCCAAGCGCCAGGCCCGCCTGACGGTGGCCCCGGCCCCGCAGGAGTCCTCGGACGCGGAGACGCCGGCCGGCGTCTGACGGCGTAACCGCGGGACTGCAGGACCGCAGGACCGCGTGCACCAAGGCCGAAGGGCCGCCCTCCTGTTCGGAGGGCGGCCCTTCGGGCGTCACACGGAGGGGGAAGCGGCGCCGCGGACTACGGCAGCGCGAGCATCCGCTCCAGCGCGAGCTTCGCGAAGCTCTCGGTCTCCTTGTCGACCTGGATCTGGTTGACGAGGTTGCCCTCGGCCAGGGACTCCAGGGTCCACACCAGGTGGGGGAGGTCGATGCGGTTCATCGTCGAGCAGAAGCAGACCGTCTTGTCGAGGAAGACGACCTCCTTGTCCTCCGCGGCGAAACGGTTCGCCAGGCGGCGGACCAGGTTCAGCTCGGTGCCGATGGCCCACTTGGAGCCGGCCGGGGCCGCCTCCAGCGCCTTGATGATGTACTCCGTCGAGCCGACGTAGTCCGCGGCCGCGACGACCTCGTGCTTGCACTCGGGGTGCACCAGGACGTTCACGCCGGGGATGCGGGCGCGGACGTCGTTGACCGAGTCGACCGAGAACCGGCCGTGGACCGAGCAGTGCCCGCGCCACAGGATCATCTTGGCGTTCCGCAGCTGCTCGACGGTCAGGCCGCCGTTCGGCTTGTGCGGGTTGTAGAGCACGCAGTCGTCCAGGGACATGCCCATGTCGCGGACGGCGGTGTTGCGGCCCAGGTGCTGGTCCGGGAGGAACAGCACCTTCTCGCCCTGCTCGAAGGCCCACTCCAGGGCCTTCTTCGCGTTGGACGACGTACAGATCGTGCCGCCGTGCTTGCCGGTGAAGGCCTTGATGTCGGCGGAGGAGTTCATGTACGAGACGGGGACCGTCGCACCGGCGACACCGGCCTCGGTCAGCACGTCCCAGCACTCCGCGACCTGCTCGGCGGTGGCCATGTCGGCCATCGAGCAGCCGGCGGCCAGGTCCGGCAGGACGACCTTCTGGTCGTCCGAGGTCAGGATGTCCGCGGACTCGGCCATGAAGTGCACGCCGCAGAAGACGATGTACTCGGCCTCCGGCTTGGCGGCCGCGTCCTTGGCCAGCTTGAAGGAGTCGCCGGTGACGTCGGCGAACTCGATGACCTCGTCACGCTGGTAGTGGTGGCCCAGGATGAAGACCTTGTCCCCGAGCTTCTCCTTGGCCGCGCGGGCACGCGCCACGAGGTCCGGGTCCGACGGCGAGGGAAGGTCGCCGGGGCACTCCACCCCGCGCTCGCTCTTGGGGTCGGCCTCGCGGCCGAGCAGCAGCAGGGCAAGGGGCGTCGGCTGGACGTCCAAAGGCTGGGCGGTGGTCACGACACGCACCCTTTCTGTTCTGCGACAAGGGGACTTCTGGAGGTATCGCTACGACTTCTCGTCTATTTGACGCTATCTATCATAACCTCTTCACGTCAGTTTGACGATGCCGATAGTGTCAATGTGACGCATCAGCCCGTCGATGCGCCGGCCCGCCCGTCCCGCGGTGTGCGAGCATGAATATCTGAAACAAGCGTCGGGTCCCGGAATGAATCCGCGGTCCCGCTCGTTGCCACCGACGGCAAGAGTCCGACGTTTCCCTGCCTCCGGCGGGGAGCCGCCCACTTCGGGAGTGAATGCAGATGTCCGTACAGGACGACAAGACCACTGTGAGCGACGGCATCCTCCTGTCCGACGCCGCCGCCGAGAAGGTCAGGACCCTGCTGGAGCAGGAAGGCCGCGATGACCTGGCGCTGCGCGTCGCCGTCCAGCCCGGTGGCTGCTCCGGCCTGCGCTACCAGCTCTTCTTCGACGAGCGCTCGCTCGACGGCGACGTCGTGAAGGACTTCGACGGTGTGAAGGTCGTCACCGACCGGATGAGCTCCCCGTACCTGCACGGCGCCTCGATCGACTTCGTCGACACCATCGAGAAGCAGGGCTTCACGATCGACAACCCGAACGCCACCGGCTCCTGCGCCTGCGGCGACTCGTTCAGCTAAGCCGGCCAAGCCGCACGACGAGGGCCCGCCTCCGGTCACATCCGACCGGAAGCGGGCCCTCGCCGCATCTGCGCGGAACTACTGCCGGGGGAGCGGCTTGCCCGTGGTGGCGTCGATCACCTTCCGGTCGCCCAGCGGCTGCTGGAGCGTGGCCGTCGCAGACATCTCCTGGGCGAGCATGATGCACGCCTGGCCGGGCTGGTTCGGGGTGTCCGTGATCTTCACCAGGACCGATGAAGCCTCCTCACGGGCCTCCAGCGCGTAAGTGCTGCACACGCTGCCCCAGAAGTTCACCGTCAGCTTCCGGTCGGCCTGCGCGTACGAGAATCCGGGCACCGTACGGCCGTTCTTCGGGCCGGGGGTGGTCTCCTGCGCGGCGGCCGGCTGGGCCACCGTGTGGCCGGGGGCGCCGCCCTGACCCGCCACCTCGAAGAGCCAGGCCGGGACCAGACCGCGCGCCCCGTCCACCGTCCCGGGGACCAGGCCGAGCACGGCGCCCTTGACCGTCTCCGTGCGCGGCGGCTTCATCGGCCGCGGCTCCGGGTTGCACGGCGGCGTGTCCGTGGGCCCCACCGGGTTGTCCGGATCCAGCGGGACCGAGGTCGCGCAGCCGCTGGGGCCGGTGCCGGTTCCGTCCGAACCGCCCGACTTCGCGTTCAGCCGGGCCAGCGCCTCCACGGCGCCGACCACCTGCTGGTCGGCCGCCCGTACCGGGGCCTTCAGCTCGCCGCTGCCCGCCACCACCGACGCGTCGCCGGCCACGCTCACCTTGGTGGACCACCCCTGGGTGGGGAGCCCGCCGATCACCGGGTCCGCGGTCACCACCCGCACCGCGTCCTGGGTGAGCCGGGCGTCGAGCTTCGCCCCCTCCTGGCCGACGGCGGCCAGCACCGGGCTCGCGGCCGCCTTGGCGGCCTCCTCGGACACCGGCTTGCCGGAACCCGCGTTCCCCGCGTCCTTGGGCAGGGTGGCGGGGCCGCAGGTGTCCTTGCCGCGCACGCAGTTGTCCCCGGCGCCGTTGCCCTGAACCTGGAAGCGGTTGAAGTTCCAGGTCCCCGGGGCCGTACGGGTCACCGTGAGCCGGGGCCCGGAGCCGTCGGCGGCCTCCCCGGCCACCCAGACGTCCCCGTTCAGCCGCGGCTCGCCCGGGATCCCGAGGGCCGCCGCGAGGCGGGCCACCTCGGCCGAGGAGACCTCCCCGGACGCGGTGTAGCCGGGTGCGGACGCCGGCGCCTCCGGAAGCGGGACGTCGGCCCGGTAGACCACACCGTTCCCGGACGGGTCGGGCTCCCCGGGCGCGATGCCGGGCCCCGTGGGACTGCCCGCGTCGCGGGGCGCCGAGGCCGCGCTGCTCTTCGTACGGTCGCCCGACGCGTCCCCGTAGGCGGTGGACGCCCAGTACGCGGTACCGCCGCCGGTCAGCAGGACGGCGGCCGCGATCGAGCCGATGGCCCAGGACGGCCGCCGTCGTGTGCCGCGTGATGTGCCGGGTTCTTCGCTGGTCACCGCATCGCTCCTTTACCTGTTCCGTCCTGCCTGATGCGGGTGTGACGGAACAGACGCGCAACCGGTTCCCGTATTCCCGTCCCTTACTGGTCCCCGTACGCGGCGGTGGCGGCGATCAGCCGTGCCGAGGCCGGCGGGACGCTGATCCCGTGGATCTGCGAGGGCGCCACGCGGACCGGGCGCGGGCCCGCCGGGACCGCCCAGTGCGGGGCCATCCGGGCGCAGTCGCCCAGCAGACGTGCGAAGCCGGGCCGCCGAGCGCCTTCCGCCACGCGCGCGTCGGGGGTGTACTCGGAGTAGCCGAAGTCGTCGGTATAGGTCATGGAGGCACCGTAGGCACCGTGCCTCTCGTGAAGAAAGAGCTACTACGGGGTAGTTTCGGCCGTTCGGCCCGGGGCCCTCGACCGGGTAGTTTTGACTGTCCCCTTGCCGTCCTCCGCAGGAGCGTCCACGCCGTGCGCATCGCAGTCACCGGCTCCATCGCCACCGACCACCTCATGACCTTCCCCGGCCGATTCGCCGACCAGCTGGTCGCGGACCAGCTGCACACGGTCTCCCTCTCCTTCCTCGTCGACAACCTCGACGTCCGGCGGGGCGGTGTCGGCCCGAACATCTGCTTCGGAATGGGGCAGCTCGGCAGCCGCCCGGTCCTGGTCGGAGCCGCCGGCTCCGACTTCGACGAGTACCGCGCCTGGCTGGACCGGCACGGCGTCGACACCGAGTCCGTCCGGATCTCCGAGGTCCTGCACACCGCGCGCTTCGTGTGCACCACGGACTCCGACCACAACCAGATCGGCTCCTTCTACACGGGCGCGATGAGCGAGGCCCGCCTGATCGAGCTGAAGTCCGTCGCCGACCGGGTGGGCGGGCTGGACCTGGTCCTGATCGGTGCGGACGACCCCGAGGCGATGCTGCGCCACACGGAAGAGTGCCGCACGCGCGCGATCCCCTTCGCCGCCGACTTCTCGCAGCAGATCGCCCGGATGGACGGCGACAACATCCGCACCCTGATGGAGGGCGCGACGTACCTCTTCTCGAACGAGTACGAGAAGGGCCTCATCGAGTCGAAGTCGGGCTGGACGGACGCGGAGATCCTGGCGAAGGTCGGCACGCGGGTGACCACGCTGGGATCGCAGGGCGTGCGGATCGAGCGCGCGGGCGAGGACCCGATCGTGGTCGGCTGCCCCGAGGAGAACGCGAAGGTCGACCCGACGGGTGTCGGCGACGCGTTCCGCGCCGGGTTCCTGACCGGGCTGAGCTGGGGCGTCGGCCTGGAGCGCGCCGCCCAGCTGGGCTGCATGCTGGCGACGCTGGTCATCGAGACGCTCGGCACCCAGGAGTACACCCTGGCCCGGGCCCACTTCATGGAGCGCTTCACGAAGGCGTACGGGGACGAGGCCGCCGCCGAGGTCCGCGCCCACCTCGCGGCGTAACCGCCGCTCGGCCCCGGCCCCGCCGTTCCGTGCGGGGTCGGGTGTCCGGGTGCGGGCCGAAGACCGGGGCCCCGCCCCGGACCCCGCGCCGCCGCAGCCGGCAGCGGCGCCCGGCGGCCGACGGGGTCAGACGGTTCGCCGGACCCGGTACGCCACGCCTCCCGGAACAGGGGCTTCGCCCAGGTAGACGTGCCCGCGCATCGAGCACCACGCTGGGATGTCCAGCCGGGCCACCTCGTCGTCCGACAGGACGGTCACCGTGCCGCCCACCGGCACCCGCCCGATGGCGCGGGCCAGCTCGATCACCGGCTGCGGGCAGCGCAGCCCGAGCGCGTCGACCTCGACCTCGTCGGCCTCCGGGGCCGCCGGCTCGGGAGCCGCCACTCCCAGCCGGTCCCGTACCCCCGCCACCGCACCCGGCAGCACCTCCAGGAACGCGTTCACCTCTTCCGCGGAGGTACCCGGCGGCAGCGAGACCCGTACGTTTCCCTCCGACAGCACCCCCATCGCCCGCAGCACATGACTCGGGGTCAGGGTGGAGCTGGTGCAGGACGAGCCCGAATTGACCGAGAAGCCCGCCCGGTCCAGTTCGTGGAGCAGGATCTCCCCGTCGACGTACAGGCAGGAGAAGGTGACCAGATGCGGAAGCCTGCGGTCCGGGTCGCCCACCACCTCCACGTCCGGGACCAGCCGGACCACCCGGCGCCGGATCCGGTCGACCAGGATCCGCAGCCGGGCCGCCTCCGCGTCTGCCTCGGCCAGTACGGCCCGCAAGGACGCCGCGGCCGCAACGATCGCGGGGAGGTTCGCGAAGCCGGGGGAGCGGCCCGACTCCCGTTCGTCCGTGGGGCCTTGGGGGGAGAAGCGGACGCCCTTGCGCACCGCCAGCAGGCCGACCCCCGGAGGGCCGCCCCACTTGTGCGCGCTCGCGGCCAGGACGGACCAGGCACCTTCCACCGGCCCCCAGCCCAGCGATTGCGCCGCGTCCACCAGCAGCGGCACCCCGGCTTCCGCGCAGACCTCGGCGACCTCCGCCACCGGCTGGACCGTGCCCACCTCGTGGTTGGCGGACTGGAGGCAGGCCAGCGCGGTGGACGCCCCCACGGCCTCGCGGTATCCCGCCGCGGTCACGGCGCCCGTACGGTCCACCGGAACCTCGGTCACCGTCCCGCCGTGCGCCTCGTGCACCTCCGCCGCGTGGAGTACAGAACTGTGTTCGACCGCGGATACGACCAGGTGCCCGCCGATCCGCCGGCGGCCCGCGAGGACCCCCGCCACCCCCGTGTGAACCGCGTGCGTCCCCGAAGGAGTGAACACCAGCTCGTCGGCGCGGCATCCCACCGCCTCCGCGGCCGCCTCCCGCGCCGCGTCCAGCAGTAGCCGGGCCCTCCTGCCCTCCCGGTACAGCCGGGCCGGGTCGGCCCAGCCCTCGTCCAGGGAGGCCTGCAACGCCTGCCGGGCCACGGGGTGCAGGGGAGCGGCGGACGCGCTGTCGAAGTACGGCATCCGGTCACGGTAAGGCAGGGGCCGCGCCGGGGGTCCCCCGGACGGAGTCCGGGGGGAACGCCGCCCAGGGGTGAGGGCCGGGAGGCGGGCGCGGCGGAACCCGGCCGCGTACGAGGTCAGGGGGCGTCAGATCTGCCCCGGAGCCCACCATTCAGGGCCATTCGAGCCGTCCCCCGTACGGCGGATCCATCCCTTCGGGGGCAGTAGCGGCGCGTTGGGCACCCTCCCCGCGCGACCCCAAATAGCGTCCAGTAGGGTTTGGTCCGCATAAACATCCAAACCCCTGCCTGCGTCAGGGCCGGCGACCGACCCGAACACGGCCGCGGCCGGCCGCGCGGGCCGAGACTCTCGGGAAGGCGCTACGTGAGTCCCTACGGCTCCGACCGCTCGCCGCGGCGCCCGATGCGGCGGAAGCTGCTCCAGGCGCTGACTGCGGGCGCGGTCCTGGCGACCGCCACTGGTTGCTCGTACAACTGGCAAGACTTCCCCCGCCTCGGAATGCCCTATCCGGTCACGGAGGAGGCGCCTCGCATCCTGTCCCTGTGGCAGGGGTCGTGGGCAGCTGCTCTCATCACGGGCATCCTGGTCTGGGGCCTGATCATCTGGAGCATCATCTTCCACCGGCGCAGCCGGACGAAGGTGGAGGTTCCCCCGCAGACCCGGTACAACATGCCCATCGAGGCGCTGTACACCGTGGTCCCGCTCATCATCGTCTCGGTGCTGTTCTACTTCACCGCGCGTGACGAGTCGAAGCTGCTCGCGCTCTCCAAGCCGGCTCACACGATCAACGTGGTCGGCTTCCAGTGGAGCTGGGGCTTCAACTACGTCGAGAACGTCGACGGCGACGGCGCGACCCCGAAGGCGGGCGAGGTTCCCAAGGAGCTCGCCAACATCCCGGACCGCTTCACCAAGGACTTCCCGCTGGGCGCCGAGGGCGTCTACGAGAAGGGCACCCCTGGCGACCGGAACCCGAAGACGGGCAACCCGGGGCCGACCCTCTACCTGCCCAAGGGCGAGAAGGTCCGCTTCATCCTGTCGTCGAACGACGTCATCCACTCCTTCTGGGTGGTCCCGTTCCTCTTCAAGCAGGACGTCATCCCGGGCCACACCAACGTCTTCGAGGTCATTCCTTCGCAAGAGGGTGTCTTCATGGGCAAGTGCGCCGAGCTCTGCGGTGTCGACCACTCCCGGATGCTCTTCAACGTGGAGGTCGTCTCGCCCGAGGCCTACCGGGCACACCTCAAGGAACTGGCCGAGAAGGGGCAGACCGGCTTCCTGCCGGCCGGCATCAAGCAGACTGACCCGGCCCGGAATGCGGAGACGAACAAACTGTGAGCATCCTCAACGAATCTCAGGGTGCCGCCGCCGACTCGTATGAGAACGAGCTGCCGGTACGGCGCAAGCAGCCGGGCAATGTCGTCGTGAAGTGGCTTACCACTACCGACCACAAGACCATCGGCACGATGTACCTGGTCACTTCGTTCGTGTTCTTCCTCATCGGCGGCATCCTGGCGCTCTTCATGCGCGCCGAGCTGGCCCGTCCGGGCACGCAGATCATGTCGAACGAGCAGTTCAACCAGGCGTTCACGATGCACGGCACGATCATGCTGCTGATGTTCGCGACGCCGCTCTTCGCCGGATTCGCGAACTGGATCATGCCGCTGCAGATCGGCGCGCCCGACGTGGCGTTCCCGCGGCTGAACATGTTCGCGTACTGGCTGTACCTCTTCGGCTCGACCATCGCGGTGGCCGGCTTCATCACGCCGAACGGCGCCGCCGACTTCGGCTGGTTCGCCTACTCCCCGCTGTCCGACGCGGTCCGCTCGCCGGGCATCGGCGCCGACATGTGGATCATGGGTCTGGCCTTCTCCGGCTTCGGCACGATCCTCGGCTCGGTCAACTTCATCACCACGATCATCTGCATGCGCGCGCCCGGCATGACGATGTTCCGCATGCCGATCTTCACCTGGAACGTGCTGCTGACCGGTGTCCTGGTCCTGCTCGCCTTCCCGGTGCTGGCCGCCGCGCTCTTCGCGCTGGAGGCCGACCGCAAGTTCGGTGCGCACGTGTTCGACGCCTCCAACGGCGGCGCATTGCTGTGGCAACACCTCTTCTGGTTCTTCGGACACCCAGAGGTGTACATCATCGCGCTGCCGTTCTTCGGAATCGTTTCCGAGATCATCCCGGTCTTCTCGCGCAAGCCGATGTTCGGTTACATCGGTCTGATCGCCGCGACGATCGCGATCGCCGGTCTCTCCGTGACCGTGTGGGCTCACCACATGTACGTCACGGGCGGTGTGCTGCTGCCGTTCTTCTCCTTCATGACCTTCCTGATCGCGGTACCGACCGGTGTGAAGTTCTTCAACTGGATCGGCACCATGTGGAAGGGCTCGCTGTCCTTCGAGACCCCGATGCTCTGGACGATCGGCTTCCTGGTCACCTTCACCTTCGGTGGTCTGACCGGCGTCATCCTGGCCTCGCCCCCGATGGACTTCCACGTCTCCGACTCGTACTTCGTCGTCGCGCACTTCCACTACGTCGTCTTCGGCACCGTGGTGTTCGCGATGTTCGCCGGCTTCCACTTCTGGTGGCCGAAGTTCACGGGCAAGATGCTGGACGAGCGCCTCGGCAAGGTCACCTTCTGGACGCTGTTCATCGGCTTCCACGGCACGTTCCTGGTGCAGCACTGGCTGGGTGCCGAGGGCATGCCGCGTCGTTACGCGGACTACCTCGCCGCCGACGGCTTCACCACCCTGAACACGATCTCGACGATCAGCTCGTTCCTGCTGGGCCTGTCGATCCTGCCGTTCATGTACAACGTCTGGAAGACGGCGAAGTACGGCAAGAAGATCGAGGTCGACGACCCGTGGGGCTACGGCCGTTCGCTCGAGTGGGCGACGTCCTGCCCGCCGCCGCGGCACAACTTCCTCACCCTGCCGCGGATCCGCTCCGAGTCCCCGGCGTTCGACCTGCACCACCCGGAGATCGCGGCCCTCGACCACCTCGAGGACCACAGCGTGGCCGCCCAGGCCGTCACCGGTGGCAAGGAGGCCGGCAAGTGAAGATCCAGGGCAAGCTGTTCCTTTGGCTCTCGGCCTTCATCCTGATCATGGCCGTCGTGTACGGCGTGTGGTCGAAGGAGCCCGTCGGAACCACCGCGCTCTTCCTGGCCTTCGGCCTGAGCGTCATGATCGGCTACTACCTGGCCTTCACGGCCAAGCGCGTGGACGAGATGGCCCAGGACAACCTGGAGGCCGACGTCGCCGACGAGGCGGGCGAGCTGGGGTTCTTCGCCCCGCACAGCTGGCAGCCGCTCTCGCTGGGCATCGGCGGTGCGCTCGCGTTCATGGGCGTCATCTTCGGCTGGTGGCTCATGTACTTCTCGGCCCCGATCATCGTGATCGGCCTGTGGGGCTGGGTGTACGAGTACTACCGCGGTGAGAACCAGAACCAGTAGTACCGAAAGCGCCGGCCGCAACACCGGCATCAGAGCTGAACCTGGGGCCCGGACACCTCTTCGGAGGAGTCCGGGCCCCTCGTTTGCAGTCACCCCGCGCGCCGTATTTGTCATATCTTCATAGCGTTGGCCCCATGAAGCACTCACCGCGTCTTTGGACGGTACTCAGCTGCTCCCTGCTGGTCGCGTCCCTCGGGGCCGGCGCCACCGCATGCGGGTCCGGCGACAACCCGCTGTCCGCCCGCCCGTACGACGCGGGCGATCAAGTCGCCTTCAACCAGGCAGCCGGCGGTCGCCCCGTGGACCCCGACAAGCCTCTCGAAGTCACTATGAAGGGGGGTGAGGCACGCATCACCGACGTCACGGTCGTGGACACCCACGGCCGCCGCCTGGCGGGCGAACTCTCCGCCAAGGGCGACCGCTGGCACAACACGGTCCCGATGTCCGCCGGCGTGCGCTACACGGTCACCGTCAGCACCGAGAACGCGAAGGGTGCCCCGGGGCAGCGCACGATCTCCTTCGACACCACCCCGGCCAAAGGTGTCCTGCAGGTCGAATTCGGTCCGGACGCGGGCAAGTACGGCGTCGGGCAGCCCCTCACGGCCGAACTCAGCGAACCCGTCAAGGACAAGGCCGCCCGCGCGATCGTCGAGCGGGGCCTGCTCGTCAGCGCCCCCGCGGGCGTCGAGGGCGCCTGGTACTGGGTCGACGACAAGACGCTCCACTACCGGCCCAAGGAGTACTGGCCCGCCCACACCGAGGTCTCCGTACGGAGCAACCTGGAGGGCGTCAGGATCTCCGACCACCTCTACGGGGCCGCGGCCAAGCCGCTGAAGCTGGAGATCGGCGACCGCGTCGAGGTCACCACGGATGCCTCCGCGCACTACCTCACGTTCAAGCGCAACGGAGAAGTGATCAACACCATTCCGGTGACCACCGGAAAGCCCGGCTTCTCCACCCGCAACGGGGTCAAGGTGGTACTCGGCAAGCAGTACTTCGTCCAGATGCGCGGCGACACCGTCGGCATCGGCGGCAGCGAGTACTACAACCTGCCCGTCTACTACGCCACTCGCGTCACCTGGAGTGGTGAATACGTCCACGCCGCGCCGTGGTCCGTCGGCTCCCAGGGCTACGAGAACGTCAGCCACGGCTGCACCGGCATGAGCACCGGCAACGCCGCCTGGTTCTACGAGAACATCACCGAGGGCGACATCGTCAAGGTGATCAACAGCATCGGCGACGACATGGACACCTTCGGCAACGGCTACGGCGACTGGAACATGGACTGGAAGGAATGGCGCGAGGGCAGCGCCCTCCTCAAGGGCACCCAGGAAGGCCGCAGCACCGTCGACCAGGCCCGCCTGCGCCCCACCGTCTGAGCCGAGGCCTGCCGCGGGCCTGCGGGAAACCCCGGAGGCCCGCGAACGCCCTGTCAGGCGGCCGTGAGCGGCTGGAGGCGACTGCCGGGCGGCTGTCAGGCGGCCGAGGAGGACAGGCGGGAGCGCAGGAGGGCCGCCAGGGCGTCCGGGAACTCCACCGGGTCCACGGGAAGGGTCACGGCGGCGTCCGCGCGGCTCCAGGTGGCAAGCCAGGCGTCCTGGGGGCGCCCCATAAGCACCAGCACCGGAGGACACCGGAAGATCTCGTCCTTGATCTGCCGGCACACGCCCATGCCGCCGGCCGGAACCGCCTCGCCGTCGAGCACGCACACGTCGATGCCGCCCGCGTCCAGCTCCGTCAGCACCGCCGGCAGCGTCGCGCACTCCAGGAACTCCACCGGCGGCAGGTCCGCGGCCGGCCTGCGCCCGGCCGCCAGCAGCACCTGCTCCCGGGTGCCCGCGTCGTCGCTGTAGACCAGAACCCGCGCAGTCGCCCGCATTTCGTTCCTCCACACGTCACGTGAACCACGTTGATGTTGCGCGGGATGCTACTCCTCCCGATGCGTTGTCAACATCGGTTCGCACGGCCTCGTGCGAGACGTTCATGGGGACATCTGATGGGCCGTTCGGGCCTTGCACACGCCCCGGACACTCCGAACGGCACCCCCCGGGGTGAGGGCGGGATAAGCGACCGACATAATGTCGGTCGTGGCGACAGCAACGACAGTAGATACCGGGCACGCGCACCCGACGGTCAACCGGCCGAACCTCGTCAGCGTCGGAACCATCATCTGGTTGAGTTCCGAGCTGATGTTCTTCGCGGCCCTCTTCGCGATGTACTTCACCCTGCGATCCGTGACAGGTACCGAGTACTGGACAGAACAGGCTGACTTCCTGAATCTGCCCTTCTCGGCGACGAACACGACGATCCTGGTGCTCTCCTCGCTCACCTGCCAGCTCGGCGTATTCGCCGCCGAGCGCGGTGACGTGAAGAAGCTCAGGACGTGGTTCATCATCACGTTCGTCATGGGTGCGATCTTCATTGGCGGCCAGGTGTTCGAGTACACCGAGCTGGTCAAGCACGAGGGCCTGAGCCTCTCGTCCGGACCGTACGGCTCGGTGTTCTACCTGACCACCGGCTTCCACGGTCTGCACGTGACGGGCGGTCTCATCGCCTTCCTGCTGGTCCTCGGCCGGACGTACGCGGCCAAGAGGTTCACCCACGAACAGGCCACGTCGGCCATCGTCGTGTCCTACTACTGGCACTTCGTCGATGTCGTCTGGATCGGCCTCTTCGCGACGATCTACCTGATCAAGTAGCGAACACGTCACCGGGCCCGACCCGGCACTCCATCCAGAAACACCGACGCAGAAGATCCTGACACCGGGGTAATCCGTGAAAAAGCTCTCCGCACGACGACGCCATCCGCTGGCGGCGGTCGTCGTTCTACTCCTCGCGCTGGCGGCCACTGGGGGGCTGTACGCCGCCTTCGCCCCCGCGGGCAAGGCGCAGGCCGATGAAACCGCCCAGTCCCTCGCCATCGAGGAGGGCGCCAAGCTCTACGCCGTGGGTTGCGCAAGCTGCCACGGAACCGGCGGTCAGGGTACAACTGACGGCCCCAGCCTGGTCGGCGTCGGCTCCGCAGCCGTCGACTTCCAGGTGAGCACGGGCCGCATGCCCGCCCAGCAGCCCGGCGCCCAGGTGCCGAAGAAGCCGGTCATCTACACCCAGGCGCAGATCGACCAGCTGGCCGCGTACATCGCGTCCCTCGGTGCCGGCCCGATCGTGCCGACCGAGAAGCAGTACGACCCGGCGGGCGCCGACATCGCCAACGGTGGCGAACTGTTCCGCAACAACTGCGCGCAGTGCCACAACTTCACCGGCGAGGGCGGCGCGCTGACGAACGGCAAGTACGCCCCCAACCTTGAGGGCGTCGAGCCGAAGCACATCTACGAGGCCATGCTCACCGGCCCGCAGAACATGCCCTCCTTCCCGGACAGCACCATGCCGGAGAAGCAGAAGAAGGACATCATCGCGTACATCCAGAACGTGAACGGCGAGAAGTCGGTCAGCCCTGGCGGCCTGAAGCTCGGTGGCCTCGGCCCCGTCTCCGAGGGTCTGTTCGGCTGGATCTTCGGTCTGGGTGCGCTGATCGCTGTCGCCGTCTGGGTCGCGGCCCACACCGCTAAGGCCAAGAAGTCATGAGTAGCCAAGAGATTCCCGAAGAGAAGCACCTGCCGAGCGAGCAGGGCGACGCGCACCACGGTGCCGTAGCGGTCGCGGACGATCCGTTCGCCGACCCGGGCCTTCCGGTCCACAAGCCGCGCATCCAGGACATCGACGAGCGGGCGGCGAGGCGCTCCGAGCGCACCGTCGCGATGCTGTTCACGGTGTCGATGCTGGCCACGGTCGCGTTCATCGCCTCCTACGTGGTCATCCCGGTCAGCAAGATCGTGTACATCTTCCCCATCGGGAAGGTGAGCGCGCTCAACTTCGCCCTGGGCATGACCCTGGGCACGGCCCTCTTCTGCATCGGCGCGGGCGCGGTCCACTGGGCCCGCACCCTGATGTCCGACGTCGAGGTCGCCGACGACCGCCACCCGATCGCCGCTTCGCCGGAGGTCAAGGCGAAGGTCATGCAGGACTTCGCCGACGGCGCGAACGAGTCCGGCATCGCCCGGCGTCCGCTGATCCGCAACACCCTGCTGGGCGCACTGGCCCTGCTGCCGCTGTCCGCCGTCATGCTCATGCGTGACACCGGTCCGCTGCCCGAGGACAAGCTGCGCAAGACGCTGTGGGCCAAGGGCAAGCTGCTCATCAACCAGAACACGATGGAGCCGCTGCGTCCCGAGGACGTGGCCGTCGGTTCGCTGACCTTCGCCATGCCGGAAGGCCTGGAGGAGGAGCAGCACGACTTCCAGGTCCAGATCGCCAAGGCCGCCCTGATGATCGTCCGCATCAAGCCGGAGGACATCAAGGACAAGCAGGAGCTGGAGTGGTCCCACGAGGGCATCGTGGCCTACTCCAAGATCTGCACCCACGTCGGCTGCCCGATCAGCCTGTACGAGCAGCAGACGCACCACGTGCTCTGCCCGTGCCACCAGTCCACCTTCGACCTCTCCGACGGCGCCCGAGTCATCTTCGGCCCGGCCGGTCACGCGCTTCCGCAGCTGCGGATCGGTGTGAATGACGAAGGCTTCCTCGAAGCGCTCGGCGACTTCGAAGAGCCCGTCGGTCCTGCCTTCTGGGAGCGCGGATGAGCACTGCCACTGAGTCCAAGACGGGGCGCAAAGCGCCCGCCGGCGAGCGCGTAGCGGACTGGGCGGACGGCCGCCTGGGCATCTACAGCCTGGCCAAGTCCAACATGCGCAAGATCTTCCCGGACCACTGGTCCTTCATGCTGGGTGAGATCTGCCTCTACAGCTTCATCATCATCATCCTCACGGGTGTGTACCTGACGCTGTTCTTCCACCCGAGCATGAACGAGGTCGTGTACCACGGCTCGTACGTGCCGATGCAGGGCGTCCTGATGTCCGAGGCCTTCGCCTCGACGCTGGACATCAGCTTCGACGTCCGCGGTGGTCTGCTCATCCGGCAGATCCACCACTGGTCCGCGCTGATCTTCGTCGCGGGCATGGTCGTGCACATGATGCGCGTCTTCTTCACCGGCGCGTTCCGCAAGCCGCGTGAGGTCAACTGGATCTTCGGCTTCCTGCTGCTGGTCCTCGGCATGTTCACCGGTTTCACCGGTTACTCGCTGCCGGACGACCTGCTGTCGGGTACGGGTGTCCGCTTCATGGAGGGCGCCATCCTGTCCGTGCCGGTCATCGGCACGTACCTGTCGTTCTTCCTCTTCGGCGGAGAGTTCCCGGGCGGCGACTTCGTCGCGCGGTTCTACTCGATCCACATCCTGCTGCTGCCCGGCATCATGATGGGCCTGCTGGTGGCCCACCTGATCCTGGTCTTCTACCACAAGCACACCCAGTTCGCGGGTCCCGGCAAGACGAACGACAACGTCGTCGGCATGCCGCTGCTGCCGGTCTACATGGCCAAGGCCGGAGGCTTCTTCTTCCTGGTCTTCGGTGTCATCGCGGCCATCGCGGCCATCGCCTCGATCAACCCGATCTGGGCGCTCGGCCCGTACCGCCCGGACCACGTGTCCACCGGTGCGCAGCCCGACTGGTACATGGGTATGCCGGAAGGCCTGATCCGAGCCATGCCCGGCTGGGAGATCAACCTGTGGGGCCACACGCTCGTCCTGGGCGTGTTTATCCCGCTGCTGCTCTTCCCGCTGGTCCTCGGCGCGATCGCGGTGTGGCCGTTCATCGAGTCCTGGGTCACCGGGGACAAGCGCGAGCACCACATCCTGGACCGCCCGCGCAACGTCCCGTCCCGCACGGCCTTCGGTGCCGCCTGGATCGCGGAGTACATCGTGCTCCTCATCGGCGGTGGCAACGACATGTTCGCGCAGTACTTCCACCTGTCGCTCAACGCGCTCACCTGGTTCGTCCGGATCGGCTTCTTCGTCGTCCCGGTCCTCGTCTTCATCGCCACCAAGCGGATCTGCCTCGGCCTCCAGCGCCGGGACCGGGACAAGGTGCTGCACGGTCGCGAGACCGGCATCATCAAGCGCCTGCCGCACGGTGAGTTCGTCGAGGTCCACGAGCCGCTCCCGCAGGGCAAGCTGCACACGCTCACCTCGTACACCACGTACGAGCCGATCGAGATCGGCCCGACGGTCGACGAGAACGGTGTCGAGCGCAAGGTGAAGCTCGGCGAGAAGCTGCGCGCGAAGCTCAGCAAGGGCTTCTACGCCGAGGGCAACCAGATTCCGAAGCCCACGGTGGAGGAGTACAAGGAGATCCAGAGCGGCCACGGCCACCACTGATCTCCCGTACGACCGTATGACCGCATGAGGGACTGATTTCGGTCAGTCCTGGTGTCGCCACGGCGAGAGCCCCGTCCAGTGTCTGGACGGGGCTCTTTGCCGTCTCCGTGGCTGGATAGGCTGAAGGCCTTCGCATTCGATATGGAACCCCGACGAGCAAGCAGGAGCGGACCATGAACGTTGTGACCCCGGCAGGCGGCGACAGCGTGGCGGCCCGTGGCTGGCCGGGCGTTCTCGACGCCCTGCTGACCGGCCAGGACCTGCGTGCCGACGACACCGCCTGGGCCATGGACAAGATCATGCGCGGGGAGGCCACCGACGCCCAGATCGCCGGTTTCGCGGTCGCGCTGCGGGCCAAGGGGGAGACGGTCGCGGAGATCAACGGCCTCGTACGGACGATGTACGAGCACGCCAACCTGATCGAGGTGCCCGGCCGCACGGTGGACATCGTCGGCACGGGCGGCGACGGCGCGAAGACGGTAAACATCTCGACGATGTCGGCGGTCGTGGTGGCCGGTACGGGCGCCAAGGTGGTCAAGCACGGCAACCGGGCCGCGTCCTCCGCGAGCGGGGCCTCCGACGTCCTGGAGAAGCTCGGCGTCAACCTCGACCTGACCCCGGCGCGGGTCGCCGAGGTCGCGGAGGAGGCCGGCATCACCTTCTGCTTCGCGGTGAAGTTCCACCCGGCGCTGCGGCACGTGGCCGCGGCCCGCAAGGAGCTGGGCATCCGGACGACCTTCAACTTCCTCGGCCCGCTGACCAATCCGGCGAAGGTGAGGGCCCAGGCGACGGGCGTGGCCGACGCCCGGATGGCCCCGATCGTGGCGGGCGTGCTGGCCGAGCGGGGCTCCTCCGCCCTGGTCTTCCGGGGCGACGACGGCCTGGACGAGCTGACCACGACCGCGACCTCGCGGGTGTGGTGGGTCCGGGACGGCAAGGTCTCGGAGCAGCCCTTCGACCCGCGGGACGTCGGCATCGCCCTCGTCGACGTGTCGGAGCTGCGCGGCGCGGACGCCTCGTACAACGCGGACGTCGCCCGCCGCCTGTTCTCCGGCGAGACGGGCCCGGTCCGCGACGCCGTCCTGCTGAACTCGGCGGCGGCCCTGGTGGCCCTGGACCCGGGCACGGGCTCGCTGGAGGAGCAGCTCGCGGCCGGTATCACCCGTGCGGCGGAGTCGATCGACTCGGGTGCGGCCCGGGCCGCGCTGGAGCGCTGGGTGACGGCCAGTAACGCCTGATTCCGATTGATCGTTTTCGGCCAAGGCCCCGGTCCGCCATTCGGACCGGGGTCTTGCGCACGGGGGATCATGTGGCAGGATGCTGAACAGGTCACGAGTGACAGCGTTTAGGCCCCGGCTTGCTGTCCGGCAACCCTCCTTCCGTGGCGGGGTGCCCCGGGTGATGACCAGGCCGTAGGCAGAAAGGTCTACGGCAAGCGCGGATCCCTCGACACCAGGGGTCCTGGTCTCTCGAGGAGCGTTTTTTCGTGAGCAAGCGAATGCGATAGGGCGACTCCGCCCCTTCTTCACCCTCGGATCAGGGTCACTTCCGTGTACCCGCCTCCGTCCGGGAACTTCCCGTACCTCCCCCAGACTCCGTCCGGGGGACCCCCAGGTCGGCCGCCGAGCCGTACCCGAGTACGGGCACACCGAAGCCATTCACCCCTGCCTGCCGGGAGATTCGCCATGTCCGCATCCCTGAACGCCGCCACCGCCGTCGCTGTTGCCGCCACCGCCACCGCCACCGCCACCGCCACCGCCACCGCCGCGACCGACCCCGCCTGTGCCGAGCCGCTGCAGGTCCTCGGCCGGGACGTCACCGTCCCGCTCGTCACCGGTGGCGAGGTCACCTACGCGGCCCTCGACTACGCGGCCAGCGCCCCGGCGCTCCAGCGGGTCTGGGACGACGTGGCCGCGTACGCCCCGTACTACGGCAGCGTGCACCGCGGCGCCGGCTACCTCTCGCAGCTCTCCACGGACCTCTTCGAGCAGAGCCGCGTCACGGTCGCCGGGTTCCTCGACTGCCGCCCCTCCGACCAGGTGATCTTCACCCGGTCCACCACCGACTCCCTGAACCTGCTCGCCGCCGTGCTCCCGGCCGGCTGCCAGGTCTTCGTCTTCGAGACCGAGCACCACGCCTCGCTGCTGCCGTGGGTGGACGCGCAGGTCACCTACCTCAACGCCCCCCGCACCCCGGACGAGGCCGTCGCCACCCTGGAGCGGGCCCTGGCCGACCGGGAGCCCTACGGTCCGGCCCTGGTCTGCGTCACCGGCGCGTCCAACGTCACCGGTGAGCTGTGGCCGGTGAAGGAGCTCGCGGCCGCCGCGCACGCCCACGGCGCGCGGATCGTCCTGGACGCCGCCCAGCTCGCCCCGCACCACCCCGTCTCCGTGCAGGACCTCGACGTGGACTGGGTCGCCTTCTCCGGGCACAAGCTGTACGCCCCCTTCGGCTCGGGCGTCCTCGCCGGGCGCGCGGACTGGCTGCGGGAGGCCGAGCCGTACCTCGCGGGCGGCGGCGCCTCGCGCAAGGTCGCCCGGCGCGAGGACGGCGGCGTGGACGTCGAGTGGCACACCACCGCCGCCCGCCACGAGGCCGGCTCCCCGAACGTCATCGGCGTCTACTCCATCGCCTCGGCCTGCAGGGCCCTGACCGAGGCGGGCTTCGAGAACCTGGTCGCCCGCGAGCGCCACCTCATCGCCAAGGTCCGGGAGGGTCTGGCCGGCGTCCCCGCGGTCCGCGTCCTGTCCCTCTTCGGGGACGACGCGCCGCGCGTCGGCGTCATCTCCTTCGTGGTGGACGGCTGGAACAGCTCCCACTTCGCGGCCGCCCTCTCCGCCGAGTACGGCATCGGCGTCCGCGACGGTCTCTTCTGCGCCCACCCGCTGGTCCGCACCCTGCTGGGCAGTGAGCCGCAGGCCCAGGGAGAATGCGGCGCGCCGGAGGCGGCCCCGGGGGAGCGGTCCCTCAACGCCATCCGCGTCAGCTTCGGCGCCGGCACCCCCGACGAGCACGTGGAGCGCTTCGTCCGCGCGGTGAAGGAACTCGTCGCGGACGGTGCGAAGTGGCAGTACCGCACGGAGGAGGGCCGCTGCGTCCCCGCCGTCTGACAGGCTTCGCCCCGTGACGTACTGGGACCCGATACCGGCGCTCGTCGCGCTGCCCGCCGACTCCCCGTATGCAGGAGCCCGCTGGGACGGCCGGTGGGAGGAGCGCAACTGGCGCAACGTACCGGGCCCGTTCTACGGGGCGCAGACCGACACCTGCTGGACCGGCCGGGTGCACGCACCCGACCTGGTGCTGTACGACGACGCGTACGGTCAGGAGTTCGTCTACCGCCAGCCCCGCGGCCCGGGCGAGGTCGCAGACCTCCGCGAGGCCGCCTGCGAGGAGGCTTACGCGGGGTACGGCCGCGACGGGGACCTGCACTGGACCCCGGAATCGGTCCGGGAGTGGTGGCGCGACCGGGGCCGGGTGCGGGAGTGGGCGTTCTCCCTCGGGTGGGGCGACTGGGTCACGTCCGATCGCGAGGAGCTCCGGGACGCGGCGGCCGGAGCGCGCGCCTACGTCGCGTATATCGACGACGGCATCGGCGCCTACCTGCGCGACTACCTCTTCTGGCTGGTCGAACGCCGCCCGTCCCGGCCGGGGGAGAGCTTGCCGGTGCTCGGCGCGGGGTGAGGACCGGGCTGCGCACGGGTCCTGGGGACCCTCGTGCGCGCCCCCCAGGGCCGAGCGGCCGTAGGTCCTCCGGAGACGGTGGTAGGGGGTGTCTGACGGATCAGGGTCGGATAGCCCGGGTCGGCTGGTGCCGTGGATTGCAAGGCGGAGGAGGGAGTCGACGCGGTGGGGGCACCTCCCAGCGGTAGCTGGGGGACGTCGGCGACCGACGACAACGCGGCGAGCCGCGGTGCCGGGCGACCCGGGCCCGGCCCTGATCCGTCAGACACCCCCCTAGGCGTCGAGACCGATCGCGAAGGCGGCTTCCAGGTCGTGCTGGGAGTACGTACGGAACGCCACGTGCGTGTCCGTCGCCTCGACGCCCGGGATCTTGCTGATGCGGCCCGGGATGATGTCCGCCAGGTTCTCGTGGCGGGCCACGCGGACCAGCGCGATCAGGTCGTACGTCCCCGTGACGGAGTAGACCTCACTGACGCTGTCCAGCGCGGCGATGGACTCGGCGATCTCGGGGATGCGGTCCACGCTGGTCTTGATGAGCACGATCGCGGTGATCACGGCTGGCTGTCTCCCTCGGTGGCCGTCGCTGGTCGCCCCACTGTAGTCGCACGCCGATAGCGCGCCCACGCGTACAGGAAGCCGACGGAGAAGCCCACCAGGTGGGCCAGATAGGCGACGCCCGGCCCGCTGCCCGCCCGGTGCGCGGCCACCCACTGGAGGGCGAACCAGAACAGCAGCACGATCCACGCCGGGAAGCGCAGCGGCAGGAAGAACAGGAACGGGAACAGGCTCGTCACCCTGGCCCGCGGCAGCAGGTACAGGAAGGCGCCCAGCACCGCCGAGATGGCCCCGGACGCCCCGACCAGGGTCTGTGAGGACCCCGCGTTGGCCGCCGCGTACGCCGCCAGGGCCACGTAACCCGTACAGACGTAGAAGACGAGGAACGCCGGGCGGCCCATCCGCTCCTCCGCCATCGCGCCGAAGACGTGGAGGAAGAGCATGTTCCCGAGCAGGTGCAGCCAACTGCCGTGCACGAACAGTGCGGTCAGCGGGGTCAGCCAGGCCCGCGGGGTGCCCGTGAAGAGCTCGTCCGGGACCACGCCCCAGCGGCGGAAGTAGTCGGTCCCGGCGGTCAGCAGCCCGTCGCCCGTCCCGTAGCCGGGGTTCAGCCCCGAGGCCGGGCCCAGTACGAACACCACCGCGCAGCCGGCGATCAGCGCGTGGGTGACCACCGGTCCCCGGGCGGCCTCGCGAACGGCCTGCCACCTTACGATCATGTGACAGAGCATGACGCAACCGGGCCCACCTGAAGCGGTGGCAGGCCGTAGGGTTACGAGCCGCGGTCTGCCCAATCGGCGCAGACGGCTCAGCAGACCGCTTTAATTGAAACAGCTACGAACGTTACGAAGGAGAGAGCGGCCTGATGACGGTTCCCCAGCCGACCGACACCACCCGGTGGCGCTGCACCCTGTGCGGCAACCTCACGCGTTTCGATGTCACCCGCTCGTCGAAGGTCGTGGAGTACATCCACCTGGACCTCGCCGGGGAACCGAAGGTCGAGGAGCGCGAGGTGGTCAATGAGACCATCGAGTCGGTCCGCTGTCGCTGGTGCAACGCGGTGGACCAGATCGAGCTCGTGGACAGGCCGGGCGCGGACTCCTGAGGGAGCCGCGCCCACAGGTAGATCACGGTAGGGGTGACGGATTGTGGAGCCAGCAAGCGGCGCTGAGCCGGCCGACGCGGCCGGCGACGCCGCCGAGGTGCTCGACCGCCCGCTGCCGGAAGGCGTGCGGCGCCGGGTCGTCGCGCTCGTCTCGGACGCCTTCGGCGGACTGACCGTCGCGGACCTTCCCGCGCAGCTGCGTCAGTACGCCCGGTTCACCCCGACCCGGCGGGCCAAGTTCGCGGGCAACGCCATGGCCGCGGCGGTCGAGACCGACGCGGTGTTCCGCGGCCGGGTGGCCGAGAAGCTGCGCGAGGCGCAGGCGGAGCTGACCGGCGCGCTGGAGTCCGGTGCCCCGCCCGCCGCCGCCGATCCGCTGGACGTGGCGGCCGCCGCGTACGTCCTGCGGCCGGTCGGCTGGGTCAAGCTGGTGGCCGCCGCGGGCGAGGAGGCGCAGCGCGCCGACGCCGAGCGGGTCGGCGAGGAGACCCGGCGCGAGCTGGACCGGCTCCGCGAGGAGCTGGCCCAGGTACGGGAAATGCAGCGCACCGGCGGCGAGCAGGTGCGGGCCGAGCTGGAGGCCTCCCGCAAGGAAGCGGAATCGCTTCACCGCAAGCTGCGCAGCGCCCTCAGCGACGTCAAGCGCGGCGACGCGGCCCTGCGCAAGCTGACCGCCGAGATCGACGGGATCCGCGGCGAGGCGGCCGCGCGCGTGGCCGCAGCCGAGAGCGAGACCCGGCGGCTCAAGTCCCGGCTGGCGGAGGTCGAGTCGGCGCTGGAGACCTCGCGCCGGGCCACCCGCGAGGGACGCAGCATCGAGGACATGCGGCTGCGGCTGCTGCTGGACACCGTGCTGGACGCGGCGGCCGGGCTGCGCCGCGAGCTGGCGCTGCCGCCGGTCAACACCCGCCCGGCGGACACCGTGGACGCGGTGGAGCCGGGCCGGATGACGCCCAAGGACATCGCGGCGCGTGCCCTGTCGGAGACCGATCCGGCGCTGCTGGACCAGCTGTTGGCGCTGCCCCAGGCCCATCTGGTGGTCGACGGCTACAACGTGACCAAGACGGGCTATCCGACGATGCCGCTGGAGAAGCAGCGGCTGCGGCTGCTGGGCGGGCTGTCGATGCTGGCCGCGCAGACGGGCGCGGAGATGACCTGTGTCTTCGACGGGGCGGAACTGGCGGCTCCGGTGCTGCTCGCGCCGCCGCGCGGGGTACGGGTGCTGTTCTCCAAGGCCGGGGTGACGGCGGACGAGCTGATCCGCCAGCTGGTGCGCGCGGAGCCGGCCGGCCGGCCGGTGGTCGTGGTCTCCACGGACCGGGAGGTCGCCGACGGGGTGGCCGCCGCGGGTGCGCGGCCCGTGACGTCCGCTTTGCTGCTAAAGCGGCTTTCGCGCGTTTCGTAACTCCTCGCCCTAATGCCGGAATTGGCAGGGCTCGCAGGGGACGCACCGTCAAGTGCCCGGCACAGAGCGTGCGCTGCGGGTAAAGAAGCTGGTCGGGGAGGAAGTTTTTTCCCGGCAGGATTTGAACTGATCACAGATGGGTCACTAGGGTCTGCTCAAACCTTCGTGCGGTGGATCACTCATTCGGGGTGGCGGCGGAGGTGCTGCCGAGTTGCGTTCTTCGGCGGCTCTAGGAAGAAGGAGCTCGCCTCCGTGGCGTCCCACCGTCGACCCAAGCAGCCGAACCGCACTCGTGTGACCGTACTCGGCGCCGCCGCCGCCGCAGTCGTGGCCCTCTCCGCCCAGAGCGCCTCCGCCGCTCCGGGGAAGCCGAGCAAGGACGAGGTCAAGTCCCAGGTCGACGCGCTCTACGAAGAGGCGGAGCAGGCCACCGAGAAGTTCAACGGGGCCAAGGAACGCCAGGAGAAGCTCGAAAAGGAGATCGGGCAGCTCCAGGACCAGGTCGCGCGCGGCCAGGGTGACCTCAACGAGCTGCGCAGCACGCTCGGTTCGATGGCGAGCGCCCAGTACCGCAACGGCGGCATCGACCCCTCGCTCGCCCTCCTCCTCTCCGAGGACCCCGACAGCTACCTCGACAAGGCCTCCACGCTGGAGCACCTGAGCGGCAAGCAGGTCGAGGCGGTCCAGAAGATCCAGGCCAAGCAGCGCACCCTCGCGCAGCAGCGCCAGGAGGCCGCCGGCAAGCTCGCCGACCTCGACGCCACCCGCAAGGAGCTCGGCGAGAAGAAGAAGGTCTCGCAGGAGAAGCTCGCCGAGGCCCAGGCCCTGCTCAACACCCTGACCGCGCAGGAGCGCGCGGCGATCAAGGACGACGAGGCCCGCGCCAGCCGCAGCGACAGCCAGCGGGTCGACCTCGGCAACGTGAGCGCCTCCGGCCGCGCCGGAGCCGCCCTGGCGGCCGCCAAGACCAAGCTGGGTTACACCTACCAGTCCGGCGGCACCGGCCCCACCGTCTTCGACTGCTCGGGTCTGACCCAGTGGGCCTACAAGCAGGCCGGCGTCAACATCAGCCGCGTCACCTACACCCAGGTCAACGACGGCACGCGCATCAGCCGCAGCCAGCTCCAGCCCGGTGACCTGGTCTTCTTCTACGACGACCTGCACCACGTCGGCCTCTACGCCGGCAACAACATGACGCTGCACGCCTCCAACCCGCGCAGCGGCATCAAGTACGAGTCGATGGACAACATGCCGTTCCAGTTCGGCGTCCGTGTCGGATGACGCGCCGCACACCGCCCATCCGGGCGAATCGAGCGGACCTGCTCTGACCACACGCCCCGCCGGTGACCTGCGTCTCCGGCGGGGCGTCGCTGTCTGTGCCCGCCGGCGGTCGTTGGCCGGTGCGCGATCGCGCCGCTACTGTCTGCCAGCGCGGAACCCGGCACACGGCCGTCCACGGAGGGCGGACCCGGGCCCCGCACAGCGGAAGGGAGCGGTTCCACGTGGCATCCCATCGCCGGCCCGGGCCCGGTGGCCTCGACCGGAACACGACGGCCGCCGTCCTCACCGCCGCCGCGGCCGGCGCCGCGGTCGTCATGACGGGAGCACCCGCGGGCGCGGCCCCGGGGCTGCCGCAGGAGCCCTCGGGCGGTGTCCGCGCCCAGGTCGACCGGCTCTTCGAGGAAGCCGAACAGGCCACCGAGCGCTTCAACGAGGCGGGCGAGAAGGCCGGCCGGCTCCGCGCCGAGGCCGACCGGGCCCAGGACGCCGTCGCCCGCAGCCAGGACCGCATCAACACGATGCGGGGCGTCCTCGGCACCTTCGCCGGGGCCCAGTACCGCAGCGGCGGCATCGACCCAACCGTCGCCCTGCTGCTGTCCGACGACCCCGACGCCTACCTGGAGCAGGCCGCCGCCCTGGAACGGCTGACCGGCCGCCAGGCCCACCAGCTCGACGAACTCCGCGAGGAGCAGCGCCGGCTCGGCCAGGAGCGCCGAGAGGCCGCCGGCAAGCTCGCAGAACTCGACGCGCTGCGCGCCGACGTGGCCCGGCACAAGCGCTCCGTCACGGCGAAGCTCGCGGCCGCCCGGCGGCTGCTGGGCGCCATGAACTCCGAGGAGCGGGCCGACTTCGAGCGGGCCTCGCGCGCGGGCGGCCGCCCCGGCGCCCTGCCCGACTTCTCCTCCCTCGGACCCTCCTCCGGCCGCGCCGGGGCCGCCGTGATGGCGGCCCGGTCGGCGGTCGGCCGCCCGTACGTGTGGGGTTCCACCGGCCCCTCCGGCTTCGACTGCTCCGGGCTGATGGTCTGGTCCTACCGCCAGGCGGGCGTCTCGCTGCCGCGCACCTCGCAGGCACAGCGGTACGCGGGACGCCAGGTCCCGCTGTCGCAGGCGCGCCCCGGCGACCTGGTGACGTACCGCTCGGACGCCAGCCACGTGGGCATGTACGTCGGCAACGGCCAGGTGGTGCACGCCCCCTATCCCGGCGCCAGGGTCCGCTACGACCCGGTCGGGATGATGCCGGTGTCCTCGGTGACGCGCCCCTGATCCAGGCCGTGCGTACGATCGGCTGATGTTCCCGGTTCGTCGTCTCCTGCGCGTGCTGCCGCTCCTGCTGTGCGTCCTGCTGGCCGGGTGCGGCGCGCTGCGGCCGGCCGGCACGGCCGAGCGGGACATCCGCCGGGCCGTCGCCGACTGGTCGCGGTCCGTGGCCGGGCAGCCGGCGGGGATCCCCGTCGAGGACCAGGCGTACGAGGTGACCTCGGTGCGGCGCGACGGCGTACGGGCCCTCGTACGGGCGGAGCTGCGCTACCGCCTGACCGGCTACGACGCGGCCCCGGCGGGATCGGCGCGCGAGCTCGACCTGGTCATGGACGGCGGGAGCTGGCGGGTCCGCGCGGACCGGCCCGCCCCCGGGGCGCTGCCGCAGCTGTGGGACCAGGGCCCGGTGAAGGTGGTCCGGGGCGAGCGCTCCCTGGTCCTGGGCGGTGCGGGCGCCCCCGACCTGGCCGGGATCGCAGCCGAGGCCGACCGGGCGGTGCCCGCGGCGAGCTCGGCGTGGCCGAAGCCGTGGGCGGGGCGGGTGGTGGTGCTGGTTCCCGGATCCCTGGAGCGGATGGCGCAGCTGCTGGGCGGGACGGCCGAGGCGTACCGGGGGCTGGGCGCCGTCACCACCGGCCGGGTGGGCGCGGGACCCGCTCCGGCGGACCGGGTCGTGGTCAACCCGCAGGGGTGGGCCGAGCTGGGCGAGGCGGGTCGGCGGATCGTGCTGACCCACGAGGTCACCCACGTGGCCACCCGGGCGTCGACCACCGCCTCGACCCCGCTGTGGCTCTCCGAGGGCTTCGCGGACTGGGCGGCGTACCGGGGCGGGTCCACCACGCCGCAGCAGGGCGCCCCCGCGCTCGGCCGGGCCGTACGGCGGGGCGAGGTGCCCGGCGCGCTGCCCCCTGCGGAGGCCTTCGCCTTCGGCGCCGACCCGGAAGCGGTGGCCCGGGCGTACGAGGGCGCGTGGCTGGCCTGCAGGCTGATCGCGGACCGGTGGGGGGAGGCGGCGCTCGTGGGGCTCTACGAGCGGGCGGGGCGCGAGCCGCTGCCGGTGGCGCTGGACGAGGCGCTGGGCGTGGACCTGCCCGGGCTGACGCGGGCCTGGCAGGAGGCACTGCGGGAGGAGCTCCGCTGAGGACGTCCGGTACGTTGGCAGGCGATGCACAAGACGCTGATCGTGACCAACGACTTCCCGCCGCGACCGGGCGGTATCCAGGCCTTCCTGCACAACATGGCGCTACGGCTGGATCCCGACCGGGTCGTCGTCTACGCCTCCACGTGGAAGCACAGCGCGGAGGGCCGCGAGGCCACCGCGGCCTTCGACGCCGAGCAGCCGTTCCAGGTCGTGCGCGACCGCACGACGATGCTGCTGCCGACACCGCGCGTGACGCGACGGGCCGTGGGCCTGCTGCGCGAACACGGCTGCGAGTCGGTGTGGTTCGGGGCGGCGGCCCCCCTCGGTCTGATGGGCCCGGCGCTGCGGCGGGCCGGGGCCCGGCGGATCGTGGCGACCACCCACGGGCACGAGGCGGGCTGGGCCCAGCTGCCGGCGGCGCGGCAGCTGCTGCGGCGGATCGGCGAGGGCACGGACACGCTGACGTACCTGGGGGAGTACACGCGCTCGCGGATCGCCTCGGCGGTGACGGACCGGGCGGCGGCCCGGATGGTGCAACTCCCGCCGGGGGTGGACGAGAAGACCTTCCACCCGGAATCGGGTGGTGCGCAGGTCCGGGCCCGGCTGGGGCTGACCGACCGCCCGGTCGTGGTGTGCGTGTCCCGGCTGGTCCCCCGGAAGGGACAGGACACCATGATCGAGGCGATGCCGAGGATCCTGGCGGCGGTGCCGGACGCGGTGCTGCTGATCGTGGGCGGCGGGCCGTACGAGGCGGACCTGCGGGAACTGGCGGTGTCCGTGGGCGTCGAGGACTCGGTGCTCTTCACGGGAGCGGTCCCGTGGGCCGAACTGCCCGCGCACTTCGGGGCCGGGGACGTCTTCGCCATGCCGTGCCGGACCCGGCGGGGCGGGCTGGACGTCGAGGGGCTCGGGATCGTCTACCTGGAGGCTTCGGCGACGGGCCTGCCCGTGGTCGCGGGCGACTCCGGCGGCGCCCCTGACGCGGTGCTGGACGGGGAGACGGGCTGGGTTGTCCGGGGCGGCGAGCCGTCCGAGGCGGCGGACCGTGTCGTCGCCCTGCTGCAGGACCCGGCCCTGCGGGCGCGCATGGGCGAGGCGGGCCGTGCCTGGGTCGAGGAGAAGTGGCGCTGGGACCTCCTGGCGGACCGCCTGCGCGAGCTGCTGTAGTCCTGCGGCCGCGCCGGCCGGCACGGCGCCGCAGCCATGCCTGACTGTCTCTCAGATGTCTGGCAGCACCGCGTATGGGTGGAGGGCCGGATTCCGCCCATCATGCGGCCATGACACCAAATCTGACGCGCCGTCATGTCCTCGGACTGGCCGCTCTCCAGACCGCCGCCGCCCTCGGGTTCACGCGGATCGGGCTGTCCTCCGCAGCCGCGGCCGAGCCGCAGGCCGCGCAGTACGCGCCCGCCATCGTCGTCGGCTCCGGCTACGGCTCAGCCGTCGCGGCGCTGCGCCTCGGGCAGGCCGGCGTACGGACCGTCGTCCTCGAAATGGGCCGGCTCTGGGACACCCCCGGACCCGACGGCAAGGTCTTCCCGTCCACCTCCGCCCCCGACCAACGGTCCATGTGGTTCCGCACCCGCACCGAGGCGCCGCTCGCCCAGTTCCTCTGGCTCGACGTGGTCAACCGCGACATCAGCCCCTACCCCGGTGTCCTGGACCGCGTGAACTACGGCGACATGTCCGTGTACGTGGGACGCGGGGTGGGCGGCGGATCGCTGGTGAACGGCGGGATGGCGCCCACGCCCAGGCGCTCGTACTTCACCGAGGTGCTGCCCGGCGTGGACGCCGACGAGATGTACGGCACCTACTTCCCCCGCGCCCGGGCCATGCTCGGCGTGAACGACATCGACCCGGGCTGGTTCGAGTCCACCGAGTGGTACCGCTTCGCCCGGATCTCCCGCAAGCACGCCCAGAACACCGGCCTGAGGACCGTCTTCGTCCCCAACGTCTACGACTTCGGCTACATGCAGCGCGAGGCGGCCGGTACCGCCACCAGGTCCGCGCTCGCGGGCGAGGTCATCTACGGCAACAACCACGGGAAGAAGAGCGTCGACAAGACCTACCTCGCCGCCGCCCTCGGCACCGGCAACGTCACCATCGAGACCATGCAGCGCGTGGTCGGCGTACGCCAGGACCCGGCCGGGGGGTACGTGCTGACCGTGCGGACCAGCGACCTCACCGGGCGGGTCACCCAGACCCGCGAGCTCGGCTGCAGGCAGCTGTTCCTGGGGGCGGGGAGTCTGGGGACCACCGAGATCCTGCTGCGGGCCCGCGAGAGGGGCACGCTGCCCGCGCTCAGCGACAAGGTCGGGCTCGGCTGGGGCCACAACGGCAACGTCATGACCGCCCGCGCCAACCACCTCTGGGACACCGTCGGCTGCAACCAGGCCACCATGCCCGCCCTGGGCATCGACGACTGGGACAACGCCCCGAACCCAGTCTTCGCCGAGATCGCCCCGCTCCCCATGGGCTTCGAGCACTGGATCTCGATGTACCTGGCCATCACCAAGAACCCCGAGCGCGGCCGCTTCACCTACGACGCGGCCACCGACTCGGCCAAGCTCGTCTGGCGGCGGGACCAGAACACGCCCTCGGTCAACGCGGCGAAGAACCTCTTCGACCGCATCAACCGGCGGAACGTGACCATCTACCGGTACGACCTCTTCGGCGACAACAAGGCCTTCGCCGACAACTTCACGTACCACCCGCTCGGCGGCTGCGTCCTCGGCGACGCGACCGACCTCTACGGCCGGGCCAAGGGCTACCAGGGGCTGTACGTGGTGGACGGTTCCCTGATCCCCGGCTCGCTCGGCGTGAACCCGTTCGTGACGATCACGGCCCTCGCCGAGCGGAACATGGCGCGGATCCTCGCCGAGGATCCGCGCTAGCCCCGGACAGCTCCGAGCAAACCCGAACAACCCGGGCTAGCCGCGGTAGAGGGCCTCGATCTCGTCCGCGAAGTCCTTCGCCACCACGTTGCGCTTCAGCTTCAGCGACGGCGTGATGTGGCCCGACTCCTCCGTGAACTGGGAGCCAAGGATTCGAAACTTCCGCACCGATTCCGCCTTGGAAACCGCCGCGTTGCCGTCGTCGACGGCCTTCTGGACGGCGGCGATGAGCTCCGCGTCCTCGCGCAGTTCCGCCGCCGTCACACCGGCCGGCTTGCCGTGCTCCGCGGCCCAGCGGCCGAGGAACTCCTCGTCGATGGTGACCAGCGCGGCCACGAACGGCCGCCCGTCGCCCACGACCATGCACTCCGCGACCAGCGCGTGCGCGCGGATCCGGTCCTCGATCACGGCCGGGGCGACGTTCTTGCCGCCGGCGGTGACGATGAGTTCCTTCTTGCGCCCGGTGATCGTGAGGTAACCGTCCTCGTCGAGGGTGCCGACGTCACCGGTGTGGAACCAGCCGTCCGTCAGTGCCTCGGCGGTCGCCGCCTCGTTCTTCCAGTACCCGGTGAAGATCTGCTCGCCGTGCAGCAGCACCTCGCCGTCGTCCGCGATGCGCACCACGGAGCCCGGCATGGGCTGGCCGACCGTACCGATCTTCTGCTTGTCCCACGGGTTGAAGGTCGTGGCCGCGCAGGATTCCGTCAGGCCGTAGCCCTCCAGCACCGTGAAGCCGATGCCGCGGAAGAAGTGCCCGAGCCGCTCGCCGAGCGGTGCGCCGCCGGAGATCGCGTACTCGCCGCGCCCGCCGAGGACCGCGTGCAGCTTGCTGTAGACCAGCTTGGTGAAGACCTTGTGCTTGAGCTTCAGTCCGAAGGACGGGCCGCGGGGGGTGTCCAGCGCCCGGCTGTACGCGATCGCCGTCTCGGCCGCCGCGTCGAAGATCTTGCCCTTGCCCTCGGCCTGCGCCTTGGCGCGCGCCGAGTTGTAGACCTTCTCGAAGACGCGCGGCACACCGAGGATCAGGGTGGGCCGGAAGGACTGCAGCTCGTCGGTGAGGTTCTTGATGTCCGGTACGCAGCCCAGCCGGATCGGCGCCAGCACCGCGGCCACCTCGACCAGGCGGCCGAAGACGTGGGCCGCCGGGAGGAACAGCAGGACCGAGCACTCGCCGGTCTTGAACAGCGGCTTCAGGCGCTCCACCGCGTTCCCGCACTCCGCGAAGAAGTTGCGGTGGCTCAGCACGCAGCCCTTGGGGCGGCCGGTGGTGCCCGAGGTGTAGACGATGGTGGCCGGGTCGTCGGCGCCCGCGAGGCTGCTGCGCTCGTCGACCTCTTCGTCGGTGATCGCGGCGCCCGCGCTCTTCAGCGCTTCGAGGGCGCCCTGCTCGATCTCCCAGACCTCGCGCAGTTCCGGCAGCCGGTCGCGCAGGGAGGCCACGGCCGCACCGTGCCCGGGGCTCTCGACGACCGCGGCGACGGCGCCGGAGTCACCGAGGATCCACTGGATCTGCTCGGGGGAGCTGGTCTCGTACACGGGGACGGTGACGCCGCCCGCGGTCCAGATCGCGAAGTCGATCAGCACCCACTCGTAGCGGGTACGGGAGATCAGGGCGACCCGGTCGCCCGGACGGACACCGGCCGCGATCAGGCCCTTGGCCGTGGCCCGGACCTCGGCGAGGAACTCGGTCGCGGTCACGTCCTGCCACCGGCCGTCGACCTTGCGGCTCATGACGGCCGTGTCGGGATGCTGAGCGGCATTGCGGCGGATGAGATCCGTCAGGTTCCCGTCCGACGGGACCTCGTACAGGGCCGGAAGGCTGAACTCGCGCAAGACTGCTGCTCCTCTGGGCGCCATCGCCACCGTGTGGACCGACCGGACGTTACCCACCGGTAGTGGGTTCCCGATAGAGGGAACCGGCCAGATGTTCCGTGCGTCACAAAACGCGGCACTAACACGGCGACAGTAGTCGACCCCGTCCGAGACCCGGAAGTAACCGCAGGTCCGACCGCCTCTGCCACCCCTGTCTACCCGCCGTCGCCCGGCCGCCCTAGGGTTGCCGCATGGGTGGCAGCATGCGGAACGGGAAGACGGGCACGAGCGGATCGAGCCGTACTCGGGTCCACGTCGTGAGCGACGTGCACGGCAACGCCGAGGCCCTGGCCCGGGCCGGAGACGGCGCCGACGCGCTGATCTGCCTCGGTGACCTGGTCCTCTTCCTCGACTACGCCGACCACTCGCGCGGGATCTTCCCCGACCTGTTCGGCGTCGAGAACGCCGACCGGATCGTGGAGCTGCGCACCGCGCGCCGCTTCGCCGAGGCCCAGGCCTTCGGACGCGAGCTGTGGGCCGGGCTGGACCGGGAGCGGCTGATCGAGGGCGCGGTACGCCGTCAGTACGAGCAGATGTTCGCCGCCTTCCCCGTGCCGACGTACGCCACCTACGGCAACGTCGACATCCCGGCCCTGTGGCCGGAGTACGCCGACCGCCCCGGGATCACCGTGCTCGACGGGCAGCGCGTGGAGATCGGCGGCAGGGTCTTCGGCTTCGTGGGAGGCGGGCTGCCCTCGCCGATGAGGACCCCGTACGAGGTGGACGTGGAAGAGTACGCCGCCAAGGTGGAGGCGCTGGGCGAGGTGGACGTACTGTGCTCGCACATCCCGCCGGAGGTGCCGGAACTCTGCTACGACACGGTCGCGCGCCGGTTCGAACGGGGAAGCGAGGCCCTGCTCGCCGCCATCCGGCGCACCCGCCCCCGGTACGCCCTCTTCGGGCACGTCCACCAGCCGCTCGCGCGGCGGATGCGCGTCGGGAGCACGGAGTGCGTGAACGTCGGGCACTTCGCGGCGACCGGGAGACCCTGGGCCCTGGAGTGGTGAGCTCCGCACGCACGGTAGCCTTCGAGCGGCGGCCGGAGGCCGCACACTTCCTCGACTTGACTCTCCGGAGGAGCGACCGCGATGGCGGAACACACCAGCTCAAGCATCACGATCGACGCCTCACCGGCTGACGTGATGGCCGTGATCGCCGACTTCGCCCGTTACCCCGAGTGGACCGGCGAGGTGAAGGAGGCCGAGGTGCTGGCCTCCGACGCCGAAGGCCGGGCCGAAAAGGTCCGGCTGCTGCTCGACGCGGGCGCGATCAAGGACGACCACACCCTCGCCTACACCTGGAAGGGTTCGGACGAGGTCAGCTGGACCCTGGACAAGTCGCAGATGCTGCGCCAGCTGGACGGCTCGTACCGGCTGGCCCCGCTGGGCGACGGCAAGCGCACCGAGGTCACCTACCAGCTGACCGTCGACGTCAAGATCCCCATGCTCGGCATGATCAAGCGCAAGGCCGAGAAGGTCATCATCGACCGGGCGCTCGCGGGCCTGAAGAAGCGCGTGGAATCGACCGGCTGAACACCGTGCACACCCTGTTGATCACCGGCCCCGGCGGCGCCGGGCGGACCACGGTGGCCGCGGCCACCGCCCTCGCGGCGGCCCGGCAGGGCCGCCGGGTGCTGCTGCTGTCCGGAGACGTCGCGGACCCGCTCGCCGCCCTGACCGGGGAACCGGTGGGCGAGTCCGCCGAGGTCGTACCCGGCCTGCGGGCCGCCACGGTGGCCGACGGGGTCCGGGTGGCCCGGGTGGACTCCGGCGAGGAGTTCCGCGACGAACTCGTCGCCCTCCAGGAGCGCGGGTCCACCCTCCTCGGCATGGTCGGAGCCCGGCCGCTGGGGGCCGAGGAGCTCACCGAGCTGCCCGGCGCCGAGCAGTTCGCGCTGCTGCGCGCCCTGCGGCGGGCCGCCGCGGCGCCGGGGTGCGACCTCGTCGTCGTCGACATGCCCCCGCTCCACCAGGCCCTGGCCGCCCTCGCCCTCCCCGCCCAGCTGCGCCGCTACCTCGCCCGGCTGCTCCCCGCCGAGCGGCAGGCCGCCCGCGCCCTGCGGCCCGTACTGGCCCAGCTGGCCGGTGTGCCCATGCCCGCGCAGTGGCTCTACGAGGCCGCCGCCCGCTGGGACGAGGAGCTCGCCGCGGTCCAGGCCGTCATCGAGGCCGACACCACCGAGGTGCGGCTGGTCGCCGAGCCGGGACCGGCCGCGGCCGACGCGATCCGGCTGGGCCGGCTCGGGCTCGCCCTGCAGCAGCTGCCCGTCTCCGCCGTCGTCGCCAACCGGCTCCTCCCGCAGGGCTCCGTCGACCCCTGGCTCGCCGGGCTCGCCGCCCAGCAGGAGAAGTGCACCGCCGCATGGTCCGGGGAGGTCCCGGTGACGCGGCTCGCCCACCTCGGCCGGGACCCGCGCGGCCCGCAGGACCTGGAGCTGCTCGCCGCCGCCGACGGACTCGTCCCCGGGCCGCCCGCGCCCCGCCGGGCCTGGGCGGTCGAGGACCGGCTCGCCGAGGACGGGGTGCTCGTCTGGGCGGTACCGCTGCCCGGCGCCCGCAAGCGCGACCTCGACCTGATCCGCCGGGGTGACGAGCTGCTGCTCACGGCGGGACCGTACCGGAGGATCGTTCCGCTTCCGGCGGCACTGCGCCGCTGCACCGTCTCCGGCGCCGCCCTGACCGAGGACGTGCTCCGCATCCGCTTCACCCCGGACCCGGGCCTGTGGCCCCGTACGTGATGAACACCCGCACGCCCTGAGCCCGCACGCCCCGATCCGCGTACCCCCGTTCGGGTACCGTCGAAGGTAGCCCGTACCGCACGCACAGCAGCTGCCGCAGGAGAGTCCGCCATGAGCGAGGCCACCGACCGCCCCACCGACGACGACGCCTGGGCCAAGGCCTGCGCGGAGGACCTCGCCGCCGAGAAGGAGCGCCTGCGCGGGCAGGGCGGCAGGGGCGGCGGGACCACCGGGACCGCGGCCGAGGAGCTGTTCAAGCTCTTCGAAGCCGTCGCCGACAAGGTCGCCGGGATGAACAACCCGCTCGTCAGCGGCGCTGCCCAGGGCGCCGTACGCCAGTTCGTCAACCAGGCGAAGACCGCCGCCAAACCCGTCATCGAGCGCAACCCCGAGGTCTTCGACCACCTCGCGGCCGCGGGCTCCGAGCTGCTCGCCGCCTACCGCTCGGCCGTCGAGGGCCACGAGCGCCGCTGGACGCGCGGCGAGCCCCCGGCTCCCCGCCGGTCCCAGGAGCGCGAGCCCCGCGAAGAAGGTCCCGGTGAAGGCCCCACCGAGCGGATCGATCTCGACTGAACCCCGGCCGCCCTCGGGTACCGTTGGCCGTGGCGGGGTTTGACCGGAAACCGAGGGACTAATGGGACTCACCATCGGCGTCGACATCGGCGGCACGAAGATCGCGGCCGGCGTGGTCGACGAAGAGGGCACCATCCTTGAGACGTACAAGGTGCCCACCCCGCCGACCGCGGACGGAGTGACGGAGGCGATCTGCACCGCCGTCTCCGCAGTCAGCAGCAACCACACCATCGACGCCGTCGGCATCGGCGCCGCCGGCTACGTGGACGACAAGCGCGCCACCGTGCTCTTCGCGCCGAACATCAACTGGCGCCACGAGCCGCTGAAGGACAAGGTCGAGCAGCGCATCGGCCTGCCCGTCGTCGTCGAGAACGACGCGAACTGCGCGGCCTGGGGCGAGTACCGCTTCGGCGCGGGCCAGGGCCACGAGGACGTCATCTGCATCACGCTCGGCACCGGCCTGGGCGGCGGCATCATCATCGGCAACAAGCTGCGCCGCGGACGCTTCGGCGTCGCCGCCGAGTTCGGCCACATCCGGGTCGTCCCGGACGGTCTGCTGTGCGGCTGCGGCAGCCAGGGCTGCTGGGAGCAGTACGCCTCCGGGCGCGCGCTCGTCCGGTACGCGAAGCAGCGCGCGAACGCCACCCCCGAGAACGCGGCGATCCTCCTCTCCCTCGGCGACGGCACCCCCGACGGCATCGAGGGCAAGCACATCAGCGAGGCCGCCCGGGCCGGTGACCTGGTCGCCATCGACTCCTTCCGCGAGCTGGCCCGCTGGGCCGGTGCGGGCCTGGCCGACCTGGCCTCGCTGTTCGACCCGTCGGCGTTCATCGTCGGCGGCGGGGTCTCGGACGAGGGCGACCTGGTCCTCGACCCGATCCGCAAGTCCTTCAAGCGCTGGCTGATCGGCGGCGCGTGGCGTCCGCACGCGCAGGTCCTCGCCGCCCAGCTGGGCGGGAAGGCCGGACTCGTGGGCGCGGCGGACCTGGCCCGCCAGGGCTGACCCTTCCTTCGCTTCCTTCGTACGTGACTGCCCGCCGCGCCCCTTGGGGGAGCGGCGGGCAGCTGCGTATGTTGCGGGTATGGACCAGTTGCTGCCTTCGCTGCCGAAGTCTCGTACGGAGCCGGACGGTTCGGCCGTGATCCGGGTGCTCAGCTACAACATCCGCTCACTGCGCGACGACGAGGAGGCGCTGGCCCGGGTCATCCGGGCGTGCGCGCCGGACCTCGTGTTCGTGCAGGAGGCGCCGCGGTTCTTCCGGTGGCGCAAGCACGCGGCGAGACTGGCCGCGAAATCCGACCTGGTGGTGCTGGGCGGGGGCGCGACGGCAGCCGGTCCGCTGCTGATGTGCTCGCTACGGGTCTTCGTGGAACGTACGCAGGACGTGCTGCTGCCGCGCACGCCCGGCCAGCACCGCAGGGGCTTCGCCACGGCGGTGGTCAGGATCGGGGGTGCGCGCGTGGGCCTGGTCTCCGCGCACCTGTCGCTCCAGCGGGAGGAGCGCCGGGCCCAGGCCGGGCTGCTGCTGGAGCGGCTGGCCCGGCTGGACGCGCCGTACGGGATCGCGGCGCTGGACGTGAACGAGGGCCCGGGCGGCCCGGCGTTCGAGCGGCTGACCGCGGAGCTCCAGGACTGCCGGGAGGTGGCGCCGTGGGGCGGTGGACCCACGTTCCCGGCGCAGGCGCCGGACCGGCGGATCGACGCGGTGTTCGCGACCGGGGGTGTGCGGGTGCTGGGCTGCGGTGTCCCGGCGGGGCTGGAAGGCGTCTCGCCCGCCGATCTCCGCTCGGCCACCGACCACCTCCCGGTCCTGGCGGCCCTGCACCTGCCGGCTGTCCCTTAGCCCATCCGCCCCAAGTGCGCCGCTGCCGGGGGCTCCGCCTCCGGACCCCGTGCCTCGAACCCGGCGGGGCCTGATTCGGCCCGGCGCTTGAGGCACGGGTCCGGGCGGGGCCCGACGGGGCCCCGGTCAGACCACCGCGCCGCGGCCCGGGTAGTCGTCGTCATCGTCGTCGTCCTGCGGCGACATGCGTGCCACGAGCGTCGCGAACCCGCCCAGGAAGCCGCCGATGCCCAGCGTCGTCAGCCACCACGTCATCTCCCACTGCAGGAGCACCGCCAGCAGCAACAGCACCGGCCCGCCGACCACCGCGAGCCACGCGAACTTCGCCGTCGTGTCCGCCGGCGGGAGCTCCGGCTCCGGCGGGACGAAATGGCCCTCGTCGGCCCGGTCGGCCGCGGTCACGTCGTCGTCCTGCGGCTCCGCGAGCGAGTGGTCGCGCGGGCCCGAGATGCCCACTCCCGGGGCGAAGACCACCGAGCTGCCCAGCGCGGCAGGAGGCTCCGGCCCGGGCTCCGCATCCGGCTTCGGCTCCGGCGGCAGCGGCTTGACGTCCTCCTCCGGCAGCATGAGGTTCTCGATCGGCTTGAACGGCCGCGACCCCGGCGGGTCCGGCGGCTCCTGCCCGTACCCGGCGACGATCGCCGCCCACGCCGCTTCCTCGTCCAGCGGCGGAACCCCGCCCGACTGCTCCTCGTGCTCAGCCACTCGCCTGCGCCCCCTCCCTGCCCACGCTCTCCACCAGTCGGCCGATGAACGCATAGCTGTCCGCGAAGATCCGCTCCGCGTCATGGTCCAACGTCGCGACGTGGTAGCTCTGTTCCAGGAGGGTCTCGGTGACATCGGTGGACGAGATCCGCGCCAGCACCCGGGCGGAGTCGGCCGGCGGGACGACGTGGTCCTGCGGGCTGTGCAGCAGCAGCACGGGCTGCGTCACCTGCGGCAGCTCGGCGTCCACGAGCTGCAGGAACTTGCGCAGCGAATGCGCGGCCCGGGTCGGTACGCGGTCGTAGCCGACCTCCTCCGAGCCCTTCTTGGCGATGTCGCTGGCGATGCCCGCCGTCGACCGGATGAAGTGCTTGGCCACCGGCAGGGCGACGGCGAGCGGGTCGTGCACCTTGTTGGCCGGGTTGACGAGGACGATGCCGCGGATGGCGTCCCCGTGCTTGGCCGCCAGCCGCAGGGTCAGCGCGCCACCCATCGACAGACCGAAGACGAACACCTGCTCGCAGCGGTCCAGCAGCTCGCGCAGCGCGCGGTCCACCTCGGCGTACCAGTCCTGCCAGCCCGTGAGCTGCATGTCCTGCCAGCGCGTGCCGTGTCCGGGCAGCAGCGGCAGCGACACCGTGAGCCCCTGCGCGGCCAGATAGTCGGCCCAGGGGCGCAGCGACTGCGGGGAACCGGTGAAGCCGTGGCAGAGGAGGACGCCGACCTCTCCACCCTCGTGGCGGAACGGCTCGGCTCCAGGGAGGACGGGCACCAGGGTCTCCTTGATCATGATGTACGTCGGGTGGGTGCGTTGCTCTGTGTGACTTCACCGTACGCGACCGGGGTGACACCGACCAGGGCCGTCGGGCCGCTACCGGCGCGGCCAGGCGTTAAGGTCTGTTCGACAGACACAGGAAGGCTTTCGAGTTGATCTACGGCGCAATGAAGTTCTCCATCGGCGGTTCACTGAAGCTCGCCTTCAGGCCGTGGGTGGAGGGCCTCGAGAACATTCCCGCGGAGGGGCCGGCGATCCTCGCGAGCAACCACCTGTCCTTCTCCGACTCCTTCTTCCTGCCCGCGGTGCTGGACCGCAAGGTCACCTTCATCGCGAAGGCGGAGTACTTCACCTCCCCCGGGGTCAAGGGCAAGCTGACGGCCGCCTTCTTCAAGGGCGTCGGCCAGCTCCCGGTGGACCGTTCCGGCGCGCGCGGGGCCGGTGAGGCCGCGATCAAGAGCGGTATCGAGGTCATCGAGCGCGGAGAGCTGTTCGGTATCTACCCCGAGGGCACGCGTTCACCCGACGGGCGCCTCTACCGCGGCAAGCCCGGCGGCCTGGCCCGCGTGGCGCTGGCCACCGGCGCGCCCGTGATCCCCGTGGCCATGATCGACACCGAGAAGATCCAGCCGCCCGGCAAAGTGGTCCCCAAGCTGATGCGCCCGGGCATCCGGATCGGCAAGCCGCTCGACTTCAGCCGCTACCACGGCATGGACAGCGACCGCTTCATCCTCCGCTCGGTGACCGACGAGGTCATGTACGAGATCATGAAGCTGTCCGGCCAGGAGTACGTCGACATCTACGCGACGGCGGCCAAGCGCCAGATCGCCGACGCCGAGAAGGCGGAGAAGGACGCCGAGAAGGCGGAGAAGGCGGAGAAGGCCGCGGCTGAGAAGGCCGTGCAGGCCGAGAAGGCCGAGGGCAAGGCGGAGTAGGACGGGCGCAGCGCCCGCGGGGGTGGGGGAGATGGCGAAGCGCGAACGCGTCGTGCGCATGTCGGTGGAGCTGCCGCTGTGGCGCGCCCTGACCGGCTACCGGCTGCTGACCATGCTCTACGCGGTCGGGCTGTTCGTCTCCGCGTACAAGAGGTTCGACCACCCCTGGATCGCGGCCGGCTACCTCGCCGTCCTGGCGGTCTGGACCCTCGCCACCCACCGCAAGGTGGCGAACGCGGCCAGCTGCACCAAGCGCTTCCTGGGCGCCGACCTCACCGTCGCCCTCGCCGGGATCCTGCTCACCCCGCTCGCCGACACCGCCGAGCGGATCGCCACCGGCGGCCCCACCCTCCCCTCCATCTGGACCGGCGGATCGGTCCTCGCCTTCGCCCTCAAGGGCGGCTGGCGCTGGGCCGGATTCGCCTCCACCTTCGTGGCCGCGGCCAACATCGCCGTCCACGGCGGCAACCCCACGCGCGACACCCTGCACAACGTCCTGCTGGTCTGGGTCGCCTCCATCGCCATCGGCTACGTCGTCGAGGTCGCCCGGGCCAGTGAGGCGACCCTCGCCCGCGCCCTGGAGATCGAGGCGGCCACCCGCGAGCGCGAGCGCCTCGCCCGCGACATCCACGACGGGGTCCTCCAGGTCCTCGCCATGGTCCAGCGGCGCGGCACCGAGCTGGGCGGCGAGGCCGCCGAGCTGGGCCGGATGGCCGGGGAGCAGGAGGTGGCACTGCGCACGCTGGTGTCCAGCGGCCTGGTGCACCCCTCCCGGATCTCCCGCGACGAGTCGCGCGGCGCGCTGGTGGACGCGTACGAGGTGGACGAGGGTGCGGACGAGGACGGCGAGCTGGATCTGCGGACGCTCCTCGCCCCGCACGCGGGGAGCAGGGTGAGCTTCGCCGAGCCGGGCACCCCGGTGCCGCTGCCGTTGCCCGCGGCGAAGGAGCTGGCCGCCGCGGTCGGCGCCGCCCTCGACAACGTGCGCAAGCACGCCGGAGAGGGGGCCAGTGCCTGGATCCTGGTCGAGGACTGGGGCGACGAGGTGATCGTCACGGTCCGGGACGACGGCCCGGGCATTCCCGCGGGCCGGCTCGACCAGGCGGAGGGCGAGGGGCGGATGGGGGTGGCCCTGTCCATCCGCGGCCGGCTGCGTGACCTCGGCGGAAGCGCCGAGCTGGTGTCCGTCCCCGGGCAGGGCACCGAAGTGGAACTGAAAGTACCGAGGGGGAGGACCCAGTGAGCGAGCCGCACGAGATCAAGGTCATGGTCGTCGACGACCATCCGATGTGGCGGGACGCGGTCGCCCGCGACCTGGCCGCCGCGGGCTTCGACGTGGTGGCCACCGCCGGCGACGGCCCCGAGGCGGTCCGCCGGGCCCGCGCGGTCACCCCGCACGTCCTGGTCCTCGACCTCAACCTGCCCGGCATGCCGGGCGTGCAGGTCTGCAAGGAACTCGTCGGCGCCCACCCTGCGCTGCGGGTCCTGGTCCTGTCGGCCAGCGGCGAGCACGCGGACGTCCTGGAGGCCGTGAAGTCCGGCGCGACCGGCTACCTGCTCAAGTCCGCGGGTGCCCAGGAGCTGATCGACGCGGTCCGCCGCACGGCGGCCGGCGACCCGGTGTTCACTCCGGGCCTGGCCGGACTGGTGCTCGGCGAGTACCGGCGGCTGGCCACCGAGCCGGCGCCGGCCGCCTCCGACGAGCCGAAGGCGCCGCAGCTGACCGACCGGGAGACCGAGGTGCTGCGGCTGGTGGCCAAGGGGCTCTCGTACAAGCAGATCGCGGAACGGCTGGTCATCTCCCACCGCACGGTGCAGAACCACGTCCAGAACACGCTGGGCAAACTCCAGCTGCACAACCGGGTCGAGCTCGTCCGGTACGCCATAGAGCGGGGCCTCGACGACGCGTAGCCGGCCCTCGTCGGCGCCGTCGATCGTACTTACGTCCTCGTACGAGTGAACGGGCGTACGCAACGCCCCGCGATTCCACCTGAATTGCCCTTCCAGGCCCCTTGCTGTGACCTGGGTCACCACTAGCGTGGCCGTCATGGCGAAGGGAGATTGAGATGAAGGTCGGAGTGCTGACCGGCGGCGGCGACTGCCCCGGGCTCAACGCGGTGATCCGGGCCGTCGTCCGCAAGGGCGAGCAGGAGTACGGATACGGGTTCACCGGATTCAAGGACGGCTGGCGGGGCGCGGTCCAGGGGGCCACCCTCCCCCTCGACATCCCCGCCGTCCGCGGCATCCTGCCCCGGGGCGGCACCATCCTCGGCTCCTCCCGCACCAACCCGTTCAAGGTGGAGGACGGGGTGCGGCGGATCAAGGAGAACCTGGCCAAGTACGAGGTCGACGCGCTCATCGCGATCGGCGGCGAGGACACCCTCGGGGTCGCGGCCAAGCTGTACCAGGACTACGGCATCCCCTGCGTCGGCGTGCCGAAGACCATCGACAACGACCTGTCCGCGACGGACTACACCTTCGGCTTCGACACCGCCGTAGGCATCGCGACCGAGGCCATCGACCGGCTGCACACCACGGCCGAGTCGCACATGCGGGTGCTGGTCGTCGAGGTGATGGGCCGCCACGCCGGCTGGATCGCCCTGCACTCGGGGCTCGCGGGCGGCGCCAACGTCATCCTCATCCCCGAGCAGCGCTTCGACGTGGACCAGGTCTGCGCCTGGGTGACCTCCCGGTTCAAGGCGAGTTACGCGCCGATCGTGGTGGTCGCGGAGGGTGCGATGCCCAAGGACGGGGAGATGGTGCTCAAGGACGCCACCAAGGACTCCTTCGGCCACGTCCGGCTGTCGGGCGTGGGTGAGTGGCTGGCCAAGGAGATCGAGGCGCGGACCGGGAAGGAGGCCCGGACCACGGTGCTCGGGCACATCCAGCGCGGTGGCACGCCGAGCGCGTTCGACCGGTGGCTGGCGACGCGGTTCGGGCTGCACGCGATCGACGCGGTACGCGACGGGGACTTCGGCAAGATGGTCGCGCTCAAGGGGACGGACATCGTGCGGGTGCCGATCGCCGATGCGACGTCGAAGCTGAAGACCGTGGACCCGGCGCTGTACAAGGAGGTCGGCGTGTTCTTCGGCTGAGCGGCGCAGCAGCGGGGTGCCCGCACTGATCGCCCGCATAGGGCCGTGCAAACGGAAAGCCCCGGCTCTGGTGAGGGACTGGAAGCGCTGCGCACCGGCCGTCCGTGCGCAGCTGTTCCGGCAGCTCATGTACGTCCTGAACCACGGCGAGCGGAAGCGGGCGGCAGTGCGCGCGAATCCGTCCGTCCAGGAAGTCCGCACCCACTCGGGCGACTGGGTCCGCAGTCTCAGGGAACCCCTGACGGCGCAGCGGGCCGGACCGCGCTGACCGGTCCGGCCCGCTCCCCGCCCCGGCGGGGCGGGGAGGAGGCTCCGCGCAGCGGTCAGACCGGCGCCATGACGCCCGTCAGGAGGTCGCGCAGCAGGTCGGCGCCGCGCAGGGTGAGGACCGACTCCGGGTGGAACTGGACCCCTGCGAAGCCGCCCGAGGCGGAGCGGACGGCGTGGACCTCGCCGGTCGACGGGTCGCGGGAGACCTCGATGCCGCGCGCGCCCAGCTCGGCCGCCCGCTCGTCGGAGCAGTGTGCGGTGTACGTGTTGTAGAAGCCGACCACCTCCTGCGTCCCGAACAGGTCGATCCGCGTCTGCGCCCCCTGCGCCGGCTCCGCCTTGCGGATCAGCGCAAGCCCCAGCTCGGCCGCCAGCAGCTCATGCCCCAGGCAGACCCCGACCAGCCCGTACCGGTGCCCGGCCAGCAGTTCCGAGGCCAGCTCGCGCAGCATCCGCATCTTGGGGTCCGAGGACTCCGCCGGGTTCCCCGGCCCGGGACCCAGCACGACCGGGCCCTCCCACGCCAGGGCCGCCGCCCGCAGCCCCGGATCGTCGTAGCGGCGTACGGTCACCTCCAGCCCGGCCACCCGCAGCACGTGCGCCAGCATCGCCGTGAAGGTGTCCTCGCCGTCCACCACCAGCGCGTGGCCGGTCAGGGTGGAGGGCTGCTCCTGCATCCGGAGCCAGAAGGGGGCCAGGTCCGCCCGCCGGGCCGCCAGCGCCGCCTGCACCCGGGGGTCGTCCGCCAGCCGCGCCCCCTCGAAGGCGGGCCGCGGCGCCGCCGCCCGGACCCCGAGGGCCGCCAGCACCCCCGCCGCCTTCGCGTGGGTCTCCGCCACCTCGCCCGCCGGGTCGGAGTGCCGCACGAGCGTGGCACCGACCGGCACCCGCAGCACGCCGTCCGCCGCGATGTCGGCGGTGCGGATCAGGATGGGGGAGTCCAGGGTCTGCGCCCCGGAGCCGTCCCGGCCCAGCAGGGCCAGCGCGCCCGCGTAGTAGCCGCGCCCCCCGCTCTCGTACCGCTCGATCACCCGGCAGGCGTTCTGCACCGGCGAGCCGGTGACCGTCGCCGCGAACATCGTCTCCCGCAGCACCTCCCGCACGTCCAGCGAGGAGCGCCCGCGCAGCTCGTACTCGGTGTGCGCGAGGTGGGACATCTCCTTCAGCCGCGGCCCGACCACGACACCGCCCATGTCGCCGACGGTGCACATCATCTTGAGCTCCTCGTCGACCACCATCGACAATTCCTCGGTCTCCTTGCGGTCGCCGAGGAACGCGAGGAGCGACTCCGCCGTCGGCCCCCCGGCCGGGTAGCGGTACGTCCCGCTGATCGGGTTCATCACGACCGTCCCGCCCGACATCCGCACGTGCACCTCGGGGCTGGCCCCGACCAGCGTGCGTTGCCCGGTGTGGACGACGTACGTCCAGTACGCGCCCCGCTCACCCAGCAGCAGCCGCCGGAACAACGCGAGGGCGTCGGCCCGGCCGAAGCCGTCGATCCGGCCCTCGTAGGTGCGCCGGATGACGAAGTTCGCGCCCTCCCCGCGCCCGATCTCGTCCCGGATGACGCGCTCCACGGTGGCCGCGTACTCGGTGTCGGGGACGTCGAAGCCGCCGCCCTCGACCCGTACCTCGTGCGCGGGCAGCACGGCCAGCGCCTCGGCGAGCGGGATCTCGTACGCCTCCTCGGCGACGAGCACGCTCAGCGGCGTGCCGTCGTCGCGTACGTCGAACCCGCGCTCCCGGATCTGCCGGAAGGGGACGAGCGCGAGGGTGGGCAGCTCCCCGACGGGCAGGTCGGCGAGGTGCTCGGCCTCGTGGACCGCGCCGATCAGCACCTCGACGGTGTCGTGGTCGCGGCCGGGGGTCCGACGGCGCAGCAGGGCGAACGGCGGGCAGGAGTCGTCGAGGAGGTCGAGCAGTCGGCTGGGTTCCATGGGGCGGGCGTCCTTCTCCGTGGTCGTGGTGAAGAGGAACGGCCGGGCCCGGAAAGCACCGAAGGCCGCCCCTCGGGCGGCCTTCGCGTCGTGCGTGTCAGTGGGTACGCGCGAGAAGTGGGCCGCCGGGAGCGGGCCACCACCAGTTCTGGTTCGAGAGCGCGTACATGCCGCCGACCATAGCCCACCCCCTGCCGGAGCCGAAGCTTCCGCGCCGCCGGAAACGATCCGGAGAGACACCTGTCTCACCCAGTGGGCACAGGGCTGGACGTGGCGCAAGACGCCGTAATGTGTACGAGGTGACCGTGAACGCTGAAACCCAAGCCCCCGCCGCCAAGGCGACCTGGCGAGACCTTCCCGCGGCGCAGCAGCCTTCGTACCCCGATGCCGAGGCTCTGCGCGCTGTCGTCGCGGACCTCGAGTCGTATCCTCCGCTCGTGTTCGCGGGCGAGTGCGACCAGCTGCGCGCCCGCCTGGGAGCCGTCGCCAAGGGCGAGGCGTTCCTGCTGCAGGGCGGCGACTGCGCCGAGGCCTTCGACGCCGTGTCCGCCGACCACATCCGCGCCAAGCTGAAGACGCTGCTCCAGATGAGCGCCGTCCTGACGTACGCGGCCTCCGTGCCCGTCGTCAAGGTCGGCCGCATCGCGGGCCAGTACTCCAAGCCGCGCTCCAAGGACACCGAGACCCGCGACGGCGTCACCCTGCCGACCTACCGCGGCGACTCCGTCAACGGCTTCGCCTTCACCGAAGAGGCCCGGATCCCGGACCCCGAGCGGCTGAAGCGCATGTACCACGCGTCGGCCTCCACGCTGAACCTGGTGCGCGCCTTCACCACCGGTGGTTACGCCGACCTGCGCCAGGTGCACGCCTGGAACCAGGACTTCGTGAAGTCCTCCCCGTCCGGGCAGCGCTACGAGCAGCTCGCGCGGGAGATCGACAACGCGCTGAACTTCATGAAGGCCTGTGGCACCGACCCGGCCGAGTTCAAGGCCGTCGAGTTCTACGCCTCCCACGAGGCGCTGCTGCTCGACTACGAGGGCGCGCTGACCCGCACCGACTCGCGGACCGGCAAGCTGTACGACACCTCGGGCCACATGGTCTGGATCGGCGAGCGCACCCGCCAGCTGGACCACGCGCACATCGAGTTCTGCTCGCAGATCGCCAACCCGATCGGCATCAAGCTCGGCCCCACCACCACGGTGGACGAGGCGCTGACGTACATCGACCGCCTGGACCCCGAGCGCGAGCCGGGCCGGCTGACCTTCGTCGTCCGCATGGGCGCCGACAAGGTCCGCGACAAGCTCCCCGAGCTGGTCGAGAAGGTCACGGCCTCCGGCGCGACCGTCGCCTGGGTCACCGACCCGATGCACGGCAACACCTTCGAGGCGGCCTCCGGCCACAAGACGCGCCGTTTCGACGACGTGCTCGACGAGGTCAAGGGCTTCTTCGAGGTCCACAAGGAGCTGGGCACCCACCCGGGCGGCATCCACGTCGAGCTCACCGGTGACGACGTCACCGAGTGCGTGGGCGGCGGCGACGAGATCTTCGTCGACGACCTGCACCAGCGCTACGAGACGGCCTGCGACCCGCGGCTCAACCGCAGCCAGTCCCTGGACCTGGCGTTCCTGGTCGCCGAGATGTACCGCGATCAGTAAGTAGAAAAGTACGACAGTGGGGCGCGGATCGATGTGATCCGCGCCCCACTGTCGTATCGGGGTCTTTTAGGCGACCCTAACTTTGGGTACGGTTAGGTAAGCCTCACCGCACCGGGGATGGCTGCAGAACCATCCGCTCAGGAGGTGAACCGCGTGTACGTCTGCTCTTGCTTCGGCATCACCGACAAGCAGGTCAAGGAACACGCGGCCGCCGGGGCCTGCACCCCCCGCCAGATCGCCTCGGCCACCAAGGCCGGCACCGAATGCGGCTCCTGCGTGCGCGCCATCCAGGGCCTCCTCGGCCGCGGGGCCTGCCCGCGCCGGGAACTGCTGGAGAAGACAAACGCGACGGCCGTGCTCGCCGCCGGTTCGCGGCTGGTCCCCGAGCCCGCGCTGGCCGAAGCGGCCTAACCCTAGCTCTCCGGCTGCTCGATCAGCTGTGCGATGTAGAGCGGCTCCCCGATGCTCTCGATGAGCTCCAGCTGGGTGTCGAGGTAGTCGATGTGGTGCTCCTCGTCCTCCAGGATCTCCTCGAAGAGCCGGGCCGAGGTGATGTCGCCCTTGCCCCGCATGACCTCGATGCCGCGCTTGAGCCGGTCGATCGCCTCCACCTCGACCTGCCGGTCCGCCTGGAACATCTCCGTGATCGTCTGGCCGACGCGCACGTGGAAGAGGCGCTGGTAGTTCGGCAGACCGTCGAGCATCAGGATGCGCTCGGTGATCTTGTCCGCGTGCTTCATCTCGTCGATGGACTCTTCACGCGTGTACTTGGCGAGCTTGGTCCAGCCCTTGTTGTCCTGGATGCGGTAGTGCAGCCAGTACTGGTTGATGGCCGTCAGCTCACCGGTCAGCTGCTCGTTCAGAAACTCAAGGACCTCGGGGTCGCCCTGCATCGCAGAGGCTCCTTCCAGGCAATGTCAGCCGTGTGACGGGGTAGGTGGGCGCATCCTCGCACCGCGGTCGGGGGCAGTCCAGTAAGTGCCTCCTTAGTGGGAGTTACGGCGACTTGCCCGAATCGGCCAGAAGCTGGTCATGACCATCCCGCCGCGTCTGTCACCATGGAGTCATGGGTCAGCCGGAAAGCCGGGAATCTCCGGGAGCAGAGCAGCTGGAGCTTCCACCGGGGCAGCGGTTGCAGCGGGGCTGGCCGGTCACCCACTACGGTCCCGTGCCCAAGTTCAAGCCGGACCGCTGGGAGTTCCGCGTCTTCGGTGCGACGGCCGATGGTGAGAAGCACTGCTGGAACCACGAGGAATTCACGGCCCTGCCGTTCGAGTCGGTCGTGGCCGACCTGCACTGCGTCACGAAGTTCAGCATGGTGGGCGCCGAATGGGGCGGTGTGCTCGCCCGTACGATCCTCGCCCTGGCGCCGCCGGCGCCGCAGGTCACGCACGTGATGGTGTGGGCCGAGTACGGCTTCAGCTCCAACATGCGGCTGGCCGACTTCGCCTCCGAGCGGACCGTCTTCGCCACCCACCAAGGCGGTGAACTGCTCACCGCCGAGCACGGTTTCCCGCTGCGCCTCGTCGTCCCGCACCTGTACGCCTGGAAGGGCCCCAAGTGGGTCCGCGGCGTCGAGTACATGACCGCCGACCGCCGGGGCTTCTGGGAGGAGCGGGGCTACCACAACATCGGCGACCCCTGGCGCGAGCAGCGCTACTCGTACCAGGAGGAGCCCGGGGACGGCCCCGAGCTCTGAGGCCGGTCCCCGCCGGCCACTGCCTCAGTGGTACTGGTGGACGACCGCGTGACCCTTGCCGCGGCCGATCATCCACTTGTTGACCGGGGTCGTGATCACGAAGGCGGCCGCCAGCGAGATCGCCAGGACGATCCAGAACAGCGGCTCGGACAGGTGGGCGTCCATCGCGCCCGGCCACAAGGCGATCACGCTGTTGTCGATCAGCTCCATGACGGCGATCGAAAGGGTGTCCGCGGCGAGTGCCACCCGGATGGCCGTACGGAGGTCGATGCCGGCCGCGAGGAGCCCGCGCAGCGTGAGCGCGTAGCCGAAGAAGAAGGCGAGGACGATCGCCGTGATCATCGTCCCGACGTTCCCCCAGCCCAGCGCGGTGCCGATGACCATGCCGAGCACCTCGCCGATGGCGCATCCGGTGAGGCAGTGGAGGGTGGCCGCCGCGGCCATGGCCCAGCTGGCCTTGCCGCCGCCGTGGGCGTGCCCGTGGTGCTGCTGGTGCTCGTCGTGCTGGTGCTCGTGGTGCTCGTGGTGCTCGTGCGTGTGGTCCATGGAAACCCCCTGGGAAAACGCCGAGTAACGGTTCCGCCGATATGGCAGGAACCGTATACCCCCTAGGGGTATTCCCTCAAGGGCGCAGCCGCTTCAGCAGCGCCACGTCCGCCGCATGCCCTTCCTTGCCGCCGGGCGTTTCGGTGATCAGCGGTACGCCCGCCATCGCCGGATGCGTGAACAGCTCCGCGAAGGCCTCCTGGCCGATGTGGCCCTGGCCGATGTTGGCGTGCCGGTCCTTGTGGGCGCCGACGCCCTCCTTGGAGTCGTTCGCGTGGACCAGCTTCAGCCGGCCCTCGCCCACCGTGTCCACCAGCAGGTCCAGCGTCTGCTTCGTACCGCCCGGCTCCGCCAGATCGTGTCCGGCCGCGAAGACGTGGCAGGTGTCCAGGCAGATGCCCAGCTTCGGGTGGTGGTCGAGCGCGTCGAAGTACGGTCCGAAGTCCTCGGCCCTGGAGCACAGCGAAGAGCCCTGCCCGGCCGTGGACTCCAGCAGCAGGAGGGGGTCGTCGTCATGCGTCAGCTCGTCCAGCAGCGGCAGCATGTACTGCCTGACCTGCGCGTACGCCACCTCGCGCGGGCGGCCTCCGGTGGCTGAACCGGTGTGTACGACCACCCCGAGCGCGCCGATCTCCCGGCCCCGGCGCAGCGAGTGGCGCAGGGACTCCACCGACTTCTCGACGGTCGCCTCGGTGTGCGAGCCGAAGTTGATCAAGTACGGGGCGTGTACGTAGGCGGGCAGGGACTCGTCCGCGCACTGCGCCCGGAAGAGCTCGTCCTGCGCCCGATTGCCCACCGGGGTGGCCCAGCCGCGCGGATTGGCCACGAAGACCTGGACCGCCTCCGCGCCCATCTCCCGGGCGTACGTCAGCCCGACCGAGGCGAGCCCGCCCGCGACGGGGACGTGCCCGCCCACGGGATTGCGCACGGCCTGAGCCGAGCGGTCCTGCTCCATGTGCTCGGCGTGCTCCACGTACTTACAGTCCCTTGGTCTTGATGATGATCGTGCTGCCCTCGGGGACGTTCTGGCCGCCGGGCACCGACTGGGACTCCACGGTCTTGCTGAAGGACAGGAACGGCCGCTCCACCTTCACCTTGAAGCCCGCGACTTCCAGCGCCTTGCGCGCCGCGTCCACGTCCTGGCCGGTCACGTCCGGGACCGGGAGCTGGCGGGGGCCCTTGGAGAGGGTCAGCGTGACGGTGTCCCCGGCCGCGGCCTGGGTCCCGGCGGCGACCGACTGGTTGGCGACCGTACCGGCCGGCGAGGGGGCGCTGACCTGCTCGGGAGCCGTCGCCACCTTGAGGCCGAGGCCCTCCAGGGTGGAGCGCGCCTGCTCGAACGGAATCCCCTCCACGCCCGGCACCGGCACCGGCCGGCCCTTGCTCACGATCAGCGCGACCGCCGTGTCGGGGGCCCGCTTCTCGCCGCCGACCGGGTCGGAGCCGATCACGGAGCCCTGGGCGACGTCCTGGCTGAAGGCCTGCGTGACCATGCCGGGGGCCAGCCCGGCCTTCGTCAGCTCGGCCTTGGCCGCCTCCAGCGGCCTGCCCTTCAGGTTGGGCACGGCCACGACCTGGGGGCCGCGGGAGATCGTGAGCGTCACCGCGCCGTTGCCGCGGATCCGTCGGCCGCCGGCGGGATCGGTGTTCATCACGGTCCCGCGGTCGAAGGCGTCGCTGAACTTCCGGTCGATCCGCTTCACGCCGAGTCCGGCCGCGGACAGCTGGGACTTGGCCTGCTCCTCGGTCTTGCCCAGGAGGTTGGGCACCTGGGTGAACTGGCCGGAGCTGATGTACCAGACGCCCGTGCCGAGGCCGAGGGCCAGCAGGACGCCGACGACGGTGAGGAGCGTGCCGCGGCGCGGCCGGCGCGGAGCCCGGTCCGGGGCCGGGGGCGGCGGAGGCGGCATCTCCAGCCGGGAGGTGTGGTGCACGGCCTGCTGCGCGCCCACCGGGCGCGGGATCACGCCGGTGCGGTCCTCGGCGGCCGACCGCTCTGCGGCCCGGGCCTGCGGCGGTGCGGCGTCCAGCTCGGCGTCGCTGAGCCGCAGACGGGCCTCACGGGTGAGGCCGAGCAGTGCGGCGGCGTCGGAGGGGCGCAGCTCCGGATTGCGCGCGGCGGCGTGCGCGACGAGTTCGTCGAGACCGACGGGGAGCCCCGGGACGGTGGCCGACGGCGGCGGCACGTCCTCGTGGAGGTGCTGGAAGAGCACCTGGGCGGGGGTGCCGCCGGTGTGGGGCTTGGACCCGGTGAGCATCTCGTAGAGGACGACCCCGCAGGCGTAGACGTCCACGCGTGTGTCGGTGACGCCGTTCTCGATCTGCTCCGGGGCCAGGTAGGAGACGGTGCCGAGGACGGACCCGGTGGTGTTGGTGACCGAGTCCACTGACCGGACCAGCCCGAAGTCGGCGACCTTGACCCGGCCGTCGTCGCCGATCAGGACGTTCTCGGGCTTCATGTCGCGGTGCACGAAGCCGGCCCGGTGGGCGGCGCCGAGGGCGGCGAGCACGGGCTCCAGGATGTCGAGGGCGGCCCTGGGCTGGAGGGCGCCGCGCTCGCGGAGCACGTCGCGCAGGGTGCAGCCGGAGACGTACTCCATGGCGAGGTAGACGTACGGCCCGTCCGTGCCCTGGTCGAAGACGGCGACGACATTGGGGTGGGCGAGCCGGGCCACGGACTTCGCCTCCCGGATGAACCGGTCGACGAAGGCGGCGTCCGCCGCGAGGGCCGGGTGCATCACCTTCAGGGCCAGGACGCGGTCGAGGCGGGTGTCGACGGCCCGGTAGACCGTGGCCATGCCGCCGGCCGCGATACGGGCGTCTATGCGGTAGCGGCCGTCGAGCACGCGCCCGACGAGGGGGTCATCCAGGGTCGTATCCACGCCGCGATTCTACGAGCCGGTGTGCTGCCCCAGCCCTGGGTGGGTCGGCTTGCAGCGCAGCTGTGACGTGACCGGCGGGGGGGGGGGGGGGGGCCCCGGGCCCGGCGGGGGGGGGCGCCCCCCGCCCAGCGGCGGCGCCCGCCGCCCCAGGCGCAACACCAACCCCGCGGCAGGGGGGGGGGGGGGGGGCGCGGGGGGGGGGGGGGGGGGGGGGGGGGGGGGGGGGGGGGGGGGGGGGGGGGGGGGGGCGCGCGGGGGGGGGGGGGCCCCCCCCCCCCCCCCGGGTCCGGGGCGGAGCCCCAGGGGCGCCGCAGGTCAGAACGCCGGGCGTTCCGGGTCGAGGGTGGCGCGGCCCTCCGCAGGAGACGAGGCGTGCGCGAAGCGGCGCTGCGGGATGCGCCCCGCACGGTGCGCGAGGCGGCCCGCCGACACGGCGTCCCGCATGGCGGCGGCCATCAGCACGGGCTCCTGCGCCCGCGTCACCGCGGACGCGAGCATCACCGCCGCGCAGCCGAGCTCCATCGCCAGGGCGACGTCGGACGCGGTACCGGCACCCGCGTCCAGGATGACGGGGACGGACGCCCGCTCCGCGATCAGTTCGAAGTTGTGCGGATTGCGGATCCCCATGCCCGACCCGATCGGGGACCCGAGCGGCATGATCGCCGCACAGCCCACGTCCTCCAGCTTCCGGGCGAGCACCGGATCGTCGTTCGTGTACGGGAGGACCGTGAAGCCCTCGTCCACGAGGGTCTCGGCGGCGTCCAGCAGCTCGACGCCGTCGGGCAGGAGGGTCCGCTCGTCCGCGACCACCTCCAGCTTGATCCAGTCGGTGCCCAGTGCCTCCCGGGCGAGCCGGGCCGTCAGCACGGCCTCGCCCGCCGTGAAGCAGCCCGCGGTGTTCGGCAGGACCGCGATGTCCAGCTTCGCCAGCACGGACAGGACCGAGCCCTGGACCGTCGGGTCCAGGCGGCGCATGGCCACCGTGGTGAGTTCGGTGCCGGACGCGACCAGGGCCCGTTCCAGGACGTCCAGGCTCGGGGCGCCGCCCGTACCCATGATCAGGCGGGAGGAGAAACCGCGGCCGCCCAGTGTGAAGAGGTCGTCAGCCATGCCCCTCAGCCTCCCTGGACCGCGGTGAGGATCTCGACCCGGTCGCCCTCGCCCACCGGCGTGAGCGGCCACTGCCCGCGCGGGACCACGGTCTCGTTGAGCGCGGCGGCGACTCCGGCGGGGGCCGTGGTCAGGGTGGCGACCACCGCGTCGAGCGTGGTGCCGGCCGCGACCTCGCGCGGCTCGCCGTTGACGGAGATGGTCATGCGTGCGACTCCTGACGTGCGGCGGAGAACCGGCGGGGGGTGAAGGGGCGTGCGATCGGCGGCAGTTCGCCGGTGGTCAGCAGCTGCGCCATCACGTCGCCGGTGAGCGGGGTCAGCAGCACCCCGTTGCGGTAGTGCCCGGTGGCCAGGTGCAGGCCCGGGAGGTCGGTCGGGCCGAGCATCGGGGCGTTGTCGGGGGAGCCCGGCCGCAGCCCCGCGCGGGTCTCGACGAGCGGGAGTTCGGTGATGCCGGGCACCAGTTCGTGGGCGTCGCGCAGGAGTTCGTAGACCCCGCCCGCGGTGACCGTGGTGTCCCAGCCGAGCTCCTCGCTGGTGGCGCCGACGACGAGCTCGCCGTTCTCGCGCGGGACCAGGTAGACGTGGCTGCCGCGCACGACCGCCCGTACGGTCCGCGACAGGAACGGCGCGTAGGCGGCGGGCACCGCGAGGCGCAGCACCTGACCCTTCACCGGCCGTACGGGGGCCACCAGCTCCGGCGGTACGCCGGCCAGCCGGCCGCTCAGCGAGCCCGCCGCCAGCACCACCTGGTCCGCGCGCAGCTCCGTACCGTCGTCGAGCAGCGCCCCGGCCGCCCGGTCGGCGGTGACCAGCAGCTGCTCCGCCGCCGCCCGGTGGACGGTCACGCCGGCCCCCCCGCAGGCGGCCAGCAGGGCGGCCGCGAGCCGCCGCGGGTCGACCTGGTGATCACCGTCCACCCGCAGACCGCCCCGGACGCCCGGAGCCAGCATCGGCTCCAGCCGGCGGCAGTCGCGGCCGGTGAGCCACTCCGACTCCAGGCCGCACCGGCGCTGCAGGGCGTGCAGCTCCCGCAGGTGGAGGCGGTCGTCGGCGTCGAGGGCGACGGCGAGCGTGCCGCAGGCGCGGTAGCCGATGTCCAGGCCGCCGCTCGCGTCGGCGAGCTCGGCGGCGAACTCCGGATAGCGGGCGGCGGAGGCGAGACCCAGGCCCAGCAGGGCCTCCTCGCCGTAGTGCAGCTCGGTGACGGGCGCGAGCATCCCGGCCGCGACCTGGGCGGCGCCGCCGCCGGGGGCCGGGTCGGCCAGTACGGTGCGCAGGCCCCGCCGGGCCGCCCGCCAAGCGGTGACGAGTCCGATGATCCCGCCCCCGATGACGAGGACGTCGGACCCCTTGCGGGACGTCCGAGATGGTCGGGACGTTCGAGATGAGTGCATGGGCGTCCAGCCCCTCCCTTCGCCGGCATGACCCGGATCAGGTTCGTACGGTCGGAGGCCGGCCAGCCTCCCTCTCAGCCCGGTGCGTCCGGACTCCCGCGATAGGTACGGTGGCCAGACTAACCCCGGTGCGGACAGCCGGTAAGGCGACACCTATTCCTGGCGGCCCGTCAGGTGATTAGGGTGGCCGGGTGAGTGAGCAGACGGAGCAGAACCCGAGCGGCGTCGTGATCGTGGGCGCCGGAATGGCCGGCGTGCAGACCGCGGTCGCCCTGCGCGAGCAGGGCTTCACCGGAGCCGTGACCCTGCTGGGCGCCGAGCCCCACCAGCCCTACGACCGGCCTCCGCTGTCCAAGGCGGTGCTGCTCGGCAAGGCCGAGGACTCCGCCTTCGACGTGGACTTCGAGGGGCTCGGCATCGAGCTCAGGCTCGGCACGGAGGTCACCGGGCTGCGGGCCGCCGAGCGCGAGCTGGACACCGAGGCGGGACCGGTCCCGTACGAGGTCCTCGTGCTGGCCACAGGCGCGCAGCCGCTGACCCTGCCCGGGACGGAGGGGGTCCCCGGCGTGCACCTGCTGCGCACGCTGGACGACGCGGCGCGGCTGCGCCCGGTCCTGGCCGAGGCGCCCCGGGCGGTGGTCGTCGGCGCGGGCTGGATCGGCGCGGAGTTCGCCACCGCGGCCCGTGAGGCGGGCTGCGAGGTGACCGTGGTCGAGGCTGCGGACCGGGTCCTGGCGGGGGCGCTGCCGTCGGAGGTGGCCGCCCCGATGGCCCGCTGGTACGAGGAGGCCGGCGCCGGGCTGATCACCGGCGTGAAGGTCGCCGGGATCGAGGAGGGCCGGGTGCTGCTCGCGGACGGGCGCACCCTTCCGGCGGGCGCGGTCGTGGTGGGCATCGGAGCCCGCCCCGCCACCGGATGGCTGGCCGGGAGCGGCGTGGTCCTCGGCCCCGACGGCTCGGTCACCGCCGACGCGTACCTGCGCACCTCCGTGCCCGGGGTGTACGCGGTCGGCGACTGCGCCTCCTTCCCGTCGGCCCGCTACGGGACGCGGCTGCTCGTGCACCACTGGGACAACGCGCTCCAGGGCCCGCGGACGGTCGCGGCGAACATCCTGGCCGGGGAACCCGCCCAGGTCTACGACCCGGTGCCGTACTTCTGGTCGGAGCAGTTCGGGCGCTTCGTCCAGTACGCCGGCCACCACGGCACGGCCGACACCCTGCTCTGGCGCGGCGACCCGGCCGACCCCACCTGGTCGGTGTGCTGGCTGCGCGAGGGCGTCCTGGTCGCGGTGCTGGCCGTGGGCCGCCCCCGCGACCTGGCGCAGGGCCGCAGGCTCATCGAGACGGGGGCCGCGGTGGACCCGGCCAAGGTCCGCGATCCGGCGGTCGCCCTGAAGTCGACCCCCGTGTAGCCGGGCCGGACCACGGACGGGCCGCTCCGGTACCGGGTGTCAGCCCGAGATGGCAGGCTTGTACCCGTGACCGAGATTGACGCAAAGATCGATGCCCTTGTCCCCTCGTGGCTGTACCTCCCCGACATCGCGGAGATGCTCGACATCGAGGTGACCCGGGTCCGCCAGATGGTCAAGGAAGGGCAGCTGATCGCCGTACGCCGGGGCGAGAACCGCGCCCTGCAGGTGCCGGCCCCCTTCATCGACGGCGACAAGGTCGTCAAGGGCCTGGTCGGTCTGCTGACCGTCCTGCGCGACGACCGCTTCACCGAGGAGGAGATCCTTGAGTGGCTCTTCACCGAGGATCCGACCCTGCCCGGCACCCCCGTGCAGGCGCTGAGCGAGAATCGCGGCACGGAGGTGAAGCGCCGCGCTCAGGCGCTCGCCCTCTGACCTGATCCGCATCCGCTCCACCGCGGTGTACGGGCCCCGCGGGGTCCGTACACCGCATCCATCCCGGGGGGTACACCCATGCAGCTTTCCGACGCCCGGCTCTACCTCTGCACGGACGCCCGGAAGCGCCAGGGCGACCTCCCCGAGTTCCTGGACGCCGTGCTGTCCGGCGGCGTGGACATCGTCCAGCTCCGCGACAAGGGCATGGAGGCCGGGGAGGAACTCGAACACCTGCAGGTCTTCGCCGAGGCCGCACGGCGCCACGGCAAGCTCCTCGCCGTGAACGACCGGGCCGACGTCGCGCACGCCATCGGCTCCGACGTCCTGCACCTCGGCCAGGGCGACATCCCCGTCCCCGCGGCCCGCGCCATCCTCGGCGACCAGGTGCTCATCGGCCGCTCCTGCCACGCCGAGGCCGAGGTCGACGCGGCCGTCGCCGAGCCCGGCGTGGACTACTTCTGCACCGGCCCCTGCTGGCCCACCCCCACCAAGCCCGGCCGCTTCGCCCCCGGCCTCGGACTCGTCCGGTACGCGGCCTCCCTGGAGCAGGACCGGCCCTGGTTCGCCATCGGCGGCATCGACAGCGCGAATCTGGACGAGGTGCTGGACGCCGGGGCCACCCGCGTCGTGGTCGTCCGCGCCCTCACCGAGGCCGCCGACCCGGGTGCGGCCGCCGCGGACCTCGCCAAGCGCGTCCGGGCCCGCCTCGGCTAGAAGGACCAGAGCGCCCGGGCCGGGTCTGTCGGACTGTCCAAAAACGTGTCCAAAAGGCGGACAGTGCTTCGGTGTCCGGCGGGCCCCGTCTAACCTGCCCGTATGGCCTCTGGTACCGCTTCCACCTGGTCGGATCGTGCGCACACGGTCCGCGACCTCCTCGCGTCCGGGAGCTCGTACTCCTTCGAGTTCTGGGCCCCGAAGACCGAGAAGGGCGAACGCAACCTCTGGAACGCGCTGCGCCGGGTGGAAGCCGTGTCCCCGAGCTTCGTCTCCGTGACCTACGGAGCCGGCGGCTCGACCCGCGGCGGCACCGTCCGGGCCACCGAGCAGATCGCCTCGGACACCACGCTGACCCCCGTCGCCCACCTCACCGCCGTGGACCACTCGGTGGCCGAGCTGCGCAACGTCATCGGGCAGTTCGCCGACGCGGGCATCCGGAACATGCTCGTCGTGCGCGGAGACCCGCCGGGCGACCCGATGGGCGACTGGGTGCCGCACCCCGAGGGCGTGCACTACGCCGCCGACCTGGTCCGGCTGGTCAAGGAGTCCGGCGACTTCTGCGTCGGCGTCGCGGCCTTCCCGGAGATGCACCCGCGTTCGACGGAATGGGACACGGACATCCGGCACTTCGTGGACAAGTGCCGCGCGGGCGCCGACTACGCGATCACCCAGATGTTCTTCCACCCGGAGAATTATCTGCGGCTGCGCGACAGCGTCGAGAAGGCGGGCTGCGAGACCCCGATCATCCCCGAGGTCATGCCTGTTGTGGGCATCAAGCAGCTCGACCGACTGCCCCAACTCAGCAACGCGGTCTTCCCCGAGGCTGTGAAAGAGCGCATGCTCGCCGTCAAGGACGACCCGGCCGCTGTACGCTCCATTGGCATCGAGTTCGCCACGGAGTTCTGCGCGCGGCTGCTGTCCGAGGGTGTCCCAGGGCTGCACTTCATCACGCTGAACAATTCCACGGCGACTCTCGAGATCTACGAGAATCTGGGCCTGCACCAGCGGGCCTGACCGGCTGGCCCCCGTCTCCCACGCGGTCGGCCGTACCGAGAGGGGCCATGCATGGGTATGACGGTCCTCTACATCGCGTTCGGCTTCGTCGCGCTGTGGCTGCTTGCCGAGGTCCTGATGCAGAACAAGGCCCGGCTCCGCTGGCGCCTGCTCGCCTTCGCCGGCTTCCTCGGCGTGGTCGCCGGGGTGCTCCTGCCGTCGGTGCCTGTCATCGGCGCCGGCGCGGCCGCGTTCGCCCTGGGCCAGACCCTGGTGACGTTGTCCTTCCGCAAGGGCTTCGTGGCCGGCTGGGCGCTGCGCCGCGGCGGGGAACCCGTACGGCAGTCGCGGCGGCGCCGGTCCGGCGGTCCGCGTCCGGAACCGGCGCTCGAAGTCACCGCGCTGGAGTACGAGGACGCCGACGGGGCCGCGCAGGAGCGGCAGTTCCCGGCCGAGGCCGAGGCCGACGAGGTCTACAGCCCGCAGCCGATGCCCGAGGACACCGGCTCCTACGGCATACAGAGCTTCGCGCCCGCCCCCGGCGCGGACCAGAACGCGGGCTTCGCCTCGCCGTTCACCACGGCCGAGCAGGACGCCCACCAGTACGCGGCGTACTACGACCAGCAGAACCAGGGCGGCGGCGGGTACGACTACTCCGCCGGCTATCCGACGGGCGATCAGCAGCAGGTCTACGCCGCCTACTCGGACCCGTACATCGGCACCGGCGGCGGTGTCGGACCGCCCCCCGCCTACGACTACTCGGCCTACACCCAGTACCCCGACTACGGGCAGCAGCAGTACGCCATGGACACCCCGCCCGGCGGGGTCTGGGTCCCGCAGCAGCGGGCCACCGACGGGGCCGCCCAGCCGTATCCGGCGGAGGAGCAGGTCGCGCAGCCGCAGCCGCAGCAGTACCCGTACCCCCAGCAGGGCGAGTACGAGCAGTACCGCTACTGAGCGGGCGGGCGGGTCACCGGGAGCCGCGGAACTCCGCGCCCTCCACGATCAGCCCGGCCACCAGGGCCCCGGTCATCCCGGCGTGCGCCAGCCCGCCGCCCGGGTGCGCCCAGCCGCCCGCCAGGTACAGCCCCGGCACGGCCGTGGTGTTGGCGGGGTACAGCAGCCGGCCCCCGGCCCCCGCGAGCGCGGGCGGGGGCACCGCGCCGCCCACCGCGCCGGTCGCCGCCTCGACGTCGGCCGGGGTGCGCGCCTCGTGCCACAGCAGCCGCTCCCGCAGCCCCGGTACGGCCTTCCCGGCGAGCTCCAGCAGCTCCTCGGGCTCCTGGGGCCCCGAGCTCCCGGGCCCGCGGACGGCGCTGACCGTGACGGCCTCGTGGTCCGCGTCGGGGCGGGTGGTGGGGTCGTCGGGGCGCAGGACGGTGACGACCGGGCCCGAGGAGTGCACCAGGGTGCGGTGGACGGCATGTGCGGGGCGGGCGCCGCGCAGCGCGAGGAAGAGCGTGAGCCGGCTGGGCAGGCCCTCCCCGCGGGCGGGAACCGCCTCCGGCGGCCACGGCAGGGAGGCGGCCGGCAGCAGCCGCGGGTCGATCCCGCAGACGACGGAGTCGGCGGCCACCTCAGTGCCGTCGGCCAGCAGCAGACCGGCGGCCCGGCCCTGCGGCGCGAGGACCTCCCGGACCTCCGCCCCGAAGACGAACTCCACCTTCCGTTCCCGGCAGCGCTCGTGGACGGCGGTTGCCAGCGCCCGCATCCCGCCGCGGACGTACCAGCTGCCGAAGGTCTGCTCCATGTACGGCAGCACGGCGGCCGATCCGGGGGCCCGGGCGGGGTCGATCCCGTACGCGCCCACCAGGCCGGTCAGCAGCTCGCCGAGGCCGCCGCCCAACTCGCGGTCGGCCACCTCGGCGAGGGTGGGCGGGCGGCGGCGGAGCAGGCCGCTGCGCCGCAGGGCCGGATACGGGTCGCCGCCCAGCGTCTGCCGGGCACCGTCGCGCAGGGGCTCCTCCAGCAGCGGGCGGCGGGTGGCGTCCCAGGCGTCCCGGGCGCGGCCCAGCACGGCGTTCCAGCGTTCGCCCGCGCCCTGGCCGAAGGCCTGGTCGAGGGCGGCGGCGACACCGCCGTGCGAGGCGCCGGGGAGGGTGACGTCGACGTCGTGACGGGGGAGGACGTGCCGGACGGCGGGGTCGGCCTGGACCATGTCGACGCAGGTCTCCAGGGGCCGCTTGCCGGTCTTCACGAAGAGGTCGCGGTAGACGGCGGGCAGGTGCAGCAGGCCCGGCCCGGTGTCGAAGGCGAAGCCGTCGCGCTCGTACCGGCCGACCGCGCCCCCGTACGTCGCCGCGCGCTCGTACACCGTCACCTGGTGCCCTGCCACGGCCAGCCGGGCCGCCGTCGCCATCGCGCCCATCCCGGCGCCGATCACCGCAATTCGTGCCATGCGGGTGAGCCTACCGAGGCCGCGGGCGGCGGTCGGCGGGGTGGTCGCCGGGGGACGGGCGGGGTGGCGGGGCGGGTGGTCAGCGGGGTGGCGCTCCGGTGGCCTCGCGGGCCTCGGTGGCCAGCCGCTTCTCCTCGCGGCGCTGGGCACGGCGGCGCAGGAAACGGCGGATCCGGGTCCAGAGGAAGATCAGTATGGCCAGCCCGGCGGCCAGCAGGACGGCTGCGATGACCGCCGCGGCCACGGGGTGGAACATCGCGAAGGTTATGATCGCGGCCACTCCGAGGTCCTCGGCCATGCTCATCGCGACGTTGCTGAGCGGCTCGGGCGAGGTGTTGATCGCCATCCGGGTGCCGGCCTTGACGAAATGACTGGCCAGCGCGGTGGAGCCGCCGATCACGCCGGCGGTGATGTCGGACAGCGAACCGCTCTGGCCGGCCAGCAGCGCGCCGACCACGCCACCGGCCACCGGGCGGATCACGGTGTGGACGGAATCCCACACCGAGTCCACGTACGGGATCTTGTCGGCGACCGCCTCGCAGAGGAACAGGACCGCCGCGACGATCAGCACGTCGGTGCGTTGCAGCGACGCGGGGACCTCGTCGGACAGGCCGGTCGCGCCGAAGATGCCGAGCAGGAGGACCACGGCGTAGGCGTTGATCCCACTGGCCCAGCCGCTGGTGAAGACCAGGGGGAGCACACTCACCTGATCATGATGCCGCAGAAAGGGTGACGGGACGGTCGGAATGCGCAACAGGCGCGCAACAGAGCACAACAGTGAGGGGACGACCGCGCACGGCCGTCCCCTCACTCACGATGTCGTGGGGCTACTGCCCCTGTTCGTCACGGCGGCGCTGCCACCGTTCCTCGATGCGGGTCATCATCGACCGACGCTGCCGGTTGCGGCCACGGGCCGAACCGCCTGCACTTCCGGAGACGGGCTGTTCGCCAGGCTTGGGTGCCTTGCGCCAACCGGTGACCACGAGGACCGTACAGCCCAGCATGACGAGGAAACCCACCACGCTGATCCACAGTACGTTCGGCACGATCACACCGGTCATGAGGAGCGCGATGCCCACCAGAATGCCTACGACTGCCTGGTAGACCCGTCGCCGGGTGTACGTGCGCAGTCCGCTGCCCTCAAGCGCTGTCGCGAACTTGGGATCTTCGGCGTACAGCGCTCGCTCCATCTGCTCGAGCATTCGCTGCTCGTGCTCCGAGAGCGGCACGGGAGTCCTCCTCATCCGTCGGTCGCGGGGGGTAGCGACCAGGGGTCCCCTTCAGGATAGGCGGGGAATCGCCCCCGTGATACCCGCCCACTATGCCGGGCTGTGAATAAGGCCCACAGCCCGAAAACCCGTACCGCCGCGGGGGCGGTTATTGAGGCGTTCATTCCCCAATGGCCCGTCCACCATGCCGGTCACTGCCCCGATCATACGGGGCCGACCGCAGGTTCGGAGGGTGTGTGGAAACTCCGTGCACGGAAGATCGCAGATCAGGACTGCTTCTCGCCCAGCACGTGCAGCTGAGTGGCCACGGCGTGGAAGGCGGGCAGCTCCGCGGCGGCCTCCTCCAGACGCAGCAGCGCCTCCACCGCGCCCGGCTCGGTGTCCACCAGGACCCCCGGGACGAGGTCGGCGAAGATCCGCACGCCGTGTACGGCGCCGACCGCGAGCCCGGCCCCGCCGACCAGCTCGGAGAGCTGCTCGGCGGTGAAGCGGCGCGGCACCGGGTCGCCGGAACCCCAGCGCCCGGCCGGGTCGGTGAGGGCGGTACGGGCCTCCGTGAAGTGCCCGGCCAGGGCCCGCGCGAGCACGGCCCCGCCGAGGCCGGCGGCCAGCAGGCTGAGCGTGCCGCCGGGGCGTAGCGCCGCCACCGCGTTGGCCACGCCCTCGGCCGGGTCGTCCACGTACTCCAGCACGCCGTGGCAGAGCACCGCGTCGTACGCGCCCCGCTCGACGACTTCCAACAGGCCCTGGGCGTCGCCCTGTACGCCGCGCACCAGGTCGGCGACGCCGGCCTCCGCCACCCGGCGCTCCAGCCCGAACAGCGCGTTCGGGCTGGGGTCGACGACGGTGACCCGGTGGCCCAGGCGGGCCACCGGCACGGCGAACTTGCCGGTGCCGCCACCGGTGTCCAGCACGTCCAGCACATCCCGCGCGGTCGCCTTCACCCGGCGGTCGAGCGCCTCCTTGAGGACCTCCCACACCACTGCGGTGCGAAGGGAGGCGCGGGGGCGGGAAGTGTCCGACACGGCTGATGGCTCCTCGGCGCGGCTTGGGATGGCGGAGCGGTCAGTGCCCCACCCCGCCCCACCCTATTGCCTCCCGCCGCCGGGCAGCTCATCCCGCGTCCGGACGCTCCGGACGCGGGATCGCCGCGGCCTGCGGCAGCGTCTGCTGCGGTGGCTGGATCGCGAGCATCCGCTCCACCAGGCGCAGGAACATCGCGACGGCGCGCACCAGATCGTCCGCGTCCCGGCCGGTCGCCGCGTCCGCTATGCCCGCCTCGGCCCGGGCCCGGCGGGCGGCGCCGGAGGCGAAGAGCGCGCTCCACTCGGTCAGCTCCGGCGCTATCTCCGGCAGCACCTCCCACGCGCTGCGGATCCGCGGCCGCCGCCGCGGGTGGACCGGCTCGGGCCGCCCGCGCGCGGCGAGCACGGCCGCGGCGGTGCGCAGCGCGGCGAGGTGGGCGGTGGCGTACCGCTCGTGGGGCCGGGTCAGCCGGGCGGCCTCGGCCAGGCCGGCGCGGGCCTTGGCGAGCAGGTCGACGGCGGCCGGGGGAGCTGTCGATCGCCGCAGGACGGGGTGGACAGGGGACGGGGACGGTGTGGCCATGACGAACCTCCTGTCGATGCGTTCCAACCATCGTGACGGGCGCCACTGACAATCACCCTGACCTGCGGCTTTTCGGTCATTCCCGGGACAACTGCCGCCGACTGCGCACCCGGTGGGCAGGAAGGTGGTAGTTTTTGAACTGACTGGTCAGTTCAAAAGAAGGAGGACGGCGTGGACAGCCCGCACGGCGCGGCCGTCAAAGCCGAGGACTTCGGACTCAAGGGCCCGCGCGGCTGGGCCTTCCGCGGAGTCGGTATCGACGCGGCGCCCGGCTCGCTCATCGCGGTCGAAGGCCCCTCCGGCACCGGCCGGACCTGTCTGCTCCTGGCCCTCACCGGACGGATGAAGCCCACCGCGGGCCACGCCGAGGTCGGCGGCCACCGGCTGCCGAAGCACATGACGGCCGTCCGCCGGATCGCCGCCCTCGGCCCGGTCGCCGGGGTCACCGACCTCGACCAGGCCCTCACCGTCGCCGAACAGCTGCGCGAGGGCGCCCTGCTCCACCGCCACTACGACGGCCCGGTCCGCGCCCTGCTGCGTTCCCCGGCCGAGCGCCGGGCCGACGCCCGGGCCCGGATCGAGGCCGCCCTGGACGCCGCCGGGCTGGACCTCGCCACGCTGCCCAAGGGGCCGCGCACTTCCGTACGGGACCTGGAACGCCTGGAGTCCGTACGGCTGTCCGTGGCCATCGCGCTGCTGGGCTCGCCGCGGCTGCTGGCCCTGGACGACCTCGACCTGAAGCTCTCCGACACCGAGCGCACGGAGGCCTGGGCGCTGCTGCGCTCGATCGCCGCCGCCGGGACCACCGTCCTCGCGGTGTGCAGCGAGGCCCCCGACGACGCCGTCGTCGTGCGGACCGGCCCGCAGGAACCGGCCGCGCCGGACGCGGGCGCAGCCCCGGCCCCGGACGCGGCCCCGGACGCGGACACCGAGAACGACACCGAGAACGACACCGAAGAAACGAAGGGGGCGGACGATGCGCTCGCCGAAGCTGGCCGCGCTTGAGCTGAAGCGGTTCGGACGGGGGAAGCTGCCCCGGGCCGCTCTCGTGGCGCTGCTCCTGCTGCCGCTGCTCTACGGAGCCCTGTACCTCTGGTCCTTCTGGGACCCGTACAGCCGCCTCGACAAGGTGCCCGTCGCGCTCGTCAACGCCGACAAGGGCACGACCGTGGGCGGCGAGCGCCTCGACGCGGGCGGCGCGATCACCAAGAAGCTCCATGACAGCAAGACCTTCGACTGGCGCGAGGTCAGTGCCGAGGAGGCCGCGAAGGGGCTGGAGAACGGGACGTACTACCTGTCCCTCACCATGCCTGCCGACTTCAGCGAGAAGATCGCCTCCAGCTCCGGCGAGGACCCCACCACCGGGGCCCTCCAGGTGCGCACCAACGACGCCAACAACTACATCGTCGGCTCGATCTCGCGCACCGTCTTCTCCGAGGTCCGCTCGGCGGCGTCCACCAACGCCTCGCGCGGATTCCTCGACAAGATCTTCGTCAGCTTCTCCGACCTGCACGACAAGACCGCCGAGGCCGCCGACGGCGCCGACAAGCTCAAGGACGGCGCGGGCAAGGCCCAGCAGGGCGCCAAGGAACTCGCCGACGGCCTCGACACGGCCGAGGAGAAGACCGGCGAGCTCAACAGCGGCCTGAAGAAGCTCAACTCGGGCGCGGCGAAGCTGGAAACCGGCTCCAAGGACGTCGCGAACGGTACCCAGCGGCTCGCCGACAAGGTCAACGGCGCCGCCGACAAGGCCCGCCCGTTCGTCCAGGACCCCAAGAACCTGGCGGACACCGCCGAGCTGGTGGCCGACACCGCCAAGGTGGTCAAGAACCACCTCGACACCTTCGCCGACAAGGCCCCGGCCGCCGCCTCCGCCGCCAAGAAGGCCTCCACCGGCGCGGACGCGTACTACACCAAGCACTGCGTCACCCCGGGCAAGGAGCCGCACCTGGCCTCCTGCCCCGACCTGAAGAAGGTCAAGGACGACGCCGCCGAGGCCGCCGAACTCACCGGCGACGTCAGCACCCTCGTCAAGAACGCCAACGGCGACGTCGCCAAGCTCCGCACCCAGCTGACCGACCTGGAGAACAAGGCCCGCAAGCTCGTCGACAGGGCCCCCGGCCTCGCCTCCGACCTCGACGCGGCCGTCGCCCAGGTCAACGCCCTCAACACCGGCGCCCACCAGGTCGCCACCGGCATGGCCCAGCTGCACACCGGCCTCGGCACCGCCACCGAAGGCTCCGGCGCCATCAACGAGGGCGTCGGCAAGCTCGGTGACGGCGCCCACACCCTCGACGGCGGCATGTACAAGCTGGTCGACGGCAACCGAGACCTCGCCGACGGCCTCCACAAGGGCGCCGGCCAGATCCCCGACTACGACCAGCAGCAGCGCGACGCCCGTACCGAGGTCATGGCCGACCCGGTCCGGCTCGCCAACCAGTCCCTGCACAAGGCGCCCAACTACGGCACCGGCTTCGCCCCTTACTTCATCCCGCTCTCCCTCTGGGTCGGCGCGATGGTCGCCTACATGCTCATCGCCCCGCTCAACAAGCGGGCCCTGGCAGCGGGCGCCTCGCCCTGGCGGATCGCCCTCGCGGGCTGGCTGCCCGTGGCGGGGATCGGCGTCGCGCAGGTCGGCCTGCTCATGGCCGTCCTCCACTGGGCCCCGGGCCTCGGCCTGCAGATGGCCCACCCGGCCCGCACCATCGGCTTCCTGCTGCTGGTCACCGGCTGCTTCGCGGCGATCGTCCAGTGGCTCAACGCCAAGTTCGGCGCCGCCGGGCGGATCCTGGTCCTCGCCGTCCTGATGCTCCAGCTCACCTCGGCGGGCGGCACGTACCCCGTGCAGACCAGCCCGGGCTTCTTCAACGCCATCCACCCGTACCTGCCGATGTCGTACGTCGTCGAGAGCCTGCGCCACCTCATCACGGGCGGCGACCTGACCTCCGTCTGGCGGGGCTGCGCGGTCCTGGTGGCCTTCACCGCGGGCGCCCTCGCCCTCACCGCGCTGGCCGCCCGCGGCAAGCAGGTGTGGACGATGGACCGGCTCCACCCGGAACTGAGTCTGTAAGGACCCGTTGACCTGTGAGAATCAGCGCCATGGAACACAAGCCCGGGACGGGCACCAGCGGCGGCCGCCGCCAGGCCACCCGCCAGAAGCTCTACGAGGCGGCCGTGACCCTCATCGCCGAGCAGGGGTTCTCCGCGACCACGGTCGAGGAGATCGCCGAGCGCGCGGGCGTCGCGAAGGGCACCGTCTACTACAACTTCGCCAGCAAGAACGAGCTCTTCGAGGAGCTGCTGCGGCACGGGGTCGGGCTGCTGACCGCCTCGCTGCGGACGGCGGCGGAGGAGACCGAGGCGCGGGGCGGCAGTCGCGTGGAGGCGCTCGACGCGATGATCCGGGCCGGTCTCGTCTTCATCGACCGGTACCCGGCCTTCACCCAGCTCTACGTCGCCGAGCTGTGGCGGACCAACCGGGCGTGGCAGTCCACGCTGATGGTCGTCCGGCAGGAGGCGGTGGCCGTGGTGGAGACCGTGCTGCGGGAGGGCGTCGAGCGGGGGGAGCTGAGCGCGGAGATCGACGTGCCGCTGACCGCCGCCGCGATGGTCGGAATGGTGCTGGTGGCGGCCCTGGACTGGCAGTCCTTCCAGAGCGAGCGGTCCCTCGACGACGTGCACTCGGCGCTGTCCCTGCTGCTGCGGGGCCGGGTCAGCGGAAACCGCTGAAGCCGGGCGGCCGACCCCCCAGTCGGCGGTGCCGCCGGGGCGGCGCAGCCCGTACAACTGGTGGGGCCCGCAGCGGCGACTGAGTATCCGTACCTAGGCACGGAGATGAGTACGCGCGCGGATGGGTTCCCACCTGCGCGGACGCCAGACTGGGGGCAACGGACAGGAGGCCCGGTCCGCACCGCCGGCACGGGGCTGCGGAGCGGACCGGGTACCTCCTCCGTGACGCGGTACGCGGACGCGGCGGGGCTCGGGGGGATCGAGCCTCGCCGCGTTCGCGCGTTCGCGCGTGTCGGGCCCCGGCCGTGTGCCTGCGGCGGGGCCCCGCCCCGTCAGCCTCGGCCGCGTAGCGGCAGGCGCAGCCGCAGTGCGGCCAGGCGGGCGGAGACCGACGAGGCCAGCGCCGACCAGCGCCGGGTCAGGGCCCAGCCGACCCGGGCCGCCGAGCGCGGCAGCAGCAGCGCCCGCAGCCGGGCGGGCCGGCCGACGCCGGCCAGCAGGCCCGCACGGGCCAGCAGGACGTCGTCCGCGAGCCCCGGATACGAGACCTCTGTGCCCGGCGGCGCGTACAGGACCCGCTCCAGCGCACCCGCGACCCGCTGGACCGCGCCCGCGGCCTGCGGCTCCAGACGGCCGAGCTCCACGACGCGGCCCGCCGCCCGGCGCGGCGACAGGGCCTCGTCCGGGACCACGCCCACGTCCCACGCGGCGTCACCCAGCTCCCGCCAGGCCGCCGGTACTTCGCCGGTACCCAGCCGGCGGGCCCGCAGCCGGCTCCGCCACAGCAGGGGCAGCAGCGGCAGGCCGAGCAGCGCCACCACGCCCGCCGTCCAGCCCAGTACGGCCGTCACCGACGGCCCGCCGCCACCGGACGCGCTCGGCGTCGGCGCGGCCGCACCGCACTCGCCGAGCTTCCTCGCCTCCGGCGGGCAGTCGTCCGACTTCGACGGGGCTGCGGACGGTGCCACCGCACTCGTCGAGGGCAGCGGCGCCGGCGCGGACGGCTGGGCCGTCGGCACCTGCGGCCTGGAGTAGTCCGGCACCGTGATGCCCGACCGGGGCGTCGGCTCGAACCGCGTCCAGCCCACACCCTCGAAGTACAGCTCCGGCCAGGCGTGCGCGTCCCGCATGGACACGTTGACGCTGCCGTCCGACTGCGCCTCACCCGGGGTGAAGCCCACCGCCACCCGTGCCGGGATACCCAGCGACCGGGACATGGCCGCCATCGAGAACGCGAAGTGGATGCAGAAGCCCTCCTTGTCGGCCAGGAAGCGGGCGACCGCCTGCGGACCCGTGCCCGATGCCGTCCTCGTGTTGTAGCGGAATCCGCCGTTCACGGCGAAGAAGTCCTGGAGCTTCACCGCCCGCGTGTAATCGTCCTTCGCCCCCTGCGTCACCGAGCGGGCCGTGTCGGCGACCACCGCCGGCAGGTTGTCCGGAAGCTTCGTGTACTCGGCCCGGATGACCGGGTCCGGCGCCGGGGCCTTCTGCAGCTGCTGCGCCGTCGGCTTCAGCAGCAGGCTGCGCACCGTGTACATCGCGCCCTGGACGTTCTGGAACCTGTCCTTGCCCAGCTGGTCCCCGACCAGGGTCCGGCCGGCCGGCTCGAACCGCCACTTCCCGCCGATGTCCACGGAGGTCGCCGGGTACGGCATGGGCAGGTAGCGCTGGGTGTAGCTGTCCGCCGCAGAAATACTGGTCCGCACCTCGGTCGCGGACTGCAGGACCTTCTCGCCGAGCCCGGGCGGATTCGGCATCCGCTCCGGAACATCGGTCAGGGTCCGCCCGGAGGCCTCCCACTTGACCCCGTTGAACTCGTCCAGGGCCAGGATCCGCAGGTACTGATCGCTCTGCTGCGGGCTGTCGGTCCGGTACTTCAGCACCACCCGGTTGTCCGGCGCGTTCAGGCTGCTCTGCAGGGAGACCAGCGGGTTCACCGCCGAGATCGTCCCGCCCGCCCCGCTGCCCGGCCCGTCGCCGTCGCCCGCCGCGCCCAGCATCCCGCCGCCGAGCGCGGGCAGCGCCGCCGGCACCACCAGCGCCAGGCCCAGGGCCACCGCGCCGATCCGCCGGCCGGTCCGTACCGGAGCCGTCACCTGGCCGCCCGCACCGGCCCCCAGGCCGGAGGCGGCCGTGGTCCGGTCGCGCGCGCCGCCGCCGAAGACCCGGCCCCACTGGGCGAGCCGGTCACGGCCCTCGGCCAGCAGCAGCATCAGGTACCCGCAGCCCGCCAGCAGGAAGGAGATCCAGGAGGCGTCCCCGCCGCCCGACAGGCCCGCGGCCACCGAGTACAGCGCGAGCAGCGGCAGCCCCGCCGCGGCGGCCGTCCGTACGGTCACCGCCAGCACGTCCACCAGCAGCCCGATCAGCAGCACCCCGGTCACCAGCAGCAGCCGGATGCCGTCCGTCAGCGGGGCCGGTATCGCGAACGTGCTCACGTCCCGCACACCCTGCTGGAACAGCGCGCCGAAGTCCGTCACCAGGTAGGCCATCGGCCCGGTCCCGGTGGACGCGCCCTTGCCGCCGAAGAGGATCGCGAGCAGCAGCAGCGACACCAGCAGCTGCGCGGACACGGTCAGCGACCGCGCCAGCGGCACCCGCCGGGCCCCGGCACCCACGGCGCACTGCACGCCCAGCAGCAGCGCCGCCTGGAGCAGCCAGCCCGCCGTTTCGACCAGCGGAACCAGCGACCAGGAGGTGAGCAGCGTCGCCAGCGCCGCGAACAGCGTCACTCTCGCCCGCCCGCTCATGCCCGGCCTCCGGAGGTTCCCGTGGTGAACGCGGCGGTCCCGGCGTGCCGCCACAGGTCGGCGAAGGCCACCCCGGGCGGGGCGGCCAGCGCGGTCCAGCCCGCGTCGCGGAGCCTGCGCAGCCGCTCCTCCACAGGAGGCACGGCCAGCCCCGGCGCGGGCTGCCCGCCCCAGGTCGCGCAGTCCAGTACGAAGGCCACCGCACCCGAGGCACGCTGGCGCATCTTGGCCGCCAGCTCCGTCTGTACGTCGTCCAGGTCGCCGAAGAAGGCGATGAGGAGCCCGTCACCGCCGGCTCCGCCGAAGCCGCCACCGCCGCCGCGCACCGCGTCGTAGGCCCGGGAGAGCCCGGCACCGTCCGAGTGCCCGACCACCGCGAGGGTGTCCATCATCAGCCCGGCGGCCTCCGCGGACTCGTCCCGTCCGGAGGAGAAGCCACCGCCGCCCTCACCGGGCACCGAGTCGCCGGTGTCCGTGAGCAGCCGGACCGAGAAGCCCTGCTCCAGGAGGTGCACCAGGGCCGACGCGGCCCCCGAGACGGCCCACTCGAAGGCGGAGTCGGGACCGGCGCCGTCGAAGGCGATCCGCCGGGTGTCCAGCAGGACGGTGGCCCGGCTGCGCTGCGGCTGCTCCTCGCGGCGGACCATCAGCTCGCCGTAGCGGGCCGTGGAGCGCCAGTGGACCCGGCGCAGGTCGTCGCCGCGCCGGTAGGTGCGCGGGATGACGTCGTCGTCGCCGGCCAGGGCCAGCGAGCGGCGGCTGCCGTCGCCGTAGCCGGAGGACTCGCCGGTCAGGCGCACCGGCGGCAGCGGCTCGGTGCGCGGGATGACGGTGAGGGTGTCGTAGGTGCTGAAGGAGCGGGTCAGCTCGACCAGCCCGAAGGGGTCGGTCAGCCGCAGCTGGAGCGGGCCCAGCGGGTAGCGGCCGCGGAGGTCGGAGCGGACCCGGTAGGACACCTCGCGGCGCCCGCCCGGCTCGACCCGGTCCAGCACGAACCGGGGGCGCGGGCCGAGGACGTACGGCACGCGGTCCTGGAGCATCAGGAGGCCGGTGGGCAGCCGGGAGACGTTGTCCATGCGCAGCTGCACCCGCGCCTCGGCGCCCGCGGGGACCCGCCCCGGGGTGAGCCGACGGCTGCCGGTGACCCGGTGACGGGTGCGGTGCAGGGCGTAGACGCAGATCAGCGGCAGTACGGCGAGCAGCAGGCCGACCCGGAGCAGCTCGCCCTGGCCCAGGACGTACGCGCACGCCGCGGCGGCGACCCCGGCGGCCAGGAAGGACCGGCCGCGGGTCGTCAGACCGGACAGCGACGTCCGCAGCCCGCCGGCGCCGCGCGGGGCACCGGCGCTCATCAGAAGCCCCGGATGCCGGCGCCGGGCGGCATCTCGCCGCGGGCGTGCGCCGCGGGGACGGGGGTGCGCTGCAGGATCTCGCCGACGACCTGCTCGGCGGTGCGCCGGTTCAGCTGGGCCTGGGCGGTGGGCAGCAGACGGTGCGCGAGGACCGGTCCGGCCAGCGCCTGGACGTCGTCGGGCAGGACGTAGTCGCGGCCGGCCAGCGCGGCGGAGGCCTTCACGGCGCGCAGCAGGTGCAGGGTGGCCCGGGGCGAGGCGCCCAGGCGCAGGTCCGGGTGGCTGCGGGTGGCGGACACCAGGTCGACGACGTAACGCTTGACGGGCTCGGCCACGTACACCTCGCGGACGGCCTCTATGAGCTTGACGATCTCGTGGGCGTGCGCGACGGCCGTGAGGTCGTCGAGCGGGGAGAGCCCGCCGTGCACGTCGAGCATCTGGAGCTCGGCCTCGGGGCCGGGGTAGCCGACGGAGACCCGGGCCATGAAGCGGTCCCGCTGGGCCTCGGGCAGCGGGTAGGTGCCCTCCATCTCCACGGGGTTCTGGGTGGCGACGACCATGAAGGGGCTGGGCAGCGTGTACGTCGTGCCGTCGATGGTGACCTGGCGCTCCTCCATCGACTCCAGCAGCGCGGACTGGGTCTTCGGCGAGGCGCGGTTGATCTCGTCGCCGATGACGATCTGCGCGAAGATCGCGCCCGGCTTGAACTCGAACTCGCGGCGCTGCTGGTCGTAGATGCTGACGCCGGTGATGTCGGAGGGCAGCAGGTCCGGAGTGAACTGGATGCGCTGTACCGAGCAGTCGATGGACTTGGCGAGCGTCTTGGCGAGCATGGTCTTGCCGACGCCGGGGACGTCCTCGATCAGCAGGTGCCCCTCGGCGAGCAGCACGGTCAGCGCGAGGCGTACGACCTCGGGCTTGCCCTCGATCACGCTCTCGACCGACTGGCGCACCCGCTCCGCCGTGCTGGTCAGATCCGCGAGGCTCGCTCGGTCGTCATACGTCGTCACCTAATTCTCCTCGGCCCAATTCCGGGGCCGACGCCCTTGGCGCATGACCGGCCCACCCCGAAAACACGGACACCGGGTCCGGAGGTTCCCGGGGGGTGTCTCCCCGCATTGTTGACGGCGTTACGGCCTTGTGTCACTCAAGAGCTGGGATCGATCTCCCGCAGGAGACCGGTGTGCACATCGAAGACGAAGCCTCGCACATCGTCCCGGTGGGGCAGGAAGGGGTTCGTCCGGACCCGCTGCATGGACTGGCGGACGTCCTGGTCGACGTCGCGGAAGGCCTCCACGGCCCAGGCGGGGCGCTGGCCGACCTCGTCCTCCAGCTCGTGCCGGAAGTCCTCGGTCAGGCTTTCGAGGCCGCAGCCGGTGTGGTGGATGAGTATCACCGCGCGGGTGCCCAGCGCCCGCTGGCTGATGGTGAGCGAGCGGATGGTGTCGTCGGTGACCACGCCGCCCGCGTTGCGGATGGTGTGGCAGTCGCCGAGCTCAAGACCGAGGGCCTTGTGCAGGTCGAGGCGGGCGTCCATGCAGGCCACGACGGCGACCTGGAGGACGGGGTGGGCGTCCATGCCGGGATCGGTGAAATCCGTGGCGTACCGCCGGTTCGCCTCGACCAGCCGGTCGGTGACGGAACGGACGCCGGAAGCCTGGGGCGCGGAGTCGGCGGGCAGGGATGCGGAAGTCTTCATGCATACGACGTTAGTGGTCACAGCTTGCGCGGGCATTGAGTGAGGAGGGACAAAGAAGGTCAACCAGCCTTGTTGTGAGCTAACCCACAGAGGTGAGACGAGGGCGGCCGTCCGGGTGATTCGCGGCTTTTGCCGGTTCACAGGGAGAGACGGGCACGGCGCGCGAGGCGATTCGTTGACCGCGGCGACCGTTGCACTAAAGTGACGCGAACCGGCCGGAGCCCGGCCCTCACCGGCCGCCCGGCCCCTTGGTAACACTCCGCGTGCGCGGCGCGGCGTATGCCGACCGCGCCGTTATCTGAGAGGGCGCTTTGACTAGCGAGTCCCGACATGTCCCGGTGATGCTCCAGCGGTGCCTGGACCTGTTGGCCCCGGCGCTGGAGAGGCCGGGGGCCGTCGTCGTCGACTGCACCCTCGGCCTCGGCGGCCACAGCGAGGCCCTGCTGACCCGGTTCCCCGAGGTCCGCCTCATCGGCCTCGACCGCGACAAGGAGGCCCTGCGGCTCTCCGGCGAGCGCCTCGCGCCCTTCGGCGACCGGGCCACCCTCGTCCACGCGATCTACGCCGACCTCGCCGAGGTCCTCGACGGACTGCGGCTCCCGGCCGTCCAGGGCATCCTCTTCGACCTGGGCGTCTCCTCCATGCAGCTGGACGAGGCCGACCGCGGGTTCGCGTACGCGCAGGACGCGCCGCTGGACATGCGCATGGACCAGACGACGGGGATCAGCGCCGCCGAGGTGCTCAACACCTACGCGCCGGGCGAGCTCGTCCGGATCCTGCGCCAGTACGGCGAGGAGAAGCAGGCCAAGCGCATCGTGTCCGCGATCGTCCGGGAGCGGGAGAAGGAGCCCTTCACCAACAGCTCCCGCCTGGTCGAACTGATCCGCGACTCCCTGCCGCAGGCCGCCAAGCGGACCGGCGGCAACCCCGCCAAGCGGACCTTCCAGGCACTGCGGATCGAGGTCAACGGCGAGCTGTCGGGGCTGGAGAAGGCCATTCCGGCGGCCGTGGACCGGATCGCGGTCGGCGGCCGGATCGCGGTGCTCTCGTACCACTCGCTGGAGGACCGCCTCGTGAAGCAGGTCTTCGCGGCGGGCGCGGCCTCCACTGCCCCGCCCGGGCTGCCGGTGGTCCCGGAGAAGTACCAGCCGAAGCTGAAGCTGCTGACACGCGGCGCGGAGCTGCCCACCGAGGAGGAGATCGCCGAGAACCGGCGGGCCGCCCCGGCGAGGTTCCGCGGGGTCGAACGCATCCGGGAGGCGCGGCTGTGACCAAGGCCGGGAAGGTCGCCACGCTGACCCGCGGGCAGGCGGCCCGCCTCGGCCGGGCACTCGGCGGCCGCCCCGTACGCCCGTCCCGCCCAGCCCGGCCGGGGTCCGGCGGGCAGGCGGCGAGGATGCCGTTCGTCCTGCTGGTCGTGGCGCTGCTCGCCGGCGGCCTGATCAGCCTGCTGCTGCTGAACTCGGCCCTGAACGAGGGCTCCTTCCAGCTCAGCAAGCTGAAGAAGGAGACGACCGCCCTCACGGACGAGGAGCAGGCGCTGCAGCGCGACGTGGACGGCTACTCGGCCCCCGAAGCGCTGCAGCGGCGGGCACAGGAGCTGGGCCTGGTCCCGGGCGGCAGCCCGGTCTTCATCGGCCCGGACGGCAAGGTCGCCGGCACCGCGGAGGCGGCCGAACCGCCGCCCTCGGCCACTCCTTCGGCCACGGCGAGCCCTGGGGGCGCCCCCCAATCCCAGCCTTCGCAGCAGCCCAACCCCAACCCAGGCAGGTGACGTCGTGACGCCGATGGCCGCGGTGCCGTTGCGCAGCCCCGCGGGGCTTTCCCCCACCCCGCCCTTCCCCCTCCCCCAGACTCCGTCCGGGAGGGACCCCCACCCGGGCCGTGCCCGGACCCGGCCCTCGAACGCGGTGCGGCCGACGGCGGCGGGCGCATGAGCCCGCAGGAGCCGCCGCGGCGGCGGGTGCCCGGGCCGGGGAGGCCCCGCGGCGGAGCCACGGCCCGCCCGGCGGCCTCGCGCCCGGCGACCCGGCGGCCCGCGACGCCCAGACGGCCCCACACCATCAGGCTCGGCAGCCCCCGCCCCCGGCTGCGCCTCGTCGGCGTCGGCCTGACCCTCGTCATGCTCGCCTTCGTCGTGCGCCTGCTCCAGGTCCAGGCCGTCGACGCCTCCGCCTTCTCCGCCGAGGCCTCCAAGAACCGCTACACCAGCGTCAAGCTGGCCGCCGAGCGCGGGGAGATCACCGACCGCAAGGGCGTGGCCCTGGCCACCAGCGTCGACGCGTACGACATCACCGCCGACCCGAAGATGTTCACCCCGCAGGACAGCAAGGCCCCCGACGCCCCCGAGCAGGCCGCGGCCCTCCTCGCCCCCATCCTCGGCAAGGACGCCAAGGAGCTCACCGGGCGGCTGAAGACCAGGAACACCCGGTACGTCGTCCTCGCCCAGCGCCAGACCCCCCAGGTCTGGAACCAGATCAAGGACCTCAAGCGGGTCTTCGCGGAGAAGGCGGCGGCCGACAAGAAGAACAACGGCCCCGGCGCCAACGTCCTCGCCGGCGTGTTCAACGAGGACAGCAGCAAGCGCGTGTACCCGGGCGGCGACCTGGCCGCCGGGATACTGGGCTACGTCAACGCCGAGGGCAAGGGCGCCGGCGGTCTGGAGTCCTCCCTCGACAAGAAGCTGTCCGGCAAGGACGGCGAGGTCACCTACGCCCAGTCCGGCGGCCGCCGGGTACCCACCGCCGGGTCCAGCGAGAAGCCCGCCGTGCCCGGCGAGGACATCGAGCTGACCATCGACCGCGACATCCAGTGGGCGGCGCAGAGCGCCATCACCGAGCAGGTCCAGAAGTCCGAGGCCGACCGCGGCTACGTCATCGTCCAGGACACCCGCACCGGCGAGGTGCTGGCCATGGCCAACGCCCCCGGCTTCGACCCCAACGACCTGACCCGGGCCCGCTCCGCCGCCATGGGCAACGCCGCACTCCAGGACGTGTACGAGCCCGGCTCCACCGCCAAGGTGATGTCGATGGCCGCCGTACTGGAGGAGAAGAAGGCCACCCCGGAGACCCACGTCGAGGTCCCCAACCGGCTGCACCGGGGCGACCGGCTGTTCAAGGACGACATCGACCACCCGACCTGGTACCTGACCCTCAACGGGGTCCTCGCCAAGTCCTCCAACATCGGCACCATCCTGGCCACCGGCCAGCTCGGTTCCACCCAGCCCGAGGCCAACAGGGTCCTGCACTCCTACCTGACCAAGTTCGGCATCGGACAGCCCACCGGCCTGAAGTACCCGGGCGAGTCCCGCGGCATCCTCGCCAGGCCCGAGGCCTGGTCCACCTCCCAGCAGTACACGATTCCTTTCGGCCAGGGCCTGTCCCTCAACGCCATGCAGGCGGCCTCCGTGTACTCGACCATCGCCAACGGCGGGGTCCGCATCGAACCCACCCTGGTCCGCGGCTCCAAGGGCCCCGACGGCCGCTTCACCCCGGCCCCGGCACCCGAACGCAGCCGCGTGGTCAGCCAGGAGACCGCCAGGACCCTCGCCGAGATGCTGGAGTCCGTGGTCGACGACCAGGAGGGCACCGGCACCAAGGCCCGCATCCCCGGCTACCGCGTCGGCGGCAAGACAGGTACCTCCAACCGGGTGGATCCGGCCACCGGCCGCTACAAGGGCTACACGGCCTCCTTCGCCGGGTTCGCGCCCGCCGACAACCCGCGCATCACCGTCTACTGCGCCATCCAGAACCCCACGAAGGGCAGCTACTTCGGCGGCCAGATCTGCGGCCCGATCTACAAGAAGGTCATGGAGTTCGCCCTGAAGACCCTCCAGATCGCCCCCACCGGGACCGCCCCCGCCGGGCTTCCCGTCACCTACGAATCCGGCCCGCAGGCCGCCCAGCCGGCCGCCCCGCAGCCGAGTACGCAGCCCAGTCCGCAGCCCGGTCAGTGACCCACAGACCGGCCTGCCCGCCAGAAACGCGTGAGGCACCATCACAGTGACAACGATCACCCCGAAATCCGGGAACCGAACGGCCACCGGCACCGAGGCCGGGCCCTCACTTCGCGGGCGGCCCGCCGCGCCCGGTACGCTCACCGCCGTGCCCCACGCTGATCAGCCCAGAACCGCCCAGAAAGACGCCCCGGCAGTGCCGCCGGGAGCGCCCCGGCCCGTGTCCGCCCGCCCGACCCCTCTGGGCGAGCTGGCCACCCTGCTGGGCGTCCCGGCGCCGGGCGCCGCGCAGATCACCGGCATCACGCACGACTCCCGTGCGGTCCGCCCCGGAGACCTGTACGCGGCGCTGGCGGGAGCCAGGACGCACGGCGCCGACTTCGCCGCCCAGGCGGCGGGCCTCGGCGCCGCCGCCGTGCTGACCGATCCCGCCGGGGCCGAGCGCGCCGCCGCGACCGGCCTGCCCGTCCTCACCGTCGCCGACCCGCGTGGCCGGATGGGCGAACTCGCCGCCACGATCTACGGCCGTCCGGGCGAGCACCTGCTCCAGATCGGTATCACCGGTACCTCCGGCAAGACCACCACGGCGTACCTCGTCGAAGGCGGACTGCGCGCGGCGGGCCGCACCACCGGACTCGTCGGCACCGTCGAGATGCGCATCGGAGACGAGCGCATCAAGTCCGAGCGGACCACCCCCGAGGCGACCGACCTCCAGGCCCTCTTCGCGGTCATGCGCGAGCGCGGGGTCGAGGCCGTCGCCATGGAGGTCTCCAGCCACGCCCTGGTGCTCGGCCGCGTCGACGGCTGCGTCTTCGACGTCGCCGTCTTCAACAACCTGAGCCCGGAGCACATGGAGTTCCACACGGGCATGGAGGACTACTTCCAGGCGAAGGCGGGGCTCTTCACCGAGCGCCGGGCCCGCCGGGGCGTGGTCAACCTCGACGACGAGTACGGCCGCCGCCTGGCCAAGGAGGCGTCGATCCCGGTCGTCACCTTCTCCGCCGCGGGCGACCCGGCCGCCGACTGGCGCGCCGAGGACGTCGTGTTCGGACCCGCGAGTTCCACCCTGACCCTGGTCGGCCCCGAAGGACAGCGCGTACGGGCGACCGCGCCGCTGCCCGGCCCGTTCAACGTCGCCAACACCGTCGCCGCGATCGTCACCCTCGCCGCCGCCGGCCTCGACCCGCAGACCGCCGCCGACGGCGTCGCCGCGGTCCCCGGGGTCCCCGGCCGGCTGGAGCGGGTCGACGCGGGACAGCCGTACCTGGCCGTCGTCGACTACGCGCACAAGACGGACGCCGTCGAATCCGTCCTGCGCGCCCTGCGCGAGGTCACCGAGGGCAAGCTGCACATCGTGCTCGGCTGCGGCGGCGACCGCGACACCACCAAGCGCGCCCCGATGGGCGCCGCGGCCGCCCGCTTCGCCGACGTGGCCGTCCTGACCTCCGACAACCCGCGCTCCGAGGACCCCCTCGCGATCCTCGCCGCGATGTTCGAAGGCGCGGTGTCCGTACCGCCCGCCGAACGCGGCGCCGTCCTCGTCGACGCCGACCGGGCCGCGGCGATCGCCGCCGCCGTCGCGCGCGCCCGGCCCGGCGACACCGTGCTGGTGGCGGGCAAGGGCCACGAGCAGGGCCAGGACACCGCGGGCGTCGTACGCCCCTTCGACGACCGCGAGGTGCTCCGCGCGGCCATCGAGACACAGCAGCGCAATGCCCGACAGGCCGAGGTGAACCAGTGATCGCCCTCTCCCTCGCCGAGATCGCCGACATCACCGGCGGGCGGCCCCACGACATACCGGATCCTTCCGTGCAGATCAGCGGTCCGGTCGTCATCGACTCCCGCCAGGTCGAGGCCGGCAGCCTGTTCGCCGCCTTCGACGGCGAGCACGTCGACGGCCACGACTACGCCGGGCGCGCCGTCGCCGCCGGAGCCGCGGCCGTCCTCGCGGCCCGGCCGGTCGGCGTACCCGCCATCGTCGTCCCCGACGTGGAGAAGGCGCTCGGCGCCCTCGCGCGGGCCGTCGTCGGGCGCCTCGGCACCGACGTGGTGGCCCTGACCGGCTCCGCCGGCAAGACCTCCACCAAGGACCTCATCGCGCAGGTGCTCCAGGCCCACGCGCCCACCGTGTGGACCCCGGGCTCCCTCAACAACGAGATCGGCCTGCCCCTCACCGCCCTGAAGGCCACCGCCGAAACCCGGCACCTGGTACTGGAGATGGGGGCCCGCGGGATCGGCCACATCGCGTACCTCACCGGCCTGACACCGCCGCGCATCGGGCTCGTCCTCAACGTCGGGACCGCCCACATCGGCGAGTTCGGCGGCCGCGAGCAGATCGCCCGGGCCAAGGGCGAACTGGTCGAGGCCCTGCCCGCGGAGAGCGAGGGCGGAGTCGCCGTCCTCAACGCCGACGACCCGCTCGTGCGCGCCATGTCCGCCCGTACGAAGGCCCGTACGGTCCTCTTCGGCGAGGCGGACGACGCCGACATCCGGGCCACCGAGGTACGGATGACCCCCGGGGGACAGCCCGCCTTCACACTCCACACACCGACCGGGTGCAGTGATGTGACCTTGCGCCTGTACGGTGAGCACCACGTGTCGAACGCGCTCGCCGCTGCCGCCGTGGCCCATGTACTGGGCATGTCCACCTCGGAGATCGCCACCGCGCTCTCCGGAGCGGGCACCTTGTCCCGGTGGCGGATGGAGGTCACCGAGCGGGCCGACGGCGTGACGATCGTCAACGACGCCTACAACGCGAACCCCGAGTCCATGCGGGCCGCCCTGCGAGCGCTGGCCGCGATGGGCGGCGCCGCCAGGGCGAACGGGGGGCGCACGTGGGCGGTGCTCGGCCCCATGGCCGAACTCGGTGACGCATCGCTGGCCGAGCACGACGCGGTGGGACGGCTTGCCGTCCGGCTCAACGTGAGCAAGCTCGTGGCAGTCGGGGGCAGGGAAGCGTCCTGGCTGCAACTGGGCGCATATAACGAGGGTTCGTGGGGTGAGGAGTCGGTGGTCGTGTCCGACGCGCAGGCGGCGGTGGACCTTTTGCGCAGTGAACTGCGCCCGGGGGACGTCGTGCTGGTGAAGGCTTCCAGGTCGATCGGCCTGGAGCGGGTCGCGCTGGCGCTCCTTGAGCGCGAGGGCGAGGTCGCCGACCGATGAGGCAGATCCTGTTCGCCGGTGTCATCGGCATGTTCCTGACCGTTGTCGGAACGCCGCTGCTGATCAAGCTGCTGGCCCGCAAGGGCTACGGCCAGTTCATCCGTGACGACGGCCCCCGCGGCCACGCCGGGAAGAAGGGCACGCCCACCATGGGCGGTATCTCCTTCATCCTGGCCACGATCATCGCGTACGCCCTGACGAAGGTGATCACCTCCAGCGAGCCCACGTTCTCGGGTCTGCTCGTCCTGTTCCTGATGGCGGGCATGGGCCTGGTCGGGTACCTGGACGACTACATCAAGATCGTCAAGCGGCGTTCGCTGGGTCTGCGGGCCAAGGCCAAGATGGCCGGACAGCTGATCGTCGGCATCGCCTTCGCGGTGCTCGCGCTCCAGTTCTCCGACTCGCGCGGGCTGACCCCGGCCTCCACCAGGCTGTCGTTCGTCACGGACTTCGGCTGGTCGATCGGCCCGGTGCTGTTCGTCGTCTGGGCGCTGTTCATGATCCTGGCGATGTCCAACGGCGTGAACCTGACCGACGGTCTGGACGGCCTGGCCACCGGCGCGGCGGTGATGGTCTTCGGCGCATACACCTTCATCGGCGTGTGGCAGTACCAGGAGTCCTGCGTGAACGCGCAGGACCTCACCAACCCGGGCGCCTGCTTCGAGGTGCGCGACCCGCTGGACCTCGCGGTCGTCGCCTCCGCCCTGATGGGCGCCTGCTTCGGCTTCCTGTGGTGGAACACCTCGCCCGCCAAGATCTTCATGGGTGACACCGGCTCGCTGGCGCTGGGCGGCGCGCTCGCCGGTCTGGCGATCTGCTCCCGCACGGAGTTCCTGATCGCCCTGCTCGGCGGCCTCTTCGTCCTCATCACCATGTCGGTCGTCATCCAGGTCGGCTCCTTCAAGCTGACCGGGAAGCGCGTCTTCCGGATGGCACCGCTGCAGCACCACTTCGAACTCAAGGGGTGGTCCGAAGTCCTTGTCGTGGTCCGCTTCTGGATCATCCAGGGCATGTGCGTGATCGTGGGTCTCGGTCTCTTCTACGCGGGATGGGCAGCCGACAAGTGACCTCCTGGCAGGGCAAGAACATCACCGTCGCCGGCCTCGGCGTGAGCGGCATCAGCGCCGCCCGCGCCCTGGCCGGCCTCGGCGCCGTCGTGACCGTCGTCGACGGCGGCGACAGCGAGGGCCACCGCGCCCGCGCCGCCGAACTCGGCGAGCTGGGGATCTCCGTACGCCTCGGCGACGCGGAAACCCTGCCCGAGGGCACCGGCCTCGTCGTCACCTCGCCCGGCTGGAAGCCCGACAGCCCGCTGTTCGCGGCCGCCGCGAAGGCCGGCGTCGACGTGGTCGGGGACGTGGAGATCGCCTGGCAGCTGCGCGGCCCCGATGCGGCCCCCTGGCTGGCGATCACCGGAACCAACGGCAAGACCACCACCACCCAGATGCTCGCGTCGATCCTGAAGTCGGCGGGACTGCGGACCGCGGCCGTCGGCAACATCGGCACGCCCATCATCGACGTGGTGCTCGGCGAGGAGACGTACGACGTGCTCGCCGTCGAACTCTCCAGCTACCAGCTGCACTGGGCGCCCTCGCTGCGCACCCACTCGGCGGCCGTCCTCAACCTGGCCCCGGACCACCTCGACTGGCACGGCTCCATGGAGGCGTACGCCGCCGACAAGGGCCGCATCTACGAGGGCAACACCGTGGCCTGCGTCTACAACGTCGCCGACCCGGCCACCGAGAAGCTGGTCGAGAACGCCGACGTCGAAGAGGGCTGCCGGGCGATCGGGTTCACCCTCGGCGCCCCCGGCCCCTCCATGCTCGGTGTCGTCGACGGCATCCTCGTCGACCGCGCCTTCGTGGAGAACCGGCAGAAGAACGCCCAGGAGCTCGCGCACGTCTCGGACGTCAACCCGCCCGCCCCGCACAACATCGCCAACGCGCTCGCCGCGGCAGCCCTGGCCCGCGCCTTCGGCGTCCCGCCGCGCGCGGTCCGCGACGGGCTGCGCGACTTCCGCCCCGACGCCCACCGGGTCGCGCACGTGGAGGCGGTGCACGGGGTCACGTACATCGACGACTCCAAGGCCACCAACACGCACGCGGCCGAGGCCTCCCTGGCCGCCTTCGAGCCGGTCGTCTGGATCGCCGGGGGCCTCGCCAAGGGCGCGACCTTCGACGAACTGGTCCGGAAGTCGGCGAAGCGGCTGCGCGGCGTGGTGCTGATCGGCGCCGACCGGGCGCTGATCGCCGACGCGCTGGCGCGACACGCCCCCGAGGTCCCGGTCGTCGACCTCGCCCGGACCGACACTGGGGCGATGCTCGCAGCGGTCCGGGAAGCGGCCCGGCTCGCCGAGCCCGGCGACACGGTCCTGCTGGCACCTGCCTGCGCCTCGATGGACATGTTCGCGAACTACAACAAGCGTGGGGACGCGTTCGCGGACGCGGTGCGCGAACTGGCCGCCGAGAGATCCTAGGTCGACCAGGCCGACGGGTCCTCCGGCCGACCGCTCGCCTCGTACGAGTGGAGGGGAAGATCACAGATGCCGGCGAAGCAGATGCTGCCGGGGCGGCGGCCGTCCGCCGTCAAGGCGCAGGGCCGCAAGCGCCCCGCGGCGAGTGTGCGGCGGCCCGCCGGGCGCGGGCCGCTGTCCGGTCTGCGGCGTACGCAAGCGCACTTGCGCAAGGCCTGGGACCGCCCGCTCACGGCGTATTACCTGATCTTCGGCAGCTCGCTGCTCATCACCGTGCTCGGCCTGGTGATGGTCTACTCGGCCTCCATGATCAAGGCGCTCCAGCTCGGCCTGGGTGACGCGTACTTCTTCAAGAAGCAGTTCGTGGCGGCCCTGATCGGGACCGGACTGATGCTGGTCGCCTCGCGGATGCCGGTCAAACTGCACCGGGCGCTGTCCTATCCGGTGCTCGCCGGCACCCTGTTCCTGATGGTCCTGGTCCAGGTCCCCGGGATAGGGGTCTCGATCAACGGCAACCAGAATTGGATCTCCCTTGGCGGTCCGTTCATGTTGCAGCCCAGTGAGTTCGGCAAACTGGCCCTGATCCTGTGGGGCGCCGACCTGTTGGCGCGCAAGGGCGACAAGGGGCTGCTCAGCCAGTGGAAGCACCTGCTGGTGCCGCTGGTCCCGGTGGCCTTCCTGCTGCTCGGGCTGATCATGCTGGGCGGTGACATGGGCACCGCGATGATCCTCGGTGCCGTTCTGTTCGGCCTGCTCTGGCTGGCGGGCGCGCCGACACGGCTGTTCGTCGCGGTGCTGGCGTTCACTGGTGTGATCGTCGCACTGCTCATCAAGACGAGCCCGCACCGGATGGACCGGCTGGAGTGCCTCGGTGCGACAGATCCGGGCAAGAACGACCTTTGCTGGCAGGCCGTCCACGGGATCTACGCCCTCGCTTCGGGCGGATGGTTCGGTTCCGGTCTGGGGGCCAGTGTGGAAAAATGGGGACAACTACCCGAAGCCCATACGGACTTCATCTTCGCCATCACCGGGGAGGAACTGGGTCTGGCGGGGACGCTGTCGGTGCTCGCCCTGTTCGCGGCTCTAGGCTATGCGGGTATCCGCGTGGCCGGACGCACGGAGGACTCCTTCGTACGGTTTGCCGCGGGAGGCGTGACCACCTGGATCACGGCCCAGGCCGTGATCAACATCGGTGCGGTGCTCGGCCTGCTGCCGATCGCCGGTGTCCCGCTCCCGCTGTTCTCCTACGGAGGGTCGGCCCTGCTGCCGACCATGTTCGCGGTCGGACTGCTCATCGCCTTCGCGCGTGAGGAGCCGGCGGCGCGCGCGGCCCTCGCGATGCGGCAGCCGAAGACCGGCTGGAGGCGGACCGGGGTGAGATGGAAGTCGATGAGACGGCGCGTCAAGAAGCGTCCGTCCGGAGAGCGGTGAATTTCGGTGCATGTCGTACTCGCCGGTGGGGGGACCGCCGGCCACATCGAGCCGGCGCTCGCCCTCGCGGACGCCCTGCGCAGGCAGGACCCTTCAGTGGGCATCACCGCCCTCGGCACCGAGCGCGGACTTGAGACCCGCCTCGTGCCGGAACGCGGTTACGAGCTGGGCCTGATCCCCGCAGTGCCACTGCCGCGCAAGCCCACTCCGGAACTGATCACCGTCCCCGGGCGGCTGCGCGGCACGATCAAGGCCGCCGAGGAGATCCTGCTGCGCACCAAGGCCGACTGCGTCGTCGGCTTCGGCGGCTACGTGGCCCTGCCCGGCTACCTCGCGGCCAAGCGGCTCGGGGTGCCGATCATCGTCCACGAGGCCAACGCCAGGCCCGGACTGGCCAACAAGATCGGTTCCCGGTACGCGCACGCCGTCGCGGTCTCCACGCCCGACAGCAAGCTGCGCGGCGCCCGCTACGTGGGCATCCCGCTGCGCCGCTCCATCTCGACCCTCGACCGGGCCGCGGTCCGCCCGGAGGCGCGCGCCGCCTTCGGCCTGGACCCCAACCTGCCGACGCTGCTGGTCTCCGGCGGCTCGCAGGGCGCCCGCCGCCTCAACGAGACGATCCAGCAGGTCGCTCCGACCCTCCAGCGCTCCGGGATCCAGATCCTGCACGCCGTCGGGCCGAAGAACGAACTGCCGCGTGTCGACAACATGCCCGGGATGCCGCCGTATGTGCCGGTACCGTACGTGGACCGGATGGATCTCGCGTACGCCGCCGCCGACATGATGCTGTGCCGCGCGGGCGCGATGACCGTCGCCGAACTGTCCGCCGTCGGGCTCCCCGCCGCCTACGTCCCGCTGCCGATCGGCAACGGCGAACAGCGGCTCAACGCCCAGCCGGTGGTCAAGGCCGGTGGCGGCCTGCTCGTGGACGACGCGGAACTGACGCCCGAGTGGGTGCTCGGCCAGGTCCTCCCGGTGCTGTCCGACCCGCACCGTCTGTACGAGATGTCCCGGGCCGCAGGTGAGTTCGGCCGCCGGGACGCCGACGACCTGCTGGTCGCAATGGTGTACGAGGCGATCGCGGCCCACCGGTCCCGCTGAGGCGGGCAGCACAGACGCAGGAGGCGCAGGAGTGGCCGGAGCGACGACGGCACAGCGTGGGAACCAGGGCTCCGGCCCGTCCGCCCGCAAGGGCAGCGGCTCTCCCAAGCCGCCCAAACCCCCGAAGTCGTCGAAGGGATCCGGCCCTCAGGGCCCCGGCAGGCGCCTGCGCCGGGGCCCTGCGCTCGCCTCGCTGGCAGCCGTGGTGCTCCTCGCCGCGGGCGGCACCTGGGCGCTCTACGGCTCCTCCTGGCTCCGCGTCGAGAAGGTCACCGCGACCGGCATCGAGGTGCTCACCCCCGAGCAGGTGCTGGCCGCGGCGGCCGTCCCGGTCGGCGCCCCCCTGGCGAGCGTCGACACGGACGAGATCGAGGGCCGCGTCCGCGGCCGCCTGCCCCGCATCGATTCGGTCGATGTGGTGCGGGCCTGGCCGCACGGGATCGGGCTGAAAGTGACGGAACGCAAACCCGTCCTGCTCATCAAAAAGGACGCCAACTTCGTAGAAGTGGACGCTTCGGGTGTGCGGTTCGACACGGTTGCGAAAGCACCAGCGGGCGTTCCGGTCCTCGAATTGAACGCGAAGCAGTCCCCGAGCGCCCGCCGCTTCGACGAGGAGCGGCTGCTGCACGAGGCCGTACTCGTCGCCGGCTCCCTCCCGGAACCGGTCGCCAAGGAGACGCTGCAGGTCAAGGTTGGTTCGTACGATTCGGTGGTGCTGGAGCTGACCCGGGGCCGGACCGTGGCGTGGGGGAGCGGCGAACAGAACGACGCCAAGGGGCGGGCGCTGACCGCTTTGCTGAAAGCCGCGCCCAAGTCCGGTCACTTCGACGTGAGCGTCCCCACCGCCCCTGCGGTGTCCGGGAGTTGACGCCCGGTCCAACAGCGGAGCACCCTGGTTGGCCAGCGATACGGGTGATCACATAGGGTGAAAAGAAAAACGGGAGGTTCGGCGTGTTCGTTGAACACGCGCTACTTGTCGACTTAGTGTCCTGTTCGGAAGAGTCCAAGGAACAGACATACCCCTAACCCTAAACTTCAGGGTGAGGGTTCGGGTCGGCGCGTTCGGACCGTCCCCATTTCGGCATCAGTCGTCGCAACGCAGGCCGCGAGGCGACGACACGTAATCGAGGCGAGAGGCCTTCGACGTGGCAGCACCGCAGAACTACCTCGCAGTCATCAAGGTCATCGGTGTCGGCGGCGGTGGTGTCAATGCCATCAACCGAATGATCGAGGTCGGTCTCAAGGGCGTCGAGTTCATCGCCATCAACACGGACGCCCAGGCGCTGTTGATGAGCGACGCCGACGTCAAGCTCGACGTCGGCCGTGAACTCACCCGGGGCCTCGGCGCCGGCGCCAATCCGGCCGTCGGTCGCAAGGCGGCAGAGGACCACCGCGAGGAGATCGAGGAGGTCCTCAAGGGGGCCGACATGGTCTTCGTCACCGCCGGTGAGGGCGGCGGCACCGGCACCGGCGGCGCACCCGTGGTCGCCAACATCGCGCGCTCGCTCGGCGCCCTGACGATCGGTGTGGTCACCCGGCCGTTCACCTTCGAGGGCCGGCGCCGCGCGAACCAGGCGGAGGACGGCATCGCCGAGCTCCGCGAAGAGGTCGACACCCTCATCGTCATCCCCAACGACCGGCTGCTGTCCATCTCGGACCGCCAGGTCAGCGTGCTCGACGCCTTCAAGTCGGCCGACCAGGTCCTGCTCTCGGGCGTCCAGGGCATCACCGACCTCATCACCACCCCGGGTCTGATCAACCTCGACTTCGCCGACGTCAAGTCCGTGATGTCCGAGGCGGGCTCGGCCCTGATGGGCATCGGCTCGGCCCGCGGCGACGACCGCGCGGTGGCCGCGGCCGAGATGGCGATCTCCTCGCCGCTGCTGGAGGCGTCCATCGACGGCGCCCGCGGCGTGCTGCTCTCCATCTCCGGTGGCTCGGACCTCGGTCTCTTCGAGATCAACGAGGCCGCGCAGCTGGTGAGCGAGGCCGCGCACCCCGAGGCGAACATCATCTTCGGCGCCGTCATCGACGACGCGCTCGGCGACGAGGTACGGGTCACCGTCATCGCCGCCGGCTTCGACGGCGGACAGCCCCCGGCCCGCCGGGACAACGTCATCGGCGCCGCGTCCACGAAGCGCGAGGAGCCGGCCCCGGCGCCGGTCCGCGCGGCCGAGCCGGTCCGCCCGGCCTTCGGCGGCCTGGGTACGGTCACCCCCCGCGAGGACCCCCCGGCCCCGGTGGAGGTTCCTGTCGAGGCCCAGGCCTCCGCGCCGCAGGTCCCGACGGCCCGGCCGTACCAGGACAGCCCGGCCGAGGAACTGGATGTCCCGGACTTCTTGAAGTGACACCGGAGCAGCACCACGTGGGCGGCGCCCACTTCGCCTTCACCGACCGGTGGGGCGGGGTGAGCGCCGTTCCGTACGAAGAGCTCAACCTCGGCGGCGCGGTCGGAGACGACCCGGCCGCCGTTCTCGCGAACCGGGCGCGCGCGGCCCGGTCCCTGGGACTCGATCCGGACCTGGTGGTCTGGATGAACCAGGTGCACGGCCGGGACGTGGCGGTGGTCCACGGTCCTTGGAACGCGGAGGCCGGGATCCCCTCGGTGGACGCGGTGGTGACCGCCCGTCGGGGCCTGGCCCTCGCCGTGCTCACCGCGGACTGCACGCCGGTCCTGCTGGCCGACCCCGTCGCCGGGGTCGCGGGCGCCGCCCACGCGGGCCGGCCCGGCCTGGTCGCGGGGGTGGTCCCCGCCGCGGTCGAGGCGATGGTCGCCCTCGGGGCCGAGCCGGGGCGGATCGTCGCCCGTACCGGACCGGCCGTCTGCGGGCGGTGCTACGAGGTGCCCGCCGAGATGCGGGACGCGGTATCCGAAGTGGTTCCGGCCGCCCGGGCCGAGACGAGCTGGGGGACACCGGCTGTCGACGTGGTCGCCGGGGTGCACGCCCAGCTCGCGGAGGCGGGGGTGACCGGAAGTCTCCGGTCGGCGGTCTGCACACTGGAGTCGCGGGACCACTTCTCGTACCGCCGCGACCGGGTGACCGGGCGGCTTGCCGGATATGTCTGGTTGGAATAGGAAATGACGGACCGTAAGTCGGAACTCGCGGAGAACCTGGAGCGGGTGGAGGAACGCATCGCGTCCGCCTGCGCGGCCGCGGGACGCGAGCGGGAATCGGTGACGCTCATCGTGGTCACCAAGACCTATCCCGCGAGCGACGTACGACTGCTGGCGGAGCTGGGCGTCCGTCATGTTGCGGAGAATCGCGACCAGGATGCGGCCCCCAAGGCGGCGGCCTGCGCGGATCTGCCACTCAGCTGGCACTTCGTCGGCCAGTTGCAGACGAACAAAGTCCGTTCCGTGGCGGGATACGCGCATGTCGTGCAGTCCGTCGACCGTCCGAAGCTCGTGACCGCCCTCTCTGCGGCCGCTTCGAGCGCCGGCCGGGAAATCGGCTGCCTCGTGCAGATCGCCCTCGATGCCGAGTCGGGCGAGCGGGGGGCCCGGGGCGGGGCGGCGCCGGAGCAGCTCGCGGAGTTGGCGGACCTCGTCGCGGGGGCGCCGGGACTGCGGATCGACGGCCTCATGACCGTCGCCCCGCTGTCCGGTCCGTACGCGGGACGCGAACAGGCCGCTTTCGAGCGGCTGGTGGAATTGTCATCCCGCCTGCGCGCGGACCATCCGGCTGCCACGATGGTGTCGGCCGGGATGAGCGCGGATCTGGAACAGGCCGTTGCGGCCGGTGCGACACATGTACGCGTCGGCACTGCGGTACTCGGCGCGAGACCCCGGCTCGGGTAACGTCGCCAAGAAAGTCGGACCACAGCAGAAAATATGGTCATTACCGCTGATGGGCGGGCAGACCACGTGGATCGCGGGCAGTTGGTGACATTCGTGACACAGCGGCACCTGCGACAGGGCGATCCACCACAGAGCGGAGGACTCGGAGAATGGCCGGCGCGATGCGCAAGATGGCGGTCTACCTCGGCCTCGTGGAGGACGACCGGTACGACAACCCGGGGTACGACCCCGACGACGAGTTCGAGCCCGAGCCGGAACCGGAGCGGGCCCGGGATCGGGACCGGGATCGCCGGCAACCCGTGCATCAAACGCCCGAAACGGACGAACCTGTACGAGTCGCACAGCCGCCGGCGCAGCGGGAACCCATCCCAATCCCGGTGGAAAACGCACGTCCTGCGCGAATTGCCCCCGTGGCGTCCATCACACCTGACCGCACCAACCTGGAGAAGAACGCCCCCGTGATCATGCCCAAGGTCGTCTCCGAGCGGGAGCCGTACCGCATCACGACGCTGCACCCCCGGACCTACAACGAGGCCCGTACCATCGGGGAACACTTCCGTGAGGGCACTCCGGTGATCATGAATCTCACGGAGATGGACGACACGGATGCGAAGCGTCTCGTGGACTTCGCCGCCGGTCTCGTCTTCGGCCTGCACGGCAGTATTGAACGAGTGACACAGAAGGTGTTCCTGCTGTCGCCTGCTAACGTCGATGTCACGGCGGAGGACAAGGCCCGCATCGCGGAGGGCGGGTTCTTCAACCAAAGCTAGACCGATCCGTCAGACACGGGACCGGGAACAGAGCGAGAAACGGGGAGAGGGAAGCGCGGGATGGGCGTCGCACTGCAAGTGGTCTACATCGCGCTGATGTGCTTCCTGATCGTGCTGATCTTCCGACTGGTCATGGACTACGTGTTCCAGTTCGCACGTTCATGGACGCCCGGCAAGGCGATGGTGGTCGTTCTGGAGGCCACCTACACTGTCACCGATCCACCGCTCAAGCTTCTCCGGCGTTTCATTCCGCCGTTGCGTCTCGGGGGCGTGGCACTCGACCTGTCCTTCTTCGTTCTGATGATCATCGTTTACATCCTCATCAGTTTCGTGAGCACCGCTGCGAGAAGCGTGTGAACGATGAACTTCTCCGCGCGCGCGGGGACGGTCCCGATACGGTCTTGCCGACTGCCGACGACTACGTAGAGGTGAAGAAGACATGCCGCTGACTCCCGAGGACGTGCGGAACAAGCAGTTCACGACCGTCCGCCTGCGAGAAGGCTATGACGAGGACGAGGTCGATGCCTTCCTCGACGAGGTCGAGTCCGAGCTGACGCGCCTGCTGCGCGAGAACGAGGACCTGCGCGCGAAGCTGGCCGCCGCCACGCGTGCCGCCGCGCAGAACCAGCAGCAGCAGGGCATGCGCAAGCCGGAGCCCCAGGACCAGCGCGGCCCCGGTGCCCCCGTGCCCGCAGCCATATCCGGCCCGCCGCAGCAGCAGCAGCAGCCGCAGATGGGCCCGCCGCAGCTGCCGGGCGGCCAGCCGCAGCTGCCCGCCGGCCCCGGTGGACACGGACCGCAGGGTCCGGGCCCGATGGGCGGCCCCATGCAGCAGCACCCCATGGGTGGCCCGCAGGGCATGGGTCAGCAGTCCATGGGTGGCCAGAACCCGCTCGGCCAGCAGATGCAGCCCATGGGCCAGCAGATGCAGCCGATGGGCCAGCAGATGCAGCCCATGGGCCAGCAGATGCACCAGCAGCAGCCGCAGCAGCTCCCGCAGCAGGGTCCCGGTGGCGACAGCGCCGCCCGTGTCCTGTCGCTGGCGCAGCAGACCGCCGACCAGGCGATCGCGGAGGCCCGTTCCGAGGCCAACAAGATCGTCGGCGAGGCCCGTTCGCGCGCCGAGGGCCTGGAGCGGGACGCCCGCGCCAAGGCCGACGCGCTGGAGCGGGACGCGCAGGAGAAGCACCGCGTCGCGATGGGCTCCCTGGAGTCCGCCCGCGCCACGCTGGAGCGCAAGGTCGAGGACCTGCGGGGCTTCGAGCGTGAGTACCGTACGCGCCTGAAGTCTTACCTGGAGTCGCAGCTGCGTCAGCTGGAGACCCAGGCCGACGACTCCCTGGCCCCGCCGCGTGGGCCCGCCGGTCCCGCGCTGCCGCCCTCGCCGTCGCCTTCGATGGCTCCGGCCGGTGCCATGGGCCACTCCATGGGCGGTCCCTCGATGGGTGGCCCGTCCCCCATGGGCGGCCCCTCCCCGATGGGCGCAGGCCCGTCGTACGGCGGCCAGCAGCAGATGTCCCCGGCGATGACCCAGCCGATGGCTCCGGTGCGGCCTGCCGCGCCGCAGCCGATGCAGCAGGCGCCGTCTCCCATGCGGGGCTTCCTGATCGACGAGGACGACAACTAGGCGCCGCCGCGCCTGTCGGCAGTCGCTTTACGGGCCGGGCCCGGGTTCCTATCGGAACCCGGGCCCGGCCCGTTCGCGTACCCGGCTGCGGCGCCGCTGCGGGGCGGGGGGCTCTGCCCCCGGACCCCCGCGCCTCAATCGCCGGCGGGGCTGAATCGTGCCCGGCGGCGCTGGACGTGTCCGGCAGGCTGGACGTGCCGGGAGGACGGATTGCGGCTGGCAGGGCTGGAGTCACCCCCAGCGGGGTGGACGTGCCCGGGGTGGACGTGCCGGGAGGACGGATTGCGGCTGGCAGGGCTGGATGTGCCCGGGGTGGACGTGCCCGGTGGGGCTGGATCGGGCGGAGCGCAACTTCAGCCCCGCCGGCGTTTGAGGCGCGGGCGCGGAGCGCCGTGCCGTGAGCCGTCCCGGCGTGTGAGGTCCGTGACCGTGTGAGGTCCGTGAAAACGAACGGCCCGTACCTCCCGGTCAGGGGAGGTACGGGCCGTTCGGGGCCTGTGTTACGCCTTGCGGAGGCGGAACGTCAGGGACAGGGACTCGTCCGTGAAGGGCTCGCCGTACGCGTCGTCGGCCGGGCCCTGCGCGTAGTCCGTGGACAGGACCTCGTCCGCGATGAGGGCCGCGTGGTCCGTCAGGGCCGTCACGACCTCCGGGGACTCGGAGGTCCAGCGCAGCGCGATGCGGTCGGCCACGTCGAGGCCGGAGTTCTTCCGGGCCTCCTGGATCAGGCGGATCGCGTCACGCGCCAGGCCCGCCAGCCGCAGCTCCGGGGTGATCTCCAGGTCCAGGGCCACCGTCGCGCCCGAGTCGGACGCCACCGACCAGCCCTCGCGCGGGGTCTCCGTGATGATGACCTCCTCCGGGGTGAGGGTGACCTGCTCCCCGTTCACCTCCACCGAGGCCTCGCCCGAGCGCAGCGCCAGCGACAGGGCCGCCGCGTCGGCCGCGGCCACCGCCTTCGCCACGTCCTGCACGCCCTTGCCGAAGCGCTTGCCCAGCACCCGGAAGTTCGCCTTCGCCGTGGTGTCCACCAGTGACCCGCCGACCTCGGAGAGCGAGGCCAGGGAGGAGACGTTCAGCTCCTCCGTGATCTGCGACTGCAGCTCCGGCGAGAGGGCGGAGAAGCCGTTCGCGGCCACCAGCGCACGCGACAGCGGCTGGCGGGTCTTCACGCCCGACTCGGCCCGCGTCGCCCGGCCCAGCTCGACCAGGCGGCGGACCAGCAGCATCTGCCGGGACAGGGTCCGGTCGACCTGGGAGGCGTCCGCCTCCGGCCAGGACGACAGGTGCACCGACTCCGGGGCCTCCGGGGTGACCGGGACGACCATGTCCTGCCAGACCCGCTCCGTGATGAAGGGCGTCAGCGGCGCCATGAGGCGGGTGACGGTCTCGACCACGTCGTGCAGGGTGCGGAGCGCGGCCGCGTCGCCCTGCCAGAAGCGGCGGCGGGAGCGCCGGACGTACCAGTTCGACAGGTCGTCCACGAAGGAGGACAGCAGCTTGCCCGCGCGCTGGGTGTCGTACGACTCCATCGCGTCGGTGACCTCGGTGACGAGGCTGTGGAGCTCGGAGAGCAGCCAGCGGTCCAGGACCGTGCGGTCCGCCGGCGCCGGGTCGGCCGCGGAGGGGGCCCAGCTCGACGTACGGGCGTACAGGGCCTGGAAGGCGACCGTGTTCCAGTACGTGAGGAGGGTCTTGCGGACGACCTCCTGGATCGTGCCGTGGCCCACGCGGCGGGCCGCCCACGGGGAGCCGCCGGCCGCCATGAACCAGCGCACCGCGTCCGCGCCGTGCTGGTCCATGAGCGGGATCGGCTGGAGGATGTTGCCCAGGTGCTTGGACATCTTGCGGCCGTCCTCGGCGAGGATGTGGCCCAGGCAGACCACGTTCTCGTAGGAGGACTTGTCGAAGACGAGGGTGCCGACCGCCATCAGCGTGTAGAACCAGCCGCGCGTCTGGTCGATGGCCTCCGAGATGAACTGCGCCGGGTAGCGCTTCTCGAAGATCTCCTTGTTCTTGTACGGGTAGCCCCACTGCGCGAACGGCATCGAGCCCGAGTCGTACCAGGCGTCGATGACCTCGGGCACGCGGACCGCGGTCAGTGAGCAGCCCTGGGCGGTGCAGGTGAAGGTGACGTCGTCGATGTACGGGCGGTGCGGGTCCAGGGCGGACTGGTCCTGCCCGGACAGCTCGCTCAGCTCCGCGCGCGAGCCGACGCAGGTGAGGTGGTTCTCCTCACAGCGCCAGATCGGCAGCGGGGTGCCCCAGTAGCGGTTGCGCGACAGCGCCCAGTCGATGTTGTTGTTCAGCCAGTCGCCGAAGCGGCCCTGCTTGACGGAGTCCGGGAACCAGTTGGTCTTCTCGTTCTCCCGCAGCATCGCGTCCTTGACGGCGGTGGTGCGGATGTACCAGGACGGCTGCGCGTAGTAGAGCAGGGCCGTGTGGCAGCGCCAGCAGTGCGGGTAGCTGTGCTCGTAGGCGATGTGCTTGAAGAGCCGGCCGCGCGCGTCGAGGTCGGCGGTCAGCTTCTCGTCGGCCTTCTTGAAGAAGACGCCGCCGACCAGCGGGACGTCCTCCTCGAAGGTGCCGTCGGGGCGGACCGGGTTCACGACGGGCAGGCCGTACGCGCGGCAGACCGCGAGGTCGTCGGCGCCGAAGGCGGGGGACTGGTGGACCAGACCCGTACCGTCCTCGGTCGTGACGTACTCGGCGTTCACGACGTAGTGGGCCGGGGCCGGGAATTCGACCAGGTCGAAGGGGCGCTCGTACGTCCAGCGCTCCATCTCCTCGCCCGTGAAGGACTCGCCGGTGGCCTCCCAGCCCTCACCGAGGGCCTTCTCCAGCAGCGGCTGGGCGACGACGAGCTTCTCTTCACCGTTGGTGGCCACCACGTACGTGACGTCCGGGTGCGCGGCGACGGCGGTGTTCGAGACCAGGGTCCAGGGCGTCGTCGTCCAGACCAGCAGCGCGGCCTGGCCGGCCAGCGGGCCGGAGGTCAGCGGGAAGCGGACGAAGACCGAGGGGTCGACGACCGTCTCGTAGCCCTGGGCCAGCTCGTGGTCGGACAGGCCGGTGCCGCAGCGGGGGCACCACGGGGCGACGCGGTGGTCCTGGGTGAGCAGGCCCTTGTTGAAGATCTCCTTCAGCGACCACCACACGGACTCGACGTACTCGGGGTCCATGGTCCGGTAGGCGTCGTCCAGGTCGACCCAGTAGCCCATGCGGGTCGTGAGCTCGGTGAACGCGTCGGTGTGCCGGGTCACGGACTCGCGGCACTTCGCGTTGAACTCGGCGATGCCGTAGGCCTCGATGTCCTGCTTGCCGTTGAAGCCGAGCTCCTTCTCGACGGCGAGCTCGACGGGCAGGCCGTGGCAGTCCCAGCCGGCCTTGCGGGCCACGTGGTAGCCGCGCATGGTGCGGAACCGGGGGAAGACGTCCTTGAAGACGCGGGCCTCGATGTGGTGCGCGCCGGGCATGCCGTTCGCGGTCGGCGGGCCCTCGTAGAAGACCCACTCGGGGCGGCCCTCGGACTGCTCCAGGGTCTTGGCGAAGGTCTTGCTCTCGCGCCAGAAGTCGAGGACTGCGTGCTCCAGGGCAGGCAGGTCGACCTGGGCGGGGACCGGGCGGTACTGCGGCGGTGTGGTCATGAGGCTGAACTCTTCCTCCGGCGGGGTGTCACTTCCGTCCGGAGGGACGAGAGCGCTGCTGCTCCCGCGGTACCACCCTCCTTGGCCTCCGGACGGGTCCGGTGGCCCCCTCATTGGGGTGCGAAGCCGGTTCTACTCGCCGTACGGGACCCTGCGGGCGTCCGTGCGCGCTTTCTTCCGGCGGCTCCGGGGTGATCCTTCACATCGCGCTCGCCCCCGGGCTCTCACCGTCCCCGGGTCGCTCGTGGCTGCGTCCGACGCTACTCGTCCCCATCCATGCCTCTCGCTGGGCCCAGTGTACGGGGCCGGGGGGCGCACGGCAGACCGGTTTACGGGGGCCCGCGCGGGGCCCCGCGGCACGGCGTGGCGGGGGCGCGGCAGGGCCGCTCGCGTGACCCGAATGGGCCGACGCGCCGGTACGGACTCGCGTGGGGCGGGTGGGGCGGGTTACGGGGCTTCCGGATGGGCACAACGGATGCAGGTTGACCTCGCGGGATGCGTGCCCCGTTGCTGCGGGGCCGGTGCCGATTTATCGTTCCGGCACGAATCGCGAGCAAAGATCACAGTATGTGAAGGGGCCGCGGCCATGGTGGCGAAGAAGACCGCCGGTACTGCCGGGAAGGCACTGGCCGAGGCACCGGCGAAGAAGGCGCCGACCGGGAGGGCGGGCGCCGCCGGGGCGACCCCCGTCGACGCGGTACCGGCCGGGAAGGCGACCGCCGGGAGGGCGGCCACGAAGAAGGCGAGCACGAAGAAGGCGACGACGAAGAAGGCGACCACGACGAAAGCGACCGCGACGAAGACGGCCACGGCCACGGCCACGGCCACGGCGAAGGCGACCGCCGAGAAGGCGACCGCGAAGAAGGCGACGGACGCCGTCAGGGCGACCGCCGTGAAGAAGACGACTGCCGTCGCGAAGCGGCAGGCCACGGCCAAGCCGGCCGGGGCCGAGGGGGCGGCGCAGGCCGCGAAGAAGACGGGAGTCCGCAAAGTGGTTGCCAAGAAGAGCACCGGTACGGCGAGGAAGACGGCCGCGGCCGCGACCAGCGGGCTGCCCAAGGTGAGGGTCACGGCGGCCACCGCGCCCGGCGACCTCGCCGTACGGCCCGGGGAGGACCCCTGGACGCCCACGGAGGTCGATGAGGCCCGCAGCGAGCTGATGAGCGAGGTGCTGCGGCTGCGCGCGGAGCTCGACGCCTCGGAGGTGGCCATCTCCGGCCTCATGCGGGATTCGGGCGACGGCGCGGGCGACGACCAGGCCGACACGGGCACCAAGAACATCACCCGGGAGTCCGAGCTGGCCCTGGCGGCGAACGCCACCTCGATGCTGGAGCAGACCGAGCGGGCCCTGGAACGGCTGGAGGCGGGCACGTACGGCCTCTGCGAGAACTGCGGGCAGCCCATCGGCAAGGCCAGGATGCAGGCCTTCCCGCGGGCCACGCTGTGCGTGGACTGCAAGCAGAAGCAGGAGCGGCGGCACTAGCCCGTGTCCGGGAGCCCCGGGCGGGCTTCCGGTGGGCCTCGGGCGGGCGGTCCGCGGGTGCCCTGACGTACCCTCGTGTCTCAACCTGGTTCGAGCTAGTTCGAGGGACTCACGTGGCAGAGGCGGAGCGCATCATCGGTACGCCGGAGGTCGGGGACGACGCCGAGCCTGAGTCCGCCGCGCCCAAGGGGCGTCGGCGGATCGTGGCACTGCTCGTGGTGGCGGTGCTCGCGTACCTGCTGGACCTCGGCAGCAAGATGCTGGTCGTGGCGAAGCTGGAGCACCGGCCGCCGATCGAGCTCATCGGCGACCTGCTGAGGTTCGAGGCGATCCGCAACCCCGGCGCCGCCTTCGGCTTCGGCGAGGCCTTCACGATCATCTTCACCTGCATCGCGGCCACCGTGATCGTGGTGATCGTGCGGCTGGCGCGCAAGCTCTACAGCCTGCCGTGGGCGATCGCGCTGGGCCTGCTGCTGGGCGGCGCGCTGGGCAACCTCACCGACCGGATCTTCCGTTCGCCGGGTGTGTTCCAGGGCGCGGTCGTCGACTTCATCGCCCCGGCCCACTTCGCCGTCTTCAACCTCGCCGACTCGGCGATCGTGTGCGGCGGCATCCTGATCGTCCTGCTGTCGTTCAAGGGTCTGGACCCGGACGGGACCGTCCACAAGGACTGATCGCGGGAATGCTCTTCTGCCGAGTCCTGCATACTCGACGGGTGAGTACGATTCCCGAGATCCGCACCCTGCCCGTTCCCGATGGCCTCGAGGGCGAGCGCGTCGACGCCGCCATCGCCCGTATGTTCGGTTTTTCCCGGACGAAGGCGGCCGAACTCGCGGCCGCGGGGAAGGTGGCGGTCGACGGCAGCGTCGTCGGGAAGTCCGAGCGTGTGCACGGCGGCGCCTGGCTCGAAGTGGAGATGCCGGCCCCGCCGCGGCCGGTCGAGGTCGTCGCCGAGCCCGTCCCGGGCATGGAGATCGTCCATGACGACGACGACATCGTCGTCATCATGAAGCCGGTTGGCGTCGCCGCCCACCCGAGCCCCGGCTGGACCGGCACCACGGTCATCGGCGGCCTCGCCGCGGCCGGCTACCGGATCTCCACCTCCGGCGCGGCCGAGCGCCAGGGCATCGTGCACCGCCTCGACGTCGGCACGTCCGGCCTGATGGCCGTCGCGAAGTCGGAGCGCGCCTACACCTCGCTGAAGAACCAGTTCCGCGAGCGGATCGTCGACAAGCGCTACCACGCGCTGGTCCAGGGGCACCCCGACCCGATGAGCGGCACGATCGACGCGCCGATCGGCCGGCACCCGAGCGCGGACTACAAGTGGGCCGTGACCCAGGAGGGCAAGGCCTCCGTCACGCACTACGACCTGATCGAGGCCTTCCGCGCCGCCTCGCTGCTGGACATCAAGCTGGAGACCGGCCGTACGCACCAGATCCGCGTGCACATGTCCGCGCACCGGCACCCCTGCGTCGGCGACCTGACCTACGGCGCCGACCCGACCGTCGCCAAGCGGCTGGGGCTGACCCGCCAGTGGCTGCACGCCGTGCGGCTCGGCTTCGAGCACCCGTCGGACGGGCAGTGGGTCGAGTTCGAGAGCAACTACCCGGCCGACCTCCAGCACGCGCTGGACGTGATCCGGGCGGAGAGCGAGTGACCACTCCCGTCGAGGTCCGGGTCGCCGTCGGCGAGGCCGACATGGCGGCCTGCTTCGAGGTCCGGACCGAGGTGTTCGTGGTTGAACAGTCCGTCCCGGAGTCGATCGAGTACGACGCGTACGACGCGGACGCGGTGCACGTACTGGCCGTCGGGCCGGACGGGGTGCCGCTCGGCACGGGGCGCCTGCTCCACGGGCCCGGCGTGCTGGCCAAGACGGGTGACCTGACGGTCGGCTCGCTGGGCCGGCTGGCCGTACGGAAGTCCGCGCGCGGGCTGCGCGTGGGTGTCGCCCTGGTGCGCGCGATCGAGGCGGAGGCGGTGCGGCTCGGCCTCGCGGCCGTGGACCTGGGCGCGCAGACGCATGCGCTCGGCTTCTACGAGCGGCTCGGCTACGAGGCCTACGGCCCGGAGTTCAAGGACGCGGGCATCCCGCACCGCTCGATGCGGCGCACCCTCCCGTAGCCGTCCGCCCCGAGGCCGGGCCCGCGCGGATCAAGGACCGGGGCGCCGCCGCGGGCGCGGAGCCGCCGTAGGGGCCGGGCGGAGCCCGACACGGCGGGGCGCGCCCCTCACCGCGCAGGCCGAGCGCAGCGGGCTGGCAGGGTGGGGGAGTGGATCAGCTTGCTCTGCTGTTCGTGCTGCTGCTCGGGGCCGTGGTCACCGTGCCGCTCGGGGACCGGCTCGGGCTGCCCGCGCCCGTACTCATGACCATCGGCGGGGTGGTCCTGGCGCTGCCGCCGTTCGTGCCCGACGTCGACATCCCGCCCGAGTTCATCCTGCCGCTGGTGCTGCCGCCGCTGTTGTACGCCTCCGTGCAGCGCACCTCCTGGCGGCAGTTCGCCGCCAACGTCCGGCCGATCCTGCTGCTCGCCGTGGCCCTGGTGTTCGTCACGACCGCCGCCGTGGCCGCCGTCGCGCACGCCGTGGTGCCGGGGCTGCCGATCGCCGCCGCCGTCGCGCTCGGCGCGCTGGTCGCCCCGCCCGACCCGGTGGCCGCCACCGCCGTCGCGGGCTCGCTCGGCCTGCCCCGCCGGATGGTGTCGATCCTGGAGGGCGAGGGCCTCTTCAACGACGTCACCGCCATCGTGCTCTACCACGTGGCCATCGGCGCGGTCGTCAGCGGCAGCTTCTCCTGGCCCGACGCGCTCGGGGAGTTCGTCCTGTCCGCCGTCGTCGCCGTGGTGGTCGGACTGGCCCTCGGCTGGGCGACCGGCCGGCTCATGGGGCGGCTCGGCGACGCCACGCTCCAGATCGGGCTGACGCTGCTGGTGCCGTTCGTGTCGTACGTGGTGGCGGAGGAACTCCACGGATCGGGGGTGCTGGCCGTCCTGACGACGGCCCTGTTCCTCGCCGAGTACGCGAACGACGCCGACGACGTGCTGGGGCGGCTCGCCGGGCACACCTTCTGGGAAGTCGTCGACATGCTGGTCACGGGCGTGGCGTTCGGGCTGATCGGGCTGGAGCTGCACAACGTGTTCGCCGCGGCGGGCGGTCGTGAGGCGGAGGTGAGCGCTTGGGCGGCGGCCGTGATCGCGGTGGTGGTCGGGGTACGGCTGGTGTGGCTGCTCCCGGCGGGCTGGCTCGCGCAGAAGCTGCACAAGCGGCGCGACTACGACGAGGAGATCCCGCTGAGCTGGCGGGAGAGCGTGGTCATGTGGTGGGCCGGGATGCGGGGGGTGGCCTCGGTGGCTCTGGCCCTCGCCATCCCCTTGCGAACGGATGCGGGTGAGCCCTTCCCCGCGCGGGACCAGATCATCTTCATCGCCTTCGCCGTGATCATGGCGACGCTGGTCCTGCAAGGGCTGACCCTGCCGTCGCTGGTACGGCGGCTGGGGGTCGAATCCGACACGGACGCGGAGCGGGAGACCGAGCGGCAGCTGGCGATCCGCGCCGCGAAGGCCGCGAAGCGGCGGCTGAAGGAGATCGAGGAGGCGGAGGAGCTGCCGGAGGACCTGGTGGAGACGCTGTACCGGCGCGCGTACGACGTGGGTGCCCGCATCAGCCCCGACATGGTCGACGAGGAGCGGCGGGAGGCGTACGCGCAGCGGGTGGAGCGGATCCGGGACGTCCAGCGGATCCAGCGCGAGATGATGTCGGCCGCCCGCCACGAGGTGCTGGCGGCGCGCAGCGAACCCGGCGCCGATCCGGAGATCGTGGACCGGGTGCTGCGGCATCTGGACGTACGGAGCCTGCGCGGCTCCTAGGCGTACCGGGCCCCGGTGCGCCGGGGACCAGACCTGGCAGCGGTCCGGGGCGCGGTCCACTCCGAGGTGCGGCGCAGGCCGATGGAGCCCTCGGCGCCGGGTACGGGCTGGGGCCGGCCATGGCGCGGCGGATCGCGCGGGCGCACGGAGCGGAGCTGACGGCGGAGGCCGGTCCCGGGGGCGGGGGCCCTGTTCCGGCCGACCCGCCGGGTCCCGGGGATCCGCCCGGGCCGGGCCTCAGGCCTCCGGGCGCGGAACGGCCTCGGAGGCCGCGATGCGGGGCAGGGCGTACGGGTGGTGCGTCACCAGCCAGGTGATCAGGCGCTCGCGGACCGCGCAGCGGACCGTCCACAGGTCGTCCGCGTCCTTCGCCGTGACCACCGCGCGGACCTGGACCGTATGCGGTGTGGTATCGGTCACAACCAGGCTGGAGCCGCGGGCGTCCCACTCCGGGATGTCCTCAAGAATGTGTCGGAGCTGCTCCCGCATGAGGTCGAGGGGGGCGCTGTGGTCCAGGTGCCAGAAGATCGTCCCGGTCATCTGAGCGCCGCCGCGCGACCAGTTCTCGTACGGCTTGCTCGTGAAATACGACACAGGCATCGTGATCCGCCGCTCGTCCCAGGTGCGGACGGTCAGGAACGTCAGGGTGATCTCCTCGACCTTGCCCCACTCCTTGTCGACCACCACCGTGTCGCCGATGCGGACGGTGTCGCCGAAGGCGATCTGGAGGCCGGCGAAGAGGTTGCTCAGCGAGGACTGGGCGGCGATGCCCGCGACGATGCCGAGCACACCCGCGGACGCCAGCATCGAGGCGCCGACCGTACGCATCGGCGGGAAGGTCAGGAGCATGGCCGCCGCCGCGACCACGACGACGACCGCGGTGACCACCCGGTGGATCAGCGTGACCTGGGTGCGGACCCGGCGGACCCGGGCGTCGTCCTGGGTCACCGCGGCGTAGCGCGCGTACGTGGAGTCGACGGCGGCGGTCGCGACGCGCACCGCCAGCCAGGCCACGGAGGCGATCAGCACCAGGGTGAGGGTCCGGCCGACGGTGAAGGCGTGATCGGGCAGGATCCCGGCTTTGCGGTAGGCCGCTCTGAGCAGAGAGGTGCAGAGCACGACCTGGAACGGCAGACGGCAGCGGCGCAGCAGACCCCACAGGGGGGTCTCGCTGTGCCGGGCGTCGGCCCGGCGCAGCAGCAGGTCCAGCATCCATCCGGCGACCAGCGTGATGACCAGCGTGCCGCCGACGACCGTGACGGGGCGCAGGACGGTCTCCATTTCCATGGGTAGGAACGTAACCGGAAGGGGCCTGCGCAAACTGGCACGATGGAGGCATGAACATCATGCTTTTCCATTCGACGTACGGGCTGCGGCCCGCGGTGCACGCGGCGGCCGACCGGCTGCGCGCGGCCGGGCACCAGGTCCAGGTACCGGATCTCTTCGATGGGCGCACCTTCGAGACCGTCGAGGAGGGCATGGCCCACCAGGACGAGATCGGCCGTGACGAGCTGCTCAAGCGCGCGGTGCTGGCCTCGGCCCCTTATTCCGACCAGGGCCTGGTCTACGCCGGCTTCTCCTTCGGCGGTTCCGTCGCGCAGCACCTGGCGCTGGCCGACGACAAGGCGCGCGGGCTGCTGCTCCTGCACGGCACGGCCGACGTCGCGGACGACGCCTCGGTCGACGAACTGCCCGTGCAGCTGCACATCGCGGACCCGGACCCCTTCGAGCCCCACGACTGGCTGACGGCCTGGTACCTGCGGATGCAGCGGGCGGGGGTCGATGTGGAGGTCCACAGTTACCCGGGCGCCGGGCACCTGTTCACCGACCCGGGGCTGGAGGACTACGACGCCGAGGCCGCCGAGCAGGCCTGGAAGGTCGCGATCGGTTTCCTCGACACCCTGTAGGACGGCGCCCGTTCAGCCGCGGGGTGCCGGTCTCGGGGGCAGCGCGGGCGGCGGACCGAAGCGGCCGCCGGAGGCCGGGCGCCGCGGCGGGGGAACCCGGTCCCGCGGTGCGGGAGGCGGGGCCGAAGGGGCTGACGGGGCGGAAGGGGCCGACGCGCCGCCGGCGACCGCCGCGAGCCGCGCGTCCAGTTCCTCGGGGGCGGGCCGGGCGGCCGGATCGCGGACCAACAGGTCCGCCAGTACGGGGCCCAGGGCGCCGGCCCTGCGCGGCGGCGGGACGGGATCGTCCAGGACGGCGGCCAGCGTGGCCAGGCTGGTGGCGCGGCGCATCGGGCTGACGCCCTCGACGCACACGTACAGCGTCACGCCGAGCGACCACAGGTCGGAGGCGGGCAGATCGGCGCCGCGGATGCGTTCGGGCGCCAGGTATTCGGGGGTCCCGATGACGTCCCCGGCCGGGGTCAGCGAGGGTGCGTCCTGGACGGCGGCGATGCCGAAGTCGGTCAGGACCGCGGAACCGTCCGCCCGTAGCAGGATGTTGGCGGGTTTCACGTCGCGGTGGCGGATCCCGGCGGCGTGGACCGCGCGGAGTCCGGCGAGGACCTCGCGGCCGATGCGGGCGGTCTCGGCCGGTTCCAGCGGGCCCCGGTCCAGCCGGTGCTGGAGGGAGTGGCCGGGCAGCAGCTCCATCACCAGCCACGGGTGCGGGTCCTCGTCCACGATGTGGTGGATGGTGACCACGTTGGGGTGGCTGATCCGGGCCTGGGCGCGGGCCTCGCGCAGTACGCGTGCGCGCAGCAGCCGCGCGGGCTCGCCCGCTTCGTGGCCGACGGGAGGCCGGACCTCCTTGACGGCCACATCACGGTGCAGGGCACGGTCCAGCGCTCGCCAGACCGTGCCCATACCTCCGCTGCCGAGCTTTTCAACCAGCTCGAACCGTCCGTCGATCACGTCCCCCGGCGCGCTCATGGCGCCAGGTTAGAGCAGTCGGGACCTGAGTGAGGGTCAGCCGGCCCGGTAGGCGGTCCAGCTGCTCGTCATGCGGGCGACCTGGCCGGCCGTGAACTGGTACATGCAGGAGTCGTACGTGTAGTCCATGAAGTTGTGGATCGGGTCCACGCCGGACTTGCTGGCGCAGGAGTCGCGGCCGGTCGGGCACTCGTACGCCGCGGTCTTCTCGGCCGGGGTGTCCGAGACGTAGTCGCCGTTGCCGTTGCAGCCGCCCTGGAAGGTGTGGTACAGCCCCATCCAGTGGCCGACCTCGTGGGTCGCGGTGTCACCCTCGTTGTAGTTGGCGGAAGAGCCGCCCGGCAGCGAGGTGTCGAGCACGACCACGCCGTCCATCTTGGGGCTGGAGGCGTACGAGGTCGGGAAGGTCGCCCAGCCGAGCAGGCCGCCCGACAGGTTGGCGGTGTAGAAGTTGAGTGCGCCGGGGCCGCCCTTGCGCAGGGTGTTCTTCATGTCCTTCTCGGCCTGGGAGCCGTCGGCCAGGTTGTACCAGGAGGCGTTGTCCGTGTAGTCGGTCGCGGCGAGGGTGAACTGGTAGTTGGTGTTCACGTTGCCGGTGCCCTGGCCGCCGTAGGCCGCGTTGAGGACCGCGAGCTGGCTGTCGATCTGGGTGGCCGACAGCTTTCCGGTGTTGCCGGAGTGCACGACGTGGAAGTACACGGGGATCGTCGTGACGGCCTCGGCGGCACGCAGGCTGCGCTGCGGCTGGTTCTTGAGGGCCTTGTCCAGCTTCGCCTTGAGGTCGGCGTCCATGGCCTTCGCCTGGGTGTCGGTGACCTCGTTGGGCTCGGCCGCGTGCTGGTCGGCGGGGCGCGCGACACGGGCGTTGGCGGGGGCTCCGGTGGCGCCCGAGTCGGCGCACGCCTCGGCGGGGGACTTGGCGGCGGCGATCGTCGTGGGGGCGGCGAGCGGGGAGAACGCCAGGGTTCCGGCCAGGACCGCCGTGCCCATCAGGCGGCGGCGGAGAAGGGGGGATATGCGGGCAACAGCGCGCACGAGTGCTCCTCGCGGTGGGGGGGTTTCAGGCCGAGGGATCTCCTCGGATGGCGCGAAGCTTATGTGTTCATGTCATTATCCGGTCAAGACCCTTACGTAAAAGATTTGTTGCTTCTGACGCACGAGGGGCTCCTGGTCTGCACCAGGAGCCCCTCGAAACAGCAAATTTGACGGTCTGTCAGCGAACCGGTCGGTCGGCCCGTTCCACCTTCTGGGTGCCGTTCAGCGTGCGGTACGAGCGGGCCCACGCGGAGGTGGCGTCCTGGCGGCGCTTGTCGGAGACCACGTAGTAGTCCATCTGCGAGCGCTCGGCCGTGACGTCGAGCACGCCGTATCCGTGCGCGTCCATGTCCAGCCACTTCACGTGCCAGTTGGCGGCCTTGATGGCCGACTCGGCGACCAGCGAGGCGGTGTTCTCCGGTACGTGCAGCAAGTCGTCGATGTTGTCGGAGGTCACCGAGGTGACCACGAACTCGGTCGCCGCCGTCCCCGAACCGGGGTAGGTGGCCATGTTCACCGGGACCTCGTTCGCCCAGGCCATGTGGATGTCACCGGTCAGGAACACGGTGTTCTTGATGTTCCGGTCCTTGAGGTGGCCCAGCAGCTCCTTGCGGTCGTCCGTGTACCCGTCCCACTGGTCCACGTTGACCGCTATGCCGCCTTCGGGCAGGCCGAGCAGCTTGGCGAGCGGCCCCAGCAGGTGCGCGGGCAGCGAGCCGAAGGCCACCGGCGAGATCATCACCGAGGTGCCGACCAGCTTCCAGGTCGCGTTCGAGCCCGCCAGGCCCGACTTGAGCCAGTCCAGCTGGGCGCGCCCGGTGATGGTGCGCTCCGGGTCGTCCACCGATCCGCTGCCGACCTTGACCTGCTGCGAGCGGAAGGAGCGCAGGTCGAGGAGGTGCAGGTCGGCGAGGGTGCCGAAGCGCAGCCGCCGGTAGACGGTGCCGGCGATGGAGGTGCGTACGGGCATCCACTCGAAGTACGCCTGCTTGGCGGCGGCCGCGCGGGCCGCCCACTCGCCCTCGGTGCCCGCCGTGTGGTTCTCGGCGCCGCCCGCCCAGGCGTCGTTGGCGAACTCGTGGTCGTCCCAGATGGCGATGACCGGGTGCGCGTGGTGCAGCGCCTGGAGGTCGGCGTCCGTCTTGTACTTGCCGTGCCGGATGCGGTAGTCGGCGAGCGAGACGATCTCGTTCTTCGGCTCGTGCTGGCGCACGACGTACTTCGACTCCGGGTAGCCCCCGGTCTGGTACTCGTAGATGTAGTCGCCGAGGTGCAGGATCGCGTCGAGGTCGGTACGGGCGGCCAGGTGCCGGTAGGCGGAGAAGTAGCCCGACTCCCAGTTCGCGCAGGAGACCACGCCGAAGCGGACCCCGGCGGTGGTCACGTCGTGGCCCGCGGTGGTCAGGGTGCGCCCGGCGGGGGAGACGGTGGCGCCGGCGGTGAACCGGTACCAGTACGGGGTCTGCGGCTGCAGCCCGCGCACGTCCACCTTGACCGTGTGGTCGGTGGCGGCGCTCGCGGTGGTGGTGCCGCTCGCGACGATCCGGGAGAAGGCCTTGTCCGAGGCCACCTCCCAGCCCACCTGGACGGCCGGGCCGAGGCCGGAACCGGGCACGGCCTCGGCGGTGGGGGTCACCCGGGTCCACAGCAGGATCCCGTCGGGCAGCGGGTCACCCGAGGCGACGCCGTGCAGGAAGGCCGGCGCGCCGGCGGCGGCATGGGCGGCCGAGGCACCCAGCGAGGTGAGGGGGGCCAGCGTGGCCGTGGCCGCGGCGGCGAGGACGACCGTACGGCGGCGAGGAGTTGCCGCGGCAGCGGAAGAGGAGAGATGACTGGTCACGGATGATCATATTACTGACGGGTATGGGCGTGGGAACAGGCTCGGGAATGCAACGGGCGGGCGAACTCTGGGAGTCCGCCCGCCCATTGGCCAGGCCTGTCCGGAAATGTGCCTCCGGAACGGCAGGGGCTCAGCCCTGCAGAGCCTTGTCGATCGCAGCCGTGAACGCCTCCGCCGTCTGCGGGGTGTCGATCTTCTTGCCGTCCATCTTCAGCGTGGGCGTGCCCTTCACGCTGGAGTTGTTGAAGGCCTTGGACATCTCCAGCGCCCACCGGTCGTAGGTGCCGTCCTCGACGGCCTTCTTGAACTCGGCGTTGCCCTTGAGTGCCGGGACGGTGTCCGCGACCTTCAGCAGGTAGTCGTCCTTGGCGAAGCTGTCGACGGTCTCCTCGGGGTGCAGGTCCTTGGAGTAGAGCGCGCCCTTGTAGTCGAGGAAGGCCTGCGGGCTGACGTTCAGCGCCGCGCCGAGCGCGCTCAGCGCGTTCTTCGACCCCTCGCCCTTGGCCATGTTGTCGATGAAGGTGGCACCGAAGTACTGGAGCTTGTACTTGCCCGCGTCGACGTCCTTCTTGACCTGCTCGCCGGCCGCCTGCTCGAACTGGGCGCAGGCCGGGCAGCGGGAGTCCTCGTACAGCTCCAGGGTCTTCTTCGCCTCGGCCTTGCCGATGACGACCGTGGTGCCGTCCTCGCCCTCGGTGTTCTTGGGCTTGACCAGCGCGGCCTTGGCGGCCTTCTCCCAGTGGCCGGGCTGGTTGGACTGCACGACCGCGTAGCCGACGCCGCCGGCCAGGGCGAGTACGGCGAGGACCGCGCCCGCCACGATCACCTGGCGGCGCACCTTGTCCTTTTTCGCCTGCGCCTCGCGCTCGGCGCGCAGCCGCTCGCGGGCCGCCGCCTTGTTGGCCTGGCTGTTGCGTGAACTCATCATGATCTCCGTGGGGTGTGACGTGTCAGGGGTGCCGTACGTGCGTCAGGCGCTCGCGAGCGCGCCCGGCACGGGAGGTCCCCGCCGTCCCACGGAGTGTGCGGGGAAGCGCGTACGGGCCACCGTGCCCGGCCGGACCGGCCGCGGCGCCCGCCGCGCGGGGCCGGCGGCGACCGGCGCCCCGGCCTCCGTCAGCAGCAGCGGCCGGAACGCGAACGCGGCCAGCGCGCGCAGCAGCCGGGCCAGCGCCCGTTCGCCGTGGTGGAGCCAGCCGGCGGCGAGCAGCCCGACCGAGACGTGGGCGGCGAGCAGCAGCCAGGGCGCCCACGGCCCGGGCGCCGAAAGCAGCGCGGCCGGATCGGCGGCGGGCCCGGCCACCTCGGCCAGCGGCCCGCCCACCGGCGTCCCGCCGCACAGCTCGTCCAGGCCCAGGGCGCGCAGCGGGCCCGAGACCGGGCCGCCGGCGGGGCCGTAACAGACGTGCTGTCCGGCGGTGAAGACGGTGTCGGCGGCCAGCTCCAGCGGGACGAGCAGCGCCGCGATCGGGCCGAAGCCGCGCTCGCGGCCCGCCAGCGCGTAGGAGACGGTGAACACGGCGGCGAAGGCCCCGCCCGCCAGCGCGGGCGGCAGCGGCACCCGGGACATGAGGACGTGTGAGCCCGCCGAGAGCAGCACCACGAGCGCGCTGAACAGCGCGGCCCGCAGCCCTCGTAGCCTCACCCCTGATATGTCCATCGCCGCGAGTCTGCCACGCGTCCCTGTGAAAGCGGCCCGCAGGTCCCGTTCCCGCCTGGATCACCCCGCCCTTATGGCGTGAGCCGGCCGTTGCGGAAGAGGTCCACGAAGATCTGGTGGTCGGCGCGCGCCCGGGCCCCGTACGCGTGGGCGAAGTCCACGAGCAGCCGGGCGAAGCCCTCCTCGTCGGCCGCGATGGCTGCGTCGATGGCCCGCTCGGTGGAGAAGGGGACCAGCGAGTGGCCGCTCTCGGCCTCGTCCGCCGCCGAGTGCATGGTCGCCGTGGCCCGGCCGAGGTCCGCGACGACGGCGGCGATCTCCTCCGGGTCGTCCAGGTCCGACCAGTCCAGGTCCACCGCGTACGGGGAGACCTCCGCCACCAGCTGACCCGAGCCGCCCAGCTCGGTCCAGCCCAGCCACGGGTCGGCATGCGCCTGGAGCGCCCGCTGGGAGATCACCGTGCGGTGTCCCTCGTGCTGGAAGTACTCCCGCACCGCACGGTCGGTGATGTGCCGGGAGACCGCCGGGGTCTGCGCCTGCTTGAGGTAGATCACGACGTCGTTCTCCAGGGCGTCGCTGTGCCCCTCCAGCAGGATGTTGTACGAGGGCAGGCCGGCCGAGCCGATGCCGACGCCACGGCGGCCCACGACGTCCTTGACCCGGTAGGAGTCGGGCCGTACGAGCGACTCGTCGGGCAGGGTCTCCAGGTACCCGTCGAAGGCGGAGAGCACCTTGTAGCGGGTGGCCGCGTCCAGTTCGATGGTGCCCGGGCCCGGGGTGAAGCGGCGCTCGAAGTCGCGGATCTCCGTCATCGAGTCCAGGAGCGAGAAGCGGGTGCGGGCGCGGGCCGAGCGCAGCGCGTCCAGCAGCGGGCCCTCGGCCGTGTCGAGGGTGAAGGAGGGCACCTCCTCGTTCTTGGCCCCGGCGGCCAAGTGGTGGATCCGCTCCCGGTAGGCGCCCGCGTAGACGCGGACGAGCTCGCTGATCTGGTCGTCGCTGAGAGCCTTGGTGTAGCCGATCAGGGCGACGGAGGCGGCGAACCGCTTGAGGTCCCAGGTGAAGGGGCCGACGTAGGCCTCGTCGAAGTCGTTGACGTTGAAGACCAGCCGGCCGTTCGAGTCCATGTACGTGCCGAAGTTCTCCGCGTGGAGATCGCCGTGGATCCACACCCGGCCGGTCCGCTCGTCCAGGTACGGGCCGCCGTGGCGGTCGCGCTCCAGGTCCGCGTAGAAGAGGCAGGCCGTGCCCCGGTAGAAGGCGAAGGCGGAAGCCGCCATCTTCCGGAATTTGACCTGGAAGGCAGCGGGGTCGGCGGCGAGGAGCTCACCGAACGCGGTGTCGAAGACGTCGAGTATCTGCTCGGCGCGCTGCTCGTCGGTCGTCTCGGGAACCGCCATGGCCGGTGCCTCCTGGTGGTGCGGGGTGGATCGCTTGCCGATCACGTATCTGATCCGGAGGGGCTCGGACAGGTGTCCTTCCTCTCTGGCTCTGCAACGGATGAAGGTACCGGTCGGTGCCCCGGATGTGTCACCCGGGAGACGTAGGATTCAGAGCTGCCGCCCCTCTCTCCCCCCGGAGGACTCCCACCGTGACCAAGCCGCCGTTCACGCACCTGCACGTCCACACCCAGTACTCGCTGCTGGACGGTGCCGCGCGGCTGAAGGACATGTTCAACGCGTGCAACGAGATGGGCATGACGCACATCGCCATGTCCGACCACGGCAACCTCCACGGGGCCTACGACTTCTTCCACACCGCCCAGAAGGCCGGGATCACGCCGATCATCGGCATCGAGGCGTACGTCGCCCCCGAGTCCCGGCGCAACAAGCGCCGCATCCAGTGGGGCCAGCCGCACCAGAAGCGGGACGACGTCTCCGGTTCCGGTGGTTACACCCACAAGACGATCTGGGCGTCGAACGCCACCGGCCTGCACAACCTCTTCCGGCTCTCCTCCGACGCGTATGCCGAGGGCTGGCTCACCAAGTGGCCGCGCATGGACAAGGAGACCATCAGCAAGTGGTCCGAGGGGCTGATCGCCTCCACCGGCTGCCCCTCCGGCGAGCTCCAGACCAGGCTGCGCCTCGGCCAGTTCGACGAGGCCCTGAAGTCGGCCTCCGAGTACCAGGACATCTTCGGCAAGGACCGGTACTTCCTGGAGCTGATGGACCACGGCATCGAGATCGAGCGCCGGGTCCGCGACGGGCTGCTGGAGATCGGCAAGAAGCTCGGCATCCCGCCGCTGGTGACGAACGACTCGCACTACACGTACGCGAGCGAGGCCGGCGCCCACGACGCCCTGCTCTGCATCCAGACCGGCAAGAACCTCTCGGACCCGGACCGCTTCCGCTTCGACGGAACCGGCTACTACCTGAAGTCGACCGACGAGATGTACGCGATCGACTCCTCGGACGCCTGGCAGGAGGGCTGCGCCAACACGAAGCTGGTCGCGGACCAGATCGACACCGAGGGCATGTTCAAGTTCCGGAACCTGATGCCGAAGTTCGACATCCCGGACGGCTACACCGAGGTCACCTGGTTCCGCGAGGAGACCATGCGCGGCATGCACCGCCGCTACCCCGGAGGCATTCCGGACGACCGGATGAAGCAGGCCGAGTACGAGATGGACACGATCATCTCGATGGGCTTCCCCGGCTACTTCCTCGTGGTCGCCGACTTCATCATGTGGGCCAAGAACCAGGGCATCGCGGTCGGTCCGGGACGAGGCTCCGCGGCAGGCTCGATCGTCGCGTACGCCATGGGCATCACCGACCTCGACCCGCTCACCCACGGCCTGATCTTCGAGCGCTTCCTGAACCCCGAGCGCGTCTCCATGCCCGATGTCGACATCGACTTCGACGAGCGCAGGCGCGTCGAGGTGATCCGGTACGTGACCGAGAAGTACGGCGCCGACAAGGTCGCCATGATCGGCACGTACGGCACGATCAAGGCCAAGAACGCGATCAAGGACTCCGCGCGCGTGCTGGGCTACCCGTACGCCATGGGCGACCGGCTCACCAAGGCCATGCCCGCCGACGTCCTCGGCAAGGGCATCCCGCTCTCCGGCATCCTCGACCCCTCGCACCCCCGCTACGGCGAGGCCGGCGAGATCCGCGGGATGTACGAGAACGAGCCCGACGTGAAGAAGGTCATCGACACCGCCCGCGGTGTGGAGGGCCTGGTCCGCCAGATGGGCGTGCACGCCGCCGGCGTGATCATGTCCAGCGAGACGATCACCGACCACGTGCCCGTCTGGGTGCGGCACACCGACGGCGTCACCATCACCCAGTGGGACTACCCGAGCTGCGAGTCGCTCGGCCTGCTGAAGATGGACTTCCTCGGCCTGCGCAACCTCACGATCATGGACGACGCCGTCAAGATGGTGAAGGCCAACAAGGGGATCGACATCGATCTCCTGGCCCTGCCGCTCGACGACCCCAAGACCTTCGAACTGCTCGGCCGCGGTGACACCCTCGGCGTCTTCCAGTTCGACGGCGGCCCCATGCGCTCGCTGCTGCGCCTGATGAAGCCCGACAACTTCGAGGACATCTCCGCCGTCTCGGCCCTGTACCGGCCGGGCCCGATGGGCATGAACTCGCACACGAACTACGCCCTGCGCAAGAACAAGCAGCAGGAGATCACCCCGATCCACCCGGAGCTGGAGGAGCCCCTCGAAGAGGTGCTCGCGGTCACCTACGGCCTGATCGTGTACCAGGAGCAGGTGCAGAAGGCCGCCCAGATCATCGCCGGGTACTCGCTCGGCGAGGCCGACATCCTGCGCCGCGTGATGGGCAAGAAGAAGCCCGAGGAGCTGGCGAAGAACTTCGTCATCTTCCAGGAGGGCGCCAAGAAGAACGGCTACAGCGACCAGGCCATCCAGGCCCTGTGGGACGTCCTGGTCCCCTTCGCCGGCTACGCCTTCAACAAGGCGCACTCGGCCGCGTACGGACTGGTCTCGTACTGGACCGCCTACCTCAAGGCGAACTTCCCGGCCGAGTACATGGCCGGCCTGCTCACCTCGGTCAAGGACGACAAGGACAAGTCCGCGATCTACCTGAACGAGTGCCGCCGGATGGGCATCAAGGTCCTTCCGCCGAACGTGAACGAGTCCGAGCCGAACTTCGCCGCCCAGGGTGACGACGTGATCCTCTTCGGCCTCACCGCAGTGCGCAACGTGGGCCAGAACGTCGTCGAGTCGATCATCAAGACCAGGAAGGCCAAGGGGAAGTTCTCCTCCTTCCCCGACTTCCTGGACAAGGTCGAGGCCGTCGTCTGCAACAAGCGGACCGTCGAGTCGCTGATCAAGGCCGGCGCCTTCGACGAGATGGGCCACACCCGCAAGGGCCTGGTCGCCCACCACGAGTCGATGATCGACAACGTGGTCGCGGTCAAGCGCAAGGAGGCCGAGGGCCAGTTCGACCTCTTCGGCGGAATGGGCGACGAGGGCGCGAGCGACGAGCCGGGCTTCGGCCTCGACGTCGAGTTCTCCGACGTCGAGTGGGAGAAGTCCTACCTGCTCGCCCAGGAGCGCGAGATGCTCGGCCTCTACGTCTCCGACCACCCGCTCTTCGGCCTGGAGCACGTCCTCTCCGACAAGACGGACGCCGGGATCTCCCAGCTGACCGGCGGCGAGCACTCGGACGGCGCCGTCGTCACCATCGGCGGCATCATCTCGGGCCTCCAGCGCAAGATGACCAAGCAGGGCAACGCCTGGGCCATCGCCACCGTCGAGGACCTCGCCGGCTCCATCGAGTGCATGTTCTTCCCCGCGACCTACCAGCTCGTCTCCACCCAGCTGGTCGAGGACACCGTCGTCTTCGTCAAGGGCCGCCTCGACAAGCGCGAGGACGTGCCCCGCCTGGTCGCCATGGAGATGATGGTCCCCGACCTCTCCTCGGCCGGCACCAACGCCCCGGTGGTCCTCACCATCCCCACCGTCAAGGTCACTCCGCCGATGGTGACCCGACTGGGGGAGATCCTGCGCCACCACAAGGGCAACACCGAGGTACGGATCAAGCTCCAAGGGCCGCGGACCACCACGGTGCTGCGTCTCGACAGGCACCGGGTCCAGCCCGACCCCGCCCTCTTCGGCGACCTCAAGGTGCTGCTCGGCCCGTCCTGCCTGGCCGGATAGGGCCGGACGGGGCAGGTCGGGGCAGGTCTGGGGGTGCACCGCGTACGGAAGGGCCTGCCCGGCATCGCCGGGCAGGCCCTTTTCCGGTCACGGGACGCGAAGGCGTCAGTTGTGGCCGAACTTCTTCGTCTTGCTCTTGTGGGCCATGTCCATCGGACTCGGCGCCTGCGAGGTCGAGCCGGGCGAGGATTCCGAGGAGCTGCGCGACGGGTCCGACGCGGACGAACGGGCCTGCTGCTGCTTCGGCTGCTTCTGCTGCTTGTTCTTGGCCATGGTGGAGCCTCCGTGAGGGTCTAGGGGCCAGGACCGCCTTCACACTCACACAACGCCAGAAATCGCGCATTTTGGATCATTACCGCGCGTAGTCGGAGCCCGTCTCCTTCCCGCCTGTGAGATCCGCCACGCCGATGATCGAGTTCCGGCCGTCAACACCCTTGCGGTCGGGCAGACTCGGGGAAAACCTATCGAGGACCCCCAGGGAAGAGGGTGGTACGCGTGGACCGCTGCGTCGTCCTGGTGGACGCCGGCTATCTGCTGGGCGCCGCCGCGAGCCTTCTCGCAGGAGAGCCCTCCCGATCCCGCATCACCGTCGACCATGCCGCCCTCATCCAGGGCCTGCGTGAGCGCGCCGAAGCGGATACCGAGCAGCCCCTGCTGCGCATCTACTGGTTCGACGGGGCACCAGACCGGGTGCCGCAGCCCGAGCACCGGCGGCTGCGCGTGATGCCCCGCGTCACCGTCCGCCTCGGCGCCCTGACCCGCAGCGACGGCCGCTGGGCGCAGAAGGGCGTCGACGCCGCCATGCACGCGGAACTCACAGAGCTGGCCCGCAACCGCGCCTGCTCCGACGTGGTCCTGGTGACCGGCGACGGAGACCTGCTGCCCGGCCTGATGTCCGCCAAGGAGCACGGGGTCGCCGTCCACCTGTGGGCCGTACAGGCCGCCGACGGGGACTACAACCAGTCCGAGGACCTCGTCGCGGAGGCCGACGAACGCCGCGTCCTCGACCGGGCCTGGATCACCCGGGCCGTCCGTGCCAAGGACCTCACCGGGCTGTGCTCCCCGCCGCCCGCCCCGCGCCCCGAAATCGCCGCCATCCTCTCCGCCCCGCTGCCCGAGGCGGCGCTCGCCGAAGCCGCCCGCAACGGCTCCGCCGACGCCCGGGAGGACGAGGCCGACGGAGCCCCCGTACCCGCGCCCGCCACCCCCGGGGGCCGGGCCGTGCCCACGCCCAAGGACCTGGCCGGCTCGCTGCGCGCACCCGGGCAGCAGGCCGCGCCCGCCTCCAACGGGAGCCAGCCCCCCGCCGGCAGCGCCCTGCGGTGGTCCTCCGACAAGGGCTGGATCGACCGCGCCGGACCGCTCGGCGAACCCGCCGAGACCGCCTCGCTGCCCACCCTCGCCCAGCTCACCAGCGCCGAGCAGCGCTGGGCCGACCGGGAGGAGGACATCACCACCGTCGGCGGCGACCCGTTCGAGGTGGGACAGGTGTTCGCCCGGCGCTGGATGGAGCGGCTCCCGGAGACCGTCCACCTGCAGAAGCTGGCCACGATGTACCCGCGCATCCCGCACCGGATCGACGGGGAGCTGCTGCGCTACGCCGCCCGGTTCGGGCTGCTCGCGCACAAGGACGACCAGATCGACGAGCACGACCGCTACGCCATCCGCGCCGGTTTCTGGCGGGAGATCGACGTCCGGGCGGCCGCCGAACACGTGGCCGCCGTACCGGCCGCGGTGCCGGGATCACCGCCCCTGGGAGCGGCCGCGCCGTCGACCCCGGCGGCCGAGTAGGGGCGGGAGCCGCGTAGGCTGCTCCCTCGTGAGTACGGGCACAGCACAGGCAGGACCCCGCGGGACGCCGGAGACGGCGGCAACAGCGGCAGCGGCCTCCGACGTGGTCTGCGCCGTGCGTGACCTGGTGAAGACGTATCCCGCCGTACGGGGCCGGCGCGGGGCTCCGGCCCTGCCCGAGACCCGTGCCAACGACGGCGTGTCCCTGGACGTCCGGCGCGGCGAGATCTTCGGTCTGCTCGGCCCCAACGGCGCCGGCAAGTCCACCCTGGTCCGCCAGCTCACCGGGCTGATGCGCCCCGACGCGGGCACCGTGACCCTGCTCGGCCACGACCTCGTACGCCACCCCGGGCGTGCGGCGCGACTGCTCGCCTACCTGGGGCAGGAGTCCACCGCGCTGGACGAGCTCACCGTGTCGCTGGCCGCCGAGACCACCGGCCGGCTGCGCGGGCTCGACGCCCGGGCGGCGCGGGCGGCGCGTGACGCCGTACTGGAGGAGCTCGGGCTGACCGCCCTCGCCGGGCGGCCCCTGAAGAAGCTTTCCGGCGGACAGCGGCGCCTGGCCTGCTTCGCCGCCGCGCTGGTGGGGGAGCGGCCGGTACTGGTCCTCGACGAGCCGACCACCGGCATGGACCCGGTGGCCCGCCGCGCGGTGTGGTCCGCCGTGGACCGGCGGCGCGAGCAGCACGGCGCCACCGTCCTGCTCGTCACCCACAACGTCATCGAGGCCGAGACGGTCCTCGACCGCGTCGCCGTCATCGACCAGGGCAGGGTCATCGCCTGCGACACCCCGGCCGGACTGAAGGCCAAGGTCTCGGGCGAGGTCCGGCTGGAGCTGGTGTGGCGGTCCGTCCCGCCGCTGGAGGTTCCGCAGGTCGCGGCGCTCGCCCCGCTGGCCACCGAGTCGGGGCGCCGCTGGGTGCTGCGGCTGCCGCCCGAGGAGGCGCGCGCGGCGGTGGCCGCCGTCACCGGGGGGCCGGCCTTCGCCGCCCTCGACGATTTCACGCTGGCGACACCGAGCCTGGAGGACGTCTACCTGGCGCTGGGCGGGCGGATGAAGGGTCTGGTCAAGTCGTGACTACCGCTGCCGTGGGCACCGCGGGTGCCGTGGGCGCCGCGGGCGCCGTGCCCGCCGAGTGTGCTCCCGCCGAGCTGGCTGCGAAGGCGCGGTTCTTCCCCGCGCTGGCCGCCGTGTACCGGGCGCAGCTGTCCCGGGCCCGGGTGGCGCGGATCCCGCTGCTGTTCGTGGCCACCTTCCAGTCCGTCGGGATCATGATCCTGATGCGGGGGGTGGTGGACGGGGGCTCCGAGGCCCGGGCCGTCGTGGCCGGCTCCTCCGTCCTCGTCGTGGCCTTCGTGGCGCTGAACCTGCTCGCTCAGTACTTCGGGCAGCTGCGGGCGGGCGGCGGCCTCGACCACTACGCCACCCTGCCGGTGCCGCCCGCGTCGGTGGTGCTGGGCGCGGCCGCCGCGTACGCCTCCTTCACGCTGCCGGGGACCCTGGTCACCGCCGTCTTCGGGTCCGTGCTCTTCGGGCTGCCGATGGGCGGCCTGTGGATCCTGGTCGCGGTGGTGCCGCTCGCCGGGGCCGCGCTGGCCGGGCTCGGCGCGGCGCTGGGGCTGCTGGCGCCGCGGCAGGAGCTGGCCACCCTGGCCGGGCAGCTCGGCATGTCGGCGGCGCTGCTGCTGGGGGTGCTGCCCCCCGAGCGGATGCCGGAGGTGATCGTGTGGGCGCGGGACCTGCTGCCTTCCACGTACGGGGTGGAGGCGTTCGCACGGACCTTCGCCCCGGATCCGGACTGGGCCGCGGTCGCCTTCGACCTCGGCGTGTGCGGGGCCGTCGGGGTCCTGTCGCTGGCCGTCGCCACCTGGGCGTACCGGCGGGCGGCGGTCCGCTGACGCCGACGGCGGACGCACCTGGCACGATGTGGGGGTGACCGAAGCCGTGACCCCGTCGTCTCCTCTCGACCCGCCCTCGCTCCCGCCCGAGAAGCCGGGGGCCGATGCGGCCATCGCCCCGCAGGACATCCGGGACGGGGCCGTCGTCGCCCTGGCGGTCGGGGTCGCGGGCCTGCTCCTCGGACTGCTGTGGGTGTGGCTGGCGCCACGGGTGCAGTACGTCTCCAACGGCGAGGCGGTGTTCCTGCGCAACAGCGAGAGCGAGGCGCGGATCGGGGCCGACGGGACCTTCTTCCTGCTGTCGGCGGGGCTGGGCGTACTGAGCGCCGTCGCCGTCTTCCTGTGGCGCCGGCGCGGCGGTGTGCCGCTGGTGATCGGGCTCGGGCTCGGGTCCCTCTTCGCCGCGCTGGTGGGGTGGCGGTTCGGGCTGTGGCTGGGGCCGTCCTCGGACCTGCCGGCCGCCGCGCTGAAGGCGGGGAAGGGCGTCCCGTTCGACGCGCCGCTGCAGATGCTGGCGCACGGGGTGCTGCTGGTCTGGCCGATGACGGCCGTCCTGGTGCACCTGGGCCTGACCGCCCTCTGGTCCCCGCGGGACCCGGACCCGGAGCCCGCCTGGGCCGTCTACCCGCCGCCGCACGTCCACGCCGACCCGACCGCGCCGGAGCCCCCGCGAACCTGACCCGCCGCAGGCGGTGGCCGGGGAGGGCGGAGCCCCTGACAGCGGCGGCGCCGCAGACGTTACGGGCGGGCGATCGGGGCCAGCGTGGCGCCGGTCAATTCGGCCAGGGCCGACGGGGAGAGCTCGACCTCCAGGCCGCGGCGGCCCGCCGAGCAGCAGATGGTCGGGTGGTCGCAGGCCGAGGCGTCGATCACCGTGCGCAGGCGCTTGCGCTGGCCGAGCGGGGAGATGCCGCCCCGGACGTAGCCCGTCGTGCGTTCCGCCAGGGCGGGATCGGCCATCACCGCCCGCTTGCCGCCCACCGCCGAGGCGAGGGCCTTCAGGTCCAGCGAGCCCGAGACCGGGACCACCGCCACCGTCAGGACTCCGTCCACCTCCGCGACGAGAGTCTTGAAGACCCGGTCGGGTGAGACGCCCATCGCCGAGGCGGCTTCCTCGCCGTACGAGGGATGCGCAGGGTCGTGCTCGTAGGCGTGCGTGGTGAACTCGGCGCCCGCCGCGGTGAGGGCCACGATGGCCGGGGTCCCGGCCGGTTTCTTCTTCGCCATCGGTCAGTTCGGGCTCGTCGGGGTACGGGTCAGGTCCACCGCGGGCAGCGAGGGCAGGTGGCGGATCACCGCGGTCTCCGTGCGCAGCAGCTTGAGCTCCTCCGCCAGGCGGGTCGCCGTGTCCGGGGCCTGGAGCAGCCGCTGCTTCGCCGGGATGTCCAGCACCGCCGCCGCTGCCACCAGGTACGAGACCACCGACGGCTCGTCGGGGAGTTCCGCGCCGGTCAGGGACCGCTCGCGGGCTCCGGCCAGCCGCTTCTGGTAGTTGCGGAAGGCCCGCAGCACCCCTTCGGCCAGGGCCCCCGCGCCCTCGCCCGCCTCCTCCGGGAGCTCTTCCAGCTCCGCCGTGAGGAAGGGGCCCGAGGCGTCGACCGAGATCAGCCGGACCCGTGAGGTGCCCGTCGCGAGGACCTCGTAGCTGCCGTCCTCCCGCTCCCGGATCGTCGCCGCGTCCGCGATGCAGCCCACGCGGTGGAAGGCCTGGACCGGGTCCGGGCCGAAGCCCGCCGCGGGGCCGCGCTCGGGCAGGGCCGTCTGGTCGGGCAGGCCGGGCGCGGTCGGGGCGACCTCGCGGCCGTCGCGGATGGCGACGACCGCGAAACGGCGCGGCTCGTCCTCGCCCGTCTTCAGCAGCTCGCGCATCATGGCGCGATAACGCTCCTCGAAGATGTTCAGCGGGAGGACGAGTCCCGGGAACAGCACCGAGTTCAGGGGGAAGAGGGGCAGGCGAACGGTGGTCACGAGGCACAGGGTAATGGCCGCGGGCCGACCCGCCCTATCCCCCGTCACCCCCGCCGCAGCAGCCGCGACGCGCCCGCCGCCACCGTGGTGGCCAGGATCCACCCGAGCAGGACCAGGGCCGCCGCTCCCCACTGCCAGCCGCCCTCCACCTTCCACTGGCCCTGCTGACCGAGGTCGATCACCGGGAGCAGGAGGTCCAGGGCGTACAGGGCGGCGTCCCACGTCGGATGCTCGTCCGCCTTGATCGGGGGCGGCCGGTGCTGGGAGAACAACATTGCGCCCGCCGCCCACAGGACCAGCATCCACAGCGCGGCCCGGCCCGGGCGGTACCCGTAGACCACCGTCCAGTCCTGGACGTAGCCCCAGGCCCTGGCCGCGGGAGGCAGGGTGGCCCGGCGGCGGCGCTGCTTGGCCAGCAGCACCTCGCGGGCGTCCGCGTCCTCACCGCTGGCGCGCAGTACGGCGGCCAGCCGCTCGTACGGCTCCGGCGAGTACTCGGGCGTGGCCGCCTCCACCCACGCCAGCCGGCGGGACAGGGGGAAGTGGCCCCGGGGGGCGAGGTTCTCGTAGACGAAGCCCTCGATCGACACCCCGCCCGGCCCCGGCCAGCTGGTGGAGGTGTCGACGAGCTTGACCACCTTGGACCCCGACACCACGACCCTGCCGTGCTCGGGCCGCTCGCCGACGAAGCGGAACTCGGGGGTCTGGATCCGGCGCAGGGATATCTCCTGCTCGTCGGTGAGCACGAAGCGCGCCCCGTAGAAGTCGATGGCGTCACCGAAGCGGCCGTCGTCCATCCGCAGCCCGCCCCGGCACTCGAAGCGCTGCGAGGGCTGACCGCGCGTCGGCGTCAGCCCCAGTCCGTACGGGGGAGTGGAGGAGTTCGACCCGGGGACGTAGTCCAGGGCGATCGAGGTCAGGTACAGGGTCCGCTCGACGGTCAGCTGCGGCGCGTTCAGCGCGTACCGCCCGTTCGGGTTGCGCAGGCGGGCCCCGCGCAGGTTCATCGACACGCCGACCTTCGCGCCGCGCAGGCTCACCTCGCCGTACGTCTCCAGCAGCTCGCCCTGGAAGTCCTGCGCCACCGACATCCCGTCGGCGGCGATCGCCCGGCCCTTGGAGTCCTTCTGCACCACTGCCTGGCTGATCAGCAGGTCGGTGCCGATCTGCGCGTCGGTCAGCCGGATGCCCCGGGCCACCCGGCAGCGCGGCATGTGCAGATCGCCCTCGGTGTGCAGGCGGGCCGCCTCCAGCCGGGGGATCGCGCAGTTCACCAGGCGCAGGGTGCCGAACCGGGCCTCGGACAGCTGGATCTCGCTGTCGAAGCTGCAGGACTGCAGCTCCACGTACGGGCTCACGGTGCCCCCGGACAGGTCGAGCCGCCCGGTGATCCGTACGCCGCGCAGCTTCAGCGAGGCCACCCGGCCCGGCACGGGCGGCGGCCCGTGGAGCAGCAGCAGCGCCACCACCCGGGCACGCACGCTGCGCTCGGGGCCCCAGACGTGCCGGCCGTGCGGATCGTCCCGGTCGCCGATGCGGACGCTGAGGTCGCAGACGCTGCCCGTGCGGTACGCGGTCCACATGCGGCGCTCGGAGGCGGAGAGGTCGGCCGGCTCCTCGCCCACGCGTTCCTCGGTACCCGCGCGTGCGTCGGTCATGGCGGCCCCCCTCCGCTGTCATACGTGTAGATCCAAGCTAACGGGCGCCTGTGACATCCGGGGCGTGTATCAGCCAGTGATACGGGCGAACGGTGGCGCGAGACGGTCTGAGAGAATTGGGGGGTGATCTCTCGTATCGACCTGCGCGGTGACGCCCTTCCCGAGGGCGGCGCCCTGCGCGACCTGCTGCCCCGTGCCGAGTTCGACGTAGAAGCTGCCCTGGACAAGGTGCGGCCCATCTGCGAGGACGTCCATCATCGTGGCACGGCGGCGCTGATCGAGTACGCGCAGAAGTTCGACGGGGTGACGCTGGAGCAGGTCAGGGTGCCGGCCGAGGCCCTCAAGACCGCCCTCGACGAGCTCGACCCCGCCGTCCGCGCCGCCCTGGAGGAGTCGATCCGGCGCGCCCGGATCGTGCACCGGGGCCAGCGCCGCACCGAGCACACCACCCAGGTGGTCCCCGGCGGCACGGTGACCGAGAAGTGGGTTCCGGTGGAGCGCGTGGGGCTGTACGCCCCGGGCGGCCGCTCGGTCTACCCGTCCTCCGTCGTGATGAACGTCGTACCGGCACAGGAGGCGGGCGTCGAGTCGATCGCGCTGGCCTCCCCGCCGCAGAAGGAGTTCGGCGGCCTGCCGCACCCGACGATCCTCGCCGCGTGCGCGCTGCTCGGCGTGGACGAGGTGTACGCGGCGGGCGGCGCCGTGGCCGTCGCGATGTTCGCGTACGGCACGGAGGACTGCCTGCCCGTCAACATGGTGACCGGCCCCGGCAACATCTGGGTCGCCGCCGCGAAGCGCTACTTCACCGGCAAGATCGGCATCGACACCGAGGCCGGCCCGACCGAGATCGCGGTCCTCGCCGACTCCACCGCCGACCCGGTGCACGTGGCCGCCGACCTGATCAGCCAGGCCGAGCACGACCCGCTGGCCGCGGCCGTCCTCGTCACGGACTCCGCCGAGCTCGCGGACGCCGTCGAGCGCGAGCTGGAGCCGCAGGTCGCGGCGTCCAAGCACGTCCACGACCGGATCAAGCCGGCCCTCGCGGGCAAGCAGTCCGCGATCGTGCTGGTCGACAGCCTGGAGGACGGCCTCAAGGTCGTCGACGCGTACGGCGCCGAGCACCTGGAGATCCAGACGGCCGACGCCGCCGCCTGGGCCGCCCGCGTACGCAACGCCGGCGCGATCTTCGTCGGCCCGTGGGCCCCGGTCTCGCTCGGCGACTACTGCGCCGGTTCGAACCACGTGCTGCCCACCGGCGGCTGCGCCTGCCACTCCTCCGGCCTGTCCGTGCAGTCCTTCCTGCGCGGCATCCACATCGTCGACTACACCCGCGAGGCCCTCGCCGAGGTCACCCACCACGTGGTGACGCTGGCCGAGGCCGAGGACCTGCCCGCGCACGGCGCCGCCCTGAAGGCGCGCTTCGGATGGAAGGTCCCCCAGGCGTGACCGGAATCGACGACCTCCCCATCCGGGACGAACTGCGCGGCAAGACCCCGTACGGCGCCCCGCAGCTCGACGTGCCCGTCCAGCTGAACACCAACGAGAACCCGTACGAGCTGCCCGAGGAGCTGGTCCGGCGCATCGCCGAGCGCGTCGCCGACGCCGCCCGCACCCTCAACCGCTACCCCGACCGGGACGCGGTCGAGCTGCGCACCCAGCTGGCCGCCTACCTCACCCGTACGGCCAAGCACCCGGTCGCGCGGGAGAACGTATGGGCCGCCAACGGCTCCAACGAGGTCATCCAGCAGCTGCTGCAGACCTTCGGCGGGCCCGGCCGCACCGCGATCGGCTTCGAGCCCTCGTACTCGATGCACGCGCTGATCTCCCGGGGCACCGGCACCGGCTGGATCTCCGGCCCGCGCCGGGACGACTTCACGATCGACGTGGCGGCGGCGGAGCAGGCGATCGCCGAGAACGCCCCCGACGTCGTCTTCATCACCTCGCCCAACAACCCCACGGGCACGGCGGTCGGGGCCGAGACGGTCCTCGCCCTGTACGAGGCCGCGCAGGCGGCCAAGCCGTCCCTGGTCGTCGTGGACGAGGCGTACGTGGAGTTCAGCCACCGCGACTCGCTGCTGCCCCTCATCGAGGGCCGGCCGAACCTGGTGGTCTCCCGGACCATGTCCAAGGCCTTCGGCGCCGCCGGACTGCGCCTGGGATACCTGGCCGCGCACCCCGCCGTGGTCGACGCCGTCCAGCTGGTGCGCCTGCCGTACCACCTGTCGGCCGTCACCCAGGCGACCGCGCTGGCCGCCCTGGAACACACCGACACCCTGCTCGGCTACGTCGAGCAGCTCAAGGCCGAGCGGGACCGGCTCGTCGTCGAACTGCGGGCCATCGGCTACGAGGTCACCGAGTCCGACGCGAACTTCATCCAGTTCGGCAGGTTCGAGGACTCCCACACCGCCTGGCAGAAGATCCTCGACCAGGGTGTCCTGGTCCGGGACAACGGCGTACCGGGCTGGCTGCGGGTCACCGCGGGCACCCCGGCCGAGAACGACGCGTTCCTGGAAGCGGTTCGCGCACTGAAGAAGGAGCAGCACGCATGAGCCGCATCGGACGGGTCGAACGGACCACGAAGGAGACCTCGGTCGTCGTCGAGATAAACCTCGACGGCACCGGCCAGGTCGACGTCTCGACGGGCGTGGGCTTCTACGACCACATGCTCGACCAGCTCGGCCGCCACGGCCTCTTCGACCTCACCGTCAAGACCGACGGCGACCTGCACATCGACACCCACCACACCATCGAGGACACCGCCCTCGCGCTCGGCGCCGCCTTCAAGCAGGCCCTCGGCGACAAGGTGGGCATCTACCGCTTCGGCAACTGCACCGTGCCGCTCGACGAGTCCCTCGCCCAGGTCACCGTCGACCTGTCCGGCCGCCCCTACCTCGTGCACACCGAGCCCGAGAACATGGCGCCGATGATCGGCACCTACGACACGACGATGACCCGGCACATCTTCGAGTCCTTCGTCGCGCAGGCCCAGATCGCCCTGCACATCCACGTCCCGTACGGACGCAACGCCCACCACATCGTGGAGTGCCAGTTCAAGGCGCTCGCGCGCGCCCTGCGCTACGCGGCCGAGTTCGACCCGCGCGCGGCCGGCATCCTGCCCTCCACGAAGGGCGCCCTCTAACCGTGAACGGGCTCAACACGATCCTGATCGTCCTCGGCCTGTTCCTGGCCGGAGGCGTCTACTCCTTCCAGAAGCAGCAGATGCCCAGGTCGGTCGTCTTCCTGCTCGCCATCGCCTCGGCGATGTGTCTGGCCGCCGGGGTCCTGCGAATCCAAGGAATCTGGGCATGAGCACTGCCGCAACCACCCGTCCCACCAAGAGCGTCGTCGTCTTCGACTACGGCTTCGGCAACGTCCGTTCCGCCGAGCGCGCCCTGGCGCGCGTCGGCGCCGACGTCGAGATCACCCGCGACTACGACAAGGCCATGGACGCCGACGGACTCCTCGTCCCCGGCGTCGGCGCCTTCTCCGCCTGCATGCAGGGCCTCAAGGACGCCCGCGGCGACTGGATCATCGGCCGCCGGCTCTCCGGCGGCCGCCCGGTCATGGGCATCTGCGTCGGCATGCAGATCCTCTTCGAGCGCGGCATCGAGCACGGCGTCGAGACCGAGGGCCTCGACGAGTGGCCCGGCACGGTCGGCCCGCTGAGGGCCCCGGTCGTCCCCCACATGGGCTGGAACACCGTCGACGCCCCGGCCGACAGCCAGGCCTTCGCCGGCCTGGACGCCGACGCCCGGTTCTACTTCGTGCACTCCTACGCGGCGCGCGAGTGGACCCTGGAGGTCACCAACCCGGCGATCCGTGCCCCCCGCGTCACCTGGGCCACCCACGGCGAGCCGTTCGTCGCGGCGGTGGAGAACGGCGCCCTGTGGGCGACCCAGTTCCACCCCGAGAAGTCCGGCGACGCCGGAGCCCAGCTCCTCACCAACTGGATCGAGACCCTCTGATGCACAAGACGCTTGAGCTCCTCCCCGCGGTCGACGTCCGCGACGGACAGGCCGTCCGCCTCGTGCACGGGGTGTCCGGCAGCGAGACCTCCTACGGCTCCCCGCTGGAGGCGGCCCTCGCCTGGCAGGCCTCCGGCGCCGAGTGGCTGCACCTGGTCGACCTGGACGCCGCCTTCGGTACCGGCGACAACCGCGCCCTGGTCGCCGGGATCACCGCCGCCATGGACATCAAGGTCGAGCTGTCCGGCGGCATCCGCGACGACGCCTCGCTCGCCGCTGCCCTCGCCACCGGCTGCACCCGGGTCAACCTCGGCACCGCCGCCCTGGAGACCCCCGAGTGGGCCGCCAAGGCGATCGCCGAGCACGGCGACAAGATCGCGATCGGCCTCGACGTCCGCGGCACCACCCTCAAGGGCCGCGGCTGGACCAGCGAGGGCGGCGACCTGTACGAGACCCTCGCCCGCCTGGACTCCGAGGGCTGCGCCCGGTACGTCGTCACCGACATCGGCAGGGACGGCACGCTGACCGGCCCCAACCTGGAGCTGCTGAGGAACGTCTGCGCCGCCACCGACCGGCCCGTCGTGGCCTCCGGCGGCATCTCCTCCCTGGACGACCTGCGGGCGCTGGCCGAGCTGGTCCCGCTGGGCGTCGAGGGCGCGATCGTCGGGAAGGCCCTGTACGCCAAGGCCTTCACGCTGGAAGAAGCCCTGAAGGTGGTCTCCGCATGAGCAGCACTTCCGAGGTGCGCCGCATCTCCTCCGGTGGCGCCTACGAGGACGTCATCGGCTACTCCCGCGCCGTGCAGCTCCCGAACGGCCTCGTCCTGGTCTCCGGCTGCACCGCGGCCGACGCCAATGGCCCGTACGACCAGGCCGTCGCCGCCTTCGGCGTCGCCTTCAAGGCCCTCGCCCAGGCCGGGCTCGGCCCGGAGCACGTGGTCCGCACGCGGATGTACCTCACCCACGCCCGGGACGTGGACGATGTGGGCCGCGCCCACAAGGAACTGTTCGACGCGGTCCGCCCCGCCGCATCGATGATCATCGTCTCCGGCTTCGTCGACCCCAGCATGGTCGTCGAGGTCGAGGTGGAAGCGTACGGAGGTGCGGCATGACCCTCGCCGTACGGGTGATCCCCTGCCTGGACGTGGACAACGGCCGGGTCGTCAAGGGCGTCAACTTCCAGAACCTGCGCGACGCCGGTGACCCGGTGGAGATGGCCAAGCTGTACGACGCCGAGGGCGCCGACGAGCTGACCTTCCTCGACATCACCGCGTCCTCCGGGAACCGCGAGACCACCTACGACGTGGTGCGCCGCACCGCCGAGCAGGTCTTCATCCCGCTGACCGTGGGTGGCGGCGTGCGCGCCGCCGACGACGTGGACAAGCTGCTGCGGGCCGGCGCGGACAAGGTGGGCGTGAACACCGCCGCCATCGCCCGCCCCGAGCTCATCCAGGAGATCGCCGAACGCTTCGGCCGCCAGGTCCTCGTCCTGTCGGTCGACGCCCGCCGGACCGCGTCGGGCTCCTTCGAGGTCACCACCCACGGCGGCCGCCGGGGCACCGGCATCGACGCCGTCGAGTGGGCCCACCGGGCGGCCGAACTGGGCGCCGGGGAGATCCTGCTCAATTCGATGGACGCCGACGGCACCAAGGACGGGTACGACACCGAGATGATCGCGGCGGTGCGCAAGCACGTCACGGTCCCGGTGATCGCCTCGGGCGGCGCCGGCAAGCTGGAGCACTTCCCGCCGGCGATCGCGGCGGGCGCCGACGCGGTGCTCGCGGCCTCGGTGTTCCACTTCGGCGACCTGCGGATCTCCGAGGTCAAGGCAGCCCTGCGAGAGGCCGGCCACCCGGTCCGCTGACGCGCTGCGGGCCCGCCCGGTCTCCGGGCGGGCCCGCCGATCGCCTCAGCCGCCCAGGCAGAGCCAGGTGCACCCCGCCCGGATGTCAGTCCCGCTAGATGCCCAGCTGCGCCGTCGTCAGCAGCGCGACGGCCTCCTTGTCACCGTCCAGGGTCACCGCGGCGGAGTCCTGGCGGCCGAAGCAGAACAGCGTCAGCTCACCCGGCTCGCCCGTCACCGTCACCACCGGCACGCCCTTGTGCGCCACCGCCGTGCGGCCGTCGGGCCGCCGCAGGACCAGGCCCACCGGCGAGCGCCGGCCCGTCAGCCGGGCCAGCCTCTCCAGCCGGGTCCACAGGGAGTCCGCGAACACCGGGTCCAGCTCCCGCGGCGACCAGTCCGGCTGCGCCCGCCGGACGTCCTCCGAGTGGACGAAGAACTCCACCGCGTTCGCCGCCTCGTCGATCGGCTTCAGGGCGTACACCGACAGCTTCGGCGGCCCGGTCCGGATCAGCTGGAGGAGCTCCTCGTACGGCTTGGCCGTGTACTCGTCCATCGCCTTGTCCAGGCGCGCCTTGAGCACGTTCAGCAGCAGGCCCCCCGCCGCGTCCGGCCGACGCTCCCGGACGACCACGTGCGCCGCCAGCTCCCGGCAGCTCCAGCCGGAGCACAGCGTCGGCGCCTCCGGCCCCGCCGCCTCCAACAAATCGGCCAGCAGTAGTCGTTCACGCTTCGCATGGGTAGACATGCCGGTCAGCCTACGGCTGGATCCCGCCGCGCGCCTGCCCATCAGGCGGACAGAGATCCGTTTCGAGCGTCGTGGCCCGGCACAATGGCCGCATGAGTACGTCCCCCCGCCCCGGCAACCTCGATCCCGCCGTCGCCGCGCGCCTCAAGCGCTCCGCCGACGGCCTGGTACCGGCCATCGCCCAGCAGTACGACACCGGTGAGGTGCTCATGCTCGGATGGATGGACGACGAGGCCCTGCACCGCACCCTGACCACCGGCCGCTGTACCTACTGGTCCCGCAGCCGCCAGGAGTACTGGGTGAAGGGGGATACTTCCGGCCACTTCCAGCACGTGAAGTCCGTCGCCCTCGACTGTGATGCCGACACCGTGCTCGTCAAGGTCGACCAGGTCGGAGCCGCCTGCCACACCGGCGCCCGCACCTGCTTCGACGACGATGTCCTCCTCCGCGACGCCGACTAGACAGGTCCCACGCACATGGATCTCGATTCGTTCCGCAAGCTCGCGGCCGACCGCCGCGTCATCCCCGTGAGCCGCAAGCTGCTGGCCGACGGGGACACCCCCGTCGGGCTCTACCGCAAGCTGGCCGCCGAACGCCCCGGCACCTTCCTGCTGGAGTCCGCCGAGAACGGCCGCTCCTGGTCGCGGTACTCCTTCGTCGGCGTGCGCAGCGACGCCACGCTGACCGTCCGGGACGGCCGGGCCCACTGGATCGGCACCCCGCCCGTGGGCGTGCCCACCGACGGCGACCCCCTCGAAGCCCTGCGCGCCACCGTCGAGGCCCTGCACACCCCGCGCGACCTCGCGGGCGGGATGCCGCCCTTCACCGGCGGCATGGTCGGCTACCTCGGCTACGACATCGTGCGCCGCCTGGAGCGCATCCGGGAGCACGCTGCCGACGACCTGGAGCTGCCCGAGCTGACGATGCTGCTCACCTCCGACCTGGCGGTCATGGACCACTGGGACGGCACCGTCCTGCTCATCGCCAACGCCATCAACCACAACGACCTCGAATCGGGTGTGGACGAGGCGTACGCCGACGCGGTGGCCCGCCTCGACGCCATGGAGGCCGACCTGGCGCGGCCCGCCCCCTACGTCCCGGCCCCGCTGCCCGCCTCCGAGCTGCCGGAGTTCTCCGCGCTGTGGGGCGGCGAGAAGTACCAGGCCGCCGTCGAGGACGTCAAGGAGCGGATCCGCGCCGGCGAGGCCTTCCAGGTCGTGCCCTCGCAGCGGTTCGAGACCCCCTGCCAGGCTTCCGCGCTGGACGTCTACCGGGTGCTCCGGGCCACCAACCCGTCCCCGTACATGTACCTCTTCCGCTTCGAGAACGGCTTCGACGTGGTCGGGTCCAGCCCCGAGGCGCTGGTCAAGGTCGAGGACGGCCGGGCCATGGTCCACCCCATCGCCGGCACCCGCCACCGCGGAGCCACCCCGCAGGAGGACCACGACCTCGCCGAGGAACTGCTGGCCGACCCCAAGGAGCGCGCCGAGCACCTGATGCTCGTCGACCTGGGCCGCAACGACCTCGGCCGGGTCTGCGAGCCGGGCTCCGTGGAGGTCGTCGACTTCATGAGCATCGAGCGGTACTCGCACGTCATGCACATCGTGTCCACCGTCACCGGGCGGGTCGCCGAGGGCCGGACCGCCTTCGACGTGCTCACCGCCTGCTTCCCGGCGGGCACCCTCTCGGGGGCGCCCAAGCCTCGCGCCATGCAGATCATCGAGGAGCTGGAGCCCACCCGCCGCGGGCTGTACGGCGGCTGCGTGGGCTATCTGGACTTCGCGGGGGACTCCGACACGGCCATCGCCATCCGCACCGCGCTGCTGCGCGACGGCACGGCGTACGTGCAGGCGGGCGCCGGGGTCGTGGCCGACTCGGTGCCCGAGCTGGAGGACAACGAGTGCCGCAACAAGGCGGCCGCGGTGCTGCGCGCGGTGGGAGCGGCGAACCGCCTCCACGGCTCCTGAGGGCGTAGGGGATAGTGGGGTACGTGAGTGCCGTACCCCCGCCCCGAACCGATGCCGACGCCGAGGCCCCCGACAGCAAGGGCGGCCGCCGCAGTGTGGCCGTCGCCCTGCTGCTCGGCACGCTCGGCTCCACCGTCGTCCTGCTCGCCTCCGGCCGGATCTGGGCCCGGGGCACCACCGCGATGGGCGGCGACTCGCTCGCACTGACCGCGGACGGGCGGGCCGTGACCGGTCTCCCCGCCGCCCTGGCCATCGTCGGGCTCGCCGCCCTGGTCGCCGTCTTCGCCGTACGCGGCAAGGGGCGGCTGCTGGTGTCGGGGCTGCTGGCGCTCAGCGGCCTGGGCGCCGCGCTGACGGCGGTCTTCGCCGCCGACGGCCGCCGGGCCCTGGACGCGGAGGCCGCCCGTACGACCGCGGACACCGCGGCCCAGGTGGTGGGGCTGACCCATACGGCGTGGCCGTACGTCACGGCCGCCGGAGCGGCCCTGATCCTGGCCGCCGGGCTGCTGGCCCTGCGCTTCGGCCGCAGCTGGCCCGCGATGGGCGGGCGCTACGAGCGGGACGGCAGCCCCCGCACGCGCAGGCCCGCTGCGGTGGATCCGGACCGCCCGGAGGATCTGTGGAAGGCTCTGGACCGCGGCGAGGACCCGACCCGCTGACGTACCCCCCGTGGACGGCGACCCCGCCCTGTGCGGGACAATGGGCTCCGAGCGTTCGACACAGGCCGCGCGTTTCGATACAGCACAGCGACAGACCAACGAGGAGCAACTCATGGCGGGCACTAGCCACGGACACACCCCGGCCGCCTGGACCGGTGTCATCATCGCCTTCATCGGTTTCTGCATCTCCGGCGCCTTCATGGTGCTCGCGAACCCGCTGGGCTTCTGGGCCGGTCTCGTCGTCGTCGCGCTCGGCGGTGTCGTCGGCATGGCGATGAAGGCCGCGGGCATGGGCATGCCGAAGTCCGCCCACAAGGACCTCGCCGAGGTCATCGCCGCCTCGAAGGTCCCCGCCAAGGTCTGAGCGCGGTACCGAGGATCCGAAAGGCGCGGCCCGGTCGGGCTGCGCCTTTTGTCATCCCGCTCCGTCGTGCTGCGCCCGTTGACATGATCGGCGAGAATCGGCGGGTGGACGCCTCTCGCACCCCCGACGCCGCGCCGCGGACCGCGCCCCCCGTACGGGTCTCCCGGGCCCGGCGGCTCGCGACCCCGGGGCTCACGCTGGCCGCGGCCGCGGCGGCCTTTGCGTATGTGGGCACCGTGGATCCCAATGAGCCGGGCCATTACCCGGTCTGTCCGTTGCTGCGGCTGACCGGAATCCTGTGCCCCGGATGTGGCGGCCTGCGCAGCGCGCACGCGTTCGCCCACGGCGATCTGATCACAGCTTTCGGGGCAAATGCCCTCGCTGTCGTCGGCTACTTCGTCTTCGCGGGATTCATGGCCCTGTGGCTGGTTCGCGCCTACCGCGGCGGGCCCGTACCCCGCCTCGCCTTGCGGCCGCCGTACTGGTGGGCCATCGGCGTGGTGGGCCTGACATTCGCCGTTGTCCGAAATCTTTCTTTCGGCTCGGCGCTGGCGCCCTGAGCCCCGGCCGGGGCCCGCATGAAGCCCGGATTCCGAATGTCCAGTTACTGGGACGCCGTCAACCGGGTGCGGAGTGCAACGCCTCCTGCGGATACCATTTGATTGCTGACCTTGCAGTTGTACGTGTCTGCAAGGCGGCCGACCGTCATCGACCCGGAAGGGGGCCGCTCGCGTGAGTGTGCTCGACGAGATCATCGAAGGGGTCCGCGAAGACCTTGCCGAACGGCAGGCCCGCGTGAGCCTCGACGAGCTCAAGGAGCGTGCCGCCAAGGCGCCCCAGGCCAAGGACGGCGTCGCCGCACTGCGCGGCGACAGCGTCAAGGTGATCTGCGAGGTCAAGCGTTCCAGCCCGTCGAAGGGCGCGCTGGCCGCCATCGCCGATCCGGCCGGGCTCGCCGCAGACTACGAAGCGGGTGGTGCGGCGGTCATCTCCGTCCTCACCGAACAGCGCCGCTTCGGTGGCTCGCTGGCCGACCTGGAGGCCGTCCGCGCCCGCGTGGACATCCCGATCCTGCGCAAGGACTTCATCGTCACGGCGTACCAGCTCTGGGAGGCCCGCGCCTACGGCGCCGACCTCGCGCTGCTGATCGTCGCGGCCCTGGAGCAGGAGGCCCTCGTCTCCCTCATCGAGCGGGCCGAGTCCATCGGTCTCACCCCGCTCGTCGAGGTCCACGACGAGGAAGAGGTCGAGCGTGCGGTTGCGGCCGGCGCCAAGATCATCGGCGTCAACGCCCGTAACCTGAAGGACCTCAAGGTCGACCGCTCCACCTTCGAGCGCGTCGTCGGAGAGATCCCGGCCCACATCGTCAAGGTTGCCGAGTCCGGCATCCGCGGGCCGCACGACCTGATCGCCTACGCCAACGAGGGTGCCGACGCCGTCCTCGTCGGGGAGTCCCTGGTGACCGGCCGCGACCCGAAGACGGCCGTGGCCGACCTCGTCGCCGCCGGCGCCCACCCCGCCCTGCGTCACGGGCGGAGCTGACCGCTCCCATGACCCAAGACCGTCCCTCCGTCAGCACGCCGCACGTGCCGCAGGCAGTTCGCCGCGGCCCGGTCGGCGTGCCGACGGCGCACGCGCCCCTGGCGCGCGGCTGCCGCCCTCGCGGCTGCCGTGCCCCGGCCCGGCGTGTGCACGGGCGGCGGGTCCGGTACGTGATCGGCTCCGAGCCCGGTCAGGTCAACGGCATGCGATGGCGTCCCGGAGGCGCGCTGTAACGAGGACCACGGCTGACGGTACGAGACGTACCGTCCCGCCGGTCCCGTGCGGCCCACCGTCCGGGCCGACCGGCTCCGGGCGCGGGTCCTCCTTCCCGTAGGCAACCGGCCACCCGTCGTGGGGTGGTGTGCGTGTCGCGGGCGGACGGCGCAATACGGTGAAAACCACCCGTCGCATTCCGTTCCCGTAGGAGCACTGGCATGTCCAGCCAATTCTTCATCCCGGACCCGGAGGGTCACGTCCCGAACGCCGAGGGTTACTTCGGTGACTTCGGCGGCAAGTTCATCCCGGAGGCGCTCGTCGCCGCCGTCGACGAGGTCGCCGTCGAGTACGAGAAGGCCAAGGGCGACCCGGCCTTCGCGGCTGAGCTCAACGACCTGATGGTCAACTACACCGGCCGCCCGAGCGCCCTCACCGAGGTGCCCCGGTTCGCCGAGCACGCGGGCGGCGCGCGGATCTTCCTCAAGCGCGAGGACCTCAACCACACCGGCTCGCACAAGATCAACAACGTGCTGGGCCAGGCGCTGCTCACCAAGCGCATGGGCAAGACCCGGGTCATCGCCGAGACCGGAGCCGGCCAGCACGGCGTGGCCACCGCCACCGCCTGCGCGCTCTTCGGCCTCGACTGCACCATCTACATGGGCGAGATCGACACCCAGCGCCAGGCGCTGAACGTGGCCCGGATGCGCATGCTGGGCGCCGAGGTCATCGCGGTGAAGTCCGGCTCCCGGACGCTGAAGGACGCCATCAACGAGGCGTTCCGGGACTGGGTCGCCAATGTGGACCGGACCCACTACCTCTTCGGTACGGTCGCCGGCCCCCACCCCTTCCCGGCCATGGTCCGCGACTTCCACCGGGTCATCGGCGTCGAGGCCCGCCGCCAGATCATCGAGCGTGCGGGCCGGCTGCCCGACGCCGTCGCGGCCTGCGTCGGCGGCGGCTCGAACGCCATCGGCCTGTTCCACGCCTTCATCCCGGACGCCGACGTCCGCCTGGTCGGCTTCGAGCCCGCCGGGCACGGCGTGGAGACCGGCGAGCACGCGGCCACGCTGACCGCGGGCGAGCCGGGGATCCTGCACGGCTCCCGCTCCTACGTCCTGCAGGACGAGGAGGGCCAGATCACCGAGCCGTACTCCATCTCGGCCGGTCTGGACTACCCGGGCATCGGCCCGGAGCACTCGTACCTGAAGGACACGGGACGCGGCGAGTACCGCGCGGTCACCGACGACGCGGCGATGCAGGCCCTGCGGCTGCTCTCCCGCACGGAGGGGATCATCCCGGCGATCGAGTCGGCGCACGCCCTCGCGGGCGCGCTCGACCTCGGCAAGGAGCTGGGCAAGGACGGCCTGCTGGTCGTCAACCTGTCCGGCCGCGGCGACAAGGACATGGACACGGCCGCCCGCTACTTCGGGCTGTACGACGCCACCGAGGGGGAGCCGAAGTGAGCACGGCCAGTGAGAAGACCGGGCGCATCCAGCTGCTGAGCGACACGCTCGCCAAGGCGAAGTCCGAGGACCGCGCGGCCCTCGTCGCCTACCTCCCGGCGGGCTTCCCGACCGTCGACGGTGCCATCGAGGCGGTCAAGGCCGTCATCGAGGGCGGCGCGGACGTGGTCGAGGTCGGCCTCCCGCACAGCGACCCGGTCCTGGACGGCGCGATCATCCAGACCGCCGACGACATCGCCCTGCGCGGCGGCGTCAAGATCGCCGATGTGATCCGCACCGTGCGCGAGGCGCACGAGGCGACCGGGGCCCCGGTCCTGGTGATGACGTACTGGAACCCCATCGACCGCTACGGCGTCGAGCGGTTCACCGCCGAGCTCGCGGCGGCGGGCGGCGCCGGCTGCATCCTGCCCGACCTGCCGGTCCAGGAGTCCGCGCTGTGGCGTGAGCACGCGGAGAAGCACGGTCTGGCGACCGTCTTCGTCGTGGCTCCCAGCAGCAAGGACGAGCGTCTGGCCACCATCACGGCGGCCGGCTCCGGCTTCGTCTACGCGGCCTCCCTCATGGGTGTCACCGGCACCCGCGAATCGGTCGGCAACGAGGCCCAGGCGCTGGTGCGGCGCACCCGCGCGACGACCGAGCTCCCGGTCTGCGTCGGGCTCGGCGTCTCCAACCCGGCCCAGGCCAAGGAGGTCGCGGCCTTCGCCGACGGGGTGATCGTCGGCTCGGCCTTCGTCAAGCTGCTGCTGGACGCGCCGGACCTGCCGGCCGGGCTGGCCGCCGTACGGTCGCTGGCGGGCGAGCTCGCGGAAGGCGTACGCAGGAGCTGACGTGAAGGGCATGTCCGGGCGGTCCCCCGGCTAACGCTGGGAGGTGCCCCCAGTAGCCCGATCGGGTGGAAGTGGGAGCGGGGAGGCACGCGAGTGCCTCCCCGCTTCGTTTGGCCGAACGTGAGCGAGAAGAACGACGGTGCGAACCGCGATGCGACGAAACGATCGGCCCGGGAGCGACTCCTCGTGGAGCGCGAGCGGCAGAAGACCCGGGACAAGCGCCGGCGGACCCTCGTCGTGTCGGCGGCGGTGGTCGGCGTGCTCGGTCTGGCCGCCGTCGTCGGCCTGATCGCGGCCAACAGCGGCAAGGACGGCGGCGCGGGCAAGGCGGGACCGGTGGTCGCCCCCTCCGGGGCCACCGGCAAGGACGCGCTGGCCATCCGTACGGGCAAGGACGAGGCCAAGTCCACCCTGACCGTGTGGGAGGACTTCCGCTGCCCCGCCTGCAAGTCCTTCGAGGACAACTACCGGGCCACCGTCCACGAGCTGGAGGCCGCGGGGCTCCTCAAGGTCGACTACCACCTGGTCACGCTCATCGACGGCAACATGGGCGGCAGCGGGTCGCTGAAGGCGGCGAACGCGGCGGCCTGCGCGCAGGACGCCGGTAAGTTCGCGGAATTCCACGACGTCCTCTTCCAGAACCAGCCGCAGGAGGTCGACGACGCCTACGGGAAGAACGCCAAGCTGCTGGAGCTGGCCGGCAAGGTGGACGGGCTGGACACCCCGGCCTTCCGCAAGTGCGTCGAGGACGGCACGCACAACTCGTGGGTGGCCAAATCGCACGAGGCCTTCGCCGCCGGAAAGTTCCGGGGCACCCCGAGCGTGCTGCTGGACGGCAAGGACATCTTCGCCGACCAGGCCAATCCGGTTACCCCGCAGAAGCTGAAGGAGCAGGTGGAGGCCAAGGCCAAGGGTGCCTCCTCACCGTCGGCGTCCCCGGCCGGCGGCTCCGGGACGGGGTCGAAGGCGTCGTCGAGGACGCCTTCGAGGACGCCGTCGAAGAGTGCCTCGTCAGGGGCCGGGGAGCGCTGAGGGACGCCAGGGCCAGGTGTGGATTTGGTTTCGGCTTGCCGGGCGGGTTGCGGTGGTGCCCGTCCGGCAAGGTAGCGTCGGGTCTGCCATGGACATTGCTTACATCCCCAGTCCGTCGACCGGCGTGATCCATCTCGGACCGATCCCGCTCCGCGGCTACGCGTTCTGCATCATCATCGGCGTCTTCGTCGCTGTCTGGCTCGGCAACAAGCGGTGGATCGCGCGCGGCGGCAAGCCGGGCACGGTCGCGGACATCGCCGTGTGGGCGGTGCCGTTCGGCCTTGTCGGCGGCCGCCTCTACCACGTGATCACCGACTACCAGCTCTACTTCGGCGAGGGCCGCAACTGGGTCGACGCCTTCAAGATCTGGGAGGGCGGCCTCGGCATCTGGGGTGCGATCGCGCTGGGCGCGGTCGGAGCCTGGATCGGCTGCCGGCTGCGCGGCATCCCGCTGCCGGCCTGGGCGGACGCCCTGGCCCCCGGTATCGCGCTGGCCCAGGCCTGCGGCCGCTGGGGCAACTGGTTCAACCAGGAGCTGTACGGCAGGGCCACCGACCTGCCGTGGGCGGTGGAGATCGGCGAGGGCCCGAACCGGGTCGCGGGCACCTACCACCCGACCTTCCTGTACGAGTCGCTGTGGTGCGTCGGCGTCGCCCTGCTGGTGATCTGGGCCGACCGCCGCTTCAAGCTCGGACACGGCCGGGCGTTCGCCCTGTACGTGGCCGCGTACTGCGTGGGCCGCGGCTGGATCGAGTACATGCGGGTCGACGAGGCGCACCACATCCTGGGCGTCCGGCTGAACGTGTGGACCTCGATCGTCGTCTTCGTGCTCGCCGTGGTCTACCTGGTGCTGTCGTCGAAGCTGCGGCCGGGCCGCGAGGAGGTCGTCGAACCGGACACCGGCTCCGATGCCTCCGGCGCCGAGGGCAAGGACACCGGCGCCCCTGCCGGGGCGGATCCGAAGGACGGCGAGGCCGCGGCTGCCTCCGGCGAGCTGGCGAAGCCGGAGACCGCCGAGGCGAAGGCGACCGTCCTGACGAAGGACGCGCCGGCCCAGGCGGCGCCGTCGGCTGACGCCGAGCGGGCCGAGGGCGAGGCCCCGGGGGCCGGGAAGCACTGACCCGAAGGGTCGCTGGAGGGGGGTGCCGCGTACCGCGCGGCACCCCTCTCTCGTTGTCGGAGCCGCCTGACATGATCATCCTCGATGTCCGTTGATCATGAGGGGGAGACCATGACCGAACAGCCGAGGACCGCCCGCCGGGCACTGCTGACGGGGGCCGTGGCAGGGATTGCCGGGGCCGCGGTGATGTCCGGCGGCGGGACGGCCGCCGCGGCGGCCGCGGCCGCGGGAACGCCCGACTGGTTCGACGTGAAGGGCCACGGCGCGGTCGGCGACGGCTCCACCGACGACACCGCAGCCGTCCAGCGCGCCCTCGACGCGGCAGCCGCGGCCGGCGGCGGCACCGTGTACTTCCCCGTCGGGAAGTACCTGGTCAAGCCCGCGGCCGGGGCGCCGGCCCTGGCCGTCAGGGCCGACGGCATCCGCCTCGCGGGCGCCGGGGCAAAGGCGTCCACGCTGATCAAGGGCGGCGACGGCATCCTCCTGCGGATGTCCGGCACCGGAGCGGCCTACTCCACCGGCGCCACCCACCGCCGATACTGCTCCGTCGAGAACCTCGGGTTCAACGGCAACCGCAAGAGCGGCCTGCTGCTGGAGCTCTACTACAACAACAACTCCTACTTCCGCGACGTGTTCATGTCATCGAACAACGACATGTGCATCGACGCCGTGGAGTTCTGGGACTCCCGCTTCTACAACCTGGTCATCGAGGACTGCACCGGCGCCACCGGCAGCACCACCCAGCCCAACGTCTGGCTGCGCAACGCCTCCTCCGCCACCGAGGGCGCCTGGGGCCACAGCAAGGACAACATCAACCAGATCCACTTCACCGGCTGCCGCCTGGAGGCCTTCGGCACCGGCGCACTGTGGATCGGCCAGGGCGCGGTCACCACCAACAACCCCAACGGCGTCTACCTCACGGACTGCAAGTTCGAGACCTCCCGGATGCAGGGCGGCCCGCACCTGAAGACCGACGCGGGCTGCAAGCACGTCTACGCCACCAACATCTACTGCTACGCCGGCGACTTCGCGGCCGGCACCCCGGCCACCGCGCGCAACATCATCAGCTGGGCGGCGAGCTCCAGCGCGCTGGAGAACGTGGTCATCGCCAACCGGGACAAGGCCACCGTCAACGCGGGCGTGGCGCTCTACTCCGGTCCCGGTTCCACCGCCGTGCTGCGCAACGTCGTCGGGCTCTACGGCACCGCGCCCACCGGCACCCACATCTACTACGAGCAGTCGTCCACCGGCGACTTCCGCGTGGAGAACAGCTACGGCACCCTCGGCGCCCAGGCGACCGGCACGATCCCGGTCAAGAACGCGCCGAACCCGCCCCTGCGGCTGGTGCCCGGGCCGGTCACCGACGCCTCCTTCACCCGCCAGCCGCTGGACGGAACCATGGCGGTGGACTCCGTGAACAAGCGGCTCTACGTCCGGGTCGGCGGCCAGTGGCTCTGGTCGGCGCTCAACGCGTAGCCATCCGACGCGACAGGGCCAGGGTGCGGTGGGCCGCCGCCACGACGGCCGGGTCCACGAACCGGCCGTCGGGCAGGGCCAGCGCCCCCGGGGTGGCCCGCGCGGCGCTCAGCACCTCCTGTGCGGCCGTGACCTCCTCGGGCCCGGGGAGGTAGGCCCGCTCGATCACCGGCAGCTGACGGGGGTGGATCGCCGCCCGGCCCAGGAAGCCGAGCGAGCGGCCGCGCGCGCAGGAGACGGCCAGCGCCTCCAGGTCCCGGATGTCGGGGAACACCGACTGGGCCGGGGGCGCGAGCCCGGCCGCGCGGGCCGCCACCACCACCCGGGAGCGGCACCAGTCCAGGCCCGTCTCCGCGCTGACGGCCAGGTCGGCCTGCAGGTCCGCCTCGCCGAGGGAGAGCCCGCGCAGGGCGGGGTGCGCGCGGGCGATCTCGTACGCGCGTTCCACGCCCACCGCCGATTCGAGCAGGGCGTGCAGGCTCACCCCGCCGGTGCGCACGGCGGCGGCGACGATCTGCTCCGGGGCGTTGACCTTGGGAAGCCGCAGTCCCGCCAGGCCGTGCAGCCCGGCGAGGGCGCCCAGGTCGGCGCCGCCCCAGGGGGAGTCGATCGCGTTGACGCGGACGTGGACGGGGACCGGGGGCCTGCCGGCGAGCAGTTCGGCGGTCGCCGCGCGGGCGTACTCCTTGCGGGATGCCGGTACCGCGTCCTCCAGGTCCACGATGACGGCGTCCGCCCCGCAGCCCAAGGCCTTGGCCACCACCTCGGGGCGGTCGCCCGGTGCGTACAGCCAGGTCAGGATCACAGTGCCCCCTCGGTGCGCAGAGCGGTGATCTCGGCCCGGGTCAGGCCGAGCTCGGTCAGGACCTCGTCGGTGTCCGCGCCGTGCGGGCGGCCGGCCCAGCGGATCCCGCCGGGGGTCTCGGACAGCCGGAAGAGGACGTTCTGCATCCGGATCGGGCCGAGCTCGGGGTCCTCGACCTCCGTGACCGTGTCCAGGGCCGCGAACTGGGGGTCGGCCATCACGTCCCGGACGTCGTAGACCTGGGCGACGGCCGCCTCGGCCGCCTCGAAGGCGGTGACGACCTCCTCCGCCTTGTGACGGCCGATCCAGCCGCCGACCGCCTCGTCCAGGACGTGCGCGTGGGCCGCCCGCCCGGAGCCGGTCGCGAACCAGGGCTCGGCGATCAGCTCGTCCCGGCCGACCAGCCGCATCACGCGCTCCGCGACGGACTGGGCGGAGGTGGAAACCGCCAGCCAGCGGCCGTCCGCGCTGCGGTAGGTGTTGCGGGGGGCGTTGTTGGTGGACCGGTTGCCGGTGCGCGGCTGGACGTAGCCGAGCTGGTCGTACCAGAGCGGGTGCGGGCCCAGCACCGTCAGGATCGGCTCGATGATGGCCAGGTCGACGACCTGTCCGTGCCCGGTGCGGTCGCGGCCCGCGAGCGCGGTCATCACGGCGTACGCGGTGGTCAGCGCGGCGATCGAGTCCGCGAGCCCGAAGGGCGGCAGGGTCGGCGGCCCGTCCGGCTCCCCGGTGATCGCGGCGAAGCCGCTCATCGCCTCGGCGAGGGTGCCGAAGCCGGGGCGGCGGGCGTACGGGCCCCGCTGGCCGAAGGCCGTGACGCGGGCCAGGATCAGGCGGGGACTGGCGGCGGACAGTTCGGGCCAGCCCAGGCCCCACTTCTCCAGGGTGCCGGGGCGGAAGTTCTCGATGACGACGTCGGCGGTGGCGGCGAGCCGCAGCAGGGTGTCCCGGCCGCCGGGTGTGGACAGATCGAGGGTCATCGTCCGTTTGTTGCGGCCGAGCTGCTTCCACCACAGGCCGACGCCGTCCTTGGCGGGGCCGTGGCCGCGGGAGGGGTCCGGGCGGCCGGGGTGCTCGACCTTGACGACCTCGGCGCCGAAGTCGCCGAGCAGGGTGGCGGCCAGCGGCCCGGCGAAGAGGGTGGCGAGGTCGAGGACGCGGAGCCCTTCCAGGGGCCCGGCGGTCGTCACGAGGCGGCTCCGGGCCGGGCTCCGGGCCGTGGTCCGGCGAAGGCGTCGGTCTCGGTGCGGGTCGGCATCGAGTCCTGGGCGCCGGGCCGCTGGACGGAGAGCGCGGCCGCCGCGCAGGCCCAGCGCAGCGCCTCGGGCATGGACCGGCCCTCGCCGAGGGCCACGGCGAGGGCGCCGACGAAGGTGTCCCCGGCGGCCGTCGTGTCCACGGCCCGGACCCGGGGCGCGGGCACGGTCAGCGGCTCCCGGCCGCGTGCGGCGTACAGGACTCCGGCCGCGCCGAGGGTGATCACCACCTCGGGTACGTCCTCCAGCAGGGCCTCGGCGGCCTGGCGGGGGTCGGTGAGGCCGGTGAGGGCGGCGGCCTCGTGCTCGTTGGGGACCAGGAGGTCGGTGGCGGCGAGCAGTTCGGCCGGCAGCGGCTGTGCCGGGGCCGGGGTGAGGACCGTACGGACGCCGTGCGAGCGGGCGGCGAGGGCGCCGGCGAGGACGGCCCGCAGCGGGAGTTCGAGCTGGAGGAGGAGGGTGCCCGCGGCGGCGATCCGGGAGTCGTCCCCCGCCTCCAGGCCGGTGACGTGGGAGTTGGCGCCGGGGATGACGATGATGCTGTTGCCGCCCTCGTCGTCCACGGTGATGTGGGCGGTGCCGCTGGCGCCCTCGACGGTGCGCAGGCCCGCGGTGTCGATCCCGGCGGCGGTGAGCGCGGAGCGCAGCCGTACGCCGAACTCGTCGGCCCCGACAGCGCCGATCATCACCACCTCCCCGCCGCAGCGGGCGGCGGCGACGGCCTGGTTGGCGCCCTTGCCGCCGGGGACGGTGCGAAAGGCGCGGCCGGTGACGGTCTCGCCGAGGCGGGGGGCTTTGGGGACGTAGGCGACGAGGTCCATGTTCGTACTGCCGAGCACGGCGATGGCCGTCATGAGCGTGCTGCCTCCTGTGTGGTGAGCCGGTGGGTGAGGTCGGCGAGGGCGTCGAAGCCGACGCCGTCGAAGCCGGGGACGGTGGTGGCGAGGCGGTTGCCCAGCGGGGCGGTCCAGCGGTGCGGGATCCTGTCGGGCGACCCGGTCAGGATCCCGGCGAGGGCGCCGGCGGTGGCGCCGTTGGAGTCGGTGTCCCAGCCGCCGGAGACGGCGCGGCACACGGAGCGGGTGAAGTCGCCGTCGGCGTGGGTGAGGGCGGCGGCGACGAGGGCGGTGTTGGGGACGGCGTGCACCCAGTGGTAGCGGCCGTAGCGGGCGTGCAGGCGGTCGACGACCCGGTCGAAGTCGGGTTCGTCGGCGGCGGCGATCCCGAAGCGGACGGCCTCGGCGAGGCGTGAGCGGGGCGGTACGACGGCCAGCCCGGCCCGGAGCGCGGTGTGGACGTCGGCCCGGCCGGTGGCGGCCCGCGCGGTGGCGGCGGCGACGAAGAGGGCGGCGTAGACGCCGTTGCCGGTGTGGGTCAAGGCGGCGTCGCGGTAGGCCTGGGCCGCGGCGGCGGCCGGGTCGCCGGGGTTGGTCCAACCGTGCACGTCGGCGCGGATGAGGGCGCCGATCCACTCGCGGAAGGGGTTGTGGTGGGTGGCGGTGGCGGGCGGCTCCAGCCCGAGGAGGAGGTTGCGGTAGGCGACGCGCTCGGCGGTGAAGGTCCGCCCTGCGGGCAGTTCGTCGAGCCAGAGCCGGGCGACGTCGTTGGTGGTGAAGCCCTTGCCGTGGCGCCGGAGCAGGAGCAGGCCGAGGAGGGGGTAGTTGAGGTCGTCGTCCTCGGGCATGCCGTCGATGTTCTCGGCGAGGGAGGTGGGGGCGGAGCGGCTGTTCCACGGGTGCGCGGCCAGTACCTCCGGTGGGACGCCGCGGGCTGTGAACCAGTCGTTCAGCGGCCAGTTGCCCGCGGCCCGGGCCAGTGCCCGGATTCCGTGGAGGGGCAGCTTCTCGACGGGTTTGCCGAGGAGGCAGCCGACGGCCCGCCCCAGCCAGGCGGCCTCCAGCCGGGTCCGCAGGCGGGCGTCCGGCCCGGGCCACGCCGGGCGGGTCGCCCCCGCCGCCCCCGCCTCCGGGGGCCATGTGGCGCGGATGGCTTCCCAGGACCCGGGCTCGGCGGCGTCCGACGGGCAGGGGAGGGCCGCGAGCTCGTCCAGCAGCCGGGACGCCAATGCACGCAGTTCCGGCGCCGCCGGGGCGGGCGATGCCCCGGCGCGTTCTGGAGCCGGGTGGCCGCCCGCCGCCAGCCAGGCGCGCAGCGCGGGTTCCGGGTCCCGGCCGTCCTCGGCCGCCTGGCGCAGCTCGTGCCCGATCAGGTCCTCGGGCTGCGCCCAAGTGAGACGGACGGCATCGCGTGCGGGTGCCCCGGCGGACGGCCGGGCCGGGACCGCGTGTGCCGCGGGAGCCGGCGGCGCGGGCGTGGGTGCCCCGTCGGGCGGCCGGGCCGGACCGGGGCCGCCCGGGGTTCCGGCGGCGGGCGCGGCGGGCGCTGCCGTCCCGGCGGCAGCGGCCGGACGCTGCTCCTGACCGTGCGGGCCCGGACAGGCCGGGGCGCCGGGCGGGGGCGGGGTCATCGGAGGGCCGAGATCGCGGTGAAGGCCGACTCGTGGGCGCGGCGGCGCGAGCGGTCGCGGGCGAAGACCTCGCGGGCCACGGCGGCCAGGGACCTGGCCGGGGCGTGCAGGTCGAGGCGGCTGGCCTCGGCGACCTGCTTGGCCCAGACGGCCGGGACCGCGGCCTCGCCGCCCAGGGCCCCGGCGATCGCGCCCGCCATCGTGGCGATGGAGTCGCAGTCCCGGCCGTAGTTGACCGCTCCGAGCACGGAGGCCTCGTACCCCCCGTCCGCGATCAGCAGCATGCCGAGGGCGACCGGGAGCTCCTCGATGGAGTGCAGGCGGGACGGGCGGCGGGCGCCGAGCGAGGGGGTGCGGTAGTCCGGGCCGACCGAGTCGTACGGGGCCACCGCCGTGCGCAGCGGCGCCAGCGCCGACTCGAAGTCCCGGTGGCGGGAGGCGACTTCGCGCACCGCCGAGATGGCCTCGCGCGTGCCGTCCTTCGCGAGGGACAGCGCGGTGTCCACCACCGAGGCGGCCGTGGCCCCGGGGACGCACGCGGCCGCCACGCCCGCCGCGAACACGCCCGCCGCCTCCCGCCCGTACGAGGACTGGTGCGCGCCTGCGATGTCCAGGGCCTCCGCGTACGCGCCCGCCGGGTTGCCCGCGTTGACGATGCCCACCGGCGCCATGTACATCGCCGCACCGCAGTTGACGATGTTGCCGTTGCCGGCCTCGCGGGGGTCGGCGTGCGCGTAGTGCAGCCTGGTCACGATCCACTTCTCGGCGAGGAAGATCCGCTGGAGCGGGAGGGCTTCGGCCTCCAGTTCCGGGATCCACCGCGGGTTGGTCATCAGGTCCGGCACCAGGTGGTCCGCGACCGCGTAGGCGTCCAGGTGGTCCCGTACCGTCTCGTAGACCCGTACCAGGGCGTGCGTCATGAGGGTGTCATCGGTGACGTGGCCATCTCCCTTGTGGTACGGGGCGATCGGACGGGCCGTGCGCCAGTCCTCGTGCCAGGGGCCGACGATGCCGTGCACCCGGCCGCCGTGCCGTTCCAGGATCTGGTCCGGGCTCCAGCCCTCCACCGGGCCGCCGAGCGCGTCGCCGACGGCGGCTCCGACGAGAGCGCCGCAGGACCGGTCCTCCAACGTGAGCGTCATGTCCGAATTATCCCTTGGGTGAGGTGAGTTCCGTGCGAGCGAGGAGCGCGGCGAGTTCCACGAGATCGGTACCGGCGAGGCGGGGGAGGGCGCAGCCGGACAGGGTGCGGCAGGCCTCCCGCCAGGCGGTGGGGATCGAGTCGCCGCCGCCGAGGGCGCCGGTGAGAGCGCCGGCGAGGGCGGGGGCGGAGTCCGCGACGCGCGACAGGCAGGCGGCGGCCGGGACGGCTTCGGCCGCATCGCCCCGGGCGGCGGTGGCCAGGGCGAGCGCCACGGGGACGGTCTCGGCGGCGGCGATCCCGTAGCTGTAGACGTGGTCGACGATCTCGTGTTCGAGGATGGGGACGATGGCGAACGCGCCGCCGCCCTCCGTCTGGGTACGGGCGAGCTTGACGGCGTGCCGGGCGTTGCGGCCGATCTCGGTGGTCCCGGGGAGCTGCGCGAGGGCGGCGTCGACGGCGGCGTCGACGTCCGCGCCGGCGAGGGCGGTCGCGAGGGCGGCGGCCATGGCGCGGGCGCCGTGGACGCCGTCGCCGTCCTGGGTGTAGCGGGCGTCGAACTCGGCGAGGTCGGCTGCCGCGCGGGCGTCGCCGGGATGGACGACGGCGAGGACGCAGGCGCGGACGCAGGCGGCGTCGTCGAAGTAGTGCGGGTTGTCGTGGCCGGTGGCGGGCGGGCGCAGGCCGGTGGCGAGGTTGCCGAGGCCGGCGCGGACGGAGATCCGGGCGCGCAGGGGCAGGACGGCGGACTCGACCTCGGGCGCGCGTTCCGCCGCGGCGGCCACTTCGGAGGCGAGGGCGTTCCAGGCGAGGTCGATGGCGGCGCGCATCCTCCTGGACCGGGAGAGGTCGCTGAGCAGCACGCCGGCGGCGGTGAGCACGGACTCGGCGACGAAGGCGGCCCACTCGGCGTCGTCGGAGGGGCCCAGGCGCAGGGGTTCGGGCGGCTGGTTGAGGGCGATGGGGACGGGGAGGGTGGTGGTGGCGTTCTGCTCGGCGAAGGTGTCGAGCTCGCGGGTGAGGCGGCGGGTCCATTCGGGCATCCGGCTGGCGCGGTGCCGGGCGGCGGGCCATCCGGCGGCGTCGCCCGCGGCGAGTCCGAGGAGCAGCCCCTCGATCCTGCGGGGGCCGGACGCGTCCCCCGCGGGCGGCCCCGTGGTGTCGGTACGGGCCCGCGGGCGGGGCCCGGCCGGGGCGCAGACGTCCGGGACACCTGGGCCCGGCCCGGTGTCCGTGGTGCCCGGCGGGGATGCCGCGGGGGGCGCGAAGGCGCGGGGCGCGGACGGGTCCGGTGGGGCGGGGGCCGTGTCCGGGCTGAACGGGGGCGGGGTCATCGGGGGTCCTCGTTTTCCGGGGTGAGGAGGTCCGCGATGTCCAGGACGTGGTAGCCCCTCATCGAGGGGAGGCAGCTGCCGCGCACCGGCCCGATGGCCGAGGCCCAGTCGGCGGGGATCGCGGGGGCGCCCGACATCGCGCCGGCCAGGGCGCCCGCCACGGCCGCGGTGGTGTCCGCGTCGCGGCCCATGTTGACCGCGGTCAGGACCGAGGAGGGGAAATCGCCCCGGCACGCGGCGAAGGCGCCGAAGGCCAGGCCCACGGCTTCGGGCGCCAGGTCCGTCCACGGATAGCCGCCGATGACCACAGCCGAGCGCACGGCCCGTTCGCCGCGCGGGGCGGCGGTGACGGCCCGGCGCAGCGAGCGCGCCGTCCATGAGTCGGAGGGGATGACCGACAGGGCGGCGGCGACCACCGACGCGGGGCTGCCGCCCGCCATGGCCACGGCCACGCCCGCCGCCACCGCCTGGCCGCCGTAGATGCCCTCGCCGTCGTGGCTGACGCAGCCGTCGATGGCGACGAGCCGCGCGGCCTCCGCGGGGCGGCCGGCCGCGAAGACCCCGAAGGGTGCCGCCCGCATCGCCAGGCCGTCGCTCCATGCGTGCCGGTGCTGCGCCGAGATGGGTGCCGCCAGGCCCCGGCGGAGGTTCTCCAGGGTGCCGCGCTCCGAGAAGCCCGCGCCGCGGAACGGGCCCTCGTCCAGGTCGGCGATCCAGTGGTGCCAGGCCCGTTCCACGTGGGAGACGGTCAGCGCCGAGCCGTGCCGGGCCAGCAGCAGCCCCGAGAAGATCGCGTACTCGGTGTCGTCCGTGCCCGCCGGGTCCTCCGACACGAAACCCTCGATGCGGCCCCACTTCGCCCGGATCTGCGACGGCTTCATGTTCTCCGCGGGGGCGCCCAGCGCGTCGCCCACCGCGAGGCCCAGAAGAGCGCCCCTGGCCCGTTCGAGGAGGACCTGCGGATTGCATGCAATCAGCTCCATGCCGCGCCTCTCCACTTGATGGACTCATATTGAGCCCTTGGGGGATTTGTGCCATGGCATACGGTTTGTCGCTCGCCGCGAAACACCCCGAGAACACCCCCGTCACCCGGTCGCCGACCCCCAAAACCCCAGGTAAGTACGGCCTTCCTTGCTGGCGGGCGGCAGAAATCGTGCGTAGTTTCGAGGTGTTCAGGGGGAGCGGGGTGTCTCGCGGCGCCCGTTCGCACAAATGGGGAGATATCCGTATGTCCATCATCGACATCGAAGCACCGCTGCACACCGCCCACCGCGACAACCACACCCACCGCGACGTCAACGGCGGATGGCTGCGGCCGGCCGTCTTCGGTGCCATGGACGGGCTCGTCTCCAACCTCGCCCTGATGACCGGTGTGGCCGGCGGCGCCGTCGCCCCGCACACCATCGTGATCACCGGCCTGGCAGGCCTGGCGGCCGGTGCCTTCTCCATGGCGGCCGGCGAGTACACCTCCGTCGCCTCCCAGCGCGAGCTGGTCCTCGCCGAACTGGACGTGGAGCGCCAGCAGTTGCGCAAGCACCCGGTCGACGAGATGGAGGAGCTGGCCGAGCTCTACGTCTCCCGCGGCGTCGAGCCCGCGCTCGCCCGCGAGGTCGCCATGCAGCTGTCCCGCGACCCCGAGCAGGCGCTGGAGATACATGCCCGCGAGGAGCTCGGGATCGACCCCGAGGACCTGCCCTCGCCGCTCGTCGCCGCCGTCTCGTCCTTCGGCTCGTTCGCCCTGGGCGCGCTGCTCCCCGTACTGCCGTACCTGCTCGGCGCCACGTCCCTGTGGCCGGCGGTGCTGCTGGCGCTGGCCGGGCTCTTCGCCTGCGGCGCGGTCGTCTCGCGGGTCACGGCCCGGTCCTGGTGGTTCAGCGGGCTGCGCCAGCTCGGGCTGGGCGGCGCGGCCGCCGGTGTGACGTACATCCTGGGAACCTGGATCGGCGGAGCCATAGGCTGACCGGGCAGGGAGTGAGACACTATGCGGTGCACCACATAAGTAGTCCGTTTCCCGGCGGTTTCGATCCCGTGTCCGCCGGGCATCACACCATGGCGCCCGGGCAATGATGCCCGCCTCGCGTCGGGGCCTTCGTTCCCGTGAAACCCTGAAACGTCCCCGAAGGTCCCCACTTTTCTGCCTCGTGCAGTGTCCGCATGCTGGAATGGCATATCCACTTCTCGGGATAGTCGTCATCATGTAATCTGCACGAAATTTCGCAGAGGGCCAACGTCGTCCCTCGGCTATGCACATATGCCACGACGACGACGGGAGAGCCGATGCGTTCCGCATCCACGCACTCCGCGACCGGCCTCAGCACCACTGCCTGGTCGCCCATGGACGGTCGCCCCGCCCAGCAGGGCATGTACGACCCGCGCAACGAGAAGGACGCCTGTGGCGTCGGTTTCGTGGCGAACCTCACCGGCGAGGCGACCCACACCCTCGTTGAGCAGGCGCTGACCGTATTGCGGAACCTTGAGCACCGCGGCGCGACCGGCTCCGAGCCGGACTCGGGCGACGGCGCCGGAATCCTGTCCCAGGTGCCCGACGCGTTCCTGCGCGAGGTGGCCGGTTTCGACCTTCCCGAGGCCGGCGCGTACGCCGTCGGCATCGCCTTCCTCCCCGCCGACGCCGCCGCACAGGCCGTTGCCGTGGAGCAGATCGAAGCCATCGCCGCCGAGGAGAACCTGACGGTCCTCGGCTGGCGCGAGGTCCCGGTCAGCCCGGACCTGCTCGGCAACGGCGCCCGCGCCACCATGCCGGCCTTCTCGCAGCTCTTCGTCAGCAATGGCAGCACCGGCATCGAGCTGGACCGCAAGGCCTTCGTGCTGCGCAAGCGCGCCGAGCGCGAGGCCGGGGTCTACTTCCCGTCGCTCTCCGCCCGCACCATCGTCTACAAGGGCATGCTGACCACCGGCCAGCTGGAGCCCTTCTTCCCGGACCTCTCCGACCGCCGCTTCGCCTCGACGCTCGCCCTGGTCCACTCCCGGTTCTCGACGAACACCTTCCCGTCCTGGCCGCTCGCCCACCCGTACCGCTTCGTCGCGCACAACGGCGAGATCAACACGGTCAAGGGCAACCGCAACTGGATGAAGGCCCGCGAGTCCCAGCTGTCGTCGGACGTCTTCGGCGACGGCGTGCTGGACCGGATCTTCCCGATCTGCACCCCGGACGCCTCCGACTCGGCCTCCTTCGACGAGGTCCTGGAGCTGCTCCACCTCGGCGGCCGGTCGCTGCCGCACAGCGTGCTGATGATGATCCCGGAGGCGTGGGAGAACCACACCTCCATGGACCCGGCCCGCCGCGCGTTCTACCAGTACCACTCCACGATGATGGAGCCCTGGGACGGCCCGGCCTGCGTCACCTTCACCGACGGCACCCAGGTCGGCGCGGTCCTCGACCGCAACGGTCTGCGCCCCGGCCGCTACTGGGTCACCGACGACGGCCTCGTCGTCCTCGGCTCCGAGGTCGGCGTGCTCGACATCGACCCGGCCAAGGTCGTCCGCAAGGGCCGCCTCCAGCCCGGCAAGATGTTCCTCGTCGACACCGCCCAGAAGCGGATCATCGAGGACGACGAGATCAAGAACGAGCTGGCCGCGGCCGCCCCGTACGCGGAGTGGCTGGAGACCGGCGAGATCGAGCTGTCGGACCTGCCCGAGCGTGAGCACATCGTGCACACCCACGCCTCGGTCACCCGCCGCCAGCAGACCTTCGGCTACACCGAGGAAGAGCTGCGCGTCATCCTCGCGCCGATGGCCCGTACCGGCGGCGAGCCGCTCGGCTCCATGGGTACGGACTCCCCGATCGCGGCCCTGTCCGAGCGCCCCCGGCTGCTCTTCGACTACTTCACGCAGCTCTTCGCGCAGGTCACCAACCCGCCGCTGGACGCCATCCGCGAGGAGCTCGTCACCTCGCTGCTGTCCTCGATCGGCCCGGAGTCCAACCTGCTGGATCCGACCGCCGCGTCCTGCCGCAGCGTCACGCTGCCCTTCCCGGTGATCGACAACGACGAGCTGGCCAAGCTCATCCACATCAACCACGACGGCGACATGCCGGGCATGAAGGCCGCCACCCTCTCGGGCCTCTACCGGGTCTCGGGCGGCGCCGAGGCGCTCGCCGCGCGGCTCGCGGAGATCCGTACCGAGGCCGACGCGGCCATCGCGGCCGGCGCCCGCCTGATCGTCCTCTCGGACCGTCACTCGGACGCCGAGCACGCGCCGATCCCGTCGCTGCTGCTCACCTCCGCCGTGCACCACCACCTCATCGCGACCAAGCAGCGCACCCAGGTGGGTCTGCTGGTCGAGGCCGGTGACGTCCGCGAGGTCCACCACGTCGCGCTGCTGATCGGCTACGGCGCCGCGGCCGTGAACCCGTACCTCGCCATGGAGTCCGTCGAGGACCTGCTGCGCGCGGGAACGTTCCTTTCCGGCCTGGAGCCGGAGCAGGCCATCAAGAACCTGATCTACGCGCTCGGCAAGGGCGTCCTGAAGGTCATGTCCAAGATGGGCATCTCCACCGTCGCCTCCTACCGCGGCGCCCAGGTCTTCGAGGCCGTCGGCCTGAACGAGGAGTTCGTCGGGGCGTACTTCCAGGGCACCGCCACCAAGATCGGCGGCGCCGGCCTGGACGTCATCGCCAAGGAGGTGGCCGCGCGCCACGCCAAGGCGTACCCGGCCTCCGGCATCGCGGCCACGCACCGCGCGCTGGAGATCGGCGGCGAGTACCAGTGGCGCCGCGAGGGCGAGCCGCACCTGTTCGACCCGGAGACCGTCTTCCGTCTTCAGCACGCGACGCGGGGCCGCCGGTACGACATCTTCAAGCAGTACACGGACCGGGTGAACGAGCAGTCCGAGCGCCTGATGACGCTCCGCGGCCTCTTCGGCTTCAAGAGCGACCGCCCGTCGATCTCCATCGACGAGGTCGAGTCGGTCGCCGACATCGTCAAGCGCTTCTCCACCGGCGCCATGTCGTACGGCTCCATCTCCAAGGAGGCGCACGAGACCCTCGCCATCGCCATGAACCAGCTGGGCGCCAAGTCCAACACCGGTGAGGGCGGCGAGGACCCGGACCGCCTGTACGACCCGGCGCGGCGCTCCTCCATCAAGCAGGTCGCCTCCGGCCGCTTCGGCGTGACGAGCGAGTACCTGGTCAACGCGGACGACATCCAGATCAAGATGGCGCAGGGCGCCAAGCCCGGCGAGGGCGGCCAGCTGCCCGGCCACAAGGTCTACCCGTGGGTCGCCAAGACCCGGCACTCCACCCCGGGCGTCGGCCTGATCTCCCCGCCGCCGCACCACGACATCTACTCCATCGAGGACCTGGCTCAGCTGATCCACGACCTCAAGAACGCCAACCCGGCCGCGCGCATCCACGTGAAGCTCGTGTCCGAGGTCGGCGTGGGTACGGTCGCCGCGGGTGTCTCCAAGGCACACGCGGACGTCGTCCTCATCTCCGGCCACGACGGCGGTACGGGCGCCTCCCCGCTCACCTCGCTGAAGCACGCGGGCGGCCCCTGGGAGCTCGGCCTCGCCGAGACCCAGCAGACCCTGCTGCTCAACGGGCTGCGCGACCGCATCGTGGTCCAGACGGACGGCCAGCTCAAGACCGGCCGCGACGTGGTCATCGCCGCGCTGCTCGGCGCCGAGGAGTTCGGTTTCGCGACCGCGCCGCTCGTCGTCTCCGGCTGCGTCATGATGCGCGTCTGCCACCTGGACACCTGCCCGGTCGGCATCGCCACGCAGAACCCGGTCCTGCGGGACCGCTTCTCCGGCAAGCCCGAATTCGTCGTCAACTTCTTCGAGTTCATCGCGGAGGAGGTGCGCGAGCTCCTCGCCGAGCTGGGCTTCCGTACGATCGAGGAGGCCGTCGGCCACGCCGAGCTCCTCGACACCAGCAAGGCCGTCACGCACTGGAAGGCGCAGGGCCTCGACCTGGAGCCGCTCTTCTACGTGCCCGAGCTGCCCGAGGGCGCGGTCCGCCACGCCCTGATCGAGCAGGACCACGGCCTGGAGAAGGCCCTCGACAACGAGCTGATCGAGCTCGCGGCCGACGCGCTGAACGCCGACTCCGCCGAGAGCGCCCAGCCGGTCCGCGCCCAGGTCGCGATCCGCAACATCAACCGGACCGTCGGCACCATGCTCGGCCACCAGGTGACCAAGAAGTTCGGTGGCGCGGGCCTGCCCGACAACACCATCGACCTGACCTTCACCGGCAGCGCCGGCCAGTCCTTCGGCGCCTTCGTGCCGAAGGGCATCACCCTCCGCCTGGAGGGCGACGCCAACGACTACGTCGGCAAGGGCCTCTCCGGTGGCCGGATCGTGGTCCGCCCGGACCGCGCCGCCGACCACCTGGCCGAGTACTCGACCATCGCCGGCAACACCATCGGCTACGGGGCCACCGGCGGCGAGATGTTCCTGCGCGGCCGAACCGGCGAGCGCTTCTGCGTCCGCAACTCCGGCGCCCTGGTCGTCTCGGAAGGCGTGGGCGACCACGGCTGCGAGTACATGACCGGTGGACACGCGGTCGTCCTCGGCGAGACGGGCCGCAACTTCGCGGCCGGCATGTCGGGCGGCGTCGCGTACGTCATCGACCTCGACCCGGACAACGTCAACGTCGGCAACGCCGGCGCCGTCGAGACCGACCTGTCCGACACGGACAAGCAGTGGCTGCACGATGTGGTGCGCCGCCACGAAGAGGAGACCGGCTCGACCGTGGCCGCGAAGCTCCTGGCTGACTGGTCCGTCGCGGTGGACCGCTTCAGCAAGATCATCCCGACCACGTACAAGGCAGTGCTCGCCGCCAAGGACGCCGCTGAGCTGGCCGGACTCTCGGAGTCCGAGACCACCGAGAAGATGATGGAGGCGGCGACCCATGGCTGACCCGAAGGGCTTCCTCACCACCCCGCGCGAGACCGCCTGTACCCGTCCCGTGGCCGACCGGCTGAAGGACTGGAACGAGGTCTACGTCCCGGGCTCGCTGCTCCCGATCATCAGCAAGCAGGCCGGCCGCTGCATGGACTGCGGCATCCCGTTCTGCCACAACGGGTGCCCGCTCGGGAACCTGATCCCGGAGTGGAACGACTACGCGTACCGCGAGGACTGGGCCGCCGCGTCCGAGCGTCTCCACGCCACGAACAACTTCCCGGAGTTCACCGGGCGGCTGTGCCCCGCGCCCTGCGAATCCGCCTGCGTGCTCGGCATCAACCAGCCGGCCGTCACCATCAAGAACGTCGAAGTCTCGATCATCGACAAGGCTTGGGACAACGGCAACGTCACCCCGCAGGCGCCGGAGCGCCTCTCGGGCAAGACGGCCGCCGTCATCGGCTCCGGCCCGGCGGGTCTCGCCGCGGCCCAGCAGCTGACCCGGGCCGGGCACACCGTCGTGGTGTACGAGCGCGCCGACCGCGTCGGCGGCCTGCTGCGCTACGGCATCCCCGAGTTCAAGATGGAGAAGGTGCACATCAACCGCCGCATCGAGCAGATGCGCGCGGAGGGCACCAAGTTCCGCACCGGCGTCGAGGTCGGCCGCGACATCACGGCCACCGACCTGCGCAAGCGGTTCGACGCGGTGGTCATCGCGGCGGGCGCCACGGTCTCCCGCGACCTCCCGGTCCCGGGCCGCGAGCTGAACGGCATCCACTTCGCGATGGAGTACCTGCCGCTCGCGAACAAGGTGCAGGAGGGCGACTTCATGGCGCCCCCCATCACCGCCGAGGGCAAGCACGTGGTCGTGATCGGCGGCGGCGACACCGGCGCGGACTGCGTCGGCACCGCCCACCGGCAGGGCGCGGCCTCGGTCACGCAGCTGGAGATCATGCCGAAGCCCGGCGAGGAACGTAACGCCAACCAGCCGTGGCCGACGTTCCCCATGCTGTACAAGGTCACCTCGGCGCACGAGGAGGGCGGCGAGCGGGTCTACTCCGTCTCCACCACCCACTTCGAGGGCGACGAGGACGGCAACGTCAAGGCACTGCACCTCGTCGAGGTGGAGTTCGTCGACGGCAAGCTCGTCCAGAAGCCCGGCACCGAGCGCGTCCTCCCCGCGCAGCTGGTCACCCTGGCGATGGGCTTCACGGGCACGGACCAGGCCAACGGTCTGGTCCAGCAGTTCGGCCTGGCGCTGGACGCACGCGGCAACATCGAGCGCGACGCCTCGTACGCGACCAACGTGGACGGCGTCTTCGTCGCCGGCGACGCGGGCCGCGGCCAGTCCCTCATCGTCTGGGCCATCGCGGAAGGCCGCTCGGCCGCCCGCGGCGTGGACCGCTTCCTGACGGGTGCGAGCGCCCTGCCGTACCCGGTCAAGCCGACGGACCGCTCGCTGACGGTGTAACCCCGCAGTACCCCTCCCCCGGGAGGACCCCTCATACGGTCCGCACAACGACGTGCGGAACTCCGACACAGCGCCCGCCATGTCCCCGACCAGGGATGGCGGGCGCTGTGGCGTGCGGGGGCCCGGCTGCGATGCTTCGGGCATGGACATAGAGGTCAGGGCCCCGCGGGACGGGGAGGTCGAGGTGGTCGCCGAGTTGCGGGCCGAGGTCATGCGGGCGGACCTGGAGCGGCTCGGGCGGTACGACGAGCACCGCGTGCGGCAGCGGTTGCGGGATTCGTTCTCCGCCGAGCATTCGTCCGTCCTCGTGACCCGCGGCCAGGTGGTCGGGTCCTTCACCGTGCGGCCCGACGGGGACGGGTTGCTCCTGGAGCACTTCTGTCTGGCGGCGGAGCATCAGGGGCGCGGGATCGGGTCCCGCGTGCTGCGCGGGGTGCTGGAGCGGGCCGACGCGCAGGGGACGACCGTACGGCTGGCCGTGCTGCGGGGGAGCGCCGCCCAGGCGCTGTACGAGCGGCACGGGTTCGTGGTGGAGGGTCAAGGCGAGGTCGACGTCTTCATGGTGCGGGCCGCCGCGCGGTAGGCGCTCGGGGTGAGGCCCGTACGGCGCAGGAGGTGGGCGCGCAGGGAGTCCGCCGTGCCGAGGCCGCTCCGGGCGGCCACCTGGTCCATGGGGAGGGTGCTCGTTTCGAGGATCTCGCGGGCACGGTCCAGGCGTTGGTGCAGGAGCCACTGCAGGGGGCTGAGGCCCGTCTCGGCCCGGAAGCGGCGGGTCAGGGTGCGGACGCTGGTGCCGGCGTGGCGGGCCAGGTCGGCCAGCGTGGTCGGCTCGTGGAGCCGGGCAAGGGCCCACGCGCGGGTCGCGGCGAGTGAGCTGCCGCGTTCGGGCGGGAGCGGGGTCGCGATGAACTGGGCCTGCCCGCCCGGGCGGACCGGGGCCGCCACCACCAGGCGGGCCGTGGCGTTCGCGACGGCCGCCCCGTAGTCGCGGCTCACCATGTGCAGGCACAGGTCGATCCCGGCCGACAGCCCGGCCGAGGTCAGCACCCCGTCGTCCTCGACGAACAGCACGTCGGGCCGTACCTCGACCTCCGGGAAGAGCCGACGGAACTGCTCCGAGACCGTCCACAGGGTCGTCGCGCCCCGGCCGTCGAGGAGCCCGGCCTGCGCGAGGACGAACGCGCCCGTGCAGATCGAGGCGATCCGCAGACCCCGCGCGGCGGCGGCCCGCAAGGCGTCCAGTACGCGCGGGTCGACGTCCAGGCGGGCGCGCGTCCCCGTCACCATCACCGTGTCGGCCCGCTCGATCGCCTCCAGCCCGTGCGGCACGACGACGTCCATGCCGCTCACCGCCTCCACCACGCCGGGTACGAGGGTGCACACCGTCACCTCGTAGGCAGGTTGTCCGTCGACGAACGTCGCGCCGAAGACCACGTCGGGGATCGACAGGTCGAACGTGGTCACCGGAGGGAACGCGATGACCGCGACGCGGTGCGGGCGGATGATCGTCATGGCTCGAATCTCCGGAGTCTTGGCATTCCGGCCACTACTGTACGCCGTTGCCCGGAGCGAGAGTTGATCCATCCACAGCAGCAACTCACCGCACTCGTAAGGGAGTACAGCCATGTCTTTGCACGTCATCACCGGCGCCGGTGCGATCGGCACCGCAACCGCACGCCTGCTCGCCGACGCGGGGGAGCGGGTCCGTGTCATCACCCGCAGCGGCGGCGGCCCCGAGCACCCGCTCGTCGAGCGGGTCGCCGCCGATGTCACGGACACCGAAAGGCTGACCGGGCTGGTCCGGGGCGCGACGACCCTCTACAACGCCGCCGCGCCCGCCTACCAGGACTGGCGGACCGCCTTCCCGGCGATCGCCGCCTCGCTCCTCACCGCCGCCGGGCGGACCGGCGCCGACTACGTGATCGTGGGGAACGTCTACGGGTACGGCGAGGCGCACGGCGCACTCACGCCCGACCTGCCCATGAAGCCCAACTCCGACAAGGGCCGGGTGCGCGCCGCCATGTGGGAGGAGGCGCTGGCCGCGCACGGGGCCGGGCGGGTAAGGGTGGCCGAGGTGCGGGCCGGCGACTTCCTCGGGGCGACCGCGGTGGGCCTCTTCCCCCTGATGGTCGTGCCCGCCGTGCTGGCCGGTGCGCAGGCGCTGGTCCCGGTCGGACTGGACGCGAGGCACGCCTGGTCCTACGTGGACGACGTCGCGCGCACCCTGATCGCGGTCGGCGGACGGGACGACGTCTGGGGCCGCGCCTGGCACGTGCCGTCCACCTCCGAGCTGACCCCGAGGGACCTGATGGGGCGCCTCGCCAAGCTCGCCGGGGCGCCGGTCCCGCGGCTGAGGACCATGACGCCTGACGAGCTCGACTCGGCGGTCGCCGCGGACGCCGTGGTGGCCGAGCTCCCGGAAGTGGCCTACCAGTACGACCGCGAACTGCTCCTCGACGCCTCCGCGACCGAGCGGGCGCTCGGCGTACGGGCCACCGGACTGGACCGCGTACTCCAGGAGATGCTGCCGCAAGGGGAGGCGGCATAGGCGCGGGCACCGGGCGCAGGCGCAGGCGCCGGGCGGGCGGTGTGCCACGGGGGTGCGCACCGCCCCGCACACCGGGCGCGGTGCGCCCCGGTGGTACGCGCCGCCGCGGACCGCCCGGCTCACCGCACTCCTCGACGGCGCCGAACCGATTCCCTCGTGCGGGTGACGCGCACCGAGGGGCGCTCCGGGAGGCCCGCCGTCCCTCGCCGCCCCGCTCCGCGAGGCCGGAATCCCGGCGGGATCCGACGTACCGGCCGGGGCGGTCCGGCCCCTCGTGGCGACCGGACCGCGGGGCGAGCCCGTGCCACTGGCCGGCGTGCTGCGGGCGCGGGTGCGCGAGGTGGTCGGCCGACGCCGTCGCCGTAGGCCGTACGGACCATCTGCGGCTCCCCTCGGCGAAGTTGAGGCGCCCGGCCGCACCCCGCCGTCTGGTAACTATCCGGATCATGGCCCCCACCCGAACGCTGCTCAGCGGCCTCCTCGGCGCCGCCCTGCTGATCCCCGTCCTGCCGGCCGCCACCGCCGCAGCCGACGCGCAGACCGTCGACTACCACGGGCTGCGCCTGACCGTCCCCGCCGACTGGCGGGTCGTCGACCTCGACCGCGAGCCCGGCGCGTGCCTGCGCCTCGACCTGCCCACCCTGTACCTCGGCCACGCCGGCACCCAGGCGCAATGCACCGGCCGGGCCGTCGTCAGCCGCGCCGACACCCTGCACCTCGAACCTCTCGACACGGCCCCGCCGCGCGCCGACATCCCCACCGTCGCCGTGGACTCCGCCGACGCCCTGCCCGAGGCCCCGGCCCGGACCGACAGCAACGAACTGCGGTACGCCCTGCTCCGGCCCGGGGTCATGGCCACCGTTTCTTACGGGGACGCGCCCGACGCCGTCCGCAGGGTCCTGTCGCGCGCCCGCGCCCTGTCCGCCGGCGCATCCGCCGCCCCCGGCGCCCCCGCGCGCCCCGCCGCCCCCGCGCTGGCCACCGGCGGCGCGGGGCCCCGCAGTGCCCAGGAACCCTTCACCGGCGAGGGCTTCGACGCGTGCACCGCCCCGAGCCAGAACTCCATGGACACCTGGCGGGCCGATTCCCCTTTCGGCGCGGTCGGCATCTACATCGGCGGCGGCGCCCGTGCCTGTGCCCAGCCGCAGCTCACGGCCGCCTGGGTGCGCCGACAGGCCGAGGCGGGCTGGCACCTCATGCCGATCTGGGTGGGCCGCCAGCCCTGGAACAGTTCCAGCACCGGCCTGTCCACCGATCCCTCCGAGGCCGACGAGCAGGGCCGGTCCGCCGCCGAAGGGGCGGCGGCCGCGGCCGGGTCGCTGGGCCTGGAAGCGGGCACGGTGCTCTACAACGACCTGGAGAACTACACCGACCGCGACACCTGGGACGCCCCCGTCGTCGCCTACCTGACCGCCTGGACGGTCCGGCTGCACGAGCTGGGCTACCGCTCGGCCGCCTACGTCTCGGCGAGCTCCGGGGCCCAGGCGCTGAGCGCCCACCACGACCAGGCCCCCGAGGCCATGCCGGACGTACTGTGGGTCGCCCGCTGGAACGGCGCGGCCTCGGTCACCGATGCCGACATGGGCCTGCCCGACGGCACGACCCAGTGGCACGGCCCGCGCCGCGCCCACCAGTTCCGCGGCGACCACGACGCGTCCTACGGCGGGGTCACCATCAACATCGACCGCAACTGGGTCGACGTCGATCCCTCCGCCATCGGGACCGGCACCGTCTCCCCGCTCACCTAGGCCTGCGGACCGGCGCCCGGCGCCGGGTCCTCGCGCGGCGGCTCGTCGTCGTTGCCCCGGCGGATGGTGCGCAGGCCGCGCGCCGGGGTCCACGACCGCACCACCAGGTCATCGCCCTCCACGCCGATGCGGACGACCTCCGTCAGGTCGGCGTGGAAGAGGTGGAAGGGGTGCGGGGTATCGGTCTCCTCCGCGTACCGGTGCAGCTCGGGCGGATCCACCTGCTCCACCGCGCGCCCGGAGATCCGTACGTCCCCGTCCGGCATCTCCTCGCCCGCGCCCGGGTTGGTGTGCAGGGCGAACCGCGGGTCGCGCTGGAGGTCCCTGGCCTTCATCGAGCCCGCCATCATGCCGAGCCACAGCTCCCCGCCGCGGATGTCGACATTCAGCCCGGCGAGCCGGGGTGAGCCGTCCTTGCGCAGGGTGGCCAGGACGTGGTGCGGGAACTGTGCGAAGCGGGCCTGGACCGCCGCTGCGAACTCCGGCTCCGCCTTCTCGAATGCTGCCCAGTTGTTCGTCGTCATGCGTCCATCAAAGCGTGCGGGTCCCACAGCCGCCGCTCAGGCGCGCACGATGCCCGCTCCGCGCGCCGCCGCCAGCCACGCCGGGAAATCGCCGACCAGGCGGTCGTACAGATCCGGGTCGGGGACGGTACGCGGATCCGGCCCTGCGTGGAAGTAGCCCGCGTTGTCCACCACGCGCCGGGACGGGACGGGCAGTTCGTCGAGGCGCCGCAGGAAGTCGAACTGCGTGCTGCGCGTATTGCCGAAGCCGACGAACTGCCAGAACAGCGGCAGGCGGGCCGCCTTGCACAGGTACTTCTCCGCGGCGAGCTTGTTGATCGGCCCGCCGTCGGTCTGGAAGACGACCAGGGCCGGCTGCGTGGACCCCGAATCCAGGTAGTGGTCGATCACCGCGTCCATCGCCGCGTGGTAAGCCGTCTTGCCCATGTGACCGAGTCGGGAGGCGATCTCGGTGACCCGCCCGGCGTGCCCGGCGAGGGTGATCTCCTCCACCGCGTCGACCTCAGTGGAGAAGAAGACCACCGGCACCCGGCCGTCGTCGTCCAGGTGCGCGGACAGGCCCAGCACCCGGTCGGCGAGGGCCTGCACGCTGCCGTCCTCGTAGTACGGGCGCATCGAACCGGAGTAGTCCAGCACCAGGTAGACGGCGGCGCGTCCACCCTCCAGGCCGTACTTGCGCAGGGAGACCCCGGCGCTCTTGTAGAGGCTCACGAGTGCCGGAGCCGTTTCCTCGACCTTGCGGAGGTTCATCGCACTGCCCGTCATGCGGCCGAGATTACGGGAGGCCCGGCAGCGTGCCTACGGCCGTTTGCCGAGCTCCTCGATGTCGTCGAGCATGCGGGCGGCCAGATCGCGCTCGGAGGCGTAGTACCGCTCGGCCCACCTGAGGGTGAGCGTCGGGCAGGCCCCCGCCCCGGCCCGGGGCCCGTCCTTGGCGTCCTCGGTGTCGGCCGCCGCCCGGCGGCGCATCCGTTCGGCGAACTCCTGCTGCTCTACGAGGACTTCGCGCAGCTGCTCCGGCTCCAGCAGGTGGCCCAGCCACATCCGCAGCATCGGCCCGTGCTTGAGGACGGGCGGGTCGACCGGGGCCTCGCGGGCCCATTCCCGCACGGCCGTCATGCCGTCGTCGGTGATCCGGTACACCCGCTTGTCGCGGGTCCCGTTCTCCTGGGAGACCCTGCGCGAAGTGGCGTAACCGGCCTTCTCCAGCCGCTTGAGCTCGCCGTAGATCTGACTGAAGGACGGGCTCCAGTAGAAGAACGCCAGCGACCGGTCCGACCACTTCTTCAGGTCGTAGCCGGAGAGTTCCTCCCCGAAGGAGAGCAGGCCGAGCACGGCCCAGCCGGTCGCGGGGAGCGCCCGCCCGCCCGCCGCCTCTGCCGTCTCGTCTGCCATGCGGCGCAGTCTACGACCGGTCTCCGCAGGCCCCCTTCCCCCGGATTGGTATGACTGCTAGAAGTATTTCTATTAGGAATATCGGATAGGCGTGCTGGAGGGCTGGGCCGTGGGTGTCTCCCTCGACGGGAAGGTCGTCGTCATCACCGGCGCCGGGCGCGGCCAGGGCGCGGCCGAGGCCCTGCTGTGCGCGCGGGCGGGGGCGCGGGTCGTGGTCACGGACGTGGCGCAGGACGAGGGGCGGGCGGTGGCCGACTCGCTGGGCGGTCAGGGGCTGTTCGTACGGCACGACGTGGCCGACGCGGATAGCTGGGCGGGGGTGGTGCGCGAGGCCGTCTCGGCCTTCGGCGCGATCTCGGCGCTGGTCAACAACGCGGCCCTGTGGCGCACCGCGCACGTCGAGCGGCAGCGGCTCGACGACTTCGAGACGCTGCTGCGGGTCAACCTGCTGGGGCCGTTCCTCGGCATCCAAGCGGTGGCGCCCGTACTGCGGGCGGGCGGGGGCGGCTCCGTCGTCAACATCTCCTCGACGGCCGGCCTGGTCGGCATACCGGGCCACGCGGCCTACGGATCCACCAAGTTCGGGCTGCGCGGGCTGACCCGGTCGGCGGCGCTGGACCTGGCCGGGGACCGGATCCGGGTCAATTCCGTGCACCCGGGGGCCATCGACACGCCGATGGTGGCCGACGCCGTGGCCGGCCGCGACTGGTCCCACGTACCGCTGGGGCGGATGGGGCGGCCGCAGGAGGTCGCGGAGCTGGTCCTCTTCCTCTGCTCGGACGCGTCCTCGTACGTGACGGGCACCGAGTTCACGGTGGACGGCGGAATGACGGCGGGATGACGACGGGGGCGAGGTTCCCGCCCGGACCCCCAGGCATGATGTGTCCATGACTGAACTGGTGCGGAGGGTGACGGGAGCGTTGCTCCGCAACTGCCTGCTCCTGGCGGCGGAGTTCGGCGCCATCTGGCTGCTCCGGGGCCCCGAGGGCGCCTGGATCCCGGTCCTGCTGGCCGTGTTCGTCGTCGGCGCCGCCGTACCGCACGGCACGGACGCTGAGTTCGTCGCCCGCACCGCCGTCGCGCTCGTCGCGGTCGGCGTCGCGGTGCTCGGCGGGATCACCTGGGACCGGCACGCCCTCCACGACCGGGGCCGCGAGGAGGCGGCGGTGGTCGTCTCGCGCACCATGGTCGAGGACGGCTCGGGCCGCTCCCCGTCGCTGCGCCTGCGTACGGCGGCGGGCCGCGACCTGCCCGGCCCGGTGTCCCTGGACCTCGCGGTCGGCGCCCGTGTGACGGTGACGGCGGACCCTGACGGCCCGGCCTGGACCGTGGGCACCCGCCCGGCCCCGCCGGCCTGGCACGCGGTCGGCACGGGGGCTCTGCTCCTGCTCCAGACGGTCACCCTCGGCCGGCTCTCGCTGCGCCGCTCCCGGACCTGAAAACCGCTGGTCAACGCCTTGCTCATGGCTCTAGGGTCGCCGCATGTCCACGACCACCCTCTGGCGGCCCACAGGCCCCGTCGAGCTCGACCTGGTCCGCGCCCTCGACTGGCGGGCCTGGCCGCCGCGCCTGCCCGAGCAGCCCATCTTCTACCCGGTCCTGAACGAGGACTACGCGATCCGCATCGCCCGCGACTGGAACGTCAAGCACGACGGGGCGGGCTTCGTGACCCGCTTCGAGGTCGACTCGGCCTTCCTGGCCCGGTACCCGGTCCAGCAGGCCGGCGGCGAGACCATCCTGGAGCTGTGGGTCCCGGCGGAGGAACTCGACGAGTTCAACGCGCACATCGTCGGCCGCATCGAAGTGGTGCGCGAGTTCCGCCCTACTTGATGGTGTACGAGCAGCCCCTCGCGCTCTTGACGCCGTCGCTCTCCGCGACCTGCTTGCCGTCGACCTTGATGACGCAGGGGGCCTGCTGCAGCTTGCCGTCGGGGCCCGTGACCGTGCCCGGGACGACGTTCACGAGATAGCCCACCTTCTGCTCCGCGGCGGTGAGTTCGACGGTGCCCGTCTTCGTCCACGGCAGCGTCTGCTGCTCGAACCCGCTGTCGACGCCGCTGTACATGACCGCCGTCCTGCCCGTGCCGCCGACCTCCAGGGTCACCTCGTGCGTCGCGCCGCCGGCCTTGGCCGCCGGCGCGGACGAGGAGGGACTCTGGGACGCGGCCGCGGGCTCGCCGTTGTCCGCGGCGGCCTTCGGAGTGCCGCTTCCGCAGCCGGTGAGCAGCGCCGCCACCGCGGCGCACAGCGTCATCCCGGTCATCGTCCTTCGCATGGTCCCCGAACCTCGTTCCGCATCATCCGACGATCTTGTCCGGAGATCCCACCACATCCCGTACCGGTATTCACCTTGGTTCCGGAGGGCCTGATCGAAAACAATGACCGCATGACGAAACGCGCCCGGTCCTTCGATGCCGCCGCCGGGTTCTACCAGGCGTACCGCCCCGGGTATCCGGCCGCGCTCTTCGACGCCGTCGAGGAACTCGCCGGGCGGCCGCTCGCCGGGGCGAGGGTGGCCGACGTAGGGGCGGGGACCGGGATCGCCACCGCCCTGCTGCACGCCCGCGGCGCCGAGGTCGTCGCCGTGGAGCCCGGGGACGGGATGGCCGCCGAGTTCCGGCGGGTGAACCCCGGGATCCCGCTCGTACGCGGGGACGGCGACCGACTGCCGCTGGCCGACGGGGCGTTCGACCTGCTCACCTATGCCCAGGCCTGGCACTGGACCGACCCCGAACGCTCCGTCCCCGAGGCCCGCCGCGTCCTGCGTCCCGGCGGCGCGCTCGCGCTGTGGTGGAACGACCTGGACGGGTCCGTCCCCTGGATCGCCGAGCAGGACGAGCGGCTCCGGGCCTTCTTCGGGGTGAGCGGGCTCCCCGCGCGGCATTCGGCGGGGCTGGACGTCACCACCCGCGAGGTGCGGTGGTCCCGGCGGGTCCCGTTGGCGGCGCACCTCGCCAACCTCGCCAGCCACTCCGCGTTCCTGCTGCTCGGCGAGGACGGCACCCGCGCGTTCGTCGACGCCGAGCGCGCACGGCTGGAGCCCCTGTTCCCGGACGGCACGGTCGAGGAGCCCTACGTCGTCACGCTCCGGGTCGCCGTCTTCTGAGCGCTCGCCGCCGGAGTGCTGCGGGGCGCCTTCGCCGCGCCCGAGGCCGCCCACGCCGTTCCGCTCGTCCGTCGTGGTGACCTACCACCGCACCCGCGGCCGAAGGACCTCCGCCCGGCACGCCGCGGGAGTGCCCCACGCGTCGCGCAGCGGGCGGGCCTTGCGCAGCCACAGGGACAGGTCCAGCTCCTGCGTGTAGCCGACCGCGCCGTGCAGCTGGAGAGCGGTCCGCGCCGCGGCGTACGAGGCCTCGCCCGCGGTGAGCTTCGCCGCCGCCACGTCGCCCGGCGTCAGGGTCAGCGCCGCCGCCCAGAGCAGGGGCCGGGCGAACTCCAGACCCAGCAGGGTGTCCGCCAGGCGGTGCTTGACCGCCTGGAAGGACCCGATCGGCGTCCCGAACTGCGTGCGCTGCTTCGCGTACTCCACCGTCCGGTCCAGCAGGGTCTCGCCGACGCCCAGGCACTGGGCCGCCGTCAGCAGCCGGGCCCGGCGCCCCGCCGCCTGCGCGGCAGCCGTGACGGCCGGGCCCGCCGCGAGCAGTTCCCCGCCGCCCGACGGGACCGAGAGCCTGCGGGCCGGGTCCAGGGAGGCCGCCGTCGCGCCCGCCGCCGCGTCCGCCAGGCGCAGTTCGCCCGACGCCGACACGGTGAAGCAGTACGTGGCCGCGTCCGCGTCCAGGGCGTAGGGACTGCCGCCCGGCAGCGTCAGCGCGGCCGAGGCCTCGCCCGTGACCAGCCCCGGGAGGAAGCGTTTCGCCAGGCCCTCGTCACCCAGCTCGGACAGGAGCACCGACACGGCCGCCGTCTCCACCACCGGCCCCGGCATCCCGGCCCGGCCGAGCTCCACGAAGCCGAGGGCCAGTTCCAGCGGCAGCGGTCCCAGGCCTCCCGAGTCGCCGTACGACTCCGGCACGGCCAGCGCGAACAGGCCCGTACCGGCGAGCCGCGCCCACAGCGCCCGCCCCGGCCCGTGCCCTCCGCCCGCCCAGGCCCGTACCGCCGCCGGGACGTCCGCCGAGCCCAGCAGGGAGCGCAGCGTACGGGCGAAGTCCGACTGCTCGTCGGTCGGCAGGAAGCGCATCAGCGGCGGCCCTTCGGGAGGCCGAGCAGCCGCTCGGCGATGATGTCGCGCTGGATCTCGTTGGTCCCCGCGTAGATGGGCCCCGCGAGCGAGAAGATCCAGGGTTCGGCCCACTCGCCCCCGGCGAGCTCCGCGTCCGGCCCCAGCAGGTCCAGGGCCGTCTCGTGCAGGGCGATGTCGTACTGGGACCAGAACACCTTGTTCAGGCTGGACTCGGCGCCGATGGTCCCGCCCGCCGCGAAGCGGGAGGCGCCCGCCCAGGTGAACAGCTCGTAGGCGCGCGCCCCGACCACCGCGTCCGCGACCCGGTCGCGCAGGGCGGTGTCGGACGGATCGCCCTGCGCCCGCCACAGGGCGACGAGCCGGTCGGCAGCGGCCAGGAACCGGCCGGGCGAGCGCAGCGTCAGCCCTCGCTCGTTGCCGGTGGTGGACATCGCGATCCGCCAGCCCTGCCCCGGCTCCCCGATCACGTCCCCGTCCGGTACGAAGACGTGGTCCAGGAAGAGCTCCGCGAAGGCCGGCTTGCCGTCCAGGCGGCCTATGGGCCGTACCGTCACCCCGGGCGCCCGCAGGTCGAACATCAGGTACGTGAGCCCCTGGTGCGGTTTCGGCGCGTCCGGGTCCGTCCGGAAGATGCCGAAGGCGCGATCGGCGAACGCGGCCCGTGAGGACCAGGTCTTCTGCCCGGACAGCAGCCAGCCGCCCTCGGTGCGTACCGCCCGCGACTTCAGCGAGGCCAGGTCGGAGCCCGATTCAGGCTCCGACCAGGCCTGGGCCCAGATCGTCTCGCCGCTCGCCATGGAGGGCAGCACCCGCGCCCGCTGCTCGTGCGTCGCGTGGTCGAAGAGGGTGGGGGCGAGGAGACTGATGCCGTTCTGCGAGACCCGGCCCGGCGCGCCCGCCGCCCAGTACTCCTCCTCGAACACCAGCCACTTCACGATGTCCGCGCCCCGGCCCCCGTACTCCTCGGGCCAGGACACCACCGACCAGCGGTCCGCGTGCAGGAGCGCCTCCCACTCCCGGTGGGCGGCGAAGCCCTCCTCGGTCTCCAGGGAGGGCAGGGGACCGGCGGGCACGTGGGCGGCCAGCCAGGCCCGGGCCTCGGCCCGGAAGGCCTCCACCTCCGCCGTCTGGGTCAGGTCCATCAGGTGCTCGCCCCCTCCGCGACAACTTCCCTAACAAGTGTTTGGTAGGTTAACGTACGGCCATGAGCAGCGTCGAGGAGTTCGCATGAACGAGCCCCGGTACACCGCGGGTCACCACCTGCTGGAGGGCCGAACCGCCGTCATCACCGCCGCCGCCGGCGCCGGGATCGGCGGCGCCACCGCACGCCGCTTCCTGGAGGAGGGCGCCCGCATCGTCATCGGCGACCTCCACGCCCGCCGCCTGGAGGAGACCGAGAAGGCGCTCGCCGCCGAGTTCGGGGCCGGCCGCGTCGCCTCCCTGCCCTGCGACGTCACCGACGAGGACCAGGTAGGGGCCCTCTTCGCGCTCGCAGAGCAGACCCACGGAAGCCTCGACATCGTCGTCAACAACGCCGGCCTCGGCGGCACCTGCGACCTCGTCGACATGACCGACGAACAGTGGTCCCGCGTCCTGGACGTCACGCTGAACGGCACCTTCCGCTGCACCCGCGCCGCGCTCCGCTCGCTCAAGGCGTCCGGCACCGGCGGGGTCGTCGTCAACAACGCCTCCGTCGTCGGCTGGCGCGCCCAGACCGGCCAGGCCCACTACGCCGCCGCCAAGGCCGGGGTGATGGCACTGACCCGCTGCGCGGCGCTGGAGGCCGCCGAGTTCGGCGTACGGGTCAACGCGGTCGCCCCGAGCCTGGCCATGCACCCGCACCTGGTGAAGGTCACGAGCCAGGACCTGCTCACCGAACTCACCGCGCGGGAGGCCTTCGGCCGGTACGCCGAGCCCTGGGAGGTCGCCAACGTCATCGTCTTCCTGGCCAGCGGCTACTCGTCGTACATGACCGGCGAGACCGTGTCGGTCAGCAGCCAGCACCCGTAGGCCGAGAATGGACGCGTGCCAACCAACAAGCCGACAGCCAAGCCGACAGTCAAGAAGAAGCCGCAGGTGACGGCCACGCCCGAACGGCGTCGCGAACTCCTCGACACCGCCGCCGAGGTCTTCGCCGCGCAGGGCTACAACGCCACGACCGTCCGCAAGATCGCCGACGCCGCCGGGATGCTCGCCGGCAGCCTCTACTACCACTTCGATTCCAAGGAATCGATGCTCGACGAGATCCTCTCCGCCTTCCTCACCGAACTGTGGGAGGGCTACGACACCGTCCTCGCGGCCGGTCTCGGCCCCAGGGAGACCATCGAGGCCCTCGTCACCGAATCGTTCCGGGAGATCGACCGGCACCGCGCCGCCGTCGCGATCTACCAGAAGGAATCCCGCACCCTCTCCGCACAGCCCCGCTTCCACTACCTCTCCGACTCGCAGGTGAAGTTCGAGAAGGCCTGGCTCGGGACGCTGGAGCGGGGGGTCGCCGCCAAGGTCTTCCGCGCCGACCTCGACATCCGCCTCACCTACCGCTTCGTGCGCGACACGGTGTGGGTGGCGGCGTCCTGGTACCGGCCGGGCGGCCAGCACAGCCCCGAGGAGATCGCCCGCCAGTACCTGTCGATGGTGCTGGACGGGATCGCCGTACGCGCCTGACCCCGACCCGAGGAGTTCCGATGCCCGAGGCATACATAGTCGAAGCGGTCCGCACGCCCGTCGGCCGGCGCAAGGGAGGACTGGCCGAGGTCCATCCGGCGGACCTCGGCGCGCACGTCCTGCGGGCGCTCGTCGAGCGGTCCGGGGTCGACCCGGCCGCCGTGGAGGACGTGGTGTTCGGCTGCCTCGACACGGTGGGGCCGCAGGCGGGGGACATCGCGCGGACGGCATGGCTCGCGGCCGGCCTGCCCGAGGAGGTTCCCGGGGTCACCGTCGACCGCCAGTGCGGGTCCTCGCAGCAGGCGGTGCACTTCGCGGCGCAGGGCGTGCTCTCCGGCACCCAGGACCTGGTGGTCGCGGGCGGCACCCAGAACATGTCGATGATCCCGATCGCCTTCGCCTCACGGCAGGCCGCGGAGCCGCTCGGCCTCACCGAGGGTCCGTACGCGGGGAGCGCGGGCTGGCGGGCCAGGTACGGCGACGCACCCGTGAACCAGTTCCACGGCGCGCAGCTGATCGCCGAGAAGTGGGGCATCTCGCGCCGGGACATGGAGGAGTTCGCGCTCCGGTCCCACCAGCGGGCGCTGCGCGCGATCGACGAGGGACGTTTCGCGCGGGAGACGGTGGCCTACGGGGACGTGGCGGTGGACGAGGGCCCCCGCGGGGACACCTCGCTGGAGAAGATGGCCGGCCTGCGGCCGGTCGTGGAGGGCGGCACCATCACGGCGGCGGTCTCCTCCCAGGTCTCGGACGGCGCCGCGGCGATGCTGATCGCCTCCGAGCGGGCGGTACGCGAACACGGCCTGCGGCCGCGGGCCCGCATCCACCACCTGTCGGTCCGGGGCGAGGACCCGATCCGCATGCTGTCGGCGCCGATCCCGGCCACCGCCTACGCGCTGAAGAAGACGGGCATGACGCTGGCCGACATCGATCTGGTGGAGATCAACGAGGCGTTCGCCCCGGTGGTGCTGGCCTGGCTGAAGGAGACGGGAGCGGACCCCGAGCGGGTCAACGTCAACGGCGGCGCGATCGCGCTCGGCCATCCGCTGGGCGCGACCGGCGTGAAGCTGATGACGACGCTGCTGCACGAACTGGAGCGCACGGGCGGCCGCTTCGGCCTGCAGACCATGTGCGAAGGCGGCGGCCAGGCCAACGTGACGATCATCGAGCGGCTGTGACGGGTGGCGCGGGCTCGCGAAGCCGGTGAGGCCCCCGGGGCCGAGCGGTGCGAGGGGTGCGAAGGCGGCGGTCAGGCCGACGTGACGATCATCGAGCGGCTGCAAGCGCTCCGTCCGGGCCGGCCGCCGCGTGGCCGCGGGTCGGGTCCACGTCCTCGATGTGGATCACCGGCCCCGGCCGCACCCCGCAGATGGCGCGCGAGTACCACGAAGGGCGCAGGTCACACACACGGGGCCACACTCTCCGGCAGACGTGTGCTAGCTTAGAGCTCGTTGCAGTTGTGGTACCCATGAACTTTATGTGCGCCTGACGGGAATGTTCCTCAGGCGCTTTTATTGTTTTGCCGGACTCTCCGGATGGGGCCCTTGCCGCCTATTCAGGAGATTTAAAATGGCACTTGGCACCGTGAAGTGGTTCAACTCGGAAAAGGGCTTCGGCTTCATCGAGCAGGACGGCGGCGGCCCGGACGTCTTCGCCCACTACTCGAACATCGCCACCTCCGGCTTCCGTGAGCTCCAGGAGGGCCAGCGCGTGTCCTTCGACGTGACGCAGGGCCAGAAGGGCCCCCAGGCGGAGAACATCCTCCCCGCCAACTAAGTATTTCAGCTTGCCGGGGTCCGCACCGTGAGGTGCGGACCCCGGCTTGTCTGCTGTTTCGACCTTTGTTTTACCTGCCGGTTTCAGGAGGGCTTTCTCGCATGACCAGCTCCAGCTCCGCACGACCCAGCCGCCGCCCCACCCGGGGTCGAGGTGCGGCTCAGGGACGTCCGAAGGCTGGCGCGGGACGGCAGAAGTCCGCGCCCGTTGCCAGGCCCCAGGAATTCACCATGCCCGAGCCGATCGCCCCGGCGCTGCCGCCGGTCGCCGCGTTCGAGGACATGGACATGCCCGAGGCGCTGCTGAAGACCCTCGCCGCCCAGGGCGTGACCGAGCCGTTCCCGATCCAGGCCGCGACGCTGCCGAACTCGCTGGCCGGCCGTGACCTGCTCGGCCGCGGCCGCACCGGCTCCGGCAAGACGCTGGCCTTCGGCCTGGCGCTGCTGTCCCGCACCGCCGGCCGCCGCGCGCAGCCCAAGCAGCCGCTCGCGCTGGTCCTCGTACCGACCCGTGAGCTCGCGCAGCAGGTGACCGACGCCCTGGCCCCGTACGCCACGGCCGTCAACCTGCGCATCGCCACGGTCGTCGGCGGCATGTCGATCAACCGGCAGTCCGGCGCCCTGCGCCGCGGCGCCGAGGTCCTCGTCGCCACCCCCGGCCGCCTGAAGGACCTCATCGACCGCGGTGACGCCGACCTCTCGCAGGTCGCCATCACCGTCCTCGACGAGGCCGACCAGATGACCGACATGGGCTTCATGCCGCAGGTCACCGCCCTGCTCAAGCAGGTCGAGGCCGACGGCCAGACCATGCTGTTCTCGGCGACGCTGGACAAGAACATCGACAAGCTCGTCAAGATGTTCCTGACCGACCCCGTCGGCCACTCCGTCGACCCGTCGGCCGGCGCCGTCACGACGATGGAGCACCACGTCCTGTACGTCATGGACGAGACCGACAAGAAGGCCGTGGCGACGCGCATAGCCGCCCGCGACGGCCGGGTGATCATGTTCGTGGACACCAAGCGTGCCGTGGACCGCATGGTCAAGAAGCTCCTGGCGGACGGCGTCCGCGCCTCCGGCCTGCACGGCGGACGCTCGCAGCCGCAGCGCAACCGGACCCTCGACTGGTTCAAGACGGGCGAGGTCACCGCGCTGGTGGCGACGAACGTCGCGGCGCGCGGCATCCACATCGACGACCTCGACCTCGTCGTCAACGTGGACCCGCCCACCGACCACAAGGACTACCTGCACCGCGGCGGCCGTACCGCCCGCGCCGGCGAGTCCGGCAGCGTGGTCACCCTGGTGCTGCCCGACCAGAAGCGGGACATGACCCGCCTGATGTCGGACGCCGGGATCTCCCCGCGCACCGCGCAGATCAAGTCCTCCGACGAGGAGCTGTCCCGCCTGACCGGCGCCAAGGAGCCCTCGGGCATCCCGGTGGTGCTGGAGGTGCCGCAGCCGACCGCGCCGAAGCCGCGCAGCGGCTCCGGTTCCGGCTCCGGTGCGCGTCGCCGGTCCGGTGGACCCCGTACCGGCTCCGCCACGGGTGGCGCACCGGCGGCCGGCGGCCGTGGCCGCCGCTCCGGTGGCGGCGCGTCCGGGCAGGCCCCCGCGGCCTCCGGGTCGGGCCAGGCCCGTCGCGGCCAGGGCGGCGCCGCCGGCGCCGGCTCGGCCGGCCAGGGCCGGCGTACCGGGGGCGGCGCCTCCGGTGGCGCGGCCGCGGCTTCCGCGCGCAGCCGGGTCGGCTCCGGCGGCCAGGGCCGCCGCCGCGCGGTCTGACACCCGCAGAGACGCACGACGACGCCGGGCACTGCTTCGTGAGCAGTGCCCGGCGTCGTGCTGTCCGCTAGCGGACCATCTTGTTCTGGAGCTTCGCCAGCGTCCGCAGGTCCAGCCCGAGGCCGTCCGTCAGATAGCCGTAGAAGCTTCCGTAGTCGGCCTCCAGCTGCGCCGTCGCGGAGTCCAGGTAGTCCTGGCGGACCTCCTGGAGCGGGATCAGCAGGTCCGGGTTCTGCATCCGCCCGGACTGCTTCAGACCGGCCCGCACCTGGGCGTCGTAGGCGGCGCGGAACGTGTTCGACGCCAGGTAGTCGCGCCCGGCGGCGTCCTCGGGGACGGCCAGCGCCCGCAGCAGTACGTAGCTCATCCAGCCGGTGCGGTCCTTGCCGGACGTGCAGTGGTACAGGAGCGGTCCCTGACCGCCCTCCGCGATCTCCCGCACCGTCGCCGCGAACTGCGCCCGGTTCTCGGGACCGGTCACGAACGTGCGGTAGATGTCGCGCATGTACGCCTCGGCGCGGCCGCCGCCGAGCATCTGCTCCTGCTTGACGGGGTCACCGCTGGCGATCGCGCCGACGAGGGTCCCGTACAGACCGAGGTCGCTGACCGGGCGGGAGGTGGCGGCGAGCCCCACGGGCAGCCGGTCGGCGCCGTCGTACTGGAGCTCCATCGGGATGCGGAAATCGACGACCTTCGTGAGGCCGAGACCGGAGACGGTGGTGACGTCGGCGTCGGTCAGCTTGCTCAGTGCGTCGGAGCGGTAGACGAGACCCTGGCGGACCTGGCCGCCGGTGTACGTGCGGTAGCCGCCGAGGTCGCGGAGGTTGACGGCGCCCTTGAGGGGGATCTGGCGGATCGTTTCCGCCTGGAGGTGGTGGCGGCGGGCGCCGACCCCGGCTCCGGGCGCCGCCGCCGCGTACGCGGATGCGGGCAAGGTCCCGATGGCGAGGGCGGAGGCGAGGACCGCGGTCGCCAGGCGGATTCGGGCACGGCTCATGTATGCGACTCCTGTGACGGAGAAGGGGGATCACCCTGGTGGTGGCAGGGTGCGGAGCGAGTGCAGTGACGCGATTACCTGCTGTGCTTCGGCCATGACGCGGGAGACGAGCTCCGCACAGGACGGGAGATCGTCGATCACCCCCGCGACCTGGCCCGATGCCATGACACCGAGGTCCGTACGGCCCTCGACCATGGACGCCTTGAGGAGCATGGGGGTGTTCGCGGCGAGCAGCACCTGGCTCCAGGACAGGTCCTTGCCGTGTTTCATCGCCAGGCCGTCGCGCACCATCTGCGCCCAGCTCAGACCGGAGATCCTGCGGAACCCCGCCGCGTGCCGCACCGCCCTGGCCAGCGCCCTGGCCCGGCCCGCCCGCTCCAGGGCGTCGACCAGCTCGGTGCGCAGCATCCGGTGCGGCAGACCGTCGACGGCCGTGGTCACGGTGACGTCCTTGACGGTGGCCTTCAGGTACTCGGCCTTCACGGCGTCCGGGACGGTGGAGTCCGAGGTCAGCAGGAAACGGGTGCCCATCGCGATGCCCGCGGCCCCGTAGGACAGGGCCGCGACCAGGCCGCGGCCGTCGCTGAAACCGCCCGCCGCGATCACCGGGATGTCCACGGCGTCGACGACCTGGGGCAACAGCACCGTCGTGGCCACGTCCCCGGTGTGCCCGCCGCCCTCACCGCCCTGCACGATCACCGCGTCCGCGCCCCACGCGGCCACCTTCTCGGCGTGCCGGCGGGCGCCGACGCTCGGGATGACGACCACGCCCGCGCCCTTGAGCCGGGCGATCAGCTCCGGGGAGGGTGCGAGGGCGAAGGAGGCGACCTCGACCCCCTCGTCGATGATCAGCTGGGCGCGTTCGGCCGCGTCGCCGGCGTCCGCGCGCAGGTTGACCCCGAAGGGAGTCCCGTCCGGGATACGGGACCTGACCTCCCGGACCGCCGACCGCAGCTGGTCCAGGGTCATCGTCGCCGACGCCAGGATCCCGAGGGCCCCGGCGCCCGCCGCGCCCGCCACCAGACGCGGTCCCGCGACCCAGCCCATGCCCGTCTGCACGATCGGGTGCTCGACCCCGACCAGCTCGGTGAACGCCGTCCGCATCGGATCAGCCCCGCACTTCGCGGTCGCGCAGGCCCTCGGGGTCGATGACCTCGCGGATCAGCCGCAGCTCCTCGGCGGTCGGCTCCCGCGTGTACGGGACCTCATCCGTGATCGCGAGCTCGAAGCCGGTGGCCGCCCGGACCTGCTCGACAGCGACCCCCGGGTGGAGGGAGGCCAGGCGCATGGAGCGGCCGGGCCCGGAGAAGTCGAAGACGCCCAGATCGCTGACCACCCGGGGGAGGCGGTGGTAGCGGGTCACCCCGGCAGCCTCGGCGCGGTCGTGACCGACACCGCTGACCATGTCGACGCGCTCCACGAACACCCGGGCCGAGTGCTTGGGGATCCAGTAACTCACCGGATTGTTGAGGGTGTTGACGGGCGCACCGCGCACGCCCAGGAGCTGGCGGGCCGGCCGCGCCCAGTCGCCGATGCAGGAGATGTTCTGGTTGCCGAACCGGTCGATCTGGCTGGCGCCCATCATCACGTGCCGCCTGCCCCCGGTGACCATGGTCAGGTGGCGCCGGTACGGGAGCCAGCCCTCGACCGTCCCGTCGAGGCCGACGAGCATCGCTTCGCCGTCGGTCAGGAGCAGGTCGGGGGCGAAGGTCCGCTTCGCGAGCCCGGCCCCGAAGGAGGGGACCAGGCCCATCGGGCTGGCGAGCACCTCGCCGTTGTCGCGCCAGGCCTCGGCGCAGGCGATCACGCAGTACTCGGCGCGGGTGGGCGGGAGAAGGGGGGCGCGTGTGACGGTCGCGGTGGTCACTGCTGCTCCTCGTGCCAGGTCCGGACGGCGGACTGGTAGTCGTGCTCGCTCCCGCCGGAGAGGAAGCGGGCGGCGAACTCGGGCCAGGGGGTGGTCGCGTAGAGCTTCTGGAAGGCCTCGTCGCGCTCGTAGTCGGGGACGCAGGAGGTGAAGTGCGCGCCGTTCGGGGTTTCGACGACCCCGGTGACGGAGTGGCGGCTGATCAGGAGGGACTGCGGGGGACCGGCCTTGGTGAGCTCGGCGGTCTCGACGAGCTGCTCGCAGGAGACGTAGGCGGCGTCGGCGGCCTCGCAGAACAGGTCGTCGAAGTACGGGTCCGGGCCCAGGTACTGGGCGTTGCCGAGGCGGTCGGCGCGGTTCATGTGGACCAGCGCGGCGTCCATGCGCAGGGCGGGGACGGCGACGAGCTCCTCGCCGTCGGCGTAGGGGGAGGTGACGGTCCGCAGCTCCGGGTTGACCCGCATCACGTCGGAGCCGAGGCCGGCCCGGACGGGGAGGAAGGGGAGCCGGTTGGCGGCGGCGTGCAGGCCCCACATGAACATGGCCTCGTCGAGTTCGGTCAGGGTGAAGGCGGCGCGCTCGCGGGCGGCCCGGAACTGGGGCTCCAGCGGGATCGAGTCGAGGGTGGCGAAGGGGGCGACCAGTCTGCTGATGCGGCCCGCGGCGGCCAGCAGGCCCACGTCGGGGCCCCCGTAGGAGATCACCGTGAGATCGGTGATCCCGGAACGGAGCAGCGCTCGCACCAGTGCCATGGGCTTGCGCCGGGAGCCCCAGCCGCCGATGCCGAGGGTCATCCCGCTGCGCAGCTGCCCGACGACCTCTTCCGGGGTCAGCACCTTGTCTGTCTTGTCGGTCATGGACGCCGTTCCTTCCCGAAGGTGTCGCGGACGCGGTCGGCGACCCCGCTGAGGTTGGCCTCGAAGGTGAAGCCCTGCTCGAAGCGATAGCTGCGGCGCACGTCGACCGGGTCGATGCCGTTGATGGCGGCCTTGGCCAGCCGCAGCAGGTAGCCGTCCTTCTTCGCGATCTCGGCGGCCAGCTCCATGGCTGCGGTACGCACTTCCCCGCGCGGGACGACCTGCCAGACCGAGCCGTGCGCGTGCAGTTCGGCGGCGGTCGCGGTGCGCGAGGTGTAGTAGAGGGTGCGCATCAGGTGCTGGGGGACCAGGCGGGCCAGGTGGGTGGCGGCGCCGAGCGCGCCCCGGTCCAGCTCGGGCAGGCCGAAGGTGGCGTCGTCGCTCGCCACGATCGCGTCGGCGTTGCCGACGAGCCCGATGCCGCCGCCCAGGCAGAAGCCGTGCACGGCCGCGACGACCGGCACCTCGCACTCGTACACGGCGGCGAAGGCCTCGGAGCAGCCCCGGTTGGCGCCGATCAGTGAGGCGTGGCCGGTGTCGCGCTGCATCTCCTTGATGTCGACGCCGGCGTTGAAGCCCCGGCCTTCGGAGGCGAGGACGACGCACCGGACCTCGGGGTCGCGGCCCGCGGTCCGCAGCGCGTCGGCGAGGTCGTACCACCCCTGCACGGGCAGCGCGTTGACGGGTGGGAAGTCGACTGTGACGAGTGCGATGCCCTTGCCGGGGCTGGAGGTGGAGACACCCATGAGCGGATCAGCTACCTTTCCACCAAACATTTGTTAGGTGAGGAAGGTAGCAGCCCATGGAGCTGGACGGGAGGGTCGTCGTCGTCACGGGCGGAACCCGGGGCGTCGGCGCCGGGATCGCCCGGTCGTTCCTCGCGGCCGGCGCGCAGGTCGTCGTCTGCGCGCGGCGGCCGCCCGGGGAACCGGTTTCGGCGCACGGCCGCACGGCGTCGTTCGCCCCGCTGGACCTGCGCGATCCGGCGGCCGTGGGGGACTTCTTCGAGGGGGTCGCCGACCGGTACGGGCGGCTCGACTGCCTGGTCAACAACGCTGGCGGGACCCCGTACCGGCTGCTGGGGGAGGGCGAGGCGCAGCGCCACGCGCGGGTCGTCGAGCTGAACCTGGTGGCACCGATGACGGCCTCGCTCGCCGCCCACCCGTGGCTGCGCCAGGCGCGGGGTTCGGTGGTGATGATCGGCAGCGTCAGCGGGACCCGGCCCTCGCCGGGGACCGCGGCGTACGGGGCGGCGAAGGCGGGACTGGAGAACCTGGCCCGCTCCATGGCCGTGGAATGGGCCCCCGAGGTACGGGTGAACACGCTGGTCCTGGGCATGGTGCGGACCGAGCTGTCGCACCTGCACTACGGGGACGAGGAGGGGATCGCGGCGGTGGGCGCGACCGTACCGCTCGGGCGGCTGGCGCAGCCCTCGGACGTCGGGGAGGCGGCGGTGTTCCTGGCCTCCGGCCGGGCGGGGTACGTGAGCGGGGCGAGCCTGCTCGTGCACGGGGGCGGGGAGCGCCCGGCGTTTCTGGATGCGGCAACTGTCAACAAGGGGAGCTGAGATGGCCGGTATCGCCGAAGGTCGGGTCGTGATCGTGACGGGCGCGGGGCGGGGGCTGGGACGGGCCCACGCGCTGGCCTTCGCGGCGGAGGGCGCGAAGGTCGTCGTCAACGACCTGGGGGTGGGGCTGGACGGGGCGCCGGGGCCGCAGTCCCCGGCGGCGCAGGTGGTCCGGGAGATCGAGGCGCTCGGCGGGGAGGCGGTGGCGCACGGCGGGGACGTCGCCACGCCGGAGGGCGCGGCCTCGCTGGTCCGGACGGCGGTGTCCTCGTTCGGCCGCCTCGACACGCTGGTCAACAATGCGGGGTTCCTGCGGGACCGGATGCTGGTGAACCTCGACGAGGAGGACTGGGACGCGGTCGTGCGGGTGCACCTGAAGGGGCACTTCCTGCCGTTGCGGTCGGCGGCCGCGTGGTGGCGGGCGGAGGCGAAGGCCGGCCGGCCGGTGGCCGCCCGGGTGGTCAACACCTCTTCGGGGGCGGGGCTGCTGGGCTCGGTCGGCCAGGGCAACTACAGCGCGGCCAAAGCGGGGATCCTGGGGCTCACGCTGGTCGCGGCCGCGGAGATGGGGCGCTACGGGATCCAGGTCAACGTGATCGCCCCGGCGGCGCGGACCCGGATGACGGAGCAGGCCTTCGCCGAGAGCATGGCGGCGCCGGCCGCCGGGGCGTTCGACGCGATGGCGCCGGAGAACGTGTCGCCGCTGGTGGTGTGGCTCGGCGCGGACGCCTCCGCCGGGGTGACGGGGCGGGTGTTCGAGGCGGAGGGCGGGCGGATCACGGTGATGGAGGGCTGGCGCCCGGGTCCCTCGGCGGACCGCGGCGCGCGGTGGACTCCCGCGGAGGCGGGGGAGGCCGCGGCGAAACTCCTCGCCGCGGCGGAGCCCGCGCAGCCGGTGTACGGCTCGCGCTGACGGCCGGGCGGCCGGGCGCGCCCCCGGGGCCGGGACGGGGCCCGGGGAGGGTCTGGGGCGTGGCCCCAGGCCGTCGTCCGGGGTCGTCCGGCGTCGTCCCGGGTCGTCAGGAGTCCGAGAGGCGGGCCGCCGCGCGGAGTTGGCGGGTGTTCGAGCCCTGGAGGAAGCGGATCACCGTTTCCAGCTCCTCCGTCGTGAACTCGGCGCACAGCTCCGCGACCTCCCGCGCCCAGTCGTCGAACACGGGCCGGATCGCGTCCAGCCGCTCCGGCAGGGCCTCGACCAGGACGCGCCGCTTGTCCGTCGGGTGCTCGGTGCGGCGGACGAAGCCCTTGCGTTCCAGCCGGTCGACCAGGCCCGTCACCGAGGCCGGGGCCAGCCCCGACAGCTGGGACAGTTCCTTCGCCGTCAGAGGGCCGCGCCGCTGCAGCAGGTCCAGCGTCTTCGTCTCCGTCGCGCTCAGCCCCTGCTTCGCGGCCGCCGCCTCGTGGAACACCACCGTCGCCGCGCTCGTCTCCCGGCCCGTGCGGCCCAGCTCCTCCAGTACCTTCGCGCGTCGCGCGTCCACCTCTTCGCCCATGGAGCCAGTCTACCAAGTCTTTCGTTCGCTCGAACGAAAGACTTGCGATCACGCCTGCCCGCGTGCAACTCTTTCGTTCGTCCGAACGAAAGAGTTCTGGAGGCCGTCATGACCCCGACCCCCTATCCACGCCGCTGGGCCGCCGCCGTCGTCATGATGGTGGCCGCGCTCATGGACCTGCTCGACGTCACCATCGTCAACGTCGCCATCCCCTCCATCGGCCGTGACCTGCACGCCTCGGAGAGCGCCCTGCAGTGGCTCGTCTCCGCCTACCTGCTCGGCTTCGCCGCCACCCTGATCGTCTCCGGCCACCTCGGCGACCGGTACGGCCGCAAGACGCTCTTCCTGGCTGGGACGGCGGGCTTCGGCCTCGCCTCCCTCGCCTGCGGCGTCGCGCAGAGCCCCGGCCAGCTGATCGCCGCCCGCGCCGCCCAAGGGGTCATGGCCGCCCTGCTGATGCCCCAGGTGCTCGGCTCCTTCCGCACCCTGTTCCAGGGCAAGGAGCGAGGCGCCGTCTTCGGGATGTACGGAGCCGTGGCCGGCTTCGCCTCCGCCGTCGGGCTGCTGCTCGGCGGCCTGCTCACCGACGCCGACCTCTTCGGCTGGGGCTGGCGCTCGGTGTTCCTCGTCAACGTGCCCGTCGCGCTGGCGACGCTCGCCGCCGGGGCGGTCCTGGTCCCCGCCACCCGCGAGCGCGGCGCCGGCCGGCCCGACCTGCTCGGCAGCCTCGTCCTCGCCGGGGGCCTGATCGCCATCGTGCTGCCGCTGGTCCAGGGCGAGGCCAACGGCTGGCCGCTGTGGGGCTGGCTGTGCCTGGCCGCCGGGGTGCTCGCCGTCACCGGCCTCGGCATCCTCGAAGCCCGGCGGCGCGGGGCGACCGTACCGCTGCTGCCCGCCCGGGCGTTCCGGCTGCCCGCCTTCTCCGTGGGCCTCGCCGTCCAGCTCCTCTTCGCCGTCGGCATGCAGGGCTTCTTCCTGGTCTTCGCGATCTGGCTCCAGGGCGGCGAGGGGTACACCCCCATGCAGGCGGGCCTGGTCACCGTCGCCTTCTCCGTCGGCGGCTTCCTCACCGCCCCGGCCGCCGACGCCCTCGCCGTGCGCTTCGGCCGCCTCGTCCTCGCCGCCGGCGCGCTGATGATGGCGGGCGGCTTCGCGGGGGTCTGGTACGCCGTGGCCCACGGTGCCGCGGAGCCCATCGGCGCCTGGCCGCTCGTCCCCGGCCTGCTCGTCGCCGGCGGCGGACTCGGCTTCCTCGTGGTGCCGCTGGTGAACGTGGTGCTGTCCGCCGTCCCCGCCGACATCGCGGGCGGCGCCTCCGGGATCTTCTCCACCGCCCAGCAGTTCGGCGGCGCCCTCGGCGCGGCCGTCATCGGCTCCGTCTTCTTCGGAGCCCTCGCCGACGGCGGCCCGACCCACGCCCTGACCACCGCGATGCCCTGGGTGAGCGCCGGATTCCTGCTCAGCGCGGCGCTGTGCCTGACGCTGCCCCGCACCGCGGTGTCCCCCGAGCCCGTAGCGGCGTAGCGGACCGGGGAACGAAGCGGGCCCGGCCCCCTGGCGAGGGGTCGGGCCCGGCTCCGTCATTCGTGCGATGGGATATGACTACCCGCTACATCCACCCGCTGAACCGCGTTCCGCCCAACATGTTGCGACGGGCGCGACCGGCTCGGCGGAGGGTCAGGACAGCTTGCCGCCGTAGTCCGGCAGCTTGACGGTGAGCTCGGCGTGACCGCCGACCAGGTCGCTCTGGTTGTTGCCGATGTTGGCGATGATCGTGTAGCCGCGGGCCTCGATCTCGGCGCGCTTGCCCGTCTTGTACGCGCTCACCTCGTCGAACAGGTCGGGCAGGTCGCGGACGTAGAGGCCCGAGACCGGGTAGCCGACGGCCTTGAGGTTGCGCTCGGTCAGGGAGTACACGATTCCCGGGCGGGCCGTGACGAAGAAGATCGCCACCCCGCGGTCGTTCGCGTACCGGGTCAGCTCGCGGACCTTGGCGATCGCGGGGGTCGGGAAGGTCCAGAACCAGTGGAAGTCCGTCTCCAGCGAGCTGTTGTCGATGTCGAGCACGATCGCGGGCTTCTCGCCCGCGGGCGCGGCGGCGATGCGCTGCTCGATGGCGGGGCGGGCCGCGTCGACCACGGCGGCGACGTCGCGCTGCCAGGTGGCGTAGTCGATGCCCAGGATCGCCGCGTTCCCGCCGGGCGCGGACGCGGTGACGGTCCGGGTGGCGGGGGCCGCCTCGGCCGCGGTGGCGGGCAGCAGGGTCAAGGCGGCGGCCGCGACGGCCACGCAGGCGGCGGTGGCACGCGTGGTGCGGGTCGTGCGGGTGCGGCGGGTGCTGCGCATGGGGGGACGCTCCTCGGTCGCGCATTGGCATGTACGCGACCAGGGTTGGCCAGATCCGACTCCATGTCTACTGGCCGGTAGGAAACTTTTCGTGGCTGGATGATGAATCTCCGTGGATCTTGGTGAATCGCAGCGGATTGTGGTGGATCGCGGTGGACGGCGAGCGGCGGATCACCGGAAGCGCGCCTACGTGTCGCACTCCAGCACCGTGCGGCACAGCCCGCACCGCGCCCGCAGCGGCCCGCGCACCGCGACCCGCAGCCGCTGCCCGCACACCGGACAGGGGAAGTCCACCCGCAGCCCCGGTCCGGCGCCGTCCGGCTCGAAACGGTACGCCGACCCGTCCGCCGCGGGCGCCCCGGTGCGCCGTGCCTTCGTGTACCGGCGCCGCGCCTGCGGTCCGGCGGCCGCGAGCGGGGCCCGGCGCCGCTCCCGCTCGGCCAGGGCGCGGCCGCGCACGTAAGCCTCGTACGCCTGCGGGCTGGTGAACCAGGTGGAGGGGTCCTCGCCGAACAGGCCGGCGCGCCGGGCCAGGACGTAGCCGAACTCCTCCGGGGTGAGGTAGCCGAGCTTCTGGTGGGTGAGCGCGTCCTCACGGTAGGCGTCGAGCAGCAGCCAGCCGACGCCGAGGTAGGCGGCGGCGGTGTCGGCGAGGATCTCGTTCTCCGCGGTGGTGGGGAAGCCCAGGCCCAGCCGGTGCAGCACGACGTGGGTGACCTCGTGGGCCAGGGCGGCGGCCAGGTCGCGACGGTGTGTGCGGAAGCGGTCGCTGACCTCGACGAAGTACTCGGGACCCGCGGCCAGTTCCACCGAGGCCGCGTCCTGCATCGGCCGGAAGGCGACCACCATGCGCGCGTCGGGCAGCCGCAGCGCGCGCACCATCGCGGAAGCCACCCGGTGGGCCCCCAGGTGCAGGTCCTCGTCGGCGCCGAAGGCCGCGTCGGCGGGGGCGAAGCTCGTGTCGTAGGCCCGGATCCCGTCGGGGGACAGCCGGCGGAACAGCGCCGTGATCGCCGCGCGGACCGTCTCCAGATGCGGAAATCCGTGCTCGACCGGGCTGCTGTGCCTGCCGTTCTGCGTCATGCCGCCCCCAGGGCCGGAAGGTGTCCGAAAACGCGTTCTTGATGCCCGCCATACATCCGATGTGTCATGGACTCGTCATTCACCCGATGACACGCACGGCCCAACCCCCCACGAAAGGCAGTGTGTTGACTGTGAGCACCCTTGTGCGGTTCATGAAACGAACCCTCGCGATCGGCGCGGTCGCCCTCGCCGCCGTCAGCCTCCAGCCCAACAGCGCCGGAGCCTCCACCGCGCCCGTCGTCGGCGGCACCCGCGCCGCCCAGGGCGAGTTCCCCTTCATGGTGCGCCTCTCCATGGGCTGCGGCGGCGCCCTCTACACCCAGCAGATCGTCCTCACCGCCGCCCACTGCGTGAACGGCTCCGGCAACAACACCTCCATCACCGCCACCGCCGGAGTCGTCGACCTCAACAGCTCCAGCGCCATCAAGGTCAGGTCCACCAAGGTCCTCCAGGCCCCCGGCTACAACGGCTCCGGCAAGGACTGGGCCCTGATCAAGCTCGCCCAGCCCATCAACCTGCCCACCCTCAAGATCGCCGAGACCAAGCAGTACGACAACGGCACCTTCACCGTCGCCGGCTGGGGCGCCACCCGCGAAGGCGGCGGCCAGCAGCGCTACCTGCGCAAGGCCACCGTCCCCTTCGTCTCCGACGCCAGCTGCCAGGCCTCGTACGGCAGCTCCCTCGTCCCGGCCGAGGAGATCTGCGCCGGCTTCGACCAGGGCGGCGTCGACACCTGCCAGGGCGACTCCGGCGGCCCGATGTTCCGCCGCGACAGCGCGAACGCCTGGATCCAGGTCGGCATAGTCAGCTGGGGCGAAGGCTGCGCCCGGCCCGACTACCCCGGCGTCTACACCGAGGTCTCCACCTTCGCCGCCGCGATCAAGAGCGCCGCGGCCACCCTGTAGCACCCGCACCTGCACGCGCACCTCGTCCTTCCGGCCGGGTCGGAACCGGCCGGAAGGACGCGGCGACGGCGGTGAGGGCGGCTGCGGCGGTGAGGGCGGCCTCGAAGCCACCCGGCGCCCCACCGGCCAGGACGAACCGCGCATCGTCATCGTCACCACACCTTCGACCTCGACGAATACGTCGACCCGGCGCTCCACGGGCGAGCATCCCGCTCCCTCCTGAAAGACGCCGGCCCGGCCGTACGGGTTGAAGCGGTACGGGAACGCCCGCGGCGGCACCCTCACCGCCGGCCCCACCCCCGAAGGCGGCCGGGCTCGTCACCGCGACCCCTCCTGTGACCAGAACCCGTCTCACAGACCGAGTACCCGAGGAACCACCCGCGCCCGCCACGTATTCTCGGGAACCATGAACAACAGCGACATCGACAACGGGATCGACGAGAACGTCGCCGCCGAACTCGCCCGCCTGCGGGACAGCATCGACAACATCGACGCGGCCGTCGTCCACATGCTCGCCGAGCGCTTCAAGTGCACCCAGCAGGTCGGCCACCTCAAGGCCCGGCACCAGCTGCCCCCGGCCGACCCCGGCCGCGAGGCCAGCCAGATCGCCCGGCTCCGCCAGCTCGCCGAGAACGCCAAGCTCGACCCGGCCTTCGCCGAGAAACTCCTCAACTTCATCATCGCCGAGGTCATCCGCCACCACGAGACGATCGCTGCGGGCGAAGACTAGAACCCTGGGGCCCGCCGCCGCCGTCAGGCAGCATGGGCCCCATGTCTGCACTGACGCGCAACGAAGCGCAGCTCCGAGCCCAGCTCCTCGACGTCCACCACTACGCCGTCACCCTCGACCTCACCGGCGACGACGACACCTTCGACTCCACCACCGTCATCCGGTTCAGCGCCCGCACCGCCGGAGACACCTTCCTGGAGCTGAAACCGGACCAACTGCGCTCCGCGGCCCTCGACGGCCACCCCCTCGACCCGGCCACCCTCGACGGCAGCCGCCTCCCCCTCACCGGCCTCACCGAGGGCCCCCACGAGCTGCACCTCGACACCCGCATGCGCTACTCCCGCACCGGCGAGGGCCTGCACCGCTTCACCGACCCCGCGGACGGCCAGACGTACGTCTACAGCCAGATGTTCATGGACGACGTCCAGCGGGTCTTCCCGGCCTTCGACCAGCCCGACCTCAAGGCCGTCTTCGAGTTCACCGTCACCGCCCCCGCGCACTGGACCGTCCTCGCCAACGGCATCACCACCCGCACCGGCGACCGCGACACCGACGGCGCCGGCATCTGGCGCTCCGCCCCGACCCCCGTCATCTCCACCTACCTCGCCGCCGTCGCCGCCGGCCCCTGGCACAGCGTGACCACCGAGCACGCCGGACTGCCCTTCGGCATCCACTGCCGCCGGTCCCTCGCCCCCCACATGGACGCCGACGCCGACGAGATCCTGTCCATCACCAAGGACTGCTTCGACCGCTACGCGCAGAAGTTCACCGAGCCCTACCCCTTCGACTCCTACGACCAGGCCTTCGTACCCGAGTTCAACGCCGGAGCCATGGAGAACCCCGGCCTCGTCACCTTCCGCGACGAGTTCATCTACCGCTCCGCCGTCACCGACACCGAACGCCAGACCCGCGCCATGGTCATCGCCCACGAGATGGCCCACATGTGGTTCGGCGACCTCGTCACCCTCGCCTGGTTCGACGACATCTGGCTCAACGAGTCCTTCGCCGAGTACATGGGCTACCAGACCCTCACCGAGGCCACCCGCTTCACCGACACCTGGACCGACTTCGGCGTCTCCCGCAAGGCCTGGGGCTACGACGCCGACCAGCGCCCCTCCACCCACCCCGTCGCCCCCGACCCGGACGACGTCCCCGACACCGCCTCCGCCCTCCTCAACTTCGACGGCATCTCCTACGCCAAGGGCGCCTCCGCCCTGCGCCAGCTCGTCGCCTGGCTCGGCGAGAAGGACTTCCTCGCAGGCATCAACACCCACTTCGCCCGCCACAAGTTCGCCAACGCCTCCCTCGCCGACTTCGTCGACTCCCTCGCGGCCCACACCGACCGCGACGTCCACGCCTGGGCCGAGATCTGGCTGCGCACCACCGGCATCGACACCCTCACCCCGCGCATCGAGGAGAGCAGCGACGGCGCTCCCGGCTGGACCCTCACCGTCGACCGCCACGGCAGCCGCCCCCACCACATCGCCGTCGGCGTCTACGACCACGACCCCGCCGACGCAGGCCGCCTGGAACTGCGCGAACTCCTCCACCTCGACGTGCCGTCCGGCGAAGTGGTGTCCGAGAGCGGTCCCCGCCCCGCACTCCTCGTCCTCAACGACGGCGACCTCAGCTACGCCAAGGTCCGCCTCGACGAAACCTCCGTCGAAACCGTCCTGCGCGGCCTCTCCCGCATCCCCGAACCGCTCACCCGCGCCGTCGTCTGGAACTCCCTGCGCGACATGGTCCGCGACGGCGAACTCGACCCCCGCGACTACCTGGCGACCGCCGAGGCACACCTGCCCGAGGAACACGACCTGGCCATCGTCGAGGGCGTCCTCACCTTCGCCCGCACCCAGATCGCCACGCGCTACGTCGCCCCCGCCGACCGGACCGCGGCGCTGGCCACCATCAACGCCATCGGCCGCGCCCTGCTCCGGCGCACCGAGGACGGCTCGGACCCCGGGCTGCGCCTGACCGCCGTACGGGCCCTCATCGACAGCGCCACCCAGCCCGAGACCGTGGCCGCCTGGCTCGCCGACGACTCCGTCCCCGGCGGCCCCGAGCTCGACCCCGAGCTGCGCTGGCGCATCCTCGCCCGGCTGGCCGTCCTCGGCGCCGTGGGGGAGACCGAGATCGACGCCGCGCTCGCCGCCGACCCCAGCGCCACCGGTGAGGAAGGCGCGGCCCGCTGCCGCGCCGCGCTCCCCACGGAGCACGCCAAGGCCGCGGCGTGGGACCGCCTCTTCCACGACGACAGCCTGTCCAACTACCTCGTCAGCGCCACCGCCCAGGGGTTCTGGCAGCCCGAACAGGCCGATCTCGTACAGGAGTACGTGGAGCGGTTCTACCCGGAGGCCGTCGCCCTCGCCGCCCGCCGCGGGCCCGCCATCGGCGAGGCGATCGGGCGCTGGGCCTTCCCCGCGTACGCCGTGGACGAGGCCAACCTCCAGGCCGGCCACGCCTGCCTCGCGGGCCCGGACATCCTCCCGCTCCTGCGCCGCAAGCTGGTCGACCAACTCGACGACCTCGCCCGCGCCCTCCGCGTCCGCCAGGGGTAGTCCTAGCGCAGGCAGCCGACGATCCGGACCGAAACCTGGGCGGCGGCGGTGAGGCCGTTGCCCGGGTCGGTGGCGGTGAACACCAGTGAGTAGGTCCCGTCGGGCAGCAGCGGCACCAGGAAGGTGCCCGACGGGCCCGACCCCAGCGCCACCGGCCCGTTCGGACCCTTCAGCTGCCAGGTGGTGTACTGCGGATCGGTGAGGGCCCGGTCACCCGGCCGCGTCCGGGCCGTACCGGCGAAGCTCTCCTCGCACCCGCGCCGCAGCTGGCCGCCCGCGGCCGGCTGCCGGATCGACACCGCCGGCGGCTGCGGCTGCTGCGGCGCACTCGTCGACGGGACGGGGCTGCCGCTGGTGCCGGGCCGGCCGGAGGTGCCCGACGGACCGGGCGAGTTCGGGGTCCGGGAGGACGGCGAGGCGCTCGGGGCGTGCGACGGCGAGGCCGAGGGGGAGTCCGACGGGGAGCCCGTGGGGGAGGGGGAACCGGAAGCGGCGGGCGCCGTCGCACCCGGCACCTCCGGCAGCTGCGGCAGGTCCGGACGCCCGACCGCCGTCGGCGAGGGGCCCTTCGACGGAGAGGTCGCCTCCGCGTCGATGCTCCCGCACATCACGGCCGCGACCATCTGCTGCCCGTCCGGTATCGCCGCGGGCCGCAGCTGCTGGTCGTCCCCGCCGTGGGCGTGCGAGTCGAAGTAGCCGTTCCCCGTCGACGTCTCCGCATCGCTGTGCTCGATCCAGACCGAATTGTGGTAAAGCCCGCCCGCCTGCTGCTGGTTGACACCGTGGACGTGCCACTCCCGCACCGGGCGGCCCGACGGTTCGCCCGCAGCCGCCGGCGCGTCCGCCGAAGCGAACAGCCAGCCGTCCCCGAAATAACGCTGCGGGGCCTCCATCGCCTCCCGCGTCACCGACTCATTGGCCGCCGGGAACACGAAGCCGCCGCCCAGCACCAGCCGCCCCTTCGGACAGTGCACCGTGGCGTCGGCGCTGCCGCCCGCAGCCACCGACACCTGCGCGGTGGCCACCGAAACCTTCGTCACCTTCACACACACCGGCCGCACCCCGACCGCGAAGTTCGCCTGCGGCGGCTGCGGATCCTCGATGCGCGTCAGCCGCGCCGCATCAGTGGAATCCCGCAGTGTGAACGAACGGGTGCTCAACTGCGTGCCCGGATTCACCGACACCACCCAGTCGCCGTGCGCCGCCGCATAGTCCGCCGCCGCCCCCTTCGGCGTCATCCGGTCCAACGGCACCGGCGCCACCGCCCGCCCCTGCACGATCCGGCCGGACCGGAACTCCGTCCCCACCATCGTGTAACCCCCACCGCACACGGGCGTGGCCAGCGGATCGTTCTTCAGCCCCGCATAAGGGCCGTCGGACGTCAGATCGCGGAACTCGCCGTCGTCCCCCGCCCTCATCTTGTTGCTCCGGTCCCGGAAGGCGTGCGCCCGCCAGGTGAAGTCGAGCCCCGGCTGCATCTGTGGCCTGGCGTTCACGCACAGCGCGTACGAGGTCAACGTGGCCGGCGCATCCCCCGGGTTGTACGCCGACGCCAGCCAGGCACCACCGATGAAATGGCTGTTCGTGGCGAAACCCGTACCGGCGATCGCATACCCGCCGCCCAGCGCCGTCTCGTGCGGCAGACACCCCGTGACGGTCAGCTGCTGCCCGCCCGCCGGAACCGACACCGACGTGCTGCGCTGGACGACCACCACCGGATCCGGCCCCCGCGACACCCACCACACCCCCGCGCCGGCCGCCGCCGTAACGGCCAGCGCCCCGGCCCCCACCACCGCCACCGTCTTCCCGCCGACCGCGCCGGCCGCCTTCGCGAACACCCCGGATCCAGCCATCGGTCCCCCTCCAGCAGCGCACTCGCGGCCCGTGCCGTCGGCACTGTAGACCCGCCACGACCTGCATCCCAGAGCCGGGAATCCCAAGACTTCCCCATCCCGATCCGCAGCCGAGGCCACAGCCCATCCCGGCCACACCCCCGCCCGGATCCGACCCCGACAAACCCCGGCGGTTACCCCATTCGGGTCTCATCGTTGTACTCGTCGGGCACCGGCTGCCACCAGAGCACCACCCGCCGCCACGCGCCCCCACGAAGGGCCGGCCCTCGCCGCCCCCGTTCCCGTGAGGACACCGACATGACCGCGCCGCCCCGACCCGGAACACCACCGCTCGCCGGCGGAGCCACCGGCGCAAAGTCGCTACGCCCCCTCCTCGACACGGTCCTCGAAGCACTGCACAGCGGAGCCCGGGAGCGCGGCGGGCCGCTCCCGGCCGGCGGACCGGACGGGCTCGCGGCCCGCGTCCAGGCCGCACTGGGCGACGTACTCCCCGAACAGGGCACCGGGGACCACGAGGCACTGCGGACCCTCGTGCACACCCTCGCGGCCGGCGCCGCCGACCCCGCCGACCCCCTCTGCGCAGCCCACCTGCACTGTCCGCCCCTCGCCGTCGCGGCCGCCGCCGACCTCGCCGCCAGCACCCTCAACCCCTCCCTCGACTCCTGGGACCAGGCCCCCGCCGCCTCCGCGATCGAAACCCTCCTCACCCGCGCCCTCGCCGCCGAGTTCTACGACACCCCCCACGCCGACGCCATCGTCACCACCGGCGGCACCGAAGCCAACCAACTGGCGCTCCTCCTCGCCCGCGAACGCCACGGACCCGCCCTCACCGTCCTGCACGGCGCCAACGCCCACCACTCGGTCCCCCGCGCCGCCTGGCTCCTCGGCCTGCCCCCCGCCGTCGCCGTCCCCACCCCCACCGGCACCCTCGACCCCGCCCGCCTCGCCGAAACCCTCGCCGCCACCCCCGGCCCCGCCCTCGTCACCGCCACCGCCGGCACCACCGACGCCGGACTCATCGATCCCCTCCACCACATCGCCGACCTCTGCGACCGCTACGGCGCCGACCTCCACATCGACGCCGCATACGGGGGACCACTGGCACTCAGCCCCCGCCACCGCCACAAACTCGCCGGACTCGACCGCGCCCACTCGATCACCGTCGACCTGCACAAACTCGGCTGGCAGCCCGTAGCCGCCGGAATCCTCGCCGTCCCCGACACCGCCCTGCTCGCCCCCCTCGCCCACCAGGCCGACTACCTCAACGCCACCGACGACACCGAAGCCGGCCTGCCCGACCTCCTCGGCCGCTCCCTGCGCACCACCCGCCGCCCCGACGCCATCAAGATCGCCACCACCCTGCGCGCACTCGGCCGCGACGGCCTCGCCCGCCTCATCGACCACACCTGCGAACTCGCCCACCACCTCGCCGCACTCCTCGACGCCCACCCCGACTTCGAACTCCACGCGGCCCCCACCCTCACCACCGTGCTCTTCCGGCCCACCCACGCCGATGACACCCAGGTCGCCACCCTGCGCCGCACCCTCCTGCACCAAGGCCGCGCCGTCCTCGGCCGCACCCACGCAGACGGCCGCCTGTGGCTCAAAGCCACCCTGCTCAACCCCCACACCACGGCGGGGGACCTGGACACCCTCATCGCCCTTCTGGAAGGCAGCACCCACCGATGACCGCCCACCTCGATGCACCCCACGACCTCGTCGGAATCGGCATCGGCCCCTTCAACCTGTCCCTCGCGGCCCTCGCCCACGGCCTGGCGCACCAAGGAGCCGGCGAACTCGCCACCGCCTTCTACGACCAGCGCCACGACTTCCGCTGGCACCCCGGACTCCTCATCGACGGAGCCACCCTCCAAGTCCCCTTCCTCGCCGATCTGGTCACCCTCGCCGACCCGGCCAGCCCCTGGAGCTTCCTCAACTACCTCAAACACAGGGAACGGCTCTTCCCCTTCTACTTCGCCGAGCAGTTCCACATCCAGCGCGCCGAATACGACGCCTACTGCCGCTGGGTCGCCGGCCGCATCCCCGGACTCCACTTCGGCCACCAGGTCGACGCCGTCCGCTGGAACCACGAACACGACCTCTTCGAAGTCGACTTCACCCAGCTCGACGCCGACGGCGAAGCCGAAGCCCTCGGCCGCACCCACACCCGCAACCTCGCCCTCGGCATCGGCACCGCCCCCTACGTCCCCGAACCCCTGCGCACCCTCGCCGAAGCCCCCACCGTCCCCGTCATCCACTCCGCCGACTACCTCGACAACCGGCAGCGCATCCTCGGCGCCGACCACGTCACCGTCATCGGATCAGGCCAGTCCGGAGCCGAAGTCTTCCTCGACCTGCTGCGCGCCCGCCCCGCCGGCCGCGAACGCCTCACCTGGCTCGCCCGCACCCCCTCCTTCGCCCCCATGGAGTACTCCAAACTCGGCCTCGAACACTTCACCCCCGACTACACCCGCTACTTCCACGCCCTCCCCGAACCCGCCCGCGACAAGCTCGTCCCCGCCCAATGGCAACTCCACAAAGGCATCGACGCCGACACCATCGCCGCCATCCACGAAGAGCTCTACCGCCGCACCCTCCACGGCGGCTGGCCCGACACCGTCCTCACCCCCGGAGTCAGCGTCCGCACCGCCGGCCGCGTCGCCACCACCAAAGTCGAACTCCACCTCGAACACATCGAGCAGGGCGCCCGCTCCCGCATCACCACCGACGCCGTCGTCCTCGCCACCGGCTACCGCGAACGCCCCCTCGGACGCCTCCTCGCAGGACTCGACCCCTACCTGCGCAAGGACTCGGCCGGCCGCCCCCGCATCGACGACCACTACCGGATGATCACCGACCCCGCCGTCACCGGCAGCATCTTCGTCCAGAACGCCGAACGCCACAGCCACGGAGTCGGAGCCCCCGACCTCGGCCTCGCCGCCTGGCGCAGCGCCACCATCCTGAACACCCTCACCGGCAAGAACCCCTACCCCCAGCCCGAACGGACCGCCTTCACCACCTTCGGCCTCGAACAGCGGGAACACACCCGCCCCCGCCCGGCCGTCGAACTCCTCCCGCTCGTCGACCACCCCTGAGGACGGACGAGGACCTGCCCGGACCCGGAGCCGTCCGCGCCGCCGCACCCGCCCTCACGGCACCGGCCGCCGCCACGGCCCCGGGCCGGCGGCACACCCCAAGGGCTCCAGGACGACGAGACACCCCCCGCCCCGCCTACGCACACACCCGCACCCCTGCGGCCGCGCGGCACTCCTCTGGCAGTGCGACCGCCTGACCGGCGACGCCACCCACGACACCCCCACGCGCAGGCGGCCGGGACCCGCCACGGCAGGCCCCGGCCGCACACCACCGCGAACGGACTAGAACACCGGCACACCCGCCCGCGTCAGACGCCAGTCCACCGAAGCGAACTGCGACGGATCCACCGTCCCCTTCGCCTTCACCCACTGGATGATCGTGTTACGGATCTCGTCCGAGTTCGCCCACAACTGCTTCGCCTGCGGCACGTGCGGGAACGCCCCGCCGCCCGACGCCCGGTAGTTGTTCACCGCGAGCACGAACTGCCCCGCCGGATCCACCGGCTTCCCCTGGAACGACAGCCCCGTGATCCGCGAACCCGCCGGCTGCGCGATGTCGATGTCGTACGACAACCCGTACACCGCGTCGTAGTTGTAGTCCGGCACACCCTCCGAATTCGTCAGCTTCGCCGGATCCACCACGTCACCGGGCGCCGTCCGCACGTAGTACCTCGCCGAGTACTCCAGATAATCCTTCAGCTGCGCACCGGTGAGCAGCCGCGCCTCCATGGTGTTCTCGAACGGATACAGACCGGCCGCGTCCTTGATCGTCACCTGCCCGGCCGGGATCGACGCCGTCCGCGAGAAACACGACGCCTGCGACAGCACCGGCAGCGCCGCCCACTCCGTACCCGACAGCGCCCCCTTCACCGTCTCCGCCTGGACGTGGTTGATCAGGTCGATGATCGCCACGTCCTTGAACGGACCCTCCGCCGACGACATCGCCTGCGTCGAGGTGCCTATCACCTGGTTCACGTACGCCACGACCTTGCGGTGCTCGTCCGACAGCAGACCCGTGATCTTCGGATCCTCCGCGGCCGTGTTCGAGTTCAGCACCCTCGCCGCGACCTTCGCCACCGACCAGCGGCCCTTCGCCCACGTCAGCTCGAAGTCGAACAGCGTCAGACGCTGCCCCCACTTCAGCGGCTCCGACAGGACCACGTCCTTGCCCGTCGCCTTGTTCTTCACCCGGTACTCGGGAATCTCCGTGTGCGCGTGCCCCACCAGGATCGCGTCGATCCCCGGCACCTGCTCCGCCACCAGACCCGCCGCGTTCTCGACGTACGGCAGCTGGTCACCGTACGACGACAGCCCGCTCGACCCCGAGTGCGCCGACACGATCACCACGTCCGCACCCATCGAACGCAGCTTCGGAACGTACTTCGCCGCCTGCTCCTCCAGGCCCGGGAACGTCATCTTCCCCTGCACGTTCGCCTTGTCCCAGATCGCGATACCCGGGTTCGTCAGCCCCAGCACCGCCACCTTCACGTCCCGCCCGAACGGCGTGCGCAGCCGGTGCATGCTGTACGGCGGGAACGCCGGCCGCAGCGTCTTCGCATCCAGCGCGTTCGCACCCAGCAGCGGGAAATCACACTGCTCCTCGAACTTGCGCAGCACCGGAATGCCGTAGTTGAACTCGTGGTTCCCCAGCGCCGCCGCGTCATAGCCGATCGCGTTCATCGCCTGCGCCATCGGGTGCACCGGACCCCGCCGCGCCGTGATCGGATCCACCTTCGCGTAGTAGTACGAAAGCTGCGTGCCCTGGATCGTGTCACCCGCGTCGATCAGCAGCGTGTTGCACCGCCCCTTCTCCGCACGCACCTGGTTCACCAGCGTCGAGATCTTCGCCAGACCGACGTCGTTGTGCGCCTTGTCGTCGAACTCCTTGTCCGTGAAATAGTCCCAGTTGAAGACATTCCCGTGCAGATCGGTCGTGCCCATCACCGTGAACGCATAGGTACGCGGACCCGCCTGCGCGGCCGCCGGGGTGCTCGTAGCCCCCGCCAACGCCACGGCCGCACCTGTCGCGGCCGTGGTCCCCAGAAAAGTCCTGCGGTCGAACGCCATGCCATCTCCCCTTTTGAGGCGTGAACAACGCGCGTAGATTCTGACCCACGGGTAACAAGCAGCAACACCCCCACCAGGTTTCGATCCGATGACCGCACCCGTACGAGCGACAGTGCGAGAGTGAAACCATGACCCAGGACGCATCGCACCAGCCCTACGGAACCCCCGAAGTACCCCGCGTCGCCGTCCGCGGCGAAGCCCGCATCGAAGTCGACCCCGAGATCGCCCGCATCGGCATCACCGTCAGCGCCCGCGGCACCGACCGGCGAACCGCCCTCGAAGACCTCACCCGCCGCAACAACGCCGTCCTCGACCTCGTCAAGAGCTACGGCGACCCCGTCGAAAAACTCGAAACCGGCGCCTTCTCCATCAGCCCCGAACTCACCCGCCACGGCCGCGGCGAACGCATCCGCGCCTACCACGGACGCGTCCACATCACCGCCGAACTCAGCGACTTCACCGCCCTCGGCGAACTCACCACCCGACTCGCCGACCTCGAACTCACCCAGATCGACGGCCCCTGGTGGGCCCTGCGCCCCACCTCACCCGCCCACGGCCAAGCCCGCCGCCAAGCCGTACTCGAAGCCGTCCAGCGCGCCCGCGAATACGCCGAAGCCCTCGGCGCCCGCCTCGCCGCCCTCGTCGAACTCGCCGACCTCGGCGCCGAGAACGCCGCCCCCTTCCAAGGCACCCCCGGCGCCACCATGCGCACCATGGCCTTCAGCGGCTCCGAAGACGCCGGCGCCCCGCCCCTCGACCTCGAACCGCAACGCCAGACCATCTACGCCCAGGTGAACGCCCGCTTCACGATGACCCCGCCCCAACTGTGAAGCACAGCTCCGAAATGCAGCCCTGAAAGCCCATCACCGGACACCCCGGGGGTGCTCATCGGAGCACCCCCATGCACATTCAACAGTTGTCAACAACCTTTTGCCCAAAGGTTGTTGAGTGGACACCCGGAACCAATTTCCTACTGCCTGGTAGGGGAATACGCTCGCCTCATGCGCCGAGCGAAAATCGTATGTACCCTGGGCCCCGCCACCGACTCATACGACCAGATCAAAGCCCTGGTCGAAGCCGGAATGGACATCGCCCGCTTCAATCTCAGCCACGGCACCTACGCCGAACACGAAGAGCGCTACCTGCGCGTACGCAAAGCCTCCGACGAGACCGGCCGCAGCATCGGCATCCTCGCCGACCTTCAAGGCCCGAAGATCCGCCTCGGCCGCTTCCACGAAGGCCCCGTACTCCTTGAACGCGGCGACGAGTTCACCATCACCGTCGAAGACCACGAAGGCGACCGCCACACCTGCGGCACCACCTACAAGGGACTCGCCACCGACGTCACCACCGGCGAACGCATCCTCGTCGACGACGGCCGCGTCACCCTCGAAGTCACCGCAATCGACGGCCCCCGCGTCCACACCCGCGTCATCGAAGGCGGCATGGTCTCCGACCACAAGGGCCTCAACCTCCCCGGCGTCGCCGTCTCCGTCCCCGCCCTCTCCGACAAGGACATCGAAGACCTCCGCTGGGCCCTGCGCACCGGCGCCGACGTCATCGCCCTCTCCTTCGTCCGCAGCGGCCGCGACATCGAAGACGTCCACCGCATCATGGACGAAGAAGGCCGCCGCCTCCCCGTCATCGCCAAGATCGAAAAGCCTCAGGCCGTCGAGAACATCGACGACATCGTCGCCGCCTTCGACGGCATCATGGTCGCCCGCGGCGACCTCGGCGTCGAAATGCCCCTGGAACAAGTCCCGATCGTCCAAAAGCGCGCCGTCAAACTCGCCAAGCGCAACGCCAAACCCGTCATCGTCGCGACCCAGATGCTCGACTCGATGATCGACAACTCCCGGCCCACCCGCGCCGAAGCCTCCGACGTCGCCAACGCCATCATCGACGGCACCGACGCCGTCATGCTTTCGGGCGAAACCAGCGTCGGCAAATACCCCGTCGAAACCGTCCGCACCATGTCACGCATCGTCGAAGCCGCCGAAGAAGACATCCTCGACAAGGGCCTCCCACCCCTCACCGAACGCAACAAGCCCCGCACCCAGGGCGGAGCCGTCGCCCGCGCCGCCGCCGAAATCGGCGACTTCCTCGACGCGAAATTCCTCATCGCCTTCACCCAGAGCGGAGACACCGTCCGCCGGCTCTCCCGCTACCGCTCACCCATCCCCCTGCTCGCCTTCACCCCCGACCCCGCCACCCGCTCCCAGCTCAACCTCACCTGGGGCGTCGAAACCTTCCTCGGCCCACACGTCGACTCGACCGACGCCATGGTCGCCCAGGTCGAAGAAGAACTCCTGCGCATCGGCCGCTGCGTGAGCGGCGACGTCGTCGTCATCACCGCGGGCTCACCCCCCGGCGTCACGGGCTCGACCAACCTGGTCCGCGTCCACCACATCGGCGACGCAGTCCGCTAGCCGCCCGCCGCGGCAGCCGCGGCCACAGACGAGACGACCCGCGTCGGGCACATGTCCGCCCGACGCGGTACCCCGCGCCGCGGGACTACCAGCCGAACCGGCGATCGACCACCGCGGCGAACTCCTCGAACGTCAGGACCGCGTCCCCGTTCGCATCGGCCGCATCGAACAGAGCCGACGAAGCATCCACATCCCCCACCGCCCACATCGGCAGCACCCCCTGAGCCGCCAGGGTCGGCCCCTTCGACCGCAGAGCCGTGATCACCTCCAGCCGGGTCAGCTGACCGTCCTGGTTGAGATCCAGCGCATCGAACAGCTTGCGAGCCTTCTCGCTCATCACGCGGTCCCCTTCTCCTATGCCTGGACCTCAACCTACGCCGCCCCGGACCGACACCGGCAACGGCCCCACGGCAGCTCCTAGGCCAGCTTGGCCGCCAGAACATCCACCGGCACGATCTCCGGCGCCTCGGCCAGCAGGCGCGGCGCCTGCTCCATCAGCGCCGCAGCGATCTTGCCCTGCAAGTGCGCCGTACGGTCCTCGTCACTGCCGAACGCGTCGAAGATGCCGAACGTGGTCGGACCCAGACGCAGAGCGAACCACACCGTGGTGAACGCCTCCTCCTGCGCCAGAGCCAGAGCCCCCGTGAGCAGCTCCTCCACATCCTTCACGTGCTCCGGCTTCGCCTCGATCCGGGCGAGCAGGCCGAGGCGGACGGAATCGGAGGACAGGGCCTTGGACATCGCATTTCTCCTTCGTCAGGGCGCATCCGCGCCGTTCGGTGAGATCAACTTATGGCCGCGCCCACCACCCCACCCAGTGGCAGATCCGCCGCTTCCTTTACCGTTTCCGACATGAAGATCTCGGTGCTGGTCACGGACGGACTCTTCGACTCCGGACTGGCCACGGTCGTCGACGTACTGCAGATGGCCAACGAACTGAGGGCCGAACTGCCCCAGCCCCCGCCACCATGGGAACTCACCCGCGTCAACCCCAACGGGCCCATACGCACCGCCTCCGGACACACGATCGAGGCCGTACCCCCGACAGACGCCCCGGACCCCGACCTCCTCGTCGTACCCGGCGCCGGCCCCAAACAGCCCGAACCCCTCCTCAGCTGGGTAGCCGCACCCCAGCGCCAACCCGAACGCGACACCATCCAGCAGGCGCACACGGCCGGCATCCCACTCGCCGCCGCCTGCACGAGCACCTTCCTCCTCGCCGAAACCGGAGTACTCGACGGACTCACCGCCACCACCAGCTGGTGGCTCGCCCCCGCATTCCGCCGGCGCTACCCCCAAGTCACCCTCGACGAAAGCCACATGCTCACCCACGCCGAAGGCGTCACCACCGCCGGCGCAGCCATGGCCCACCTCGACCTCGCACTCTCACTCATCCGCCGCACCAGCCCCGCACTCGCCGACCTCACCGCCCGCTACCTCGTCGTCGACGACCGCCCCACCCAAGCCGGATACGCCATCCCCAGCCACCTCGCCCGCACCGACCCCACCGTCGGAGCCTTCGAACGCTGGATACGAGAACACATCGACCAACCGCTCAAGATGCCCGAAGCAGCCCGCGCCATCGGCGCCAGCGAACGCACCCTCCAACGCGCCGTGGACCGCGTACTCGGCATCTCACCCCTCCGCTTCGCCCAAACCATCCGCCTCGAACAAGCCGCCCACCTGCTACGCACCACCGACCTCCCGACCGAAGCCGTGGCCCGCCGCGTCGGCTACGAGAACGCCTCGACGCTCACGACCCTGCTCCGGCAGCGCCTCGGCATCACCCCGGGCCGCCTGCGGAGCCCCGGGGCCTAGTGCTTGGGCCCGATGTGGGCGTCCATCAGCGCCACGGAGTCCTTCCGGGCGACGGACACGTTGAACGGATCGCTGCCCCGGGCCAGGACCGTCCACCGGACGCCGACCTTGGTGAGCGTGTCGGTACAGAGCCTGCGGATGTCGTCGGACTTGTTGGTGAAGAAGTACCGGGGGTACTCGTAGCGCTTCTTCACGCCGCCGACCATACGGGTGGTCCAGTTGGTGATCCGGCACCCGTCGGAGTGGATCAGCCCCCGGATGAACTCCCACGGGTGGGCGTCCACGATCTCCTTCTGCCACTCTTCGAGGACGATCCGCCGCTCGTGCTTCTTGCCGGGCCCGTGCTGCGGGAACAGGCAGGCGAGGTGCTTCGAGTACACCTTGAGGTCGTGGCACCCGACCTTGCGCGCCCGGCACACCTTGTTGAATGGGAACACTCGCCGCATCGCCTGCTCGGCGGAATCCATGAGGCCTGGCCACTTGTCGTCGCAGGTGATCCTGAGGCTCGGCACGCGGTGACGCGAGTAGTGGCTTATGTGGCCGTCACCGAAATAGAGGCCCAACAAATATGCGTACGCCTGCGAGTCGAGCGGGCTGCCGTCGCATCGTGGACAGTCGGGGTTGTGGGCCCCGGGGCATTCGCCGCGCCTCGCGCGGTCCGCATGCTTCCAATGGCCGACCGTGCCGACGGGCACATTAAGGCGCCGAGCTACTTCCACGTTCTTCGTGCCGCCGCGCAGCAGTGAGATGGCCGTCTGTCGTACTTCGAGGCTATGGAACTCCATGTTGCCACTGTGAGTGACGACCAATAGCCGTACGCAGCAAAAAGCGGACGTTCACACGAAGGTGAACGTCCGCTTTTGCGTCAACTGTGCCCGGTGTGGGATTCGAACCCACATGCCCGAAGGCACGGTGGTTTGAGCACCGCGAGTATGACCAGTTCCTCCAACCGGGCTGGCTGCAGCGTCGTAAGCGTACCCTGTGCCGCGGTGCGTTCGCCGCTAGGTAGGCTCATCCAAGCAGCGCAGCCCCGCAAAGAGGAGCCTCCGTGACCGCCGAGCACGAGTCGACGCCCACGCCCGACGCCGACCAGTCGCACGTTCCGCCGCTGACGACCCGCGTCGTCATCGCCGAGGACGAGGCGCTCATCCGTCTCGACCTGAAAGAGATGCTGGAGGAGGAGGGGTACGCCGTCGTCGGTGAGGCCGGGGACGGCCAGACGGCCGTCGAGCTGGCCCGCGAACACCGCCCGGACCTGGTCATCCTCGACGTGAAGATGCCCGTCCTGGACGGGATCTCCGCCGCCGAGAAGATCGCGGAGGAGTCCATCGCCCCGGTACTGATGCTGACCGCGTTCTCGCAGCGCGACCTCGTCGAACGCGCCCGGGACGCCGGTGCCATGGCGTACCTCGTCAAGCCGTTCAGCAAGAGCGATGTCGTGCCGGCCATCGAGATGGCGGTGTCCCGCTTCGCCGAGCTGAAGGCGCTGGAGAAGGAGGTCGCCGACCTTTCGCTCCGGCTGGAGACGCGCAAGCTCGTCGACCGTGCCAAGAGCATCCTGCAGACCCAGTACGGGCTCACCGAGCCCGCGGCCTTCCGGTGGATCCAGAAGACCTCCATGGACCGCCGCATGTCCATGCAGCAGGTCGCGGAGGCGGTCATCGAGGACGCCGAGGAGAAGAAGAACGCCGCCCAGTAGACGCGGACATGCGTGAGGCCCGCCTCCCCCCGAGGAGAGGCGGGCCTCACACGTTTTGTCAGTCCTCGCCGAGGTAGGCCTTGCGGACGTCCTCGTCGTGGAGGAGGTGCTGGCCGGTGCCGGAGAGAACGATCTTGCCGATCTCCATGACGTGAGCCTGGTCGGCGAGCGAGAGCGCCGCCTGGGCGTTCTGCTCGACGAGCAGGATGGTCATGCCCGAGGCCTTGAGCTCGGAGATGGTCGCCATGATCTTCTGCATCATCAGCGGGGAGAGACCCATGGAGGGCTCGTCCAGCATGAGGAGCTTGGGCTGGGACATGAGGGCCCGGCCCATGGCGAGCATCTGCTGCTCACCGCCCGAGAGGGTGCCGGCGGCCTGCTTGCGGCGTTCGCCCAGGATGGGGAACATCTCGTAGGCGCGCTGGATGTCCTTCTCGATGCCGTCCTTGTCGGTGCGCAGGAACGCGCCGAGCTGGAGGTTTTCGGCGATCGTCAGCCGGGGGAAGATGTGGCGTCCCTCGGGGGAGTGGGCGAGGCCCAGGGAGACGATCTTGTGGGCGGGGACGCTGGCGAGCGGCTGTCCGTCGAAGGTGATGCTGCCGCTCTTGGGCTTGAGGAGCCCGGAGAGGGTGCGCAGGGTGGTCGTCTTGCCGGCGCCGTTGGTGCCGACGAGGCAGACGATTTCGCCTTCGTTGACTTCGAAGGAGATTCCCTTGACGGCTTCGATCTTGCCGTAGGCGACTTTGAGGTCTTCGACCTTGAGCATTGCGGTCACTTGGCCTCTCCTTCCGTGCTGGTGGTGCTGGTGGTGCTGTCCGCTTCCGCTTCTTCGTCCGTGGCTTCGGCTTCGGCCTCGGCCTCGGCCTCGGCTGCGGATTCCGCTTCGGCGGCGGCTTCGGCTGCTTCGACCTCGGCTACTTCTGCGGCGCCGGGGTCGCCCTCGAAGGGGGTGCCGAGGTAGGCGGCGATGACGCGCTCGTCGCCCTGGACCTCTGCGGCCGTGCCCTCGATGAGCTTCTCGCCCTGGACGAGGCAGGCGACGCGGTCGCACAGGTTGAAGATGAAGCGCATGTCGTGCTCGATGACGAGGACGGCGATGCCCATGTCGCGGATGGCGAAGATGAGTTCTTCGGCCGCTCGCGTCTCCTGCGGGTTCATGCCGGCGGTGGGCTCGTCCAGGAGGATGAGACCGGGGTCGCTGGCAAGGGCGCGGGCGATTTCGAGCTTGCGCTGCTCGCCGTAGGGGAGGTTCTTGGCGAGGTGGCCGGCCTTGTTCTGCAGGCCGATGAACTCGAGGAGTTCCATGGCGCGTGCTTCGCTGGCGGCTTCGGCCTTCTTGAAGCCGGGGCCGCGCAGGATGGCGGACCAGAGGCCTTCCTTGGTGCGGGTGTGGCGTCCGACGAGGACGTTCTCCAGCACGGTCATGTTGTGGAAGAGCCGGATGTTCTGGAAGGTGCGGGCGACGCCGGCCGCGGTGACCTTGTGGGGCGTGGGCGGCAGGACGGTGCCCTTGTAGCTGACGGTGCCCTCGGTGGGGACGTACAGCCCGGTGAGGCAGTTGAAGAAGGTGGTCTTGCCGGCGCCGTTGGGGCCGATGAGGCCGACGATCTCGCCGGCGTTGACCTTGAGGTCGACGCCCTTGACGGCGGTGAGGCCGCCGAAGCGCATGGTGACGCCGCTGGCTTCGAGCACCGTGGTCTTGGTGGTGGTGTCTGTGGTGGTCATGTCGTTCACGCCCCCGCCTTGGCGGTGGCCAGGTCCGCGGGGGCCTGGTCAGCGGTGTCGTCGTGGTACTCGAGCTGCGCCCGCTTGTTGGCGATGAGGCCTTCGGGGCGGAAGCGCATGAGCAGGATGAGGGCGATGCCGAAGGCGAGGAGCTGGTAGTCCTGGAGGAAGGCCAGCTTCGCCGGGATCAGGAAGAGCAGTGCGGCGCCGAGGATGGGGCCGCGGATGGTGCCCATGCCGCCGAGGATGACGGCGGCGAGGAGGAACGCGGAGTTCGGCGGGACGGGCCCGGCGAAGACGTAGTTCTCGGGGACGACCGTGCTGTTGACGTGTGCCTGGACGGTGCCGGCGAGGCCGGCGAGGGTGGCGCCGAGGGCGAAGGCGATGAGCTTGACCTTGAAGCCGTTGATGCCCATGGCTTCGGCGGCGGTCTCGTCTTCGCGGATGGCGACCCAGGCGCGGCCGATGCGGCTGTTGCCGGCACGGGAGAAGACCAGTACCACTACGGCCATGACGAGCAGCATCAGGAAGTAGTAGTTGGCGTAGGCGCCGAGGACGATGCCGCCGACGGTGTGGGACTCCCCGAAGTTCCACCCGAACAGGTCGAGGTGGGGGATGTTGGGGATGCCGTTCGGGCCGTTGGTGATGTCCGGGCCGGAGTCGCCGTCGAGGTTGCCCATGGCGATGCGGAAGATTTCTCCGAAGCCGAGGGTGACGATGGCGAGGTAGTCGCCGCGCAGGCGCAGGGTGGGTGCACCGATGATCACGCCGAAGACGAGCGAGGCGAGTGCGCCGACGATGACCGCCGCCCAGAAGGGCAGGTGGATGCCGAAGGCGGAGGCGGTGCTGCCGGAGACCAGGGCCGCGGCGTAGGCGCCGACACCGAGGAAGGCGACGTATCCGAGGTCGAGGAGGCCGGCGAGGCCGACGACGACGTTGAGGCCGAGGGCGACGGTCGCGAAGATCAGGATGTTGACCGCGATGAGCGTGTAGGTGTCGCCGCTCTGCTGGATGAACGGGAAGCCGATCGCGGCGGCCGCGGTGCCGAGCAGGGTGACCTGGCGGTGCTTCGCGGTGAGGGTGCCGAGGCGGTCGAAGAGACCGGCCTTGAGCAGGGCGAAGCCCGCGATGCCGACGGTGAGCAGGTACGTGACGAAGAGCTGCGGTTCCTTGTCATCGGTGTCGATGCCGAAGGTGATGACGTAGAGGCCGAGGGCGAAGACGCCGGTGATGATGAGGATCTCGGCCCAGGCGGGCAGCTGCTTGGCGGGGGACGCCTTGTGGCTGTCGTCGGGGAGCTTGTACGCGGCGAGGGCCGGGATGAGCGATCCGACGAGGGCGACGTAGGCGCCGGGCTCCAGGTGGACGAAGCCGCCGAGGACCACGGCGATGGCGATGACCGTGAACCAGGTGCCGGCGAGGGTGCCGAGCGAGAGGATCCATACGGGCTTGCGGGCGCCGGTGGGGGTGAGCCAGCGCAGGCCCTTGACGCCGAGCGCGGAGAGCGCGAAGGCGGCGGTGAGGAGTCCGGCGATCAGGCTGAGGGACTGGATGGGCGCCGGGCTGCCGTAGTAGGTGAGGTCACCGGGGAACTCGTCGGTCCAGGTCCAGGCGAGGAAGGCGCTGATGACGGTGAGGAGGCTGCCGCCGATGACCGCGTAGAGGAGTGCGGCGGGGGCGGTGCCCTGCTTGGCGACGTCGGTCTGCGGGGTGGTGTTGGTGGTCATGTTTTTCACGCCCGATCCGCGACGCGCTCGCCGAGCAGGCCTTGTGGCCGCACGAGGAGGACGACGATGAGGAGTACGAACGCCCAGACGTTGGACCAGGCTCCACCGCCGAGCTGCGACATGCCGGGGATGTCTTCGATGTAGGCGATCGACAGGGCTTCGGCGAGGCCGAGGACGACGCCGCCGACCATGGCGCCGTAGATGTTGCCGATGCCGCCGAGGACGGCTGCGGTGAAGGCCTTCAGTCCGAGGATGAAGCCCATTTCGAAGTTGATCTGGCCCTTGTCGAGGCCGTAGGCGACGGCGGCGACGGCGGCGAACGCGGCACCGATGGCGAAGGCCATGACGATGATGCGGTCGGTGTTGATGCCCATCAGCTTCGCGGTGTCGGGGTCCTGCGCGGTGGCCTGCATGGCGCGGCCGCTGCGGCTCTTGGAGACGAAGACGCCGAGGGCGAGCATGCAGAGCGGGGCGAGGATGAGGACGAAGAGGTCCGCGCGCTGGATGGCCAGGCTGTCGGTGATCTTGAAGGCGGCACCCTTGAACTCAGGGAAGCTGACTGCCTTCTTGGCGTCCGGGTAGAACTGCCAGACAAGCTGCTGGAGCGCGATCGAGAGGCCGATTGCGGTGATGAGCGGGGCGAGCCGTGGGGCGCTGCGCAGGGGGCGGTAGGCGAAGCGTTCGGCTGCGGTCGCGACGAGGACCGAGGCGAGTGCGCCTCCGACGATCATGACGGGTATCGCGATCAGCAGGGAGGTGCCGGTCGGGAGTGCGGCGTAGGCGGTGAGCGCGCCGAAGCCGCCGATCATGAAGATCTCGCCGTGGGCGAAGTTGATGAGCTGGACGATGCCGTAGACCATGGTGTACCCGATGGCGATGAGGCCATAAAGGGCACCGAGGGCAAGGCCGTTGGCCAGCTGTTGCGGCAGTTCGTGCACCGCAGGGCCTCCGATGAGCGTGTCGGATAAGACTCCGCGCGAGGGCGCTGTTGCGCCCTCGCGCGGCTGGTTCTTTATGAGGGGGTCAGACCGCCGTCGGGACGGACCGGCCTGGGAGTCCCGGCTGGCGGGACGTGGGGGTTACTGGTTGAAGGTGTCGCTCTTGACGTCGATCCACTTGCCGCCCTCGACCTTGTAGACCGTGAGCTGCTTGTTGGTGGTGTCGCCGTACTGGTCGAACGCGACCTTGCCGGTCACGCCCTCGAAGGAGACCTTGCCGAGAGCCTCGACGACCTTGGCGCGGGCGTCGGTGGGGAGCTTGCCGCTGTTGGCGGCGACGACGGCCTTGACGGCCTGGATGACGGACCAGCCGGCGTCGTAGGAGTAGCCGCCGTAGGCCGCGTAGGGGTCCTTGTAGCCGGCTGCCTGGTAGTCGGCGATGAAGGTCTTGGCGGTGGGGAGCTTCTCGACCGGGTAACCGATGGAGGTGGAGAGGTCGCCCTCGTTGGCCTCGCCGGAGGCGGTGATGAAGGCGGGGTCCTGGATGCCGTCGCCGCCCATGAGCGGGATGTTGGCGCCGGTCTTCTTGATCTGGTCGGCGAGCAGGCCGCCCTCGGGGTACTGGCCGCCGAAGTAGACGGAGTCGGCACCGGAGGACTTGACCTTGTCGGCGGTGGAGGAGAAGTCGGTCTCCTTCACGGTGACGTGGTCGGTACCGACGACCTCGCCGCCGAGCTTCTTGAACTCGTCGGAGAAGATCGCGGCCAGGCCGGCGCCGTAGGTCTGCTTGTCGTCGACGACGAAGACCTTCTTCTTGCCGGCGTCCTTGAAGAGGTACTGGGCGGCGAACTTGCCCTGGACCACGTCGGTGGCGGCGGTGCGGAAGTAGGTGTCGAAGGGGCGCTTGAACTCGCCCTTGCCCCAGTTGTCGCCCTGGCTGAGCGAGGGGTTGGTGTTGGCGGGCGAGACCTGCGCCAGCTTGGCGGAGGCGAAGACGCCCTGCATCTGCTGGGCGACGCCGGAGTTCAGCGGGCCGACGACGCCTACGACGTCCTTGTTGCCGACGAGCTTGGTGGCGTTGGCCTGACCGGAGGCGGGGACCGCCTGGTCGTCGAGGGCCTCGACCTTGAACTCGATGCCGGGGACCTCGTTGTTCTTGTTGGCCGTCTTGGCCGCGAGGTCGACCGAGTTCTTGATGCCCTGGCCGAGAGCGGAAAGCGAGCCGGTGAGGGGGGCGTCCACGCCGATGACGACGACGGTCTTCTTGCCGTCGGACTTGTCCCCGCCCTTCGCCTCATCGCGCGATCCGCAGGCGGTGAGGGTCAGTGCTCCCGTGGTGATCACGGTGGTGAGGACGAGCAAAGAACGGTGTCGCACGATTCTTCCTTTCCCTGGCGCGGCTCCCTCTGTGAGGTGCCGTTCGGTCGCCGGGCCGCACTGGGATGTACAGCGGCCGTGCTGGTCGCGCCCAGCGGCGCGGTGACTGGCCGTGACTCTAGGCCCGAGGTGGTGAACACGGGGAGCGGAGAAAGGAGGATGTGACGCTCTTGTTATGCCAAGGCCAAGAATGCGTGGTGGGAGTGTGGACAAAACGGACGTTTTGCGACACCTGGGAATGTCCGCATCGTGAGAATTACCTGTTCCTCTAAGGGGCTTGAGGCCTCCATGCACCTGTCTTAGATCAAATTGCGCCAAATGTAGCTGCGTGTGTCCGGAGGAATTCGCCCGGTGGCTTTCGCAGGGGAAAAGGCGGGATTACATACGACGTGACCATTACGCAGAGTGATGCCCGGGGGTAGGCAAAGGTGATCCATTTCGCTCGGATGGATCTTGTTCTCGGCGCGAAAGTGCCCCTCACCTGCGGTCGGGCCCCGCGGCGGCGAGTGCCCGGAAGGCGGACAGCGTGCTCGGGAATGCGGTGACCTGGCTCACGTCGGGGGTCGCCAGTTCTCCGAGCTCCACGTCGCGCCGTTCCGCTCGGTGCAGCGCTGGGCGACGAGCCGGTCGATCAGCTCAAGTGCCCTGTCCCGCCCGGCAGTTCGCTCCTCGGCCCGGCCTGCGGCCACGGCTTCCTCGTGGATCGCGTACTGGTCGTTGGACAGCCCCTTCTGCTCCCAGTCCAGACCGGACCACTTGGTGCCCAGAAGGGTCTCCTTCGCCCAGTAGGACACGAGGCTGGTGCAGATCTGTGCGGGGGAGGAAGGGCTGGACGCCGGGGTCCCGGTGCCGGCCGCGGAGGGTGGGGCGGAAGGCGAGCATCCGGTCAGGGCGAGCGCCGCGAGCAGGGTGGAGGCGGCGTACCGGACCGTGGAGCGTGGCTGGGTCCCCATGAGGGGAAGGTAGGCGGTCACCATCGGTGACACAACAGCAGCGGCAGGAACGGGCGCGGACTGGCGGATTCCGGTCGGGTCGGGGTCCCAAGGGGCCGGATGGCGCCGGACGGCGGCAGGCCCGGACCCGCCGCGCGTGGGGCGGGGTCCGGACCTGCGGGTGGCGCCCGTTGTGGGTGTGGCGCCCGTGTGCGGGGGCCGGCCGGGGTCAGGCTCCGGCCGGGGCGTCGCCGGCCGGGGCGTCGCGCAGCAGGCAGGTCAGCCGGGCGGTGCAGACGCGCCGGTCCTGCTCGTCGCTGATCACGATGTCGAAGGTGGTGGTGGAGCGGCCCCGGTGTACGGGGGTGGCGACTCCGGTGACGACGCCGGAGCGCACGCCCCGGTGGTGGGTGCAGTTCAGGTCCACGCCGACGGCGATCTTGCTGATGCCGCCGTGCATCATCGCGCCGACGGAGCCGAGGGTCTCGGCGAGGACGGCGGAGGCCCCGCCGTGCAGCAGTCCGTACGGCTGGGTGTTGCCCTTGACCGGCATGGTGCCGACGACCCGCTCGGCTGAGGCCTCCAGGATGCGGATGTCCATGCGCTCGCCGAGGTCGCCCGCCGAGAACAGCGCGGGCAGGTCGATGCCCAGGGCCGCGTACTCGTCGAGGACCTCCTGCGGGAACCTCACTGCGTGCTTCTCGCCCATGGGCCGGCTCCGTTCGTCAACGCTCGTTAACCTGCTTGTCCTGAGGTCGTTCTATCAGGCCGGTTCGAAGCGGATGACGACGGACTTGCTCGCCGGGGTATTGCTGGTGTCCGCGGTGGAGTCGAGCGGCACCAGCACGTTGGTCTCGGGGTAGTACGCGGCCGCGCAGCCCCGTGCGGTCGGGTAGTGCACGACGCGGAAGCCGGGCGCGCGCCGCTCCACGGCGTCGTTCCACTCGCTCACCAGGTCCGTGTACGAACCGTCCGCGAGCCCGAGCTCCGCGGCGTCCTCGGGGTTGACCATGACGACGCGGCGGCCGCCGGTGATCCCCCGGTAGCGGTCGTCGAGGCCGTAGATGGTGGTGTTGTACTGGTCGTGGCTGCGCAGGGTCTGGAGCAGCAGCCGGCCCTCGGGGATCTTCGGGTACTCGACGGGCGCGGCGGTGAAATTGGCCTTGCCGGTCGTGGTGGGGAAGCGGCGCTCGTCGCGCGGGGCGTGCGGGAGGCGGAAGCCCTCGGGGCGGGCCGCGCGGGCGTTGAAGTCCTCGAAGCCGGGGATCACGCGGGAGATCCGGTCGCGGATGGCCGCGTAGTCCCGCTCGAACTCCTCCCACGGGGTCTTCGAGGCCCCGCCGAGGACCGCGCGGGCCATGCGGGCCACGATCGCGGGCTCGGAGAGCAGGTGCGGGGAAGCGGGGGCGAGGTTGCCGCGGGAGGCGTGGACCATGCCCATGGAGTCCTCGACGGTGACGAACTGCTTGCCGGAGGCCTGTACGTCCTTGTCGGTGCGGCCGAGGGTCGGCAGGATCAGGGCGCGCCGGCCGGTGACCGCGTGGGAGCGGTTGAGCTTGGTGGAGACGTGAACGGTGAGGGAGGCGCGGCGGATCGCGGCCTCTGTGACGTCGGTGTCGGGGGTCGCGCCGACGAAGTTGCCGCCCATGGCGAAGAGGACCTTGGCCTCGCCGTCGCGCAGGGCCTGGATGGAGCGGACCACGTCGTAGCCGTGCCCGCGCGGCGAGGTGATCTGGAATTCGCGGTCGAGCGAGTCGAGGAAGGCGGGCGCGGGGCGCTCGAAGATGCCCATGGTGCGGTCGCCCTGGACGTTGGAGTGACCGCGGACGGGGCAGACGCCGGCGCCGGGGCGGCCGATGTTGCCGCGCAGCAGCAGGAGGTTGACGACCTCGCGGATGGTGGCGACGGAGTGCTTGTGCTGGGTGAGGCCCATGGCCCAGCAGACGATGGTGCGCTTCGAGGCCAGGACCATGGCCAGAGCCTGCTCGATCTCGGGCCGGGTCAGGCCGGTGGCGGTGAGCGTCTCGGCCCAGTCGGCCTTCTCGGCGGCGGCCGCGAGCTCCTCGTAGCCGTGGGTGTGCTCGCGGATGAAGGCCTCGTCGGTGGCGCCCTCCGTCTCGATGACGAGCTTGTTGAGGAGGCGGAAGAGGGCCTGGTCCCCGCCGATGCGGATCTGCAGGAAGAGGTCGTTCAGGGCGGTGCCCTTGAGCATGCCGACCGGGGTCTGGGGGTTCTTGAAGCGCTCCAGGCCGGCCTCGGGCAGCGGGTTCACCGAGATGATCTTCGCGCCTGCGGACTTGGCCTTCTCCAGGGCGGAGAGCATGCGCGGGTGGTTGGTGCCCGGGTTCTGCCCGGCGACGATGATCAGGTCCGCCTGGTGGAGGTCTTCGAGGGAGACGCTGCCCTTGCCGATGCCGATGGTCTCGTTCAGTGCGGAGCCCGAGGACTCGTGGCACATGTTGGAGCAGTCGGGCAGGTTGTTGGTGCCGAACTCGCGGGCGAAGAGCTGGAAGAGGAACGCGGCCTCGTTGCTGGTGCGGCCCGAGGTGTAGAAGAGGGCCTCGTCGGGGGAGTCGAGGGCCGTCAGCTCCTCGGCGATGATCTCGAAGGCCCGTTCCCAGCTGACCGCCTTGTACCGGTCGCCGCCCTCCGGCAGGTACATCGGGTGTGTGATCCGGCCCTGCTGGCCCAGCCAGTACCCGGAGCGCGTGGCGAGGTCGGCGAGCGGGTGCGCGGCGAAGAACTCCGGGGTGACCCGGCGCAGCGTGGCCTCCTCGGCGACCGCCTTGGCGCCGTTCTCGCAGAACTCGGCGGTGTGCCGCTTGTCGCCTTCGGGCCAGGCGCAGCCCGGGCAGTCGAAGCCGTCCTTCTGGTTGACCTTGAGCAGGGTGCGCGCGGTGCGGACGACGCCCATCTGCTGCTGCGCGATCCGCAGGGTGTGCCCGATCGCGGGCAGGCCGGCGGCGGCGTGCTTGGGGGGCGCGACCTGCGGCGCGTCCTGTACGGGATCACCTGCGGGCGGCTTGGTGGCCATGTCGCTCCCCTTTGAGCAGTCGGGCGTCGCAGCGGCGGCCGCTGCATGTGTTCGGGTAGGCGTCCGATCCTGTCACGCCCTGCGGACATTGCCGACGCCGGAATTGTCAGCGGGGCCGCCTAGGATCGGGGGCGTGGCAGATTCAGCATCGAAGAAGACCGACCAGACGACCGCAGCGGACCGCCCCCGCCTGATGCTCATGGACGGGCACTCCCTGGCGTACCGGGCGTTCTTCGCGCTGCCCGCGGAGAACTTCACGACCGCGACCGGCCAGCCGACCAACGCCATCTACGGCTTCGCGTCGATGCTGGCGAACACGCTGCGCGACGAGGCGCCCACGCACTTCGCGGTGGCGTTCGACGTGTCCCGCAAGACGTGGCGCTCGACGGAGTTCCCCGAGTACAAGGCGAACCGCTCCAAGACCCCCGACGAGTTCAAGGGGCAGGTCGAGCTGATCGGCGAGCTGCTCGACGCCATGCACGTGCCGAGGTTCGCGATCGACGGCTTCGAGGCCGACGACGTGATCGCGACGCTGGCGACGCAGGCGGAGGCCGCCGGCTTCGACGTGCTGATCGTCACCGGCGACCGCGACTCCTTCCAGCTCGTCTCCGAGCGCACCACCGTGCTCTACCCGACCAAGGGCGTCTCCGAGCTGACCCGGTTCACCCCGGAGAAGGTGGAGGAGAAGTACGGCCTCACCCCGCAGCAGTACCCGGACTTCGCGGCGCTGCGCGGTGACCCGTCCGACAACCTGCCGGGCATCCCGGGCGTCGGCGAGAAGACCGCAGCCAAGTGGATCACCCAGTTCGGGTCGTTCGCGCAGCTCGTGGAGCGCGCCGAGGAGGTCAAGGGCAAGGCCGGGCAGAACTTCCGGGACCACCTGGAGGCCGTCAAGCTCAACCGCGTCCTGACCGAGATGGTCAAGGACGTCGAGCTGTCCAAGACCCCGGCCGACCTGGCCCGCCTCCCGTACGACCGGTCCGCCGTGACCGGGGTGCTGGACGTGCTGGAGATCCGCAACGCCTCGCTGCGCGAGCGGCTGCTGGCCGTGGACCCGGGCGCGGCCGAGGAAGCGGCCCCGGCTCCGGCCGCGGCGGCCGTGGAGCTGGACGGCTCCGTGCTGGGCGCGGGCGAGCTCGCGCCGTGGCTCGAAGCCCACGCGGGCGCACCGCTGGGCGTGTCCACCGTCGACAGCTGGGCGCTGGGGCAGGGCAGCATCAGCGAGATCGCGCTGGCCTCGGCCGAGGGCGCGGCCGCCTGGTTCGAGCCGTCCGAGCTGGACGAGGCCGACGAGCGGGCCTTCGCGGCCTGGGCGGCCGATGCGGCTAAGCCGAAGGTCGTGCACAACGCCAAGGGCCTGATGCGGGTCTTCCCCGAGCACGGCTGGAGCCTCGCGGGCGTCACCATGGACACCGCGCTCGCCGCCTACCTGGTCAAGCCGGGCCGCCGCTCCTTCGCGCTCGACGTGCTGTCCAACGAGTACCTGCACCGGGAGCTCGCGCCGGCCGCCGCCCACGGCCAGCTCGCCTTCGGCGCCGACGAGACGGCCGAGGCGGAGGCGCTGATGGCGCAGGCCCGCGCCGTCCTCGACCTGGGGGACGCGTTCACCGGCAAGCTCACCGAGGTCGGCGCGGCCGAGCTGCTCCACGACATGGAGCTGCCCACCTCCGAGCTGCTCGCCCGGATGGAGCGGGCCGGCATCGCCGCCGACCGCGACCACCTGGAGGCCATGGAGCAGCAGTTCGCCGGAGCGGTGCAGCAGGCGGTGAAGGAGGCGCACGCGGCGGTCGGCCACGAGTTCAACCTCGGCTCGCCCAAGCAGCTCCAGGAGGTCTTCTTCGGAGAGCTGGACCTGCCGAAGACGAAGAAGACCAAGACCGGCTACACCACGGACGCAGACGCGCTGGCCTGGCTGGCCGCGCAGACCGACCACGAACTGCCGGTGATCATGCTGCGGCACCGGGAGCAGGCCAAGCTGCGCGTCACCGTCGAGGGCCTGGTCAAGACGATCGCCGCCGACGGCCGGGTGCACACCAGCTTCAGCCAGACCGTCGCCGCGACCGGACGCCTGTCGTCCACCGACCCCAACCTGCAGAACGTGCCGGTGCGTACCGACGAGGGCCGCGCGATCCGCCGCGGCTTCGTCGTCGGCGAGGGCTTCGAGTCCCTCATGACCGCCGACTACAGCCAGATCGAGCTGCGCGTGATGGCCCACCTCTCCGAGGACGAGGGCCTGATCGAGGCGTTCGCGACCGGCGAGGACCTGCACACCACCGTCGCCTCCCAGGTGTTCGGCGTGGAGCGGTCCCACGTCGACGCCGAGATGCGCCGCAAGATCAAGGCCATGTCGTACGGCCTCGCGTACGGGCTGTCCGCCTTCGGTCTCGCCCAGCAGCTGAACATCGAGCCCGCCGAGGCGCGCGGCCTGATGGAGACCTTCTTCGAGCGGTTCGGCGGGGTCCGCGACTACCTGCAGCGCGTCGTCGACGAGGCCCGGGCCACCGGGTACACGGCGACGATCTTCGGCCGTCGCCGGTACCTGCCCGATCTGGGCAGCGACAACCGCCAGCGCCGCGAGGCCGCTGAGCGGATGGCGCTCAACGCCCCGATCCAGGGCACCGCGGCCGACATCGTCAAGATCGCGATGCTGCGCGTGGACAAGGCGATCGTGGCGGCCGGCCTGAAGTCGCGGATGCTGCTCCAGGTCCACGACGAAATCGTGCTGGAGATCGCCCCGGGCGAGCGCGGTTCAGTGGAGGAGCTGGTACGCCGCGAGATGGGCGCCGCCGTCGACCTCCGCGCCCCGCTGGACGTCTCGGTGGGCGTCGGCTCCGACTGGGAGTCCGCCGCGCACTGACCCGCGCCCGCGACTTCGGCGCCGCGCCCGTTCCCGCCGCCTACCGGGCGGTGGGGACGGGCGTTCGCATGTCCTCGTACGAACGATCGCGGGCTCCGCGGTCGCCGCGGTGCCGCAGTCGTACGAGGACCCCGTACAGCAGCAGGCCCACGGCGAGGCCGCCGCCCGCGCCGAAGCAGACCGTCGGGATGATGTCGAGCGGCGAGCGGATCCGGTCGAAGAACGTGAAGAAGCGGATCACGCGCAGCGTGACCCCGGCCGCCAGGCACGCCACGACCAGCGCGAGCGCGCCCCACAGCTCGGCGCGGGTCAGCACCGGCACGGCCGCCGGAACGGGCGAGGCCGGCAGCCGCCGCAGTGCGGTCACCGTGAACCAGAGCAGGGCGCAGGCCGCTACCGCCGAACTGCCGTACTGCAGGTAGGTGTAGACCGGCAGGCCGAAGGCGAGCGGCTCACCGAGCGTCGGCAGGGCGTTCGTTCCCCAGCGGTCCAGGTGGGTGAAGCTGTCCCACACCACGTGCGTGAGGGAGCCGGTGACCGCCGAGAGGTAGAACCAGAGGGCCAGTGCGGGCAGTTGGCGCCCCCGCCAGTGCTCGCCGCGCACGAAGGCGTGGACGCGGCCCCGCCAGGTGCGCGGCAGGAGCGCGATCAGCGGCTCGCGCAGCAGCAGCCAGCACCCCACGAGGGCCGCGGTGAGCACGGCGTCGGCCGTGAGGACGCCGGGCAGCGAATGCGTGAACGTGCCGTACGACATGACCCCTTCGACGACCGCGTCGGCGAAGTAGAAGGTGTCCGGCGCGAACGATCCGAGGACCAGCGCCGAGGCGACCATCGGCCCCCGCGCGCGCCCGGTCCGGCGGACGGCCGGAAGTACGGCGGCCGCATGGCTGAGGGTGAAGGGCATGGCACCTCGCGTTGACGTGCGGATGTGGTGAATTCCGGTCCACAGTACGTGCCTCGCACAGGGAGTTGACGTATGGTCGCGCCCGACGTCGAGGGGGAGGGGTCCGGCTCATGTCGGCTCGAATAATCGGACGCAGGCTGCGCAGGGGCGGGACGGCCGCCCTGGTCTGCGCCCTGGTGGTCGCCGCGGTGATCGCTTCCCAAGGACCGGGCGGCGGGCGCCAGGACCGGATCGCCGCGGCCGGAGAGGACGGTACGCCGCCCCTCCCGGCGGCGGCCGGAAGCGGAGGCGACTCCTCCTATTTCACCGAACTGCCTCCCCTGGTGAGCCCCGAGCCGCCGGCCGTGCTGCTTCCGGAGGGCGGCGCGTCGGCCGCGCCGGTGGAGCAGGCGGTGGCCGCGTCCGGGTCCGGGACCGGGTCCGAGGGCGCGTCGGCGGGAGTCGGCTCGCAGGGGATACCGGCGAGCGTGCTCGCGGCGTACCTGCGGGCGGAAAAGACGGTGGGGGAGAGCGACGCCGGCTGCGGACTGCGCTGGCAGCTCCTCGCGGCGATCGGCAAGGTCGAGTCCGGGCAGGCCCGCGGCGGCCGGGTGGACGCGGCCGGGACCACGCTGCGGCCGATCCTGGGACCGGTGCTCGACGGCAACGGCTTCGCGAACATCCCGGACACGGACGGCGGGGCGTACGACGGGGACGCCAGGTACGACCGGGCGGTCGGGCCCATGCAGTTCATCCCCTCCACGTGGGCGGCCTGGGGCCAGGACGCGGACGGCGACGGCCGGCGCAACCCGAACAACGTGTACGACGCGGCTCTTGCGGCCGGCCGTTACCTCTGCGCGGGGACCCGGGACCTGCGGGTGGACGCCGACCTGGACCGGGCGGTGCTCTCGTACAACCAGTCCGCCGAGTACCTGAAGACGGTGCGGTCCTGGTTCACCTACTACCTCAAGGGGGCGCACGGGGTCCCGGACGAGGGGGGCACGGGCGCGCCCGTGGTGACACCGGCGAAGCCGAGCCCCGCTCCCACGCCTAAGCCCAGCCCCTCACGGGATCCGAGGCCGACCCCGTCGCCCACGACCCCCTCTCCGACGCCGACTCCCATGCCTCCGACTCCCACGCCTACGCCGACCCCCACGCCGACTCCCACACCCACCCCCACGCCGACGCCGACTCCCACCCCCACGCCGACGCCGACTCCCACCCCCACGCCGGCTCCCACCCCCACGCCGACGCCGACGCCGACGCCCACGCCCACGCCCACGCCGAGCCCCAAGCCCACGCCCAGCCCGTCGACGAGCCCGTCCCCGACGGCCACCGCGACGGCGAAGCCCGGACCCACGCCGTCCCCGTCCACGCCGCGGTCCCCGTCCCCACGCCGGGGGTGACCGACCCGGGGGAAACCCCGCAGTCGCCCGGGTTCGCGGCCCTCGGACGGTTCAGTGGTGGGCCCGACGGCCTCAGCGCACGGCTCGACCGCAGGTCAGGGGCGTTCCCCGTGATCCATGGCCCAGACGGTTCTCATCTCGCGTCCGCATTGCTACGGTGCCTCCGCCCTGACGCCCTATCAGATTCCGGAGGCCCGGCATGCGCGCATTCATCGCCGCCGCCAGCGGGCTCGTCCTCGCGGTGCTCCTCGTCCTCGCCATCACGGCGCTCGGGGCGCCCGAAGGCACGACCTCACCCAAGCCCCTGCTCACCACCGCGCCCGCCGCGCCCGGAAAGTAGAGGAGGGCCCGGCCATGCGACGCAGAGCGAGCCTTCTCCTGCTGGCCCTAGCCGTGTTCTGCGCGGCCCTCGCACCGCTGCTGCGCTGGTACGCGTACCCGCGGCTCGCCAAGATCCCGCCGGGCCAGTACCAGGAGATGGTCCTGGAGGCGAAGGACGCGACCCTCCTCGACTACACCGGCGGCATGCAGCCCAAGAAGGTCGACAAGGTCACCATCGTCCAGACCCTCAAGGGCGACGTGGAGGCGTCGAAGGAGATCGAGTCGAGCGCCGGCAAGGACGTCGTCGTCTGGGACACGCTGACGTACATCATCGGGCCGGACGGGAAGATGGTGTCCCAGATCCCCGAGCGCTACATCTTCGACGCCCACACCCAGGACCCGGTGCACGCCACCGGTGAGATGGTCGACGGGGACGCCGTCAAACGCGAGGGCATCGAGTTCAAGTGGCCGTTCTTCACCGAGCCGCGCGACTACGTGTACTTCGACGCGCAGACCCGTACCTCCTCGCCGATCCACTACGTCGGCCCGCGCAAGTACCGGGGCATGGACGTCTACTACTTCGAGCAGACCGTCCCGTGGACCAAGGTGCCCATGCCGAAGAAGATGCCGATCGAGGGCATCGACCCGGCCACGATCGAGGCGGCCACCGGCACCACCCTCTGGTACACGACGAAGGCGATGTTCTGGGTCGACCCGGTGACCGGGGCGCCCGTCAACGCCGAGCAGGAGATCCAGCAGGAGATGCGCGGCGGAATCGCGGCGGGCGGCCCCGACGGCAAGCTCACCGCCTTCGCCGGGCACGTGAAGATGCGCGAGGACTACGCCGAGTACACCCTCGACCTGGTCGCCTCCAACCGCACGAAGGTCCTCGCGCTGCACACCTACGCGCCGGCCGGCCTGGCAGCCGGCGGGCTGGCGCTCCTCGGGCTGGCCCTGTGGCTGGAGGCGCGCGGCCGGCGCGTGCGGGCGGAAGAGGTCAGCGCCTGAGGCGGGCGTTGGTGTGGCGGGTGGGCTCGGCGGTGGCCGGGTCCTCCGGCCAGGGGTGCTTGGGGTAGCGGCCCCGGAGCTCGGCGCGGACCGCGCGGTAGCCGCCCCGCCAGAACGAGGCGAGGTCGGCGGTGACGGCGGCGGGCCGTCCGGCGGGTGACAGCAGGTGCACCAGGACCGGCACGCCCGCGATCCGGGGGGTCTCGGCCAGCCCGAACAGCTCCTGGAGCTTCACGGCCAGCACCGGCTGCTCAGCGAAGTAGTCCACCCGGATCCGGGACCCGCTGGGGACCTCCAGCCGTTCCGGAGCCAGCTCGTCCAGCCGGGAGGCCTCGCCGGTGGCCCACGGCAGGAGCCGGTTCAGGGCCTGCCCGGCGTCGATCCGCCCGAGGTCCGCGCGGCGCCGGGCGCGCGACAGCTCCGGCTCCAGCCAGTCGTCGGCCCGGTCCAGCAGCGCGCCGTCGTCCGCCACGTCGGGCCAGGCGCCGCCGAGCGTCCGGTGCAGGAAGCCCAGTCGGGCCCGGAGCCCTTCCGCGTCCGCGGACCAGCGCAGCAGGCCGAGGCCTTCGGCGCGTAGCCCGTCGAGCAGGGCGGCCCGTACGAGGACCGCGTCGGGGCTGCGCAACGGGCGTATCGCGAGTTCGATCGCGCCCAGCCGCCTCGCCGAGCGGGCGACGACGTCCCCGTCCTCCCAGTGCACCTCCTCCGCAGCCGTGCGCAGGTGCCCGGCGGCGGCCACGGCGGTGTCCTCGTCGATGACGGCGGCCAGCCGGATCCGCGCGGACGCGGAGTGCGGGGGCCTGTCGGCGACCGCGACGGCCAGCCAGGGCGCCCGGCGCAGCGGTGACCCGTCACCGAGCTCGGCCGCCGTGCCCGAAGCCATGAGGAAGGCCGTTTCCCCCCTGGCCTTGGCAACCCGCTCCGGAAACGCGAGCGCGGCCACCAGCCCGGCGGCTATGTCATCGGGTGCGGCGCCGCTGCCGGGGCTCTGCCCCGGACCCCGCTCCTCAGGCCCCGCGGAGTCCCGGACGGCCCGCTCCAGACGGCCGACCTCCGCGCGCCAGCGCCCCGCGTAGCCGTCGCCGCCCCGACGGGCCTGCCGCCAGGCGCCGGCCAGATCGTCCCCGTAGTCCCGCGGCGGCTCCTCGCTCAGCAGCGCCACCACCTCCGCCGCGCGGCGGGCCCCGACGGCCGCGGAACCGTCCAGCAGCGCCCGGGCCAGCCGGGGGTGCAGGCCCAGCCGGGCCATCCGCAGCCCCCGCGGGGTCGGCCGCCCCGTCCGGTCCACGGCGCCGATCGCGACCAGCACCTCACGCGCCGCGGCCATCGCCCCGGCCGGCGGCGGGTCCAGCAGCGCGAGCCCCGCCGCGTCCGGGTCACCCCAGCACGCGGCCTGCAGGGCGAACTGCGCCAGGTCGGCGATGCGGATCTCCGGCGCGGGGAACGCGGGCAGGCGGACGTCCTCCGCCTCCGTCCAGCAGCGGTACACCGCACCCGGCGCCTCGCGCCCGGCCCGGCCCGCCCGCTGGCGCCCGGCCGCGCGGGAGGCCCGTACCGTCGCCAGCGCGCCCAGGCCCCGCGCGTGGTCCGTCCGGGGCTCGCGGGCCAGCCCGGAGTCCACCACCACACGCACGCCCGGCACGGTCAGGCTGGACTCGGCGACCGCCGTCGCGAGGATCACCCGGCGGTGCGGCGAAGCCGTCAGCGCCGCGTCCTGCACCGACGCCGGGGCCCGCCCGTGGACCTGGAGCACCTCGGCGTCCACCGCGCCCAGCTGCCCGGCCACCCGGGCGATCTCGCCGACGCCGGGCAGGAAGCACAGGACGTCGCCCTCGCGCTCGGCGAGGGCCCGCCGCACCACCGAGGCCACGTGCGTCAGCTGGGCCGGGTCCACCCGCATCCCGTGCGGGGGCCGTACCGGCCGGACCGGAGGGGCCCAGACCGTCTCCACCGGGTACGAGACCCCGGCCGCCTCCACCACCGGCGCACCGCCGAGACGGCCCTGACCAAGGACGTGGGACCACCCGGCGGCGTCGGTCGTCGCCGAAGCCGCGACCAGGCGCAGCTCCGGGCGGAGCGTTTCCCGTACGTCCAGGAGGAAGGCGGCGACCGTGTCGGCGTCCAGGTGCCGCTCGTGGCACTCGTCCAGGACCACCACGTCCACACCGGCCAGCTCCTGGTCCCGCTGGAGCCGCTGCAGCAGTACTCCGGTGGTGACCACCTCCACCACGGCCGACGGGCCCACCACGCGCTCCCCGCGCACGGTGAAGCCCACCGAGCCGCCCACCGGCTCGCCCAGCAGCCAGGCCATCCGTCGCGCCGCCGCCCGGGCGGCGATCCGCCGCGGCTCTGCGACCACGACCCGGCGCCGCGGGCCGCCGCCCACCAGCCCCGCCAGCACCAGCGGCACCAGCGTGGTCTTGCCCGTGCCGGGCGGGGCGCACAGCACGGCGGTGCCGTGGCCGTCCAGCGCCGAGACGAGCGCGGGCACGGCCTCCCGTACGGGAAGGGCGTCGAGGTCGGCCTGGCGGATCAAGGGATCAGTCCCTCTCGCAGACGAAGATCGCCGTGCCCGGGATCAGGTTGCCGCGCAGTGGGGACCAGCCGCCCCACTCCTGGCTGTTCCATTCGGGCCACTCGGGCTCGACCAGGTCGACGAGGCGGAACCCGCCCGCCACCACGTCGCGGACCCGGTCGCCGATCGTGCGGTGGTGCTCCACGTACACGGCGCGGCCCTGCTCGTCCTGTTCCACGTACGGGGTCCGGTCGAAGTAGGAGGCGGCGACGGAGAGCCCCTCGGGGCCGGGCTCGTCGGGGAAGGCCCAGCGGATGGGGTGGGTGACGGAGAAGACCCAGCGGCCGCCGGGGCGCAGTACGCGGCGGACCTCGCGCATCACGTTCACCGGGTCGGCGACGAAGGGGACGGCCCCGTATGCGGAGCAGGCGAGGTCGAAGGAGCCGTCGCGGAAGGGGAGCCTCCCGGCATCGGCCTCGACGAGCCGGGCCCCCGGCACGTCGTCGCCGCCGATGCGCAGGGCGTGCTGGAGCTGGCGGTGGGAGAGGTCGAGGGCGACGGGGCGGGCGCCCTGGGCCGCCAGCCAGCGCGAGCACTGGGCGGCGCCGGCGCCGATCTCCAGGACGTCCTTGCCCTTGAGGGAGGAGGCGGGGCCGAGGAGGGCCGCATCCGCCTCGTCCAGGCCTTCCGGCCCCCATACGAAGCGGTCGTCGCCGAGGAAGGCGCCGTGCTCGCTCTGGTACTCGTCGGCGTTGCGGTCCCACCAGCCGCGGCTCGCCCGGCTGCTCTCCGCTTCTCCGGCGTCACGCCGTGTGGCCTCGGCGTCGTCCCCGGAGCCCGGATCGGCCTCGTACGCGTCTTCGGGGGCGTAGTCCTCTTGGTTCATGGGGCCCGTCGTCGTAGTCTGCGAATGTCTTCGGATGTCTGCGGATGCCCGCAGGTGTCCGCGGGTGTCCGCGGGTGTGTCTGCGGAACGTGGCAAGGAAGTGCCATCACGGCCTCCCCGCCCACGAATTGTGCCGGTTATACGGCGATCCGCCGGGGGTGTCCGCCTTCGCGCATTGACCGTGTCCGGCTGCCCCCGTATGCTACAAGTTGCGCTGCGAGCCTGTGCTCCTCAGACCTAGCAGGCTGCGCTTGCATCTGTTGATGTCCCCTCGGTTTTCGAGGCCTCCCCGCTCAGGCGGATCAGGGGCTTCCTTGGCTGTCCGGCTTCTTCGGCAGGTGCCGATAAGGGCTCCCGGCGTAGCAGTACCTACGACTTTCTGTCCGTAACCGGAGCCCTTTCCCACATGACGAGCAGCACCGAGACCACCTCTACCACTCCGCAGGTAGCGGTCAACGACATCGGTAACGAGGAAGCCTTCCTCGCCGCGATCGACGAGACGATCAAGTACTTCAACGACGGCGACATCGTCGACGGCGTCATCGTGAAGGTCGACCGGGACGAGGTCCTGCTCGACATCGGTTACAAGACCGAAGGCGTGATCCCGAGCCGTGAGCTCTCGATCAAGCACGACGTCGACCCGAACGAGGTCGTCAAGGTCGGCGACGAGATCGAGGCCCTGGTTCTCCAGAAGGAGGACAAGGAAGGCCGTCTGATCCTGTCCAAGAAGCGCGCTCAGTACGAGCGTGCCTGGGGCACGATCGAGAAGATCAAGGAAGAAGACGGCATCGTCACCGGTACCGTCATCGAGGTCGTCAAGGGTGGTCTCATCCTCGACATCGGCCTCCGCGGCTTCCTGCCGGCCTCCCTCGTCGAGATGCGTCGCGTCCGCGACCTCCAGCCCTACGTGGGCAAGGAGCTCGAGGCGAAGATCATCGAGCTGGACAAGAACCGCAACAACGTGGTCCTGTCCCGCCGCGCCTGGCTCGAGCAGACCCAGTCCGAGGTTCGCCAGACGTTCCTCACCACCCTGCAGAAGGGTCAGGTCCGCTCCGGCGTCGTTTCCTCGATCGTCAACTTCGGTGCCTTCGTGGACCTGGGTGGCGTCGACGGTCTCGTCCACGTCTCCGAGCTGTCCTGGAAGCACATCGACCACCCGTCCGAGGTTGTCGAGGTCGGCCAGGAAGTCACCGTCGAGGTCCTCGACGTCGACATGGACCGCGAGCGCGTCTCCCTGTCGCTGAAGGCGACGCAGGAAGACCCGTGGCAGCAGTTCGCCCGGACCCACCAGATCGGTCAGGTCGTCCCGGGTAAGGTCACCAAGCTGGTTCCGTTCGGTGCGTTCGTCCGCGTGGACGAGGGCATCGAGGGTCTGGTCCACATCTCCGAGCTGGCCGAGCGCCACGTGGAGATCCCGGAGCAGGTCGTCCAGGTCAACGACGAGATCTTCGTCAAGGTCATCGACATCGACCTCGAGCGTCGCCGGATCTCGCTGTCGCTGAAGCAGGCCAACGAGTCCTTCGGTGCCGACCCGGCGTCGGTCGAGTTCGACCCGACCCTGTACGGCATGGCCGCGTCTTACGACGACCAGGGCAACTACATCTACCCCGAGGGCTTCGACCCCGAGACCAACGACTGGCTCGAGGGCTTCGACAAGCAGCGCGAGGCCTGGGAGACCCAGTACGCCGAGGCGCAGCAGCGCTTCGAGCAGCACCAGGCTCAGGTCATCAAGAGCCGCGAGGCCGACGAGGCCGCTGCCGCCGAGGGCGCTGCCGCCCCGGCCGCCGGTGGCAACGCCGGTGCGGGCATCTCGGGTGGTTCGTACTCCTCGGAGTCGGACGAGACCTCCGGCGCCCTGGCGTCGGACGAGGCCCTGGCCGCGCTCCGCGAGAAGCTGGCCGGCGGCCAGAGCTGATCGCAGCGCGCATCACACCCCGGTGTGAGCCGAGCTGGTTGATGTGAACGGTGAGGCCCGTCCCCTTCGGGGGGCGGGCCTTTCCGCGTTTCCCCGTGATCCGGTTGGCCAACTGGGGAATGGTGGCGCCTCCTTGGACGTTCTTGGCAGAGAACGCGACGAGGGAGGAGTGGTGACGGTGCTTGATCCACAGGGTCTGTACGAATGGGACGCCAAGGGCCTGGCGGTGGCCGACCTGGCGCTCGCCCAGGACTCTGCCGGGCTGGTCATGCTGTACCACTTCGAGGGGTACATCGACGCGGGTGAGGCCGGCGAGCAGATCGTCGAGCGCCTCCTGGACACCCTGCCCCACCAGGTCGTGGCGCGTTTCGACGCGGACCGGCTGGTGGACTACCGGGCCCGCCGCCCGCTGCTGACCTTCCAGCGCGACCACTGGACCGAGTTCGAGGAGCCCCGGCTGGAGGTCCGGCTCGTCCAGGACGCCACCGGAGCCCCCTTCCTGCTGCTGTCCGGCCCGGAGCCGGACGTGGAGTGGGAGCGCTTCAGCGTCGCCGTCCGGCAGATCGTCGAGCGCCTCGGCGTGCGGCTGTCGGTCAACTTCCACGGCATTCCGATGGGCGTCCCGCACACGCGGCCCGTCGGCATCACCCCGCACGGCAACCGGACCGACCTCATGCCGGGCCACCGCAGCCCCTTCGACGAGGCGCAGGTTCCGGGCAGCGCGGAGTCGCTGGTCGAGTTCCGCCTGGCCCAGGCCGGGCACGACGTGCTCGGCGTCGCCGCGCACGTACCGCACTACGTCGCGCGCTCCCCGTACCCGGACGCCGCGCTGACGGTGCTGGAGGCGATCACGGCGGCGACCGGGCTGGTCCTGCCGGCCGTGGCGCACGCCCTGCGGACCGAGGCCCACCGCACCCAGACGGAGATCGACCGGCAGATCCGGGAGGGCGACGAGGAACTGGTCAGCCTGGTCCAGGGGCTGGAGCACCAGTACGACGCGGCGGCCGGTGCCGAGACCCGGGGCAACATGATGGCCGAGCCCGCGGAGATCCCTTCGGCGGACGAGATCGGGCGCGAGTTCGAGCGGTTCCTGGCGGAACGCGAGGGCGAAAGCTGAGGGCCGGACCGCCGGACCGGGGGCTGGGCGACCGGGGGCCTGTGGCCCGGGCAGGGGCGGGGTCTAGGCTGCGAGCATGCTGAAAGTGGGCCTGACGGGCGGAATCGGTGCCGGCAAGAGCGAGGTCTCGCGGCTGCTGGCGGGGTACGGAGCGGTCGTCGTGGACGCCGACCGGATCGCGCGGGAGGTCGTCGAGCCCGGTACGCCGGGGCTCGCGGCCGTCGTGGCGGCCTTCGGGGAGTCGGTGCTGACCGAGGAGGGGGCGCTGGACCGGCCGAAGCTCGGGTCGATCGTGTTCGCCGACCCGGCGAAGCTCCAGACCCTCAACGCGATCGTGCACCCACTGGTCGGGGCCAGGTCGGCCGAGCTGGAGGCCGCCGCGGGGGCCGACGCGATCGTGGTGCACGACGTACCGCTGCTAGCGGAGAACGGGCTGGCGCCGCTGTACGACCTGGTGGTCGTGGTGGACGCGGCGCCGCGGACGCAGCTGGCGCGGCTCACCGCGCTGCGCGGGATGGCCGAGGAGGAGGCGCGGGCCCGGATGGCCGCGCAGGCCACGCGGGAGCAGCGGCTCGCCGTGGCGACGCTCGTGATCGACAACGACGGGCCGCTGGAGGCTCTGGAGCCGCAGGTGCGCAAGGTGTGGGCGGAGCTCACATCGCGGGCGACGCGGGAGCGGGCGGCGCAATAGCGGGTCCGGGGGCGGGCGTTGAACGCGCCCGCAGAGGGAAGGAACTCACACGTGTCCGACACCACGCCGCACCCCTCGTCGTCCTCGAAGCCGCCGTCGACGAGCCCGGAGACGCACGTCATCGACTACCGGGCCGCCGAGCAGCTGCTCGCCGCACGCGACCCGCGCGGCGCGGTCAAGCTGCTCGACTCCGTCATAGCCGCCCACCCCGAGAACACGGCGGCCCGGCTGCTGCGCGCCCGGGCCTTCTTCGCCGCCGCCCAACTGCGTCCGGCGGAGCTGGAGTTCGAGCTGGTGCTGGAGCGGGAGCCGGACAATGCCTTCGCCCACTTCGCACTTGCCCGTACGCACCAGCGCTCCGGGCGGCACGACCAGGCGCGCAAGCACTTCCGCCTCGCCGCCGCCCTGGATCCGCAGCCGGAGTACCTGGCGGCGGCCCGCTTCGAGGACTGAGCCTCACCGGCTCCCGGGCGGTTCGTACGGCGGGACGTCGGGGCCGGGCTGATAGTGCGGGCCCTGGTGGATGTGGTGGATGATCACGGCCAGGTCCACGGCCGCCAGCAGCACGACCGCACCGCAGGCCGCCGCCCAGCCGGGACGGTCGGCCAGCGAGAAGAGGGCCGTCCCGGCGGCGGCCCAGATCAGCCCCCACAGGCTCAGCCAGAACCGCAGCCGCAGCGGACTGCGGGCGGTCACCGGCTCGTTCCCGGAACGCATGGTCATCGCCTCATGTCCATGGTCCCACTCCGGCCGTTTACGGGTTGAGCTTGTTCACGGCCGTCGTGGTCGTCTTCCTGAAGCCGGCTACCGGGGCGTCGGACAGGTCGCCCATCTGGCCCCACTTCACGACCGTGACGGTGGAGGCGTCGCGTCCGATTCCGTAGAGGTGCACGCCGGGCTCGGAGTCGGGGATCGAGGTGTGCACCCCGTAGACGTGCGCGCCCTCCTCGACGGCGAGCTTCCCGTAGTCCTGCCAGGAGGCCGTGCCGCCCGGGGTCGTGCGCAGCCAGTCGGCCGCGCAGGCCGCGACCTTGTGCTCCAGGGTGCCGGCGAGCTTGGCGGCCGCGGCGGGTGAGGCGGCCCGTACGGAGATCTGCACCGCGCCGGTATCGTACTCCGTGCCGAAGTCGCGGTGCCAGCTGCCCGCCGCCGGGAGCGCGCCGTCCAGGCAGAACGGCGCGAACTCGGGCAGCCCCTTGGCGACCGCGCCCGCGTACCAGGGCGAGGTGGGGTGTGGCGGCAGGTCGGTGCCGCCGATGAAGCCGGGCGCGGTGGCCGCCGTGGCAGAGCCCGGGGCGGTGAGGACGAGGGCCGTGGCCGCCGAGACGAGGGCGGTGGTGAGGGTGGCGACGGTGCCGGAGCGTCGGAACATGGTGGGTACTCCCCGTGGTCGTGGTCGTCGTGCTGATCGGTGTGACGGCGTACGTGAACAGCCTTTCCCCGGGCCGGGGCGTGGGGCGACGGATCGCTGCGGATTCGGGACACTGGAATGGCCGTACGTGCTGTCACCTGGGGGAACACCCCCGGCATGGAACGCAGTCGTGGGACGGGGGAACGCCGTGGGCGAGGCGGAGCGGTTCGCGCGGCTCATGCGGGAGCTGAAGGAGCGCGCGGGGCTGAGTTACGGGACGCTGGCGCGCAGGCTGCACACGAGCACCTCGACGCTGCACCGCTACTGCAACGGGGAGGCCGTGCCGACGGAGTTCGCGGTGGTGGACCGTTTCGCCCGGGCCTGCGGGGCCTCGCCCGGGGAGGCCGTGGATCTGCACCGGGCGTGGCTGCTGGCGGACGCGCGCAGGCGCGCGGCGGGGCGGCCCGACCCGGCGCCGGCCCCGGAACCGGCTCCGGAACCGACCTCGGGACCAATCCCGGAACCGGCCCTGGGCGCCGTGGCGGAACCCGCTGTCGTACCCGCCGCGGAGCCGGAGCGGGCGCCGGTGTCCGTCCGGCCCCCTCGGTACCGGCGGCGGGCGGCCGCCGTCCTCGCCGCCGGGGTGAGCGCGGGCGCGGTGGCCGTGGCGGTACTGGCGGCGTCCCTGCCCGAGCGCGGGACGCCGCCCGGCGTGGCGGGGGCGACGGGGTCCGCGGGGGCGGCCGGCCCGGCCACCCCGGTCGCCCCCTCGGCGCCGCCGGACGCGGCCGGGACCCCGGCGCCGGGGACGTCATCGCCCTCGTCCTCGTCCCCTTCGCCCGTGCCGGCACAGGGCGGTCCGGCGTCCGCCTCGGCTCCGGCGCCGCCGTCCCGGCCTTCGCCCTCGACGGCGTCGGTACCGCTCAAGGCGGCCGTACGGTCGCACGTGTGGGCCTACGGCTGCGATCACGCCTACCTCGCCGAACGGGGCCCCGGCTCGGTGCCACCGCCGCCCGTCGAGGCGGACGCGCCGGCCTGGGCCTCGGCGCAGCGCGCCGTCCACGCCGGGGCCCAGATCGTCGAGGTCACCCTGCACGGGACGGGCGCGGGCAGCGTGGTCCTGGAGGACCTGGAGGTACGGGTGGCCGCGCGGCGCACCCCGCCGGCCTGGAACGTCTACCAGATGTCCCAGGGCTGCGGCGGGTCCCTCACCCCGGCAGCCTTCGCCGTCAACCTGGACGCGCCGCGCCCCCTGGCCCGGCCCGTCGCCGGGAACGACGCCGGGGGCCCCGTCCCGGCCCCCGCCTTCCCGCTGCGGGTCTCGGCGTCCGAGCCGGTCGTCCTGCGCGTGGAAGCGGCCACCACGGGCTGCGACTGCGACTGGTACCTCGACCTGCGCTGGACCGGGCCGGCCGACTCCGGCACCCTCCGGATCGACGACGGCGGACGGCCGCTGCGCACCAGCGCGGCCACCGGCCGACCCGTGTACGGATACGCCGCGGAACAGGGTCGCTGGGGACGCTGAACCCCAGGTCAGAGGCATTGTCAGCGGCCACGCCTAGACTCGTCGGCAGAGGGGTCCGTCTGGACATCGACCGGGGAGGGGGACACCGTGGCAGCGCAGTCGCAGTCGCAGTCGCAGTCGCGGACAGCCGCACTGCTGCGCCACGCGGCCGTCTTCCTGCCCGCCGCCGTTCCCCGGCAGGGGCGCGTCGTCTTCTGGGCGCCCGACGGGGACGCGCTGCCCGAGGCGGGTGCGCCGGTGCAGCTCACCGTCGTCCGCCCGCACGGCGAAGGGGTCCGCAGCCGGACGGTGCCCGCAGTGGCCCTCTCCGTCACCGCCGCCCTGCCGCTGCTCGCCCGGGCACCCCGCAGCCCGGCCTCGCACCCCGCCACCCGGGCCTGGGGCACCGCCGCCACACAGGCGCTCACACTGGTCGCCCGGGGCCGGCTGCTCCCCGGGCTCACCCCCGAGGGCATCGACGCATGGCGTGCGGGGCCGCTCGACGCCGCCGATGTCGACCACCTCCGCGCGATCGCCGCCGCGCTGCCCCACGAGGGCTACGCGACCCCGCTGGCCGGCCGCCGCCCGCTCCAACTGCCCGAGCCGGAAGCGCTGGTCCGTTCCTTCCTCGACGCGGTCGCCGACAGTCTGCCCCGCACCCCGGCCGCGCCGGTCGCGGCCGGACGGCCGTTCGCCGCCCGGGAGCCGCAGCGGGTGCCGGGCATACAGGACTGGGCCGCGCAGGTCGCGGCCGGAGCGGACACAGGCGTGGGGATCTCGCTGCGGCTCGACCTGTCGTCCTTCCGTCTCTTCGACGAGGCGGAGGACGCGGACGTCCGTCGCGCCGGGGCCGCCGTGGTCCAGGTGCACAGCCTCGCCGATCCGACCCTCGTCACCGACGCCGCACAGCTGTGGGCGGGCGTGGCCGCCGCGGGCTTCGGGCCGCGCGCCCGGATCGATGCCGTGCTCGCGCTGCGTCGGGCCGCGCGGGTCTGGCCGCCCCTGCTGCGCCTGCTCGACCAGCCGGTCCCCGACGCCCTCGCCCTGTCGGACCCGGAGCTCGAAGACCTGCTGGGAGTGGCCGCGACCCGGCTGGCGGCCGCGGGAGTCCTGGTCCACTGGCCGCGCGAGCTGGCCCGTACGCTGTCGGCGACCGCCGTCGTACGGTCCACCGCGCCCGGGTCCGCCACCGACGGCACGGCCTTCTTCGACGCCGCGCACCTCTTCGCCTTCTCCTGGGAGCTGGCGCTGGGCGGCGACCGGCTCACCCCGGGCGAGATGGACGCCCTCGCGCAGGCCCACCGGCCGGTGGTGCGGCTGCGGGACCGGTGGGTGCGGGTCGACCCCGAGCTGGTGCGCAAGGCGCGCAAGCGGGACCTGGGCCTGCTGGACCCGGTGGACGCGCTGGCGACCGTATTGTCCGGGACGGCCGAGATCGACGGGGAGTCCGTCGAGGCGGTTCCGGTCGGGGCGCTGGCCGCCCTGCGGGAGCGGCTGACGGGGGAGCTGGCCCCGCTGCCGCAGCCGGCCGCGCTCAAGGCCACCCTGCGGGACTACCAGGCGCGCGGCCTGGCCTGGCTGGACCTGATGACCTCCCTCGGCCTCGGCGGCTGCCTCGCCGACGACATGGGGCTCGGCAAGACCGTCACCCTGATCGCGCTCCACCTGCACCGCGACCGCCCCGAGCCGACGCTCGTGGTGTGTCCCGCGTCCCTGCTGGGCAACTGGCAGCGCGAGATCGAAAGGTTCGCCCCAGGCACGCCGGTGCGCCGCTTCCACGGCGGCGCCCGCAGCCTCGACGACCTCGGATCCGCCGCGGGCGGGTTCGTGCTCACCACGTACGGGACGATGCGCGCCAGCGCCCCGCTCCTGGCCGAGCAGAGCTGGGGCATGGTCGTCGCCGATGAGGCGCAGCACGTCAAGAACCCGCACTCGGCGACGGCCAAGGCGCTGCGCACGGTTCCGGCGCCGGCCCGGGTGGCGCTGACCGGCACCCCGGTGGAGAACAACCTCTCCGAGCTGTGGGCCCTGCTCGACTGGACGACGCCCGGCCTGCTGGGCCCGCTCACCGCCTTCCGGGCCCGCCATGCCCGCCCGGTGGAGCACCAGCAGGAGGAGGACGGCGGCAACGAGGCGGCGGTGGCCCGGCTGTCCGCGCTCGTACGGCCGTTCCTGCTGCGGCGCAAGAAGTCGGATCCCGGTATCGCACCCGAGCTGCCCCCCAAGACGGAGACCGACCACCCCGTCTCCCTGACCCGGGAGCAGGCCTCGCTCTACCAGGCCGCGGTGGACGAGGCGATGGCGGTGATCGAGTCGAGCGAGGGCATCGAGCGTCGCGGCATGATCATGACGTTGCTGGCCTCGCTCAAGCAGATCTGCAACCACCCCGCGCAGTACCTGAAGGAGGCCGAGCCGCGGATCCCGCACCGCTCCGGCAAGCTCGCCCTGCTGGACGAGCTGCTGGACACGATCCTCGCCGAGGGCGGTTCGGTGCTGGTCTTCACGCAGTACGTGACGATGGCCCGGCTCATCGAGCGGCACCTGGCGGCCCGGGGGATCTCCCACCAGCTGCTGCACGGCGGAACTCCGGTCCCGCGCCGGGAGGAGCTCGTCGACCGTTTCCAGGCGGGCGAAGTCCCGGTCTTCCTGCTCTCCTTGAAGGCGGCGGGGACCGGGCTGAATCTGACCCGGGCCGGCCACGTCATCCACTTCGACCGCTGGTGGAACCCGGCCGTCGAGGAGCAGGCCACCGACCGCGCCTACCGGATCGGCCAGACCCAGCCCGTGCAGGTGCACCGGATCATCGCCGAGGGGACCGTGGAGGACCGGATCGCCGAGATGCTGGAGGCGAAGCGGGCCCTGGCCGATGCCGTCCTGGGCTCCGGCGAGTCGGCGCTGACCGAGCTGACCGACCGTGAACTGGCCGACCTCGTCTCCCTGCGGAGGCCGACGTGATCACCGCGCGGGACGACCGCCGCCGCACCTTCGAGACCGTGCCCGCCGGGGCGCAGGCGGTGAGCTGGTGGGGCCGGGCCTGGGTATCGGCCCTCGAATCGGTGTCCCGCGACCCGGCCCGGCTGGCCCGGGGCCGTACGTACGCCGCCGAAGGGCACGTCGACGCCGTCACCGTCACCCCCGGCCGGATCGTGGCGTACGTCCGGGGCAGCCGCCCCCGCCCGTACCGCACCGAGCTGACGCTGCCCGCCTTCGCGGACGGCGCGTGGGAGGAGCTGCTGGAGACGGTCGCGGCCGACCCCGCGGCGCTCGCCGCCCTGCTGGAGCGGGAGGTTCCGCAGTCGCTCGCCGAGGCGGTCCTGCCCGGCGCGGGCGAGCTCGTGGCGCGCTGCTCCTGCCCGGACGTCGCGCGTCCGCCGTGCAAGCACGCGGCGGCCCTCTGTTACCGGGCGGCCCGGCTCCTCGACGAGGACCCCTTCGTGCTGCTGCTCCTGCGCGGCCGCGGCGAGCGGGAGCTCCTCGACGAGCTGACCCGCCGCAATGCCGCCCACGCCGCACGCGAACAGCCCGACGCCACGCCGGACTTCCCCGGCGTCCCGGCCCGGGCGGCGCTCGCCCGTACCAGCCTGCCGCTGCTGCCCGCGCCGCTTCCCGCGCCCGCCGCCGCGGGGGTCCCGCCGGCCTGCCCGGCCGACCCGGCCGCGCCGGACCCGCTCGCCCTGGACCAGCTCGCCTCCGATGCCGCCGCCCGCGCGCTGGCCGTCCTCACCACGGCCGAGGACCCGATCGCCGGGCTCAGCCTGTGGCAGGACGCCGTCCGGCTGGCCTCCGCGTACCCCACGGCCGGGCTCACCGGCGCCGCCCGCGCCCTCTACCGCGACCTGGCCCGCGCCACCGGCCGTACCACCACCGACCTCGCCCGCGCCGCGGCGGCTTGGCGGCAGGGCGGCCGTCCCGCGCTCGCCGCCCTCGAAGAGCCCTGGGACCCGCCGGCCGGGCCCTTCGACCGGGCCCGCCCGGCGCTCCTCGCTGCCGCCCAGGGCTCCTTCCGCCCCGAGCGCAACCGCCTCACGGCCCGCACCCGCCAGCTCCGCCTCGGCCGTGACGCCCTCTGGTACGCCTACGAGTCCCGCCCTGACGACGACGACTGGTGGCCCACGGGCCGCCCCTCCCCGGACCCGGTCACCGCCCTGCTGCACTGAGCGGGCCGCGCCCGGCCGTCAGCGGCCGAGGTAGAGGAAGCGGAGGTAGCGGGCGTACGAGAGTTCGCGGCTGTGGCGCTGTGCCTCGGCCAGGGAGCCGCGCAGCGCCTCGTACCGAGCCGTGTCCTGCCGTAGTTGGACGGTCCGGCGGCCGAACTCCTGCCGCTGCCTCCGAGCCCGGGCATCGGCGGCAGCGGCCTCCTGCGCGAGCCGGGTTCGGCCGTCCTCCAGGCGGCGCTTGGCCTGGGCCCGCTCGGTGTCGGCGACGCCCTCCGCCGCCTTGCGCCGGCCGCCCAGCAGGGTGCGCCTGCGCTCGAAGTCCTGCTCGATCGACGTCCGTTCCGCGGCGGTGAGCCGGACGGGCCGGCTGCCGGTGGCGGCCGCGGCCTCGGTCTGGCGCCAGGCGACGAGGGCCCTGGCCTTGGCCTCGCCGATGCCGGGGATCTTCACCACGTCGCCGTTGGCCAGGACGAGAGCCGCCCCGACGGTGTTGTACCTGGTGTTCTGGAAGGTGCGGTAGCCGGTGAAGTCCGCGGCCGTGCGGATGCCCGCCGTGGCCAGCTGTCGGGTCAGTGCCTCCCCGATGCCGCGTACCCGCGCGTGGGCGATCGTCCTGTGGCTGAGGCGGTCCCGCACGAAGTCCGCCTGCCGGGTGGTGAGCGCCCTGGCGAGGGCCTTGCGGAGGTCGCCGTCGACGGCGGCGATCCTGCGGTCGATGTCGCGCTGCGTCCTGAGCTTGGTCTCTTCCGCCGACTTCAGTTCCTTGTGGTAGCGGGCGGTCAGTGCCTGCTGGTCCTGCGGGAGCCGGACCTGGCGGTTCGCCTCGGCGGAGTCGAACTTCGCCCGCTCCTTGCGGAGCTTGTCGGCGCTCTTCTCAGGGCTGTCGAGCTGCCTCATGCGGCTGTTCAGGCCCGCCAGGACCGCCTGCGTCACCTTCGTCTCCGTGCGGCGGCGCCGCGTGAAGGCCGAGACCAGTGCGGCGAAGGCGAGCGGCGCCGCCTGGACGCCCATCGGTACGAGCAGGTCCGCGAGCACCATCAGCACGGATGCGGCGAGCGAGAGCGGCAGCAGGGCGGCGCTCACCACGTCGAGCAGCCGGCGCCGGAGGAACCCGTCCGGCAGTGCGGTGGCCCCCGCCTCGGCAGCAGTGGGCGGGGGCGCGAGGAGATGGTCGGCCATCCAGCCGGGCAACGGGCCCGTGCCGGCGGACCGCTGGGGCGGGACCGCGACCGTGGCCCGGGCGGCCTGGGCGGCGGTGGCCCGCGCGGGGACGGCCGGGGCGAGCGGGGGCAGGGCCGAGAGCGGCTGGTACGCCAGCGATCTCACGTGATCGGCGAGTCCGCGCACGGTCCGGTCGGGGTGGGCGAGCAGGGTCAGCAGATTGCCCGATGTCGAAGGGCTCTTGAAGTCCTCCTCGGTGAGCAGCAGGAATTCCCCGCTCGGTTCGTGCAGGCGCGCCCACAGACCGGGATCGGCGGCGACGGCCTTCAGCGCGAGGAAGATGACCCACGAGGAGAACCGGTCGAGGTCGGCCCCGAAGTCGTCGTTGCCGCGGGCGGGCGACTGGTAGTTCCGGTGGCCGCGCTCCGTCCCGCCGTGACCGGCCAGCGCGGGCACGTACATCCCGTCGTAGTCCACGAGCCGGAAGGTTCCGTCCCCGGCGACGAGGAGGTTGCCGTGCTGGAGGTCCCCGTGGGCGATCCCGTGGGTGGCCAGATCGGACGTCAGCTCCGCGAAGCGGCCCGCGAGCCGGTCGACGGCGGCGCTGTCGCCGTGGTGGGTGTCCAGCCAGGCGGAGAGGGTGACGGCCTCGATCCAGTCCATCTTCAGGACGGGGAAGAGGCCGCCGCCCACCCTGATGGCGTCCGGGAGGTACTCGAAGCCGAGCTTCCACAGCTGGGACAGCTCGGCGGGGTCGAGGCCGGCGAGCTCGGAGCTGATCTCCCGGTAGCGCAGTTCCTGGTCCGGGATGTGCCGGGTGAAGCACTTGACGGCGTACCGCTGCCCTGACGCGGCGGAGGTCAGCGAGAACACGCTGGCGAAGGCACCCGAGATGGCGCGGGGCAGGCCGAGCTTGGTGAGTTCGGGCCTGGCGCCCTTCAGTTCGGGGTGCCGGAAACAGAGCTCCGTGTGCTGCAGAGCCTCCGCGTACGCCGCGCCGCTGGGGAACTGCCGGTGCGGACCGGTGCGCGCGCCCACGGTTCACCGCCCTTCGAAGTCGATCCGTACGACGGCCACGTCGTCGTTGCGGAGGTTCTGGCGCTCGCGGAGCCCCGTGAGCCACCGCGCGAACGCCGCCAGGTCGTCCGGTCCCGAGAAGTCCAGCAGTTCGTGGAGGGCGGACTGCGGGTCGGGGGCCGACAGGAACCAGGCCGCGAGGGCGTCCGTCATCAGCAGCAGCCGGTCCCCGGCCCGGGCGTCGCCCTCGGTGAACCGGGTACGTTCCTCCAGCAGCCCGGTGTCGTGGTTGCGGCTGCCGAACAGGTCGGGTGTGGTGCCGAACTCCTCCGCCCGCTGCACCGGGAACGAGCCCAGCAGCCGGTCGTCGCGTATGTGGAAGAGGCAGCTGTCGCCCAGGGCGGCCGCCCGCCAGTGCCAGGTGGGTCCGGGTTCGGGTTCGGGGCCGGGTTCGGAGGCCGGGTCGACACGGACGACCAGGAGCGTCGCGAAGGCTCCGGCATCGAGCTTGACCCGCTCGTACCACTTGAGCGGCCGGCCTTCCCCGGCACGTGTCGCCGTGTACGTCTCCAGCCACGGGTCCCACCGCGCCACGGCGTCCGCCGTGAACTCCTCGAACGCCGGGCCGCCCGTCATGACCTCGGGCCGGGCCATGGCCGCCACGGCCGCCGCCCGGGACAGGAGCCGGGCCCAGTCCTTGGCCAGCACGCTCTCCGTGGCGCCGTCGCAGACGCTCGCGGTCAACGGCTCCCGGAGCATGTCGACATGGGTACAGGCGGGGAGAACGGCGACGGCGTCCTCGCATTCCGCTTCCGAGCTCCCGTGCTTGGGCGCCACCAGGTGCGTGACGTACACGCAGGGCGGTGTGCTCACCGCAGCTCGGTGGCGCGGGTGCCGATGTCCAGGAACTGGACGATCGTGGTGATGTCCGCGTTGTAGACGAAACCGCGGGTCGTCTCGCTCACCCGCTGCCCCTGCGAGGCGGCGTACGAGCGCATGTGGCTCGGCAGCGGGCTCGACATGGCGAACAGGGTGCGGGCGTAGCTGTCGGGGAGACCGTCGGCGCTGTCGGGGAACGCGGTCGGGGTCCCACCCGCGGCCGAGACGTGCAGGTTGAACAGCAGGGCGGCGCCGTCGGCCGTGGCGTGCGAGGTGATGGCGTCGGCGGCGGCGGACGGGTCGCCGTCCGTCGACTCGCCGTCCGTCAGGTTGATGACGATGGGCGGGAAGCTCGCGGGGTAGCGCTCGGTCCAGCCGGCGACCAGGCTCTCGGCGTACTTCAGGGCGCGGTTCATGGGGGTGCCGCCGTGGGCGACCGGGTCCATCCAGAGCGGGAAGCTGACGCTGGTCTCGACGAGACCTCCGGCGCCGTCCGGGACCTTCTTGCTGCGCTCGTCGACGCGGGCGGGATTGTCCGCGACCTCGCTCAGCGGCACGATGTCCCGGCCCGCCAGCGAGCCGGCGAAGGCCGAACCCACGTTCGCGCCGTAACCGATCACCGCGACGTGGAAGTAGTCCCGCACGCCTTCTTCCTTGGCGCACTTGATGGACAGTTCCGTCAGCAGCCGGTTGATCGCGTCGGCGACGACATCGGCCTTCTGCTGGGGGATCTCGCCGCCGATGGGATCGCTCATCGAGGTCGACTGGTCGACGAGGAAGATGATGCTCGTCGGATTGCTGCGGCTGATCTCGGCGGTGTACGGCACCTGGAACTCCTGACGGGGCTGCGAAGGTTCGGTCCGACGGAGGACCCGACGACACACTGGCCGGCACACGCATACCGAGATCCCCCACGCGTGATGTTAGGGCGACCGCGGGCAGCCGCAGGGGGTAATCGTGATCTCCGGGTACGCGCCCTCCCTATCCGGCCAGTTGGTCCGCCCAGCGGGTCAGCGTCGTGAAGTCGCGGTCCCGGAGGCCGCGGCTGGGGTGGATGCGCAGGAGGAGGGCCGGGGCCGGGTGGTGGGCGCTGACCCACGCCCGGTCACGGGGGTTGATCATGTCGTCGACCCAGGCGAAGGGGCGGCCGGCCGCCCAGTCGACGAGGGCGCGGGTCTTCCACGAGAGGCCGTCCGGGTCGCGGGTGAAGAGTTCCGGCCATTCGATGACAGGCAGATCACCGGGAAGTCCGATGTGCGGGGCGATCATCGTGTTGGCCTGGTGCGTCCAGGCGGTGGCCCAGGTGAGTTCGAAGGGCAGGGCCAGCAGCCGGGCGCCGTGGGAGGGATGGAGGCGGACCCGCGCGCCGCGCCGGGCGCTGCGGGATTCCGGGTCGCGGTAGTCGAGCCAGACGTCCGGCCGCATGCGGTGGCTCCGGTAGCCGCGCAGTCCGGCGAGGGGTGAGCGGAAGGGGTTCAGCGGGCCGTCGACGTCGAGGAGGAGCAGCGGTCGTCCAGTCATGAAGTAGGCACTACCCAGTACACGATGGAGTGAAATGCCTACCGGCTCTATAACCCGAATGGGTTCAGGGCGTTGTTTCCGGTGCGGGTGCAGCGCCCGTGAACTCCTCCGGAAGGCGGGAAGACTGATGCGTCACAGTCGTCGGAATGGCTTGATCGCGGCGGTGGTTGCGGGAGGTGGGCTGGCGGTCGCGGGTGTGAGCGGATTCGCCTACGCCGATGCGGACGCGGGTGGTCAGGCCGAACGCTCGCCGGGACTGCTGTCCGGGAACCTGGTGCAACTGCCGGTGCACGTCCCGGTGAACGTGTGCGGGAACACCGTGAGCGTGATCGGCGTACTCAACCCGGCCGCGGGGAACCGCTGTGCCAACGAGGCGCCAGGGGGCGGCGGAGGGCATCCGGAACCGAGGCCCTCGCATCCGTCGAAACACGGAGCCGGAAACAGCGGAGGGGCCAGTGCCGAAGGACGCGGAAAGGATTCGCCGGGGGTGCTGTCCGGCAACGGGCTCCAGCTCCCCGTCGACCTGCCGCTGAACATCAGCGGCAACGCGGTGAGCGTCGTCGGCGTCGGCAACAGCTCCCACGGCAACACCTCGGTCAACGGCGGGACGCCCGGCGAAGCCGAACCCGTCCGGCCCCCCGTCACCTCGCGCCCCGTGACCCCGCCCGCACCGCCCGCCCCGACCCCGCCCGCACCGCCCCGGCACAACGAGGCGCTCGCCCACACCGGGGCCGACGGCGTCGGCTACCTGCTGCCGGGCGGGGGAGCGCTGCTGCTCGGCGGGGTACTGCTCTACCGCCGCTTCCGCCTCAACTAGGGGGCGTACGCCACCCGTCCAGGATGGCGTCGATCCGGGCGGCCAGCCGGGCCCGGGCCGCGAAGCGCGGGACCCCGGCCATCAGCAGGGCGTCGTACTCGGTGTCGGTGTGCCGCACGGCCGCCCGTACCGCGTACGAGACCGCCAGTTCGTCGAGGGCCCGGCCGGCCGCACTGCGGCCCACCCGGCCGCTCCCGCGCACCGAGGCGTGGGTGGCGATCGCCACGGCCCGGTCGGCCGGGCAGCCGGGGAACAACCGCACTATCTCGGCCGCGAAGGCCGCCGTGAACCGGGTGTCCTCCGCGGCGCGCCTTAGCCGGTCGCGCTCCCGGCGCCGGGCCCGCGCCTCGGCGTCCACGAGGCAGGCACGCTCCGCGCGCGCCAGGGCGGCGTCCTCGACGAAGAGCCCCTGGCGTTCGTAGCGGCGGCGGCGCCTGTTGAAGCGGACGACGACGGCGGAGAGCGAACTCGCCTCGCGGGAGCGGCGGGTGAGCGCCGCGTCCCCGCGCGGGAGGTAGACCAGATGCCCGAGATCGGCGCAGTCCAGGCAGCGCGGCACGCCCGCCTCGCGCACGAGGTGCCGGAGCGGGCCCTGCCGGCACTCGGCGCAGTGGATCTGCTTCGCGGACTCGAAGACGACCAGGCTCATACGGGTGTGATACCGCCGCCGGGACCTCCTATCACCTGGTGCGGGGCGGCGGTTGATGTTCGATCATCTCTTCCTCGACGACCTGCGGTCCTTCTACCGTGGGCCCGGATCGACGACGGCCGGTCCACCGAGGAGGACACGTGTACATGGCTGGACAGAAGACGATGACGATCCGGCCGACGAGGGCGCGCACCGCCGCGGGCTCCGGGGCGCGGGAAGTCGTCATCCCTCCGGGCGGCTGCACCGGCTGGCACTACCACCGGGTGCGGCTGAACGCCGTCGTGCTCACGGGGACGCTGACCCGCGTCCTGCACGACCGGTCGGTCGAGGTGCACCGTGCCGGGACCGCCTTCGTGGAGCCCGCGGGCATACGGCACATACACCTGGGCCACAACCTCGGCAGTGAGCCGGTCGTGATCCACGTGACCCCGGCGCTTCCCGCGGGGACCGCCCTGACCCCGTTCTCCATACCCGCCCCGGCGCCGGCCGGGATCCCCCCGGCCGTCTGCCGGGAGCACGCCGCGTGACAATGGGCCGGTGCAGCTGGAAGCGATCACATGGCAGCGGATGGCCGAGCGGCTCGCCGGTCACCTCGACGGCCGCGACACCGGCCAGGACGGCCGGCAGCGGGTGGGCATCGACGGAGCGCCGGCCGCCGGGACCGGCGTGCTCGCCGGACACCTCGCCGAGGCGCTGCGGCTGCGCGGACGGGCGGTCCTGGTGGTACCGGCCGAGGGCTTCCTGCGGCCGGCCTCCCTCCGCTTCGAGTTCGGCCGCCAGGACGTGGACTCGTACCTCGGCGGCTGGTACGACACGGCCGCGCTCTGGCGGGAGGTGTTCGGCCCGACCGACCCCGGTGGGACGGGGCGGGTGCTGCCCGATCTCTGGGACCCGGTGACCGACCGGGCGACGCGCAGCCCGTACGTCGAACTCCCGCCCGGCGGTGTGGTGATCGTGCACGGCCCGCTGCTGCTGGGCCACTGGTTCCCCTTCGACCTGAGCGTCCACATCCGGCTCTCCCCGGGCGCGCTCGCCCGCCGCACCGAGGAGTCCGCACGCTGGACCCTCCCGGCCTTCGCCCGCTACGAGGCCGAGACCGACCCGGCGGCGCAGGCTGACGCGCTGGTCAGGGCCGACGACCCCCGCCACCCGGCATGGACGGACATCCGCGACCGCTGACGGGCCGCCCGCCCGAGCAGCCGCCGGGGCGCCCCGGGCAACGGCCGGGGCTACGGCCTTCCGCCCAGCCGGGAGACCGCCAGCGCGGCGGCACGGCAGCCTGCCCGAGCCGCCTCCACCGGATCCGCCCCCGCCAGCCGCGCCGCCAGGAACCCCCCGGTGAACGCGTCCCCCGCCCCCGTGGAGTCCACCGCCTCGGCCGGTTCAGCCCTGACCTCGGCGGTGATCCGGCCCCGCTCGGCGACCAGCGCCCCGGCAGCCCCCCGGGTCACCACCACCAGCGGCACCCGGCGGCTCAGCCGCGCCGCCGCCCGGGCCAACGCGGCCGGCTCCGGCAGTCCGGCCAGCAGCCGTGCCTCGTCCTCGTTGGGCAGCAGTACGTCGGCCCCCGCCACCTCGTCGAGGAACCGCCGCGGGCCCAGCCCGGCCAGGAATCCGGCCGAGGCGGGATCCACGCTCACCGGCACCCCCCGGGCCCGGGCCGCCCGCAGCGCGACCAGGGCCAGCTCCCGGCTGCTGTCGGCGAAGAACAGGTACCCGGACAGGTGGAGATGGGCCACCCCGTCCAGCAGCGCCGGCGTCCAGTCGGCGGGGCACAGCCGGAGCGCGGCCCCGCTGTCGGTCAGGAAGGTCCGCTCCGCGTCCTTGCCCACCAGCGCGACCACCGTCCCGGTCGGCTCCTCCCGGTCGATCACCAGCCGCGGCCGCACCCCCGCGTCCACCAGGGCCCGCTCGTGCCACCGCGCCGACTCGGCGCCCACCCGCGCCAGGAGCCGTACCTCCGCGGCCCCCATGAGGGCCGCCCAGCAGGCGGCGTTGGCCCCTGCGCCACCGGGCAGGGTCCGGATCCGGGCGGCCGTGTCGGTGGCCGGAGCCAGCGGTTCGGGATGCATCGCCACGACATCGGTCACCACGTCACCGACGATCAGCAGCGCCCCCGGGACGGCCGGTCCCGACGCGGTCATGCCCGTGCCGCCCAGGCCCCCGCGATCCTGGCCCCGAGCCGCACGTTGCCCCGTACCGCCGCCAGGTTCGCCTCCAGCGAGGCCCCGGCCGTCGCTCGTACCAGGAACCCCAGCAGGAACGGCGTCACCGCCTGCCCCGTGATCCCGCGCTCGCGGCACTCGGCGAGCGCCTCGGCCAGCACCCGGTCGTGCAGCTCCGGATCCAGCTGCTCCGCCTCCGCCACCGGATTGGCCACCAGCAGCGCCGACTCCACGCCTCCCAGGGCGTCCTGGGCGGCCATCACCGCCGCGACCTCGTCCGGCCCCTCCACGGTCCAGTCCACCGGCTCGCCGGAATCCGCCAGGTAGAAGCCGGGGAACCGCCGGGTCTGGTACCCGAGCACCCCCACCCCCAGCGTCTCCAGCCGCTGCAGGGTGGCCGGCACGTCCAGGATCGACTTCACCCCCGCGCACACCACCGTGATCCGCGTCCGCGCCAGCAGCGACAGGTCCGCCGACTCGTCCTGCGTCTGCGCCCACTCGCGGTGCACGCCGCCCAGCCCGCCCGTGGCGAAGACCCGAAGGCCCGCCTGGGCCGCCAGGAAGGCGGTCGCGGACACCGTCGTCGCCCCCGTGGCCCCCACCGCGAGCGCGGGGGCCAGATCCCGGTGGCCGAGCTTGCGTACGCCCTCGCCGCCCGCGATCCGCTCCAGCTGGTCCTTGTCCAGGCCCGCGTAGGCCACCCCGTCCACGACCGCGATCGTCGCCGGAACCGCGCCCTCCGAACGGACCAGCGCTTCCAGTTCGAGCCCCACCGCCAGATTGCGGGGACGCGGCAGGCCGTGCGCGATGATCGTCGACTCCAGGGCCACGACGGGCCGGTGCCGGGCGAGCGCCTCGCGCACCTCTTCCGACAGGACCGGTCCGCCGGACGGGGATTCAGTTGCTGTGTGCAGTGACATGTCCCCATCCATGGCACGGGATCCGCGCCTCCAAACGCGCTCCCGTCCCACCTGTCACAACCTGTCCGAGTACCGTTCCCCCGGCGGCCTGACTGGACAGGGTGACCCCTGGGCCCGGCGGTTCCTGGACGCTCTGGTCACCGCGCCGCGCTGCCGGGCCGGATTAGGCTGGCGCGCCATGAGCACCAGCGACCACTCCGCAGCCTCCGCAGCCCCCGCCTCCTTCGCCGTCTCCGTACCGGACGTCGAACTGGAGGCCGAAGACCTCGACCCCGGCCAGATCGTCTCCGGCGAGCCCGTCGTGACGGGCAAGGTGCTCTGGGAGTCGGCGGACGGCAGGCAGCTGCGCGGGATCTGGCAGATCACCCCCGGAGTGGTCACGGACACCGAGGCCAACGAGCTGTTCGTCGTGGTCAGCGGCCGCGCCACCATCGAGGTCGAGGGCGGCGAGACCCTGGAGGTGGGCCCCGGCTCCGCCTGCGTGCTCCGGGAGGGCGACAAGACCACCTGGACCGTGCACGAGACGCTCCGCAAGGCCTACCACATCAGCTGCTGACGCCCTTCGCGGGAGCGGGGTGGCGGCGCGCGGTGAACAGCGCGAGCGCCGCCATCGGCAGCAGCAGGCAGGCCCCGATGGCGTTCAGCCAGCCGTAGCTCGCCTGGGACATGACCAGGCCGGCGGCGGCGCCGCCCACGCCCGCGGCCGTGTTCATCGTCAGGTCGCTCAGGCCCTGTACGGCGGCCCGCGCGGGCTGCGGCACCGAGTCCGTCAGCAGCGCCGAGCCGGACACCATCCCGGCGGACCAGCCGAGGCCGAGCAGGAACAGGCCGGCCGCGGTCTGGCCGTGGTGCGGCCCGGCCGTGCCGGCGAGCAGGGCGGCGACCGATAGCAGCCCGGCCGCCAGGCCGATCACGGACAGCCGGCCGATCCGGTCCGCGAGCCACCCCATCACGGGCGAGAAGGCGAACATGCCCGCGATGTGACCGCTGATCACGAGGCCGATGAGCTCCAGCCCGGCGCCGTGGTGGCCCAGGTCCATCGGGGTCATCACCATGATCGAGACCATGGTGGTGTGTGAGACGGCGACGGTGACGAGGGCGAGCCGGGCCCGCGGGGAGGTTTTGACGGCGGCGATCCCGGCCCGCAGCGAGCGGCCCTCGCGGGTCTGCTCCCCGGCCGTGGCCAGCGCACGGGCGGTCAGCAGCGGGTCCGGTCGCAGGAGCACGCCGATCAGCGTGCCGGTGAGCAGGAAGACGGCGGCGGCCCACACGAAGGGGCCCGCCGTCTCGGGTATGGAGGTCCCGGCGAAGCTGCGGCTGGCCGGGGCGGACAGGTTGGGGCCGAGCACCGCGCCGATGGTGGACGCCCACACGACGACGGAGATCGCCCGGGCCCGGCGGTCCGGGGCGGCGAGGTCGGCGGCGGCGAACCGGGCCTGCAGGTTGGCTGAGGAGGCGGCGCCGAAGGCGGCCATGCCGAGCATCAGCAGCGGGAAGCTCTTGACGGTGGCGGCGAGGACGACGAGCAAGGCGCCGGCCGCGCCGATCGCGTACGCGAGGACGAGTCCCGGGCGGCGGCCGCGGGCGGTCATCAGGGCGGCGAGCGGCAGGGAGACCAGGGCCGTACCGATCACCGCGGCGGTGGAGGCGAGGCCGGACAGGGCCTCGGTGCCGCTGACCTCGGTCGCGAGTACGGGGGCCAGGGCGATGCTGATGGGCACGCCGAGCCCGCCGAGGACCTGGCTCGCGATGAGCACGCCGGTGGTACGGCGCTGCAGCCGGGCCAGCTCAGGTCCGGTGGCCGCGGCTGTGGGCCGGTCCGTGCCGGGCGAGGCGGTCACGCCGTCCACCCCCTTCGCGGGGACGGGTGCGGGGCGCGGGCGGACGCGGTGAGACCGGGTGCGGCGGCAGGAGTAGTCACCGCGGAAGTGTGACACCCCTTACCGCGCGGCGGAACCGAGTATCCGGTATCCGGGGTCCGGGTCCGGATGCCCGCCGCGCCGCCCGCTCAGAACAGCGGCTGGGGGAGGACGCCTTCCAGCGCGAGCAGCTGCCGCTTCGTCTCGACCCCGCCGCCGAAGCCCCCGATGCCCCCGTCGTTCTCCACGACCCGGTGGCAGGCCACGACCAGCGGCAGCGGGTTGGAGCCCATGGCGCTGCCCACGGCCTGCGCGGCGCCGGGCTGGCCGACGCGGGCGGCCAGTTCCCCGTAGCCGACGACCGCTCCGTAGGGCACGCAGCGGTCCAGCTCCTGGAGCACCTGCCGGTTGAAGCCGGAGCTGAGGCGCCAGTCCAGCGGCAGCTCGAAGCGCCGCAGCGAACCGGAGAAGTACGCGGCGAGCTGGCGTACGGGCTCGGCCAGCAGCACCTCCTCGCCCGGTGCGGGCCGCCAGGCGTCCGCGCCGAGCCGGGAGACGAGCGAACCGATCATGGCGTCGACCCGGTCCGGCCCGGCATGGAACTCGACCCGGACCAGCCCCTCCGGGGTCGCGGCCAGGAGCAGGGGCCCGATGTCGCTGGCGACGACGGTCCATTCGAGGCGCGGCCCGCAGGGCCGCTCGGTGCTGTCCACGCGTCCACGGTACGGCCCCCCACCGACAGCGCCGACAGCGCCGACAGCGCCGACACGGCCGACGGCGCCGACGGCGCCGTCGGCGCTCGCGGCACCGCCCGTCCGGGCCCGGCTCAGTAGCCGCCCACCGCCTCCTGGACGACGTCCGGGGCGTTGGTGATGATCCCGTCCACGCCCATCGCCTGGACCTTGCGGGCGGTCGCGGCGTCGTCCACGATCCAGGTGTCCACCTCCATGGCCTTGCCGTGGGCCCCCAGCAGGCCGTGCACCGCCGAGACCCAGTCGGCCGAGATCGTGGTGTGCCACGGGTTGATCCGGTCGGTGAACTGCGCGTACCTCGGCAGGTCCGCCACCGCCGGGGTGCCCAGGAAGGCCGTCACGAGGTCCGGGCGCAGGCCGTGCACGATGCGGACGCTGTCGGCGCTGAAGCTCTGCACCACCAGGCGCTGCGTCACGTGGCGCCGGTCGAGCCAGCCGGCCTCTTCCAGTACCTTCAGGGTCTGCTCCTCGATGCCGGGGTAGAGCTCCGGCTTCTTGATCTCCAGCAGCAGCCGCTGCTGGTTGCGCGATACCCGGTCGAGGTACTCGTGCAGGGTCGGCACCCGGGCGCCCTCGTACTCCTCCCCGAACCAGCTGCCCGCGTCCAGCCGGGCGATCTCCGCGGCCGTGAAGTCCTTGACCCGCCAGGGCTGGCGGCCGGGGAACACCTGCTCGACGTCGGTGGTCCGGGCCAGGGTGTCGTCGTGGATGACCACCAGCTCGCCGTCCCGGGTGCGCTGCACGTCGTTCTCGACCCATTCGAAGCCCAGCCGCATCGCCAGGTCGATCGAGTCGAGGGTGTTCTCCGGGGCGTACGCCGAGGCCCCCCGGTGGGCGTACACGACGGGTCCTCCCAGTGCTGCCCGGGCGGTCGTGGGGGAATCGGGGCCGGTGGCGGCGTACGACGCCGTCCCGCCCAGCAGGGTGAGGGTGAAGCCCAGGAATGCGGCGGCGGCCGCGGCGGCGGGTCGGACGTACATGTGCGTTCTCCTCGGGTCGGGAGCCCTGTTCCTGCGTCAGACGGGTGCGGAGGGGCGGACTTTGTGGCGATGCACTTCACAGCGGGGTCTTCACCGCGATCATGGGGTTGAAGATCACCGGGCCGCCACCGAACTACGACAAACGGACCAGAACGTGTGAGGGCGGTCCGGCCGGGCAGCCGCGCACGGGCGCCCCGCGGACTGCGCGCGGACCGGCGCGGACCAGCCCGGATACGAGCGGATCCGCCCGCGTGTCACGTGAGTGTCAGTGGGGGGCCGTACGGTTGAGTCATGCGGCCCGTATCGAAGATCGAACGCACGGTGGCGCCTTTCGAGGTCGTCAGCCCCTACAAGCCCAGCGGCGACCAGCCGACGGCCATCGCCGAGCTGGAGAAGCGCATCCGTGCAGGTGAGAAGGATGTCGTCCTGCTGGGTGCGACCGGCACGGGCAAGTCGGCGACCACCGCGTGGATGATCGAGAAGCTCCAGCGCCCCACCCTGGTGATGGCGCCGAACAAGACCCTCGCCGCCCAGCTGGCGAACGAGTTCCGAGAGCTCCTGCCGAACAACGCCGTCGAGTACTTCGTGTCGTACTACGACTACTACCAGCCCGAGGCCTACGTTCCGCAGTCGGACACATACATCGAGAAGGACTCCTCGATCAACGAGGAGGTGGAGCGGCTGCGCCACTCCGCCACCAACTCGCTCCTGACCCGGCGAGACGTCATCGTCGTCGCCTCCGTGTCCTGCATCTACGGCCTCGGTACCCCGCAGGAGTACGTCGACCGGATGGTCTCCCTCAAGGTGGGCGAGGAGATCGACCGGGACCAGCTGCTGCGCCGCTTCGTCGACATCCAGTACACCCGCAACGACGTGGCGTTCACGCGCGGCACCTTCCGGGTGCGCGGCGACACCATCGAGATCTTCCCGGTCTACGAGGAACTGGCCGTCCGCATCGAGATGTTCGGCGACGAGATCGAGGCCCTGTCCACCCTGCACCCGCTGACCGGCGAGGTCATCAGCGAGGACCGCGAGCTGTACGTGTTCCCCGCAAGCCACTACGTCGCCGGCCCCGAGCGCATGGAGAAGGCGGTCCGCGGCATCGAGGCCGAGCTGGCCCAGCGCCTCGCCGAGCTGGAGAAGCAGGGCAAGATGCTGGAGGCCCAGCGGCTGCGCATGCGCACCACCTACGACCTGGAGATGATGCGGCAGATCGGGTCCTGCTCCGGCATCGAGAACTACTCGCTGCACATGGACGACCGCGAGCCGGGGTCCGCGCCCAACACCCTCATCGACTACTTCCCGGAGGACTTCCTCCTCGTCATCGACGAGTCGCACGTCACCGTGCCGCAGATCGGCGCCATGTACGAGGGCGACGCCTCGCGCAAGCGGACCCTGGTCGACCACGGATTCCGGCTGCCGTCGGCGCTCGACAACCGGCCGCTGAAGTGGGAGGAGTTCCAGGAGCGCATCGGCCAGACCGTCTACCTGTCGGCGACCCCCGGCAAGTACGAGCTCTCGCGCGGCGACGGCTTCGTCGAGCAGATCATCCGCCCCACCGGCCTCATCGACCCCGAGGTCGTGGTCAAGCCGACCGAGGGCCAGATCGACGACCTGGTCCACGAGATCCGCGAGCGGGTGGAGAAGGACGAGCGGGTCCTGGTCACCACCCTCACCAAGAAGATGGCCGAGGACCTCACGGACTACTTCCTGGAGCTCGGCATCCAGGTCCGCTACCTGCACAGCGACGTGGACACGCTGCGCCGCATCGAGCTGCTGCGCGAGCTCCGGTCCGGCGAGTTCGACGTCCTGGTCGGCATCAACCTGCTGCGTGAGGGCCTCGACCTGCCCGAGGTGTCGCTCGTCGCGATCCTCGATGCCGACAAGCAGGGCTTCCTGCGCTCGGGCACCTCCCTGATCCAGACCATCGGCCGCGCGGCGCGCAACGTGTCGGGCCAGGTCCACATGTACGCGGACAGCATCACCCCGGCGATGGCGCAGGCGATCGACGAGACCAACCGCCGCCGGGAGAAGCAGGTCGCCTACAACACGGCCAACGGGATCGACCCGCAGCCGCTGCGCAAGAAGATCAACGACATCGTCGCCACCATCGCCCGCGAGGAACTGGACACCGAGCAGCTCCTCGGCACCGGGTACCGGCAGGCGGCGGACGGCAAGGGGGCCAAGGCTCCGGTTCCGGCGCTCGGCGGCAAGGCGGCCCAGACCAAGGGCAAGGCGGGCGGCAAGGGCGCGAAGGGCGCGGCCAAGGCCGAGGTGCTCACCGACCGGCCCGCCGCCGAACTGGCTTCGCTCATCGAGCAGATGACCGAGCGGATGCGCGGGGCGGCCGCGGAGTTGCAGTTCGAGGTCGCGGCCCGGATCCGGGACGAGGTCAGCGAGCTGAAGAAGGAGCTGCGACAGATGAAGGAAGCGGGCCTCGCCTGACCCGTGGCCTGTCAGTAGGGTTGGGTCACAGCCGCAGGTACACGCTGCGCTCCTGTTATCGGGGCGGGCTATGGAGAGGGGACAGCGCGTGACGGTCAACATGACCAAGGGTCAGGCCATCAGTCTGCAGAAGTCGGACGGGGGCACGCTGACCGCGGTCCGGATGGGCCTCGGCTGGCAGGCGGCCAAGCGCCGCGGGCTGTTCGGGTCGCGGACCCAGGAGATCGACCTGGACGCGTCGGCGGTACTCTTCGCCGACAAGCAGCCGGTGGACGTCGTCTTCTTCCGGCACCTGCAGAGCGACGACGGCTCGGTTCGGCACACCGGTGACAACCTCGTCGGCGGCGTCGGCCAGGGCGGGGACGACGAGGCGATCCTCGTCGACCTCCAGCGCGTGCCGGTCCACATCGACCAGATCGTCTTCACGGTGAACTCCTTCACCGGCCAGACGTTCCAGGAAGTGCAGAACGCGTTCTGCCGCATCGTCGACGAGACCAACGGCCAGGAGCTGGCCCGCTACACCCTCGACGGCGGCGGCCAGTACACGGCGCAGATCATGGCGAAGGTGTCGCGTTCGGGCGCCGGCTGGCAGATGACGGCCCTCGGCAACCCGGCCAACGGCCGTACGTTCCAGGACCTGATGCCGGCGATCCTGCCGCACCTGTAAGACGCAACAAGAGAAGAAGGCACGGGGGAGGGCTGCACGATGACGGCCGAACTGGTCCGGGGGCAGAACCACCCCGTGTCCCAGAGCCGGGTGGAGATCAGGGTCTCGGCGGGCACACCCGTGCTCGCCCTGGCCTCGCTCGCCGATGAACAGGGCCGGTTCGAAGGCCCCGGGGCACTGGCACACCCGGGCGCCCGGACCCTCCCGGGGGTCCGCGCGCCGGGGGAGCTCGCCGAGCGGCACACCTTCGCCGTCGACCTCGACGCGGTCGCCACGCAGGTCCACCGGGTCGGCGTAGTGCTCGTCCTGCCGCCCGGCGGCCCGGTGCGCTTCGGCGCGGTCCCGGCCTCCTACGTGGCCGTGGCCGACCCGGAGGGCGCCGAGCTCGCCGGATACACCCTGACCGGGCTGGACGCCGAGACGGCCGTCGTGGCCCTGGAGCTGTACCGCCGCCAGGGCGCCTGGAAGGTCCGGGCCGTGGGCCAGGGATACGCCGACGGCCTCGGCGCCCTGCTGGCCGACGGCGGACTGGCCGCACCGGAGGCCGCCGCGCTCGCCGCCGCCGCACTGGCGACGGCCGCGGGGACCGGGCAGGCGGACGGCGCGCTCTCCGCCCGGCCGAGCCTGGCCGGTGATCTGCACGCCCCGCGGACAGCGGCCGGGGCTCCCGCCCAGGCCCCCGCGCCCACTCCCGAGCCCCCGGACCCGATCCCCGTCTCCGGGGTCCCCTACGCCGGTACGCCCGGCCCCGCGCCGCACCCGGCGCCCGGCGGCGACACCGCGGACTCCCCGCCCACCATCAGCTACGCCCACCCGCGGCGCCGCCGCGCCAGCACCGAGCCGCCCGAGCCCGCGCCGCAGGCCGCTCCGCCGACGGAGCCCGGACAGTTCCCGCAGCCCGTCGCCGGGGACGCCAGCGGCTGGTCCATGGAGGAGCGGCTCTACAACCAGGTGTGGGGCATGTTCGAGGACCTGGCCCGCACGGTCGCCGCGTACCGCAGCGCCGTCGACTTCGCCGATTCCCGCATGGACCGCGAGCTCGACGAGGCCCTGTCCGACCCGCGCCACCGCCTCGGAGGCTCCGGGAACGCCGCCCGCGACACCGCCCGGGCGCGCCGCGAGGAGCTGGTCGCCCAGGCCCAGGCCGTCCTCGACCGGGACCTCGCCCAGCTGATCGCCGAGGCGGAGGTCGTCGAGCCCGCGCTGCCGGCCGCGTACGCCCGCTGGGACAACCCGGTCTGGCACGACAGCCGGTCGAACGGGCTGCCCGAGGAGAGCCCGCTGGCCCTGCGCCTGGGCGACCTGCACCTGCCCGAGCGGCCCGATCTGCGCATCCCGATGCTGATGAGGCTCCCGCTGGAGCGCGGCATCTGGATCGACAACGGCCGCACCGGTTCCGAGTCCGCTATGGCCATGGACACCGACCGGCTGCGCCGGGCCGCCATGGACATGGCCGTCGCGCACGCGGCTCGGCTGCTCGCGGTCCACCCCGGCGACCGGTTCGCCGTCCACGTCATCGACGCGGCCGGGGCCGCAGCCGCCTCGCTGGCTCCGCTGGTCCGGGCCGGGGTGCTGGCGGCCCCGCCCGCCGCCGGGGCCGCCGGGGTCACCGAGACCCTGGCGCGGCTGACCCGGCGGGTGGACCTCGTACAGATGGCGGTGCGGGCCGGAGCCCCCGAGGACCTGCCGCCGGACGTGGACACCGCCGACCAGCTGCTCCTCGTGCACGACTTCCCGCACGGCTTCGACGACCGGGCCGTGACCCAGCTGCGCTACCTCGCCGACGAGGGTCCGGCGGTCGGCGTGCACCTGCTGATGGTCGCGGACCGTGACGAGGCCTCGGCCTACGGGCCGCTGCTGGACCCGCTGTGGCGCTCGCTGATGCGGCTGTCGCCGGTGCCGGACAACCACCTCGCCGACCCCTGGGTCCACCACGCCTGGACCTTCGAGCCGGACCTGCCCCCGCAGGGCAGCCGGGTCCTCGAACAGGCACTGGACCGGATCGCGGAGGCCCGTCGGCGCGCCCGCCCGTGACGGTCAGCGGCAGGCTGATGACCTGCCGCTGACCAGTTCTTGGGATTCCCTTTACCTTGGCCGTCTCCGGCGGGTACCCTGGTGAGCGCGGAGGGGAGTATTCCTGCTTTCCTGCTACGGCGTACCCGTCAATACGGACCACTGCGGATTCATGAGCGCAGTCGGTCCCGGGGCGTCGGCCCACGGCCTCCAGGCCGCCCGGGTGGAAGAGACCTCCGGCAGCGATGACGCTGACGAAGTGCTGAGCCATCCGCCGGAGGCGTGTTTACCGTGGAAGTTTCCTGGACCCTGTGGGCGCTGACCATCCTTGGTCTGTCCCTCCTCATCGGCGCCGATTTCTTCATCGGCCGCAAACCGCACGACGTATCGATCAAGGAAGCGGGCACCTGGACGGTCGTCTGGATCGTCCTCGCCGGGCTCTTCGGCCTCGGTCTGTGGTTCTTCGGGAACGGCCAGGCCTCCCAGGAGTTCTTCGCGGGCTTCATCACCGAGAAGTCCCTGAGCGTGGACAACCTCTTCGTCTTCGTCCTGATCATGGCGAAGTTCGCGGTGCCCTCCCACCTCCAGCAGCGCGTACTGCTCGTGGGCGTGCTGATCGCCCTGGTCCTGCGCGCGGTCTTCATCGCGGCCGGCGCGGCGATCATCGCCAGCTTCTCCTGGGTCTTCTACCTCTTCGGCGCGTTCCTGATCTACACCGCGTGGAAGCTGATCCAGGAGGCCCGCAAGGACGAGGAGGAGGACGAGTTCGAGGAGAACCGTCTCCTCAAGTCCGTCGAGAAGAAGTTCGGCGTCGCCGACAGGTACCACGGCACCAAGCTCTTCATCCAGAGCAACGGCAAGCGCGTCCTGACCCCGCTGATGGTCGTCATGCTCGCCATCGGCACCACCGACGTGCTCTTCGCGCTGGACTCGATCCCCGCGATCTTCGGCCTCACCCAGGACCCGTACATCGTCTTCACCGCCAATGCCTTCGCCCTGATGGGTCTGCGCCAGCTGTACTTCCTCATCGGCGGCCTGCTCAAGAAGCTGGTCCACCTCAGCTACGGCCTGTCGGTCATCCTGGGCTTCATCGGCGTCAAGCTGGTGCTGCACGCGCTGCACGAGAACGGGGTGCACGTCCCGGTGATCTCGATCCCGGTCTCCCTGGGTGTCATCTGCGGTGTCCTGGTCATCACCACGATCACCAGCCTGATGGCCTCGAAGAAGCGGGGGGGGGGCGGGGGCGCCCCCCCCCCCCCGCGGCCCCCCCGGGGGGGGGGCCCCCGGGGGGCACCCCGGGGCGGGGGCCGCGGGGGCCCCCCCCCGGCCCCGCCCGCCCCCCCCGCCCCCCGGG